>JAHHIF010000018.1 GCA_019358875.1 Symplocastrum torsivum CPER-KK1
TCGTCGGACATCTAAATTTTTCGTAATAGCATTGGTATTTAGGTGAGTTGAGGTGAGCGATCACACCTCAACTAAACTGTCGATAGTCTATAAGGTTCAGTCTCCAATAAACTTAAGCGAAACGCCGTTCATGCAGTAGCGTTTACCAGTAGGTTTTGGACCATCGTTAAACACATGACCCAAATGCCCACCGCAGCGACGGCAATGCACTTCAGTCCTCGTCATAAACAGCGACTTATCTACGGTTGTAGCGATCGCGTTTTCCATCGGATCGTAAAAACTCGGCCAGCCAGTACCACTGTTGAATTTGGTTTCAGATGAAAATAGTGGCAGGTCGCACGCCGCACAGACAAAGGTACCCTTGCCATATTGCTTATCCAGTGGGCTAGTGTGGGCGCGTTCCGTGCCATGTTTCCGCATCACCTGAAACTGTTCCGGTGTCAGAACTTTGCGCCACTCTTCCTCAGTTTTGGTGATTTCAAATTCACTATTTGATGTTGCCATGACTTTTGCTCTCTAAGGTAGATTAATGTGACAGGTGTGCCGTGCTTGGTCTTGCACCAGCCTGTAAAAGATATCTTTCTTCATAATCCTTCATTTAGTTGCCGATTAACCAGTCCTCAAGTCCTCAAATGGAATACTTAGCTTGATGAAGGAGAGGAATTACAGCAATAAGCCTGTTAAGCAAGCGTTTGTAGTGCTTTTCGATAGAATAGTCACGACTGAGTAAAGCAGTGAATATCATGCAGGTAGTGTTTCGCGAATTTAACCCTTTTGATTTGTGGATTTGGCTGGAGTTCACCACAGTTCCCTCTTCAATGGAAAAGGAATATGTTGAGGAACTGTTCAACTCCTGGTTCTTCCTCGGTAAGCTGGGAGGCTTCGATGCGGAAAACCTCCAGGTTCAGGATGTTGGGATTGATATCGGCTACATGGAGTATGACGACAAGGTAGCAGACAGCAGCTTGATGTCGGTGATGCATAATAAGAGTGATTTTGAGTTTGAAGGCACTTGGGCACGCTGTTGGTTTGATTTAGGTACCAGTGATGCGATCGCAATTGATGTCTTAATCAATTCCCTCAGGCAGCTTTCCAAGGAATATGTAATAATTGAGCGCTTATGCCTTGGTGGCGAAAATGAAGACTGGCCGATAGACAATGATCGGCGTGCTCTTTTCTCGGAAGCTCAGCAAAACTAAAGCAACTTGCTAACAGCCAAAAGTGCAGGTTAGGTTAGGACAATCTAAAATCTCGAAGTTTTCAGTTGCACAGGTAGGCATATAGAACGGCTAAAAGCAGCAATGAACCCACCTAAGGAAATCCGTGTAATAGTACTGGGATTGATTCGAGATGGCGATCGCATCTTTCTTTCGGAAGGTTACGATCCAGTTAAGCAAGAGACATTTTATCGAGCCTTAGGTGGGGGTGTTGATTTTGGTGAAACTAGCTATGATGCTTTAAAACGAGAGTTTCAAGAAGAACTCGAAGCCGAACTCACTAATATTAAATACTTAGGTTGTATTGAAAATCTATTTATCTACAACGGTCAACCGGGTCATGAAATTATTCAATTGTATCAATGTGATTTTGTTGACCCAAAGTTTTATCAACTCGACCAAATAGAATTTCTTGAGGGAGAGCACAAAGGAACAGCACTTTGGCTAGATATTGACCAGTGTAAATCTGGAGAACTTCGTATTGTTCCTGAACAGTTTTTAGATTACCTGAGTTCGCCTCATGAAGGAACAACGCCGCGAAGCCTACATCAATCTGATTAATGGACTGTTGAGTTGTCCTAGTGGCGAGGAACCACAGATTTTGAATGCTAACCCAGATTTAGTTGATGCTGGGTTCGTGCAGACAATGGTACAGGTAGCAGAGGTGTTGGAAGAGAAGGGCGATCGCAACGCCGCTGATTTTTTAATTGATGTTGCCCGTCAGCTAGCTAAGGTACTGGGATTGTCATCCTCAACCCCCACTTCTTCCACTCTTCCAAATTCTGAGTCCCAACTCTCATTCTTCTTGCAGGTATTGCTGATAACCGCAGACAGCAATGGCAATCCGCAAGTGGTTTACCCGTTGCTGCAAGAGAACTTAGACCAACTGGATGATAACTTTGCTCAAGTGTTGCGAAGCTGGGCAAGTGCTACCCTGCCGGAAGTGGAGCCAAAGATAGCATATGACATAGCAGGATCTATTGGCGATTTCAGTGCCCTCATTCAGCAGTTCCCCTTGGGCAACCGCGCTAGTAATCTGGAAATTGCAATTATATGCAACGAGATTGTTACAACAGTCTTTACCCGCGAAGCCTTCCCCGAAGACTGGGCAAGAACCCAAAACAATCTGGGCATTGAATATCGTAACCGTCTGCGGGGGGAGAGGGCAGAAAATTTGGAAGCATCAATCCGTTGTTTCTTAGCTGCTTTGGAGGTACGCACCCGCGATTCCTTACCAGAACAATGGGCTACCACCCAAAACAATTTGGGCGGTACCTTTATGTACCGACTCCAGGGACAGAGGGCGGAGAATTTGGAAGCAGCAATTCGTTGTTTCTCAGCGGCTTTAGAGGTACGCACCCGCGATTTCTTCCCCCAAGAATGGGCAGGAACCCAAAACAATCTGGGCCTTGCCTATCTTTACCGCATCTGGGGAGAAAAGGCAGAGAATTTGGAAGCAGCTATCCACTGTTTCTCAGAGGCTTTGGAGATATTTACCCGCAAAGCCGTCCCTCAAGAATGGGCAGATACCCAAATCAATCTGGCCAATGCCTACCTTAATCGCATCTGGAGAGAAAGGGTAGAGAATTTGGAGGCAGCTATCCATTGTTTCTCAGAGGCTTTAGAGGTATACACCCGTGAAGCCTTTCCCTATGACTGGGCAGAGACCAAAAATAAGCTGGGTATTGCCTATATTGACCTCCGCCAAGGGGAAAGAGCGGAGAATTTAGAAGCAGCTATCAGATGTTTCTCAGAGGCTTTGGAGATATACACCCGTGAAGCCTTTCCCTCTAACTGGGCAGATACCAAAAACAAGCTGGGCGTTGCCTATCTTTACCGCATCCAGGGGGGGAGAGCAGAGAATTTGGAAATAGCAATCCGCTGTTTCTCAGAGGCGTTGGAATACACCCGCCAAGACTTTCCCTATGGCTGGGCAGCGATCCAAATCAATTTAGGTGCAGCATATAAGAACCGCGTTCGGGGGGAGAGGGCAGAGAATATAGAAGCTGCAATTGGTTGTTTCTTAGCTGCTTCAAAGATATGCACCCGCGAAGACTTTCCTCAAGAATGGGGAAATGCCCAAAACAATCTAGGCAATGCCTACAGACATCGTATTTGGGGAGAACAGGCAGAGAATGTCGAAGCGGCAATCCGCTGTTTTTTAGCTGCCTTGGAGGTACGCACCCGCGAAGCATTTCCGTATGCTTGGGCAGAAACTCAAAACAATCTGGGTGCTACCTATAGAAACCGCCTCTGGGGAGAACGGGCAGAGAATTTAGAAACAGCGATCTACCATTTCTTATCTGCTTTGGAGGTATATACCCGTTCAGCCTTTCCCCAAGAAAATGTAAGCACTCAATTTAACCTTGGTGTTACTTACCAAGATTTCCAACAGCTACATAAGGCTTATGATGCCTTTGCTGTAGCTATTGATACTGTAGAATCCCTGCGTAACGAGATATTCTCTGGCTCTGGAATAGAAGAAGACAAACAAAAACTAGCTGAAGAATCGAATGATCTCTATCAATGTATGGTGAATGTTTGCCTAGAGCTAGGCTATCACGACCAAGCGATAGAATATGTCGAGCGCAGCAAAGCCCGCAACCTAGTCGAACTCCTCGCGACCCGTGACCTCTACCCCAAAGGCGACATTCCCGAAGCTGTCCTCAACGAACTCAACCGACTTCGCCGGGAAATTGCGGCTGAACAGCGACGGATTGACATTGCTAGAAGCAACCAGACAGGTGGGAGTATATTGAGCGATGAGCGTAGCCAATTTTCCAGTAATTCATCGACAGTTGGTGGAGGCACCGACCATACTCGTGTAAATGTCTTACAGCAACAACTAAATGACCTAATTACCCAGCAAATCCAGCCAATCGATCCCACCTTCAGTCTTACCCAACGAGTCGAACCTATCAGCTTCCAGCAGATACAGGAATTGCTACCCGATGACAAAACTGTCCTCATAGAGTGGTACATCCTGGATGAAACCTTCCTGGCATTCATCATCACCCACCAAAGCCCTGGTATAACCGTTTGGCAATCTTCTCCAAAAGATGGACGAGACTTAATTAACTGGATCATTGAGTATTTACAGAACTACGCGCAACCCTCCAAAGAACATTGGAAAGACAAGCTAGAGTCCCGTCTCAATCGCCTTACTCAAATCCTGCATCTAGAGGCAGTCCTTGCCCATGTACCAGACACTTGCGACAGGGTGATTTTGATTCCCCATTTGTTCCTGCACCTATTTCCCCTTCATGCTTTGCCATTGCCTAACCAGAAGGACAAATGCCTTTTAGACAAATTCCCCAGAGGTGTCCGTTATGCACCCAGTTGTCAGCTATTGCAGCTAACTGAAAAACAAAAACGTCCTGACTTCAGCTACTTCTTTGGAGTTCAAAACCCTACTGAAGACCTGTTCTATGCCAATTTGGAGGTTCAAACTATTCATCGCTTCTTTGAACTTGCTTATGTTCTGGTTGAAAAAAACGCCAAAAAAGATATCTTCAACACTATCCCCTACACAGAACATCTACGCGCTGCCCATTGCGTTCACTTCTCTTGTCACGGCGAGTTTAACTTTGAATCGCCCCTGAAATCAGCTTTACTCTTAGCTGATAGGCAACCCCTCACTCTTGGGGAAATCTTTGGTCTTGATCTCAGCCAATGCCGCCTCGTTACCCTCTCTGCCTGCGAGACTGGCTTGACTGACTTCACCAGCATTAGTGATGAGTACATCGGTTTGCCTAGCGCCTTTCTGTATGCTGGTGCCCTCAGTGTCGTCAGCAGCCTTTGGGCTGTGAATGACCTCTCAACCTGCTTCTTGACGATCAAATTTTATGAAAACCTCAAAAACTTTTCCAAACTAGAAGCGAGAGATGTTGCCATTGCTCTTAACCAAGCTCAAAAATGGCTGCGGGATTTGACCAGCGAAGATTTTGAAGCCGTCTTTGCCAAATATCAACCGCAAATTGATGGAATTCTTGCCCAGCTTTCCAAAGGCGATCGCTTTGAATTTCACGACTCTCTTAACCGAACTCTAGATAAAATTCAGGCTCCCGATCGCCAGCCGAAGCCCTTCGCTAATCCATACTACTGGGCTGCTTTCACAGCTACAGGAGTCTAGCCGACAATTTCAGCAGGTGTTCTTCTGCCTTCTGGTGTGCGGTTAAAGTCATTATCGAAACTCACAATTACCAGGTTATTTCTCTGGGCAGTCACGTACTGATAAGCATCATCAAAATCTAGATTAAATTGATTGATTGCTGCAACTAAGTTAGGCATCTCTTGAGGCTCCAAACGGAGTAGCACCACAGCACCGTTGGTGAAAACATCCTGAACAAAATCTAGCAGTATATTAGGTCTATTTCGCCTTGTCAGCAATATTCCAATCGAATAAAAAGAAAAATCAGTAATGAAGAGATTTTCTGTTGGCGTTTGGGTAAGAAACTGAACTGCTTCTTCAGCCCTATCTTGCTGCAACAGGGGTTCAAGCCAAACATTCGTATCCACTAGATACATAAATTAGTCGTTAATCCACCAGTCTGAAGATTGCTTTTGGAGTTCCAAAGAGGTATATTGCTCCTTTAAATCTGCTAGACCTCCTGCCCAATTCAGACACAGAAACTTCCTTTTTTGCCCCTCTAACGATAAGTCAGAAGACTTACAAAAATTATTCACGCCTACTTTGGTGATGTACAGAGCAACTGGGATTTCTAGTGCCACGAGGAAAGACTGACTATTTGCTGCTAAAGATTCCTTCACTACTTCTAACAGTTCCGGTAACAAGTCATCTTTAAATTCTTTTTCACAGATAGCATCGCGGCATTGCTTTAATCCTTGCTCCAGACGATTTGAAACAAATCTATCGTCTTCCGCCCCTGCCCTACGCGATAGTACGCGAGACGCACGTTGCAAATCTCCATCACAAGCCTCAATGACATCAAGATCGGCGATCGCTTTTGGATTATTTGCCCATGCAGAGCGATACTGAGCAATCTCTTCAGGTGTCAGAATAATAGCCATCGAGCAAATCTTGCAAGCTGCAAGATACTAACGACTCAAGAAGGTGATGCACCCTAATAAAAAAACATAAAGCCTGCTCTCAGGCAGGCTTCATCCGTGAATGCCCGACTTCAGTCCTCAGGCTCTATCGAAACATGCTGCTGACTGAAGTGTCCTCATGGACGCGCCAAATGGTTTCACCTAGCAAGTTCGCTACCGAAAGCACTGTTAGCTGTTCAAAGCGGTTTTCTTCAGGAACCGGAATTGTGTTTGTCACAATTACTTCTTCAAACACTCCACTCGATAAACGCTCAATAGCGGGTGGTGAAAAAACGGCATGAGTAGCGCAAGCATAGACTTGGCGAGCGCCTTCTTCACGTAGGATTCTTGCTCCTTCGCAAATAGTGCCACCTGTATCAATCATGTCGTCTACCAGTACCGCTGTCTTACCCTCGACATCCCCAATGACGTTCATCACTTCCGCAACATTATGCGCTTGCCGTCGTTTATCGATAATTGCCAGTGGCGCATCATTCAGCTTTTTGGCAAAAGCTCTCGCTCTTGCTACGCCCCCCACATCGGGGGAAACAACAACAATATCGGAGAGTTGCTTCCTTTCCAGGTAGTCTAGCAGCACCGGAGAGCCATAGACATGGTCAAACGGAATATCAAAATATCCCTGAATTTGGGCAGAATGTAAATCCATTGCCAAAATCCGACTCGCACCTGCCTCAGTAATCAGGTTAGCAACTAGCTTCGCCGTAATTGACTCACGACCCGCTGTTTTGCGGTCTGCTCTGGCATAACCATAGTAAGGAATTACTGCGGTGATTTGCCGCGCTGAGGCACGACGGCAGGCATCAACCATAATCAGTAACTCCATCAGGTGGGCATTTACGGGTTGGCAAGTTGGTTGAATAAGGTAAACGTCACAGCCACGGATTGATTCTTGAATTTGGATATATAACTCTCCATCTGCAAACCGCTTGCGAACCATCGGTCCTAAGTCCATGCCAAGATAACGAGCCACTTCCTGAGAAAGCGGAACGTTAGCAGAACCTGAAAATAGTCGGAGACGATTGTTGTCCGCAATCGGCGGCAGTGTGGGCTGAAGCGTTAAAGTTGCAGAACGGCTCACAGCAGACCCTCGAAGCTCATTTCACTGCAATCTTATCATCACTAGATTGTAAACTTTTCTCAGAATTTGATCAAAATTGGCTTGGAGGGAAATTCTTGCAGTTCCTCCAGAAGAACATCTCTATCAACAGCAACAAGCAAATTTATTTTTCTATAGTAGTAAAAACTTTATTGATAATCATTGATTCACTTCAACAACCACTGCCCAAAAAACTATGGCTCGAAGCTGAAGTGTAATAGTGATCAATCAAGCAGCGTGTTTACTATTCCTAAGTCTCTTGAATTTAATCTGTATGGTAAAGGACAATATTTAAGTACTTTTTAACCATTCTGGTTAAGGATGCTTGGCGCTTCAATCAGATAAGTGGTAAATAACATGATTTTATTTACAAAGATTAAAAAAATATAAATTTTTATAACTAAACGTTCTTAATATTATTAAGTTACAGAAAATACTTGAGAGATTGAATAATCTCTAGCAACAAAAAAAACAGTAGTTCATTTTTAAAACTACTATTGGCGAGTTGGTTCATTCACGATACTCTAACATAGTGATGACAGGTTGCTGCATTCGGGAGTAAGTTCAGCTTGCCGTTAGGCATCCTTCCTCTTTCTCGTAAAAACCGATTTACACACTCATGGAACCACCAATCGCCTCTGGAACTATTCTGCAAAATCGCTACCACTTGCTCAGTGTTCTTGGTCAAGGTGGATTTGGTCGGACTTATAAAGCTGAGGACCAAGGACGCTTTAATGAACTTTGTGCTCTTAAGGAATTGATTCCACCTCAGAGTGAGCCTTTTGTACTAGAGAAATCAAAGGAGCTGTTCCAACGAGAGGCAACGGCACTCTATCAGATTAAGCACCCGCAAGTTCCTCAGTTTAGAGCAACGTTTGAGGAAGGGGGACGGCTGTTCTTGGTGCAGGACTATGTGGAAGGGAAAACTTACCGCGAGTTACTCAACGATCGCAAAGCTCAGCAATCGGGTGGGGAGGCTCAAACTCAGAATCAGAATTTGGGGATTCCGACCCCAACAACAACGGGAACAATGGCGAACTCTGGATCTGGGGTCTTCTCAGAAGCCGAGGTACGACAGCTATTACTACAGTTATTACCAGTTTTAGACCACGTCCATAGTAAAAGCATTATTCACCGGGATATTACACCGGATAATATAATGCTGCGTAACACAGACAATCTGCCTGTATTGATTGACTTTGGTGTTGTGAAAGAACTGGCAACCCGTTTTCAGTCTCCTAATTCTACGGCTCCAGTAACTACTGTTGGGAAAGTGGGTTATGCGCCTAGTGAGCAAATTCAGACAGGTAGAGCTTATCCCAGTAGTGACCTCTATTCCTTAGCCGTTTCAGCGGTGGTACTCTTGACAGGTAAAGAGCCACAGTCACTTTTTGATGATACTCAGCTAATTTGGCGCTGGCGTCGGTGGGTCAATGTTACTGATGAATTAGCCAACATCTTGAACAAGATGCTGAGTTATCGACCAGGCGATCGCTATCAGTCAGCAATGGAAGTGATGCAAGCGATTCAATCGCACGGCTCAGTTGCGCCACAGCCAGCTCCCCTGCCTCAACCTCAACCTCAACCTCAACAACCAGACCGCAATGTTTCCAATATGGCGACAATGCCAGTGGGACGTCGCCCGGAACCACCAGCTAATCCAAGACCCAGAATCCCAAATCAATCTGACCCTGTAATTCCTGAACCTAGAGCTAACTCAATTTGGGATAATCCTTGGGCTGTCGTGGGAATTGGTGCAGCATTGGCATTGCTGGCAGGACTTGGCTCTTGGGCAATTATCAGCAGTATCCGCAATTCACAAAATGCTCAGGTGACACCTACGCCCACAACGCCTTTCACTGAGTTACCAACCCCAACCCCAACAGAATCACCCACAGAATCACCCACAGAATCACCCACAGAATCACCCACAGAATCGCCAACACAGACACCAACGCCATCGCCAACGCAACCTACATCATTTAGTCAGCGTGTGAATCTGTCCGCTGGTCAAGCTGTCTCAAGAGCGGGAACCATAAACGCGAATTCAACGATTAACTATATTGTTCCAGGTACACAAGACCAACAGCTTAGAGCCTCTCTTAATGGTGAAGGGGTTTTAATGACGGTACTTGGGCCAGACCAAAACCCAGTTGATAATCAAGCTAACCGTGTGCCGCGATGGCAGGGAACGCTACCCTTTAATGGAGATTACACTGTTCAACTGCGTCCAGTTCAAGGTTTGCCAAGGAGCAACTACAATTTATCGTTGGGTTTGACTAACCCAGCGCCCCCAACAACACAACCAACAACATCACCGTCACCACAGGTTAGCTATGACACAGAACGGTTGAACTTTGCAGAAGGTCAAGGAACGTTGCAGCTTGCTGATCAAACGGGTCCACGAACGATCAAGCGCTACTTGATCAATGCTCAGGAAGGACAGCAGCTAGCGGCAGAAGTGCAAGACGGTGGTGTGTCTTTAACAATTCGCGATCCTGGGGGTCAGGTAATAGCAGATGCTTCGGGAGTCCAGTTTTGGCAGTCTCAGGTCTTGCGTGCTGGTAACTATACAATTGACGTAATTGCCCAAAGACCGACACGCTTCCAGCTGTCTACTAGTCTTCAGTACCCACAGTAATTCAGGTTTATCTGAATTAAGTTCTCTCAGATACTAACTGATTAATTTTTGCCTAGCACCACAATCTAAACCTAGATGCACAGTAGCTTATTGATTGCTGGCACGGATACAGAGACAGGAAAAACTGTTTTGACCTGTTCGCTTGCTGCTTATTGGCAGACGTACCGTCCTCAAGAGAGTTTGGGAATTTTGAAGCCGATTCAGACGGGGATAGGTGATTGCGAGTTATACCAAAAACTCTTTGACCTCAAGCAAACCCCAGAAGAGATTACACCTTTGCACTTTCAGACACCTGTTGCTCCACCCATAGCAGCAGAACGAGAAGGACGCTTAGTTGATCTAGGACTGGCTTGGCAGGCGTTTACTTCCTTACAACAGCGATGCCAGTTAGTACTGGTGGAAGCCTTAGGAGGACTCGGTTCACCAATTACTCACGAACTAACGGTGGCAGATTTGGCAAGGGATTGGCGGTTACCCGTGGTATTGGTGGTTCCAGTGAAGCTGGGTGCGATCGCACAAGCTGTCGCTAATGTTGCCCTAGCACGTCAATCAAATGTCCACCTCAAAGGAATAGTCCTCAATTGCGTTAACCCTCGTTCAGACGAAGAGATTGCTGATTGGGCACCCGTTCACCTCATCCAGTCTCTAACAAACGTTCCAATTTTAGGTAGATTGCCGCATATGGCTAACCCGACTGATCTCTTTAAACTTGCTCAAGTTGCCTCAGATCTAGAGATAGAGCGATTTATCCAAAAGTACTAAGCTATTGCACATTTAACCTGTAGCACTAATTCATTGGGTCAAGGAGTGAGGGTAAAAGCCATTTCACCTTGACCCCTTTCTGTAATACCAGCTAGTGAAAGGTCAAGTAATATTAAGGAAAATGTCATTAACCTGCACTTGTGAAACCGGATTTTTCTCTCTCCTTCAATCAACCCCATAAAGGTTCGCAGTTACAAACTGTTTTGGCAGACACTCTCACAATCTTCTGGGGAGAGTGGTTAGATTTGCGGCTTTAGGCGTACTTGTTGGGTTAAATGTGAAGTCTCTTGAAAGTGTAGGTCTTTACAACAACTTCTTGATCATTCCCATGTCATTTTTAGGGGCAACGTTTTTTGACCCAGCAACGCTACCAGCAGCCTTGAAAGCAATTGTCTATCTACTGCCTCTAACGTATACCAGCATTGGGCTTCGCTCCGCTGCCTATTTACCGTTGTCGCAGTTTCCTTGGTACTCGATACCGATTTTACTTGCTGTTGCGATCGCGCTTTCTCTCCTGGGCGCTTATCAATTTGCTCACCAGCAGGACTAATCTAGACGGAAAAATACTTTGCAAGCCAACCCCACTACTCTCGAAGCCAAGGGCAAAGATTTACTGACGCTTCAATAGGGAACCAGCAGCCAAAGCACCAAACAACAACATACTCAACATAGAAGTTGGTTCGGGAACAGATCTCGATACTGTGCCACTGATGCCCATCGAATAATCTCGGTTGTCAGGATAGAAATCAATACTGTAGCCTACCGTAAATGAGTTCCCGTTGTTGCCAGGAGGTGTCCCAATGGCATTTGTACCGCTTGTAGTGGCAATAGCAGCAGCAGGGATACTGTAACCATCTCCTAAATCGTAAAATGGAGTCACTGTCAACCAATAAGTTCCTGGCTCAAGGTAAAGATCTAACCCTGAAACGGAGAGAGTGGATACAGGTTGATCAGAGACGGTGAAAGTAGTAGGGATTATTGACGCAGGACTACGACCAAAAGCAACAGTTTCGCCGTTCAAAAATGGTGCATCATCTATTCGTTGTGAGAGGTTTGTTACAATTCCCCAAGAAGCTGTTGGAGCAGAAGCTTGAGAATATAGCAGGTTGTTAGACCAAACCGTGTCAATGTTCCAACCCTCATCAGTAGTTGGAATAGTAAAGTCGCTCCAAATAGTCCGGTTAGATTGTCGTTGACCAAGCCAGAATATCTGATTCGCTGCGAAGCCTTGCCCATCGGGGTCACCGTTATACCAAAGCGTGTCGGCAGCAGTAGGAGTGGCAGTAGCATAGCTGAAGGTAAGAGGAACTGCTAAAGGAAGGACAAGCTTACAAAGGGTAGGTATCAACCAGTTATTGATGATTTCTGAACGCATAAGACACCCTCCCTAGAGCAGCACTTCTTCTTTGCCTAATCCTCACCTTTTGGGTAAATTTCCTGCTCTACCTCAAAGTATATTTTTTGATGCTACCTGTACACGGTTTTACAGGATTTCTGAGGCACGCTACCAAGATAAAACGGAACCTTAAAAGTTTAGAAGAAGTACTGCTAAATCCAAGCTACATCGAATCTCGGTATTTTTGTAGCAGTTGGGGGATATAGTCATAGCCATCAACGCCAATGATTGGGATGATTTTTGGGCGCTGTTGTCCCAACAATCGTTGGAACGCCTCCATTCCCATCTGACCCTGCAAAATTGTTAGTAAACCTGCGGCTTTACGCCAATCATTAGAACCAATTTGTTCGAGAAGATATGCACCTAATGTTCCGGTGTAGATAGTTGTTTCCCAATTTTGTAAGCTATAGGATGCTTCAGCTAAGTAAGTGAGGTTGAGACCTTGGAGGTACAAATCGCCAGAAAATTGAGCGGCTTGCCAGCCTTTTTCTAGATATGCGATCGCTTTTTCCGGCTGTTGGATCACAACATAAGCAATGCCCAAACTACTAAAACACAAGGCTTGACTTTGACCATCGCTTAAGCGTTCCGACAATTGCAACCCTTGCTCTAAATAGTAAATTGCATTCTCATATACCTCTGGTTCTACCTGTTGGGTATCCTGAGCTTGGAAGACTTCACTGTAGCCAAAGTTTGCCAAGGCATTGGCTTCTCCTAACCGGTTTCCCGATTGCCGAGAAAGAATCAAGGCGCGTTGACTATAGTTAATTGCTTCAGCATAAATTTTCCGAGCGACATAAATTCGGCTGAGGTGATTGAGATTAGCCACTTCACAAGCCCTATCACCCGCTTCACGCGCAATCTCTACTGCTTGTTGATGAAACGATGTTGCTCGATCATATTGACCCTGAGCTTGTAGTGAATAACCAAGTAAAGTCAGAATTCGTGCTTTTTCCTGTGTTCCCTCAACACGCCGTAAAGGTTCATCTAAGTAATTCAGGGCATCCCGCAGATAGTTTCCAGCCAATGAGGCAAAAACACCACCGTAGAGGGGAAAATAATCTCGCTGGGCGAAGGCGCGGAGAATTTGCAGACTGACTTGAAAACAGCCATTAACAATAGCATCGCGTTGGTCACTACTTAGTGCATAGTTCAAGACACTAGCTAACTGTGACCAAATCACGGCAAAGGCGATGAAGGTCGAAATTGAAAGTTTAGCTCCTACCTTAGAGTCATAAACCATCTTATCGAACCAAACGACTAGCCCTCGCTGCAAGCACTGAAGAACAACAGCCAACTCCACCCAAGCACTAACTTCCAGATTTCGCTGACTATCTGCCCATTCATTGAGCGGTTGATTCCGGGCTAGAGCTTGAAATAGAGATTGGGGTAAGGGGCTATTGACCTGTTTTGCCCACAATGCCCAAGGTCCACGCTGTTCAGGGATGCCGTCAAATCCTAATGACCCTCGGTTTTGGTCGTAAATCCAGCTAACTAAGTGATCTTCCAAGCGTTGCCAGGAGGCTAAACCCGCTGTAATGCCTGCCGATAGTTGCTGAATTTCTTTTGCACTTTCAGAGTCAGATGCTGAAGCTTGTTTTTGTAGAGTTTTTGCGAGTTGAGTGAGTTGTTGTAAGTTCAGTACCTCTTGCCGATTCGGGTCAATCACTCGCACTAAAGCAGTGAGACGGTCAGCTGAGTTAGCTGAGGTAATGGCTTCAATGGCGGCGGCAAGACTTTTAGAGACTTGGTTTTGCTGCTGTACCCGTTCCCACTCACCACTGATCGTTTTTAGTGCCCTAAGCACCCGCATCGCCTTAGCTTGCTTGATTTCACTAACCGGATTGTCTACCTGCTGCTGGGTTGTACTCAGTTGCTCTTCGAGGCAACGCTCAAAGATTTCCCCAGTACCGCTACTGACTCCTTGCAATAGCATTTGATAGACCTGCTCTTTCGAGCGGATTTTCCCCTTTAGGGTTGCTTGCACAATTTCATCAATTAACCCTAAGTAGCGACTTTGTAGTGATAGAGGCTCTGACATAACTCCTGCTCTTGAAAGAGCTGACTTTACCTCAACTGTACTGCGAAATTCCTCTTCCTATCGCTTCTTTTAAGCTGACTTAGAAGAGGGATTGTTGTCCCAATTCCCAATTCCCAATTCCCAATTCCCTAAGTCAAACCTTTCCAATTCTTCTTACTAGACTCGCAACAGTCGTTGCGAGTTCGGCTGGTTCTACAGGCTTTGGAATGTGCATCTGAAAACCAGAGGCGATCGCTTTCATTCGGTCTTCAGTTCTAGCATAGGCTGTTAGTGCGATCGCTGGAATCTCTCCCCCCTGCTCTGCTGAGAGTTGCCGAACTTTACGAATTAAGCTGTAGCCGTCCTCAAGCGGCATTCCAATATCGCTCACTAAGACATCTGGCTGGAACTGTGATATAGCTTCCAATGCCTCACTCGCTGATGCAACGGCAAAGACTTTGGCTTCACACTCCTCCAAAGCGGCAACGAGAAGCTCTCGCGAATCCACCTCATCATCAACAATCAGGACTCGTACTCCATTGAGCGTTGGTGGGTTGTTGAATGGTACTCCCAGATCAACGGTGGGATGGACACGCTCACCGAGGTAAGGCTTGACGCGGACGGGCATAAGCGGCAGCTTAACGGTAAAGGTGGCTCCCTTTCCTTCCCCTTCACTATCAGCACGCACTGTGCCACCGTGCAGCTCAACCAATTGTCGTACAATCGCGAGTCCCAGTCCCAGCCCACTATAGACCCTGGTGCTAGAACTATCGGCTTGCCGAAAGCGCTCGAAAACGTAGGGGACAAACTCAGGGCTAATGCCTTTACCCGAATCCGTGACGGTGACTTCAACATAGGAGTTCACTCGCTCTAAGCGCACCATAACACGCCCCTCTTTGGGCGTGAACTTGATGGCATTTGATAACAAATTCCAAATGATTTGCTGCAAGCGATCAAAGTCACCCGCAACTGGCCCGGCTGCCGGGTCAAGCACTGATTGGAGATGAATTTCCTTGGCTTGGGCGGCAGGACGCACTGTTTCAAGCGCCGCCTCAATTACTGCAACCAGTTCAACCGGACGGACATTCAAGCGGAGCTTACCCTGGATAATCCGGGAGACATCCAGCAAATCCTCAACCAGTTGTGCCTGTGATTTGGCACTGCGCTCAATCGTTTGCATTGCGCGTGCCGTAGTCGCTTCGTCAAACTTTCGACTATTGAGTAACCGCGTCCATCCCAGCATCGCATTCAGAGGCGATCGCAATTCGTGGGAGAGAGTCGCCAAAAACTCATCCTTGAGGCGATTAGCAGCTTCGGCAGTGGCGCGTGCCTCCTGTTCACGGGCGAGTAGCTGGTTGCGTTCATCTTCCGCTTGCTTGCGCTCGGTGAAGTCACGCATGATTTTAGAAAAGCCACGTAGCTGCCCCGTCTCATCTTGTAGGGGCGTAGTGATACCACTTGCCCAGAATCGGCTACCATCTTTACGAATGTGCCAGCGTTCATCCTCAGCCCGACCTTCCGTCACTGCTGTTTCCAGTTCTTGCTTGTCTATACCGTGCTGAAGGTCTTCAGGGGTAAAGATTATTGAGCCAGGTTGTCCGAGAATTTCGGCTTCCTGATAGCCCAACATCCGTTCTGCTCCCAGACTCCAACGGCTAACCTGCCCTTGGGTGTCGAGGAATAAAATTGCGTAGTCCTTCACATTCTCCAACAACAGGCGAAACCGTTCTTCGCTGACCCGAAGTGCTTCTTCCGCCTGTCTACGGTCTGTCATGTTAGCCAGGATGTAAACAGCACCGATGAGTGCTCCACCCTCATTGAACACAGGGTCTACTGTTATGGAAAACCATTGGCTATCGGAGTGAACCTCCTGGCTTTCGCGCTGACGAGTTTGCTGAACGTGGCTGAAGGGAGCTGCCTCAACCGAACCCAGTGTCGTTGGCATTAGCTCTTGATACAGGCAACCAACGAGTTCACTAAAAGGTTTCTTTAAAAGCTCTGTCATGGCGCTATTGCAGCGCATAACTCTTCCTTCCCGATTCAGGAGGCAAACGCCATCGTTCATTGCATCAAATGTACTTTGCCACTCTCGCGCTAAGGAGAGTGCGGACTCCTCAGCCTGCCGAATGCGTAACAGAGATTTGACAGTAGCAATTAATTCAATCGGTTCTACAGGCTGCGCCAGGTAGCCATCTGCACCACTATCTAACCCCTGTGCCTTGTCCCGACTTTCAACAAAACTCGCGGAGAGATGGAGTACGGGAATAAAGGCAGTAGCTGGGTTAGTTTTGATTCGTCGGCAGACCTCAAATCCGTTTATATCAGGCAGCTTCACGTCCAGAATAATTAAGTCTGGTCTGGCTTCAGTTACGAGTTGCAAGCCAGCTTCACCTGTCGCTGCCTCAATGATGTTAAACCCCCTATGTCTTAACATCCGCTTGACAGCATAACGATTGGCTTCGTTATCGTCTACGTGCAAGATCGTGATTAGCTGCGACTCAGACATTATCTTCCTCACAAGGCTCTAGTGCTATCCCTGCCTTTACAAGTGCTTCCCTAACCCGTGTGATCGGTTCTGACACTCCTAACGTCCCTAGCGCGATCGCAACGTCCTGCAATGCCATTTCTTTAGAGAGAATCGCCACGGTACTCTCAGCCAGAGTCCCTCGCTCTTGGGCTTCAAGTAGCTGTGAGGTATTAATAATCACAGGAATGTGGTTAGTTGTAGAGTCGCTTTTGAGCAGCGATAAGACCTCGACACCGCTCATTTCTGGTAGGGAAAGATCGAGAACAATGCAGTCAGGCTTTTCGACTTGAGCCAGATGGATACCCTCGCGTCCATCGACTGCTTCAATAACATTAAGGTGAGTGTCACTTAAGAATTGCTTAAACACGTATCGGGCTGTTGGATCATCGTCAATAAGCAAGAGCTTACTTGGTCTCTCACGCTTTAACAGCCTATTGATTTGGTTCAACAATAAAAATCTATCCACAGGCTTAACTAAGAAGCCATCAGCCCCTAAAGCCATCACTTGCTTTTCATTATCAATGACGGTGACAACGAGAATAGGAATATCTTGGGTTACTTTATTTCCTTTCAGCTCCCGAAGAAACCCCCAAGTGTTTTGCTCCTCCAACAAAATATCCAACATGATTACGCTGGGGGTGAATAAAGCCATTGCTTGTTCGGCTTGTGTCAGCGTTCGTGCCAGGAAGGGTTGATAAATTGACCCTTGGAAATACTTCTCGTAAGTGAAAAGGGTTTCTGCATTGTCCTCTACCACCAGTACGGGCAAGCGTTGCGAGTCTACCTGCCAGGAGACTAACGGCAAAGCTGGCTCTTCGGTAGAACCAGGATAGACAGCAGGGATAGCCGCAAAAAAGCTAGAGCCAACTCCCAAGGTACTACTGACCCAAACGTTTCCTCCTAATAACTCTGCTAGCTTACGCGAAAGCGGTAGCCCCAGACCTGTGCCTTTTACCTGCCTTTGTAAGGGAGAGTCCACCTGGACAAATTCTTCAAAGATTCGCTCAGTATCCTCTGGTGCAATACCAATGCCTGTATCGGCAACGGAGAAAGTAATAGTATTGCCAACCCGCACGGCGGATACTCGAACCTCACCCGTGGGCGTAAATTTGAGAGCGTTAGAAATAAAGTTTCTGAGAATCTGGGCAACCTTGCCCTCATCGGTGTGAAGCGTTGGGATATCGTGGGGTTCTTCAAAGACTAAAGCAATTGAGGAGTTGTGAGCAAGCAGAGGGCGCAGCATTCCTCTGAGAGTTCCGAAGAGTTCGCTTACTTCAAATTCGTCGGGCTGTACGACAATTTTTCCCGCCTCCACTTTCGCAAGATCTAAGAGGTCGTTCACTAAATCAGAGAGTCCTTCTGCCGCTTTTCGGATGAATGTGACCTGCTTTTCCTGCTCTGGCGTTAACTCACCATCCATTCGGTCTAACAGCATCCGGGATAGGGAAGTAATCGAGTTAACAGGTGTACGAAACTCATGGCTCATGTTTGAGAGGAAACGGGTTTTGAGTTCGTTGGCTCGTCTTAAAGAATCCGCTTTTTCGTCTAATTCGGCGTACAGCGCTACGACACCCCGATTGGTATCTTCTAGTTCACGGTTAAGTTGAGTTAACGCCTCCTCTCGCTTTTGTAGTTCTTCTAAGGCACAGAGTAGTTCCTGGTTCTGCTGCTGGATTTCTTCAAATGGATTGCTAGGCGATCGCTTAATCAACTCATCCGCTATCTGTGCCAAACGAGTTGCATTCACTAAAGGCGATCGCTTTGGCAAGGGTTTTCCCATCCGCACAGTTGTCCCGTTACTGGGTGAAGACTCAATCTCGAACTGCTCCATGAGTCGCTTGCCGCCAAGAATCCCTAACCCCATGCCAGTTTCCGACGTATATCGCCCCTCCAAAATCGAGTTCAGATTGGTGATGCCTGACCCTTTGTCACGAATGCAGATTAGCAAGCTTTGAGAGGATTCACCTTCCACCCAAAACTCAACTCTTCCTCCCTTTGCATACTGAAAAGCGTTGCGGGCGATTTCCGATACAGCAGTGGCAATGCGGGTTTGATCTTGAGAGTCAAAACCCAACAGTTCAGCAATCTGCCGTGCCCGCTGACGGGTCATGACAACATCTTGTTCAAAGCGTATTTCTATCGTGAGGATAGCTGCCCTCATTTCATGTTTAGATCTTAGATTGTGAAAACTCTCCCATCTCCCCATCTCCCCATCTCCCTATCCTCCAATCTCTCCCTCACGGGCAACTAACACAGTTACGTCATCCCGACCTCGGTTGAAATCCCGGTATAGAACTCCAGCAATGAGACTGGGATGTCTGGTTACTAAGCCAGCATAGCGATCTAAACGCCACTGTGTGCCCAATCCATCAGAGTGCATGACCAGAAGCCCTCCTTTAGTCCACGGATAGACAAACTCCTGAATCTTGCGAACCTCATGCCCAACCGTGCCGTTATAGGAAACCAGGTTGTTGTTTTTTTCCGGAGAAAGAATCGTGCCAGAAATGTTTCCGACACCAGCAAAACGCACGATTAAGCGTTCAAAATCAACTTCTGCGATCGCTAAAGCGGCTCCGCGTGTACTTCGCAGTGCCGCGTGTGCCACCTCAACAATCTCTTTAGGACTTTTGCCCAGATTCTCTCGAAATACCCTTACCGCTTCACGGGAGGCAAGGGCGGCTTGTGAACCGTGACCCAACCCATCTGCCACTAAGAGCAAATAGCGACCTGAATCTTGATCGATTGCCCAAGCATCACCCGAAACGTCTTCACCTGTCTTGGGTAGACATACGACACCGCTTTCTAGATAGTTGTCTTGCGACTTTGCGGGTAAGCCATTAGCCCAGAGGTGGCTTAATAAGGCTGTACCCCCATTCGGAAGCGAATAAAGATCAAAAAAAGCTGAGAGGCGGCTAATTGCCCCCAAGCCAGTTCCAGGAGTTCCTGCTGTTGAAAAGCCATCACGCAGGCACTCGTTGATATTGCTGATTCCTGGTCCTTTATCCAAGGCTAAGATTTCAATGCCCTCGCTCTTGTCTCTGGTCAAAGGTTGTAGCAGTAGTTTGCCATCTGTGGCGTGCCGAACGAGGTTATTTGCCACTTCTGTAACCACAATGCCGACTTTCCCTCGCTCAGTCTCGTTGAAGCCAAGACGACTCGCAAGAGCGATCGCCATCCGTCGCGCTTCACCTGCCTGACTAGACTCTAAAATCGGTAAGGCAACGGGTTCTGTCATGATTTAAGTCATTTCCATTTGGTAATAGTAACGCAGGTGCCTTCTCCGACCTGGGAAACGATCTTGAATTCGTTGACCAGCCGCTTTGTTCCACTTAAGCCCATACCCAGTCCGTTACCAGTCGTGAAGCCGTCCTTTAGGGCTAGTTCAATGTCTGGAATTCCTGGTCCCTTGTCTTCAAACGTCAACTGTAGACCTTGACGAATTCCATCCTGTAGGACTTCCAGCTTTACCGTACCACCACCACCATAGTCCAGGGTGTTACGGGCAAGCTCACTCGCTGCGGTGACAATCTTAGTCTGATCTACCAGACTAAATCGCAGTTCCACTGCCCACTGACGCACGGCTTGCCGTACTAGTACAACGTCGGCAGAGGACTGGATGCTCATGGTTTCAGACCTCTGTCTGTCCATTTGCGCTCTCCGTGGAAGACGCTGCCAACGAGGCACGGAGGCGAGCCATTCCCTTTTCAACGTTTAATGCCGTACTAATTCCTGTTAAGGAGAGTCCTAACTCGACCAGAGTAATGGCAACGGCTGGCTGCATTCCGACAACAACTGTTTCGGCATCCAGTATCCGCGACATTTTGGCAATGTTTCCCAGTATCCGCCCGATGAAGGAATCAACAATTTCTAAGGCTGAGATATCAATCAGCACACCGCGAGCACTAATTTGGGTAATTCGGTTGGTCAGGTCGTCCTGTAAGGTCATTGCTAGGCGATCGTGCATATCGACCTGAATCGTCACTAGAAGGAATTCGCCCATTTGGAGGATGGGGATACGTTCCATAAACTCTCCTGGCTCTATAGTGTCCCACTTTTGGAACGACTGATTGTTGCCCCAGTTCGCTTTAGGGCAAGAGCAAAAGCATCGGCAAGTGAAGCTTTTGTGACCATATCCGCGAGATCTACGCCCAGGTAGACAATGGTTTGAGCGATCTGGGGACGAATGCCGCTAAGGATACAATCAGCGCCCATCAGACGAGCCGCTGTTACTGTCTTGAGTAAGTGTTGAGCCGTTAGGGTATCTACGGTTGGCACTCCTGTAATGTCAATGATTGCCACTTCCGAACCCGTCTCGACAATTTTCTCCAAGAGCGACTCCATCACCACTTGGGTACGGGCGCTATCAAGGGTACCAATAATCGGTAGGGCTAAGATACCATCCCACAGTTTTACGACAGGGGTTGAAAGTTCCATCAGCTCCTCTTGCTGGCGCATGATCACTTGATCGCGGGTTTTCTGATAAACCTCAGTTGTCCAAAGCCCCAGCTCGTCCAGCAGGTTGCTTGCTAACAAAATGTCTTCAACTAGGGCTGCTCCATCCTGTGCTTCGGAGCGGAGGTGGTTGAATAGGGGTTGCTTAAAGGAGAAAACAAAGGTTGCCGTTTCCGATGGTGTAAAGCCTTTCTGGGAACGAGTTCGGGAAACACTTGCCAACATTTCGCGCACTCCCTTCCACTCTGGGGCTTGAGTATCACTCAAGTCACTCTGCTGTACAGCAGTTTTAAATAGCTCCAAAAACTCTCTGCACTCTTCTCGCAACTCTGCCTCTTTGAGCAAACCATGGCGGTTACCATGAGCCAATTGCTGTTGGAGCCAGTCCTCTAACAGTTGAGTTTTGTAATTTGTAAAAATCTCTGGAATTTTACTTTTGCCGCTCAAGTCCATAAAAAATCCTCGAAGTTGGAACCCCCTGTCCTCAGACGGTAGAGGAAAACGGTTAGACGACTCAAGTCCCAGTGTTCCACCCGCCGAGAGTTCACTCATTATTACAGGTCAATTATTCTAAACTTTCCGGTTAACTAGCACGAGTGGTGCTGTAGAACTGTGAAGTGGCGGGAAATTTACGGGCGGCGCTTCAAGAGTGCCAAAGGATAAGTTAACTACTACTGGAGGTATTCCTTAAAGGCTGATTGACCTACTTATTATAGGTACAAAGTGGGTCAACTGCTGCGGACACTCTTTCCACGGGGCTGTTCTCTACAGACAACGTAAATAGACCTCTTGCTCTCATTCCTTTTCATCAAATTCTGGGGCAGGCGGGATGCCTACCCCGCCAGAAAAAAGGCTATGAGTGGGATGAGCCGAAAAGCCCGACCTAGCTATTGCTCTTCAAGAGGTTTAATGTATAGCAGTAGCCACGAATGTTAGGGCATTAAGGGGAGAAGAGCGTTCCTTAACTAGAGCCGATTTGACCCAAAGCTGACCGCCCAAAGCTGACTGCTGATGGCTATACATTAGCTGAACACTTGATTAGTAGAGCTAGCTTCTGTTGCTCGACATGCCTGTTGTCGCGTGGGAATTTCAATCCAAAACTCGGTTCCCTCTCCGGGTTTGGAAAAACACTGAAAAACGCCACCATGTTTTTCCACCACAATCTGGTAACTAATAGAAAGCCCTAAGCCTGTGCCTTTTCCAATCGGCTTGGTTGTAAAAAATGGGTCAAAGATTTGAGATTTTGTCATTTGGCTCATCCCCGGCCCATTGTCAGAAATCTGAATAACTACATCTTCAGCAGAAGCATTATTTTGAATGGTGTTAAGGGGCATGGAATAATTTTCCCTATCCCCTACAAAGGGTTTCATACCAGTGCGGATGGTGATCTGGCTCTCTTCGATTTGAGTTCCCTGTAATAACCGGGTTGTGTGGTACTCTTCTAGAGCATCGATCGCGTTACTGAGGACATTCATGAATACTTGATTGAGCTGACTGGCATAGCACTCAACTAAGGGTAATTCTCCATAGGCTTTAACAATCTTGATGCCGGGATAATTAGGCTTATTCTTCAGGCGATGTTGCAAAATTAAGAGTGTACTGTCTAAGCCTTCGTGAATATCCACCGGCTTCATCTCAGCTTGGTCAAGGCGGGAGAAATTCCTTAACGACAGCACTAGCTTACGGATGCGCTCAGTACCGATTTTCATGGAAGCGAGGATTTTTGGTAAATCTTCGTCCAGGAAATCTAAGTCAATATTCTCGGCAAGTTGGGCAATCTCTGGATTGGGATTGGGATAGTGTTTTTGATACAGGTGTAGAAGATTCAGCAAATCCTGAGCATACTGACTGGTGTAGGCAAGGTTGCCGTAGATAAAGTTGACTGGGTTGTTGATTTCGTGAGCGACACCCGCGACCAATTGCCCCAAGCTGGACATTTTTTCGGTCTGAATGAGTTGAGTTTGGGTCTGCTTGAGATTGTCAAATGCGATCGCAAGTTGTTCTGTCTGCTGAGTTGTCTGTGTCAATAATTTCGCTTGCTGTAAGGCAACACCGAGGTGCGCTGCAATCTGGGTCACAAAATCTATTTCGGAGGCGTTCCACTGTCGCGGTGTTCGGCATTGGTGGATACAGAGTAATCCCCAAAGTCGAGGGGGTGCCCCTGTCCCTTCTCCTCCTTTTAGCAATGGCACAACTAAGTTGGCTTGTACTTGAAATTTTGCCAAAATCTGGATGTGGCACTCACTTAAATTGGCATTGTAGATGTCAGCCACTGCCTGAATCCGACCTTGATGATATTGAGCAGCAAACTGATTCCCAAAGCAGTGGTCGTAGATTTTTGAGTCAAGTGCTGGCGGCAAATTGGGTTGAACATCTTCAGAGATAAATGTTCCCTCATCGTAACCAGAGTCAGGATTGAAGCGAAATATCGCAACTCGGTCAGCGTCTAGTAGTCGCCGGACTTCTGTCGTTGTTGCTTTGAAGATTGTCTCGACATCCAGGGATTGTCGGATTTTGGTAATGACTCCAAACAAGGCTTGCTGTTGTTGGGCAACTGTTGCGAGTTTTTGGGCTTGTGCTGTCGCTGTAGCGGCGGCGGTGCAGCTTTGTTCATACAGTTCGGCTTGCTGAATTGCAACAGCCGCTTGGTCAGCTAGCTGTTGTAGTAACTCAATTTCAGAAGCTTGCCAACGACGTGGTGCCTGACATTCTTGAGCAATCAAGAGTCCCCACAACTGTGCGCCAACTCCTATCGGGACGATCAGTGATGCCTGAATTTGGAACGCTGCCAAAAACTGTCGATGTTCTAGTGTGAGGTTGAATTGAGAGACATCGTTAATGACTTGTACGCTGCCTCCTTCGTATAGTTGACGCTGTGGGTCGGGAAAGTAGCCTTGAGGGTCACTGACTCCTAGAATTGATAAGCAGTTACCGTTGAGTGATTCCACAATCACTTGCCCTGGAGTGCTACTCGCAAATTGGTAAATTACTACTCGATCCGTATTCAGCAGGTGCCGGACTTCTCGCACTATTGTTTGCAGAGTAGTTTTCAAGTCAAGGGTGCTGCGGATTTGCTTCGTAATACGCTCCAAAGCCCGTCCCTGTTCCAATGATTGTTGTAATTTCGCCGTGCGCTCCTCGACTTGGCGTTCTAGATTAGTGTTGAGGGACTGGACAAGGGAGTAGAGTTTGTATTGCTCAATTGCCATCGCCAAATGACGACCTAACGCGATCGCAAGTTCAATGTCATTCGCTGTCCACTCTTGAGATTCACCTCGTTTTAACTCTCGCCAAACTTCAAAAGAGCGACGAGGCAGTTGTTGTTTCGCACTAGGGTCAAATTGTCCTGCCCATAAGGTTTCGGTATCAACTTGGGGACGAAAGACGCTGAGGTAGCCCAAGAACCCACAGCGATAATACAACGGTAAAACCAATATTCCTCGAATTGCTGTCGAGTTAAAGGCTGAGGTGAGAATCTGTAAGTCTGGGCTTTGATACAGGTTCGTCGTCGTCAGAGGTTCACAACCTTGTTGGAGATTAGGGATTGCTAAAGAGTCAGTTGATACACGCTTTGCTCTATTAATAGGCTCTTTCCCATTCCCATTCCCATTCCCGATTCCCGATTCCCGATTCCCGATTCCCGATTTCCCATTCCCGATTCCCGACAAAGCCCAAGCTGAAAAGACCGGATGCTGTTCAATAGGGTTCTGTATTTGCCCATCCCAGGACGAGGGTTGAGTCCCATAGACAAATACCTCAGCAGAATCAGCGGTTTTGTAAGGAGCAATGTAGAGTCTGCCACCACAGCCTTGGAGGGCGGTGACAGTTTCTTCTAGTGCCGTTTGTAGTTCAATCGTCGGTAGGGAATGTAGGAGAGTGGAGACTCGGTTAATGGTTGCTTCGATAAAGTGCTGTTGACGCGCTTGAGACAGGAGATTGGATTGAGCGATCGCCATTGAAACTTGATCGACTACCAATTGCACAATTTGCAATTCCTGTCTTGAAATTGAGTGGGCTTGGGAATGATGTGACACGATTAAGCCCCAAAGTCGCTCTTGACTTGGCGTTGCCTGAATATCGTAATGCACAATCGGTAGTACTAATGAAGAGGCGACACCCATGGCTGTGAGGTAAGCCGCATGGCAGGGGTCTACAGGGCGATAGTAAAATTCTTCAACCACAGGGCGATCGCTAGAAGCAACAGCATCCATAGGCGAGAATCCAATCATCCCAGCAGCAACATCGACGATTGAACGTAGGCGTACTGTCAGGTAAAGCTGCCGAGCAGTTTCAGGAATATCATCGGCTGGAAAGTTTAGCCCTTTGAGAGACGGAAGGCGATTGTCTTGAATAGACTCTGCCATCACTTCTCCACTGCCAGATTTGTGAAATCGGTAAATCATGACCCGATCAGTTCTCAAAAAGGCACGGATTTCACTTACCGTCGTTGTTAGGATTTCTTCTAATTCCAGAGATTGACGAATCCGATTAGTGATTCGACGCAGTAAATCTTCCTGGTTAAGCTCTGGCTGTCGCACTGTCGTACTCTCGCTAGGATTTTTTCTAGTTATGCACCCGCCATAAATGTTCGATGAAGACTTTCTCTGTACAAGCATTTTCTTACCTAAAAGCCAATCAGGACATACATACAACCCTGAAAGTTCATAAAAATTAAGCAAACTTAGCTACTTCTTGTACTTGTTCTATAGAATATACACAGATAACGATTTTTAGTTAATCTCTCGTGTGTTTACGGGTTGGCGTAATTCAGCGAAGCCGTCGTTTCGGGATAGATGAATAGGCATTAGTTATCAGACAATCTGTCTCACTTCCTCATTCCAAACTCTTAAAGCAGTGAGATTTATGGTTGTTCACAACTCAGTTCCTTGCCTAAACGTAAAGACAAGATGTGAATCGCTGGATGAAGATTGAGGCTTTTTCATTGTTGATGTGTGATTCTTTAGATAAGTAATGAGGGCAATTTATTTAATAGACTGATTCCTGTCCAAGGGTAACTGAGCCATGTAAAGCCAATCTCACCTGGGAAAATGGACAAATCAAGGGTTAAAGTGCATTACAGGTGTAATACTTCTTGAAAAAGCTTCAAGTGAATAAAAGATGATGTTATTGTTAATATTCTAATCTTGAAAGCTTCAATCCGTCGAATTCTGGAAATCGCTCATCAAGAAAAAGTTTTGACTTGAGGCGTTAGGGCTTAATTCTTACTGCCGCTTGCCACAATGCTAGGTTATTTGCTGCCGTTGTCGGATTTCTTGGCGAACATTCATGAGAATTTTCCCTAATTGGTTTTGACCCGTTTTATCTTGACCACAGCCCCAGTAATAATCAACAGGAGAGTCTTCCACAATCAGTTCTTCGCCAGTATCAAGCAGAATTGCCTGAATATCGGTATGGGTGAGAAATTTGGTTAAAACACCTTGCCACATGACTTGTGACTTCACCTGCTCCCAGTCGGGACGAAGTTTGCGAGTGCGATCGCGTCCTAAGGTTGCCGCATCCATCGGTGTTGGAGCATCGCGAATCACAGCGATTAAGGCTTCATCTTCGGTACCGACAAATTTGTGAGCTTGGTAGTAATGCTCCACAGTTTGCCAATACAACTCCTTGATTTGAATTGGATGGGGGGAGAAGTTGGAAAAGCAACCGTAGGGTTCAGTAACCTTATAAAAGTAAATCGTCATGTCAAACTATTTGTTCTATGCCTAGAGTAAAATATTGGAGACCTTTTCTTTAGCCAAGCTCAGCCTTGAGATAGTTGCCAGATTTAAAAAAGTGTCTCTGTTTTGGTCTAAATACTCTGCGAAGTGAGATTAGACAGTTCAACAGATTAACGCTGTAATCTGACTAGAGGCTGAGCCACACAAAGGCGTAATGCATATCTCCAGCAAGGCTGAGAGAATAGTTGTTGGGTTAGCTACTCTCTTTTAAGGATAGGATGGGTGACCGCTTTGTCCATCCCCTGTATAGGTGTCAAAGAGTCGGCACACGACAACTCAATGTTATAGAAATAGAAATAGAAGCTGTATCCAGAATCAAACTGAATCAAACCGAGTCATTCGTTTTTCTTCCCCAGTGGAGGCGCAGTACGCACCTAAAAATGCTACCGAATAATATTAGTAACTCAAGTTGCCAAGCCGTTATTTATGATCAACTCTCTAAATCGCGACTCTGCTTCTCTGGAATGGAGCAATTTTCAACTTAGTGGAAAATCAGGAAAAAGAGTTTCTATTGGCTCTTCCACAAGACACTAAAAAAAGCAAAGCTGTATCGTACTATACATTTAGTCAAGATTAGCTAGCTTTAAAAGTTAATATAAGATTAGCTAATGTTCAAAGCATCCACAATCCATGCTACTAAAGTTTCAATTAATTTAAATTTAGGCTAGGTGCCGTTATGGACTTTGAAGAAAATTATCAACAATGCTTAGATAAATTACTTTGGGTCAACGAGCAATTAGAGGTAAAAATTCCTCAAGCCCAACTTTATAAAATTGCTAAGCTTATTGTTCAAACAATGACGGGCCCTTGGCGCTATTTTCATTCAACCGAACATATTTTTGAAGTCGGTGGATATAGAGATGCGATTGAAGTACTAGCGGCTTTATTTCACGACATAGTATATGTACAAGTGGATGGAAGTGTAAATTTTAACCTCACCTACTATCTGACTCCTTTTATTAGAGAAGAGGAGGGGAAAATGTTTATTCAAGAGAAAAGTGAATATAATTGTGATTCCGACTTTGAGATGGTAGCTGCGATCTTTGGTTATGTTCCTGGGCAGCCGCTTTCTCCTTTTTCGGGGCAAAATGAATTTTTGAGTGCTGTCGTTACTGCTAAGGTCTTATCAGCTTTTTTGAGCGCATCGCTAATTGTACAGATAGTTGCTTGTATTGAAGCTACGATTCCTTTTCGCTCAAAGTCAGAATCAGGGTTGAGTCCTTGTGAAGTCTTATATCAGCGACTGAAGTTAACTAATGAGCAGTTCAATCTTCAGTTGACAGAGGAAGAAATCATTCAAACCTTGAAGCGCTCAGTAAGAGTGGCGAACCGCGATGTATATAGCTTTGCTAATCAGAGTTCTGCTATCTTTTTATCCAGCACTTGGAGTTTGTTACCGGAAACTAATCATAATCTCCAGAAATCGGGTTCTTACACGGTTCGTGATTACCGAATTGCCATGCAAAAGATGGCAAATTTCATGAACTTTCTCAATCCAGATCTAATTTTCCGTCAGTTCCAAGGAGAACCGGATGACCAAACCTATCAAAGCTTGGTTGAGCAAGCGAGGACGAATCTGCAAGCGGGACGGCTTTATTTGGAGAGCAAACTCGTTACAATTGCTATTCTTGAAGCCTTGTCTTTACGAATCGGCTCAGATGTTTCTCTATCAATCATTATGGGAGAATTGCCAGGTTCCGGAGTTTCTGTCGGTCGGTTGGTAGAGTATTTCCCTGATATTCATAAGGTTTATCAACCTGCAACTGATACTGAAATAACAGTATTGAATTTATTTGAAGTTGGACGAAGTAATAATACAAGTTACGATTTAAAAACTTCACCCTTAACTGCCTTTATCGCTAAGTACGTTGGATTTGATGAAATTCGAGAAATGCGATCGCACTCGTATTCCTTTTTCCAAGGAACTATTTCTTCCGAAGATTTCCTTGCTAAGTGTGATGCTGCTCTCATCAATATCATTACTAACGGCGTAATCAAACTCTTGGAGAATCGCAAAGCAGCATTGCTTGGTTCATGGCCGAGTACGTTTTAAAACAATCAACTGCAAGATAGTAACCTTTTTTGTGCTAAGGCGACACGGGAGCTTTTCTCTTCTTCAGTCCTCTCACGAAGTTAAGGATAGGTTATCGAATTAGTAATACATTAGCTTTAGTTTAACCCAAGGTTTTCTGCTTCTTGGGTAGTTATCAAAGCTCAGTCAGTAGAGCAATATAATTAAACGTGCTACAAAAATCATATGTTTTACTTTAGATAAAATATAAACGTAACCTCAAAAAAATATAATTTACCGCACTGATTTTTAATCCTAACTTTACTTTTACTGAAATACAATCGAAGGAATGATAGCAAGCACCATAGTTGTAATCTAATAATCCTGTGCTTAGGCTCATCATTAAGCTAGAGAGACGCATCTACTAGGCAATGTTGAGTACACCCTCGCCACAAACTATTAATTGTGCTTGTTCAAATACCGGATAGACTTACGCTTGATTCAAGTCTGGCAGACCTCCCAACACATGACTTTCAAGTTAGCTTAACAACCTTGGGGGAGGTAGTCGTAAAAAAGTTTCAGCGCCAGCCTGAGTTACCAGGGGTAATGATTACGAATGATAGTCAAATCGTAGGCATGATTTCTAGAACTCAATTCTTTGAGTGGCTCAGTCGTCCCTATGGATTAGAGACTTTCCTGAAACGTCCAATTAAATCCCTGTGGAGGATGATTGCGGATAGTGGGGAAATTGCTGATGTAGAAAAATTCCTAGAAAAGTATCTCGTGTTGAGTGCGACTTGCCCTATTGATAAAGCCGTAGAACTTGCTCTCAAACGTCGAACCTCCTTAGCCTATGAACCAATCATTATTGAATGGGCAGATGGACGGCGGCGGTTACTCGATATGCAAGTTTTGCTTTTGGCTCAATCTCAGCTCTTTGCCCTAGCCAAAGAAGCGGCTGATACCGCCAATAGAGCTAAAAGTGAATTCCTCGCCAATATGAGTCATGAACTGCGTACTCCCCTAAATGCCATTCTCGGCTTTACCCAGGTAATGAACCGAGATCCATTTATATCTACTGAACAGCAACAACATTTGGGCATCATCAATCGCGCTGGTGAGCATCTGCTGGAATTGATCAACGACATTCTCGAAATGTCCAAAATTGAGGCAGGCAGGATTGCCTTGAATGAAACTAGCTTTGACCTGTATCATTTGCTGGATAGTCTCCGCGAGATGCTACAACTCAAAGCCTCATCCAAAGGCTTACAACTTCTTTTTGACTATGCACCAAACGTCCCTCGATACGTGCAAACTGACGAGCGGAAGTTGCGAGAAGTCTTGATTAACCTTCTCGGTAATGCCATCAAATTTACTCAACAGGGACGTGTGACGCTGCGGGTAAGTATGCGGAATGGGGACAAGGAAGACAAGGGGGAACTTTCTCAAAACGCAGCCTTATCTCCCTACTCCCTATTCTTTGAGGTGCAAGACACAGGAGCAGGTATTGCCCCAGAAGAATTAGACGAATTGTTTACTGCTTTTGGGCAAACAGAAATAGGTCGGAAATCAGGGGAAGGAACGGGATTAGGTTTACCAATTAGTCAAAAATTTGTGCAATTGATGGGGGGGACTATTACTGTTAGTAGTAATCCCAGTCAAGGGACAACGTTTGCTTTTGATGTCCGAGTGAAGCTAGCTCAAGCGGCTGACATTTCAAAGACTCACCCAACCAATAGGGTTATTGGCTTAGCACCTGACCAGCCAAACTATCGCATCCTGGTGGTTGAGGATCGTTTAGAGAACCGTCTACTGTTGGTCAAGTTGCTAACCTCTTTAGGCTTTTTTGTCCGTGAAGCTGAGAATGGTCAAGAAGCTCTTGAATTATGGTCAAGTTACTCGCCGCACCTGATCTTGATGGATATGCGAATGCCTGTAATGGATGGGTATGAGGCTACTACACAGATCAGAGCACATCTCAAAGGTCAGGCAACAGTAATTCTTGCCCTGACTGCTAGTGTCTTTGAGGAGGAGCGAAATATTGTCTTGGCAGCAGGTTGTAATGACTTTGTGCATAAGCCTTTTCGAGAAGAGGTGCTTCTAGAAAAAATGGCAGAACATTTAGGGGTGCGTTATCTCTATGAAGAGGTAAAGTCGCTAGATGTTGTGTCTGGAGATGGCGCTTTCGAGGAAACTCAAGGTGAGTTGATAACTGACCAATCCCTCTCGCTTCACTTATCCCAAATGCCAACTGAATGGGTAAAACAACTTCATCAGGCGGCGAATAGATGTCTGGATCATGTGATTATTCAGCTTGTTAAAGAAATACCACAGGCTCATACGCCTTTAGCGATCGCATTGGAGAATTGGGCGAATAATTTTCTTTTTGAGCAAGTCCTAGATTTAATTCAACAGGTACAGGTAAAAGAACCATTATCCACTCTAAACAATTAGAAGCGTCAAACCTAATCTGAAAATAGGTGATAGGTGGTAGGAAAAGGGGTTTCCATCCTTTGTTGTCGCGAAGTGTATGAGCGGCTGTCTTAAAAGTAGGCAGTCATTTAATTGTTATTTCTCAGCTAAGTGATATTTCGTAAGGGTTGGTTTTCAGATGCTGAATTCAAATTACAGATGAATACTAATCAAATTGATACAACTAAAGGGAACATTCTTGTCGTTGATGATACGCCAGACAATCTGCGTCTTTTATCAGCTATTTTGACTCAGCAAGGTTATGAAGTTGGCAAAGCGCCTAATGGTCAAATGGCATTGAGGGCGGCTAAGACTGCCCTACCTGATCTAATTTTGCTCGACATTAATATGCCGGATATGGATGGCTACGAGGTTTGTGAACGCCTGAAGGCGGATGACCAAACTAAGGATATCCCTGTAATTTTTATTAGTGCTCTGGATGAGGTTTGGGATAAAGTCAAAGCCTTCCATGCTGGTGGTGTGGGCTATGTGATTAAACCATTTGAGAGCGAAGAGGTTTTGGTTCGTGTCGAGAATCAACTCGTGATCGCGCGACTTCGTTCCTCCCTTCAGAAACAAAATGTAGACTTGTTGCCGGATACTCCAGAACTTTTGGGACAAGAAGGACAAGGAGAAATTTTTGAATCATCCTCTTCCGTCTCTCTTGAACAGGCAAGTAGAGGAAACCTTCTCATTGTTGATGATACGCCAGACAATCTGCGCCTTTTATCCACGATTCTGACTGAGCGAGGCTATGAAGTTGGTAAAGCGCGAAATGGAAACATGGCATTGAAGGCAGCTAAGACTGCCCTACCTGATTTAATTTTGCTCGACATCAATATGCCAAATATGAATGGCTATGAAGTTTGTGAACATCTGAAAGCAGATGACCAAACAAAGGAGATTCCAGTAATTTTTATCAGCGCTCTTGATGAGGTTTTGGATAAGGTCAAAGCTTTTAAGGTTGGTGGCGTAGACTATATTACTAAGCCATTTCAGAGTGAAGAGGTGTTGGCTCGTGTTGAGAATCATTTAAAAATTCGTGCCCTCTCGAAAGCACTGCAAAGAGAACAAGAAAAATCAGAGAACTTATTGTTAAATATTTTGCCTCAAGCGATTGTTGAGGAGCTAAAACAAAATCAGAGGGCTACGCCTACACAGTTTGAGGAAGCGACATTTCTGTTTGCTGATATTGTTGGCTTTGCTCCCCAGACCTGCTCTATAACTCCTACAGATGTGGTTAACTTGCTAAATCAGGTATTTTCTATCTTTGATCAGCTAGCCCAGCAGCATGGTGTTGAGAAAATTAGAACGATTGGGGATGCCTATTTTGTAGCAGGGGGACTGCCTGTTGTGCGAAACGATCATGCCGAAGCGATTGCTGAGATGGCACTCGATATGCAAAAAGCGATCGCACATTTCCAATGGCCAAATGGTGAACCCATAACGCTGAGAATTGGCATTAACACAGGTGGCCCTGTGGTAGCGGCTGTGATTGGCATCAAAAAATTTGCCTATGATATCTGGGGGAATGCTGTAAATATTGCGTGTCGGATGGAAACGCAGGGAGTAGCAGGACGCATTCAAGTGACAACAGATACTTATGATCGGTTGCAGGATAAGTATGAGTTTGAAGAACGGGGCGTAATCACGATTAAGGGTAGGGGAGAAATGATGACGTATTGGTTATGTGATCGCAAATCAAGTTAACAGTTCTGCCGCGACTAATCCTTTTTGGATAGCAAGAATGGCGGCTTGAGTGCGATCGCGTACTTCCACCCAATAATATTGAGTCTTGTGAAACCTAACTTATGAGCGACTTCCAAAATGACTCGTGTAATTGGTTTAATCAGTGGCACATCTGTAGACGGGATTGACGCAGCTTTGGTGGAAATTTCTGGTACGGATATCGATTTGCAAGTGGAACTGGTGGCTGGGGAAACTTATCCATACCCAGATAGTTTGAGAGAGCAAATCTTAGCGGTTTGTGCTGGTGCCTCTCTTTCAATGGCAGAGTTAGCCGAATTGGATGATGCGATCGCTTTTCAATTTGCCCAAGCGGCACAATCCATTCAAAGCAACTCTCCCTCAGCTAGCTTAATCGGCTCACATGGCCAAACCGTCTACCACCGCCCACCTGTAAAGCCGGGAAGTCAACCAACTGTAGAACCCCTTCCCACCTCCCCACTGGGATACAGCCTCCAATTGGGACGGGGAGAGGTTATTGCCCAACTGACAGGTATCAAAACAATCAGCAATTTTCGTGTAGCTGATATTGCGGCTAACGGACAGGGTGCGCCACTAGTGTCAAGAGTGGATGCTTATTTGCTCTCGTCACCAACTCAACATCGCTGTATTCAAAACATTGGTGGGATTGGGAATCTTACTTACCTCCCAGCCCGTCAAGGCAATTGGCTAGAAGCCATCTGTGGCTGGGATACTGGCCCTGGTAATGCTCTTTTAGATTTAGCGGTGCAGCACTTTAGTGACGGCAGCCAAACCTACGATCAAGATGGTAACTGGGCGCGTCAGGGTACCCCCTGTCAGGCACTGGTTGAACAGTGGCTTAGCGAAGACTTTTTCCACCTATCACCGCCCAAGTCTACAGGACGCGAGTTATTTGGTGTTGATTACCTAAATCGCTGCTTGGCAGAGAGTACAGCTTATCACCTGAGTCCGGCTGACACCTTAGCAACGCTGACTGAACTGACTGCATCCTCAATTGTCCACAGCTACCGCAACTTCTTACCCAAAATGCCCGACGAAGTCCTCTTATGTGGTGGTGGTAGTCGTAATCTTTACTTAAAGCAGCGCCTACAAGCCTTGATGGAGTCGGTGGAGGTACTAACAACTGATGAGGCTGGGGTAAATGGGGATTTTAAAGAAGCGATCGCCTTTGCTGTTCTAGCCTACTGGCGCTCTCTTGGTATTCCTGGTAATCTTCCTCAAGTTACGGGGGCAGCAGCAGCCGTACCTTTAGGGAATGTCTATGTTCCAATAGAGTCTTAGTACAGAGTTCGGTGTAGTATGTAAGACTCCGGTTATACTCTTAATGATACTTACCGCCTTTCATCCTCATCTATGCCACTTTGGGAATCCGTCTACTTAAGTTAATGACTAATCCTTAGTTGAGAGAATGAAAGAGGCGATGTGTTGCATTACAAGCAAAGGTAAAAACCGTGGCTCACACCTTTTTAATGGAGGCGGGACGCTGGACACTCCAGGGAAATTGGCTGGAGCGAAATGGAATGCCAATAGCGGTCAAAGGTAAGACGATCGTTGCCTGGGGTCGGGAAAACTGGTTTACTATGGTCACAAAGCTAGTTTTTCCTGATAGCGATCGCGAAGATATTTCTTTTCAGTATCGAGGGCGTCTTGACGCTGGTGAGCGACAGTACACCTTTGTTTTACAACACAGTGTCTTAGGTCGTGTTGAGGGAGAGGGCTGGGTCACGCCGGAATCCATTGTGCAACGCTACTGGGTCTTAGGCGATAAGCAACGGCGCAGTGGCTTTGAGACAAGGCACCGGCTTGATGAAAACACCTACTACCTATCAAGTGGCATTATGGCAGGTCACTATCTCACAAGCACCATGGAGGCAACTCTAGAGCGTCAGCCAGAATCACCCTATTCTTGAGTTTAAATAGTGGGTGAGTTTAATTTAACAGACGAGCAACTAGGCGGTGGCTTGCTCAATGTCCCCAAAATAACTATTTCTTTTCTTGCAAGAGAGAAATTAATTGTAGGCAATCCCAACGCCGCCTCAGCTTGCTTTGTTTCCTACTCGACTCATCTGAGAATCGTTAAAACGATGACCTGAGCAAGCTGGGTCAACTTGTATCACAATCGCTGGAAAGTTATGAGGAAATACTTTTCCTTGAAACCTCCTAAATTATGTTCTAACGAAATCGATCGCTAGGTATATTTCACAACTGCTTCAAGCTGCACCCACTTAAATCATGTTGACAGACCCTAACACTGGTCGCTTACTCGCCAATCGCTATCAACTCGTTGAGCTGATAGGCAAAGGCGCTATGGGTCGAGTTTATCAAGCCAAAGATATGTTGCTGGGAGGCGTCATCGTCGCCGTCAAGTTTCTCTCCCAAGCCTTACTAAACAAGAAAATGCGCGAACGATTTGAGCGGGAAGCAACCATCTGTGCGCTGCTCGGCGAGAAAAGCAATCACATTGTTCGCGTCAGAGACTACGGCGTGGATGAAAATGATATTCCCTTTTACGTCATGGAATATCTGGAAGGAGAGAACTTAAGTGCAGTGATTCGACCGCACCCTCTACCTTTACCTAGATTTTTGAACATCACCCGCCAAATCTGCCTAGGGCTGCAATACGCTCATAAAGGCATCATTATTGAGAATCACCTCTCCCCAATCGTCCACCGCGATATTAAGCCAAGTAACATTCTTATTATCCAAGACACCTCTTTCGGTGAACTCGTAAAAATCCTTGATTTTGGGATTGCTAAACTTCTCCAGGAAGACAGTTCTCAAACTCACTCGTTTATGGGCACGATGGCTTATTGTTCTCCCGAACAAATGGAGGGGAAGGAACTCGATAACCGCTCAGACATTTACAGTTTAGGCGTAGTAATGTTTGAAATGCTCACCGGAGAGATGCCGATTGTGGGAGAAACGCATTCTTTCGGTGGTTGGTACAAAGCGCATCACTTTTCACCTCCCAGATCGTTTGAATCTGTTAACCCCAGATTGAGATTACCAAAGGCGCTAGAAAATCTAGTAATGAGCTGTCTGGCAAAAGACCCAAAGGCTCGTCCTCAAAACGTTACGGAAGTCCGACAGACTTTAGAATCTTTAGAGCAACGCTTTGGTCGGGGTCAGCAACTGGGTCAGCGCATTGGTGCCGCACTATCTAAATTACCCGTTGTCACCGACTTACAACAGAAGCCTTCTCTTAGTGCTGATGAAATTTGTTGGCAGGCTTCCTGGCCCAAGGACAAACCCGTCGCTGCGATCGTCTTTCCTCATATCATTACTAATGGCAGCGAAGCTTTAGCCACACTCTGGGTAATGCTAAACAAACAGGACATTCAGAATCGTCAGGTAAGTACACGATACAACCATTTCCTGTTTCTAATGTCACCTCATCCAATGATGCTCTGGATTACGGCTCTGCACAACCGTGAACATGGAGCGCGGTGGCTTCCTTGCTACTTAGACCTCAAAACAGCGATCGGTCAAAGAATGGTTAGGCGCTTGGGCGAAACTGGATGCTATCGTATTTTATTCTTTGCCTTAACAGAACCAGAACATTGCGCTAATGTGATGACTTCAACGATCGCCCCTATCCAACGCAGACGGTTCATAGATTGGGCAAATACGAGTCAGACATTAATCACAACTTCTCAGCCAGAACTGAGTAAGAGAATCCTCAAGCAAGAGTTTGAGAAACTCAAGCCGAAGATTTTGATGAAGTTGGAGACGATTTACACTGGCGATACTACTGATATTTCGGATTAGGGATTGGGAATTGGGAAGAGCGTAGAGCTAAGTTAGTTTCAGAACTCCCTGTCACTAGTCACCAATCCCCATCCCCATCCCCTATTAGAGCTGCTTGACTTCAGACACTAGCTGCGCTACGACATCCTTAGCACTGCCAAAGAGCATCATGGTTTTGTCTTTGTAAAACAGGTCATTATCGACACCTGCAAAGCCTGTACTCATCCCTCGCTTAATGACGATCGCATGTTTTGCCTTGTCTACTTCTAGAATCGGCATTCCATAAATTGGGCTACCCGTATCGCTGCGTGCGGCGGGGTTCACCACATCGTTTGCACCAATCACTAGAGCGACATCTGTTTCCTCAAACTGGGGATTGATGTCATCCATATCGTACAACTGGGGATAAGGCACATTCGCCTCTGCCAATAACACATTCATGTGTCCCGGCATCCGACCCGCAACCGGGTGAATCGCGTATTTTACCTCAACGCCTTTCCCTTCTAGCTGGTCAGCCAACTCGCGCACTGAATGTTGTGCTTGAGCGACTGCCATACCATAGCCAGGAATAATCACCACTGAGCGGGCATATCCCAACATCATTGCCGCTTCTTCTGGATCAACGCTCTTGACCGTTTTATCCGAGTTGCCACTGCCACTAGCACCAGCCACTGCCGATTTCCCACCTCCTCCAAATGCACCAAACAGCACACTTGTCAAGGAGCGGTTCATCGCTTTACACATAATCTGGGTCAGGATGATACCCGACGCGCCGACTAATGCGCCAGCGATGATCAACATATTGTTCATCACTACAAAACCAGCAGCACTCGCGGCTAAACCTGAGTAGGAGTTCAGCAGAGAAATCACCACTGGCATATCGCCACCCCCAATTGGGAGAACGAACAACACACCGAGTAAAAGGGAAATCGCAACCAAGCCTAGGAATACTGAGATATTGGCTTGTGTGACGATGAGATAGCCACTTGTGACGAGAAAGCCGATCAACAGCAGAGCATTAACAGGTTGTTGTAAAGGGAACGTAATCGGGGCACCAGGCAAGAGACCTTGCAATTTGGCAAAGGCGACAAAACTACCTGTAAGCGTGACACCACCAATTAAGACGCCGAGAATGATCGTAATCGTGGCGTCGAGAGATACAGGTTCCCCAGTACTAAGTAATCTCCAGAATTCTCCAATTGCCACTAAAGCCGAGGCAGCCCCCCCAAGACCATTGAGCAAACCAACCATCTGGGGCATATCGGTCATTTCGACTTTATAAGCTGCGATCGCACCCAGTACTGAACCAATCGATAGCCCCACGATAATCATTGGGTAGTTCAACACCTGCCGATCCAGTAGTGTCACCACTACTGCCAAGAGCATCCCTACCGCTGCTAAGGAATTACCCCGACGGGCTGTTGCTGGTGAACCCAACTGCTTCAAACCCACAATAAATAGCGACGCTGCAACTAAATAACTCAGCTCGATCCCCGTAGGCAGAAAGTCAATCACGCCTTCACCTCTTTTTTCTTAAACATTTGCAACATCCGATCCGTGACTAAGAAACCGCCCACTACGTTGATGGTTGCCAGCACTATGGCAATTAAGCCCAAAATCACAGTGACATTCCAGTCTTTTGGTCCAGAAATGAGTAGCGCCCCAATCACAGCGATGCCAGAAATTGCATTCGCCCCAGACATTAAAGGGGTATGAAGCGTTGGCGGCACTTTGTTGATCACTTCAAAACCAACAAATGACGCTAAAACAAAGACAAACAAACTTGCAAGTAATGCTGTTGTCATAAACTGAACTACGTTTTTCCGATACTAGACGCAATAAATTTGACGCGATTGACAAGCGAAAAAGAGAGTAGTTTCCTGGATTTAAACGGCTGCCCTAACCTGATCTAGAGCCTCCTTGACTCGTTGGTTCCGAATTTCCCCAGCGTGAGTTACGCAAGTGCTACCAATGATGTCGTCGTCAAAGTTCAGTTGTAATTCGCCATCTTTAACCAGGTACTGCAACAGGGTAGAGATGTTCTTGGCATACATCTGACTGGCATGTATTGGCATGGAAGAGGGTAAGTTAATCGGCCCGATAATCGTAACACCGTGGCGTACAACGTCCTTACCCGGTTCGGTGCCTGCACAGTTGCCACCTTGCTCAGCCGCGAGGTCAACAATCACGGAGCCAGGATTCATCTGGGCTATCATTTCTTCAGTGACGAGTAACGGGGCTTTTCTTCCAGGAACCTGAGCTGTTGTGATTACGACATCGGCATTCTTGACGTGTTCAGCTACGACTTCTTGAGTGCGCTGCTTGGACACCTCAGAGACTTCTTTGGCGTAACCTCCTGCGGCTACGGTTTCTTCGTCTAGCTTGACTTCGACGAATTTAGCACCGAGACTTTGCACTTCTTCCTTAACGGCTGGACGGATATCAAAGGCTTCAACGATCGCACCTAGACGTCGAGCCGTTGCGATCGCTTGTAGTCCTGCAACCCCTGCTCCCATCACAAATACCTTCGCCGGTTTGATGGTACCAGCCGCCGTGGTCAACATTGGGAAGAACTTGGGCAGTGCTGCCGCTGCAATCAGTACAGCTTTGTATCCAGCGACACCTGCCTGAGACGACAGAGCGTCCATACTCTGCGCTCGGCTAGTACGAGGAATCAGCTCCATCCCAAACGCTGTTATTTTCCGATTTGCTAAGTGCTGGGCAACCTCTGGTAACCCAAGCGGATTGAGGAAGCTAATCAAGACGCTTCCTTCCCGCATTTGGTTAATTTCATGTTCTTTGGGGACGCCTACTTTCAGTAGGATATCTGCCTCACCCCAGAGGGTAGCTGCATCATGGATAATCTTGGCACCAGCAGCTTCATAGGCATCATTACTAAAGAACGACGCCTCACCCGCACCGCTTTCTACCCAGATTTCTAAGCCCTGTTTGACTAATCGGGCGACGATATCAGGAATCAAGGCGACGCGATGCTCACCAACTTCTACTTCAATTTCTTTAGCGATCGCTATTCTCATGAACGCTCCTTGCAACTTCAGCTAGTGATAACGATAAAAACTTGCCTCAAACAAAACCAATCACTTCAACTTCCGACCCAGCACTTCACTGGCAGCACAAAAGAGCACTAGCACAGTGCAGGTAGCCAGCAGATCAAGTAAGGAAAACAAATCCCGTCATAATTTGCATCCTATGTTGCACTCCAAATCCTGATCGCTATCTTTAACTTCTCTTATGAATTCGATGTTTAGGCAGTAACAAATCTTAGAGTTGATCTGGGATTATCAAGTGGCGTTTGTCATACAACTTAAAATAAGTTGAGTAGAGGAAATAGGTCAAAATCCCTATCCCATAAAGAATTAGGGTTAGATACGGTTCTTAGTACAAACGCTCAGCTTGGTGAGGTGTTCTTAACAATTTGAATTAAAGCTTGCGACATTGTTGTGTATGGATTGCTGAAGTGATAAGAATATTTGGCGCTTTCTCACAGATTCTCCTTTTTGATCAAGGGGGAGTCAACCCGGATTTGGGATCAGAAGCTTTTCCGGGTAATAGGGAAAGAAACATGGCTAAAAACCTTACAACCATCAGCTACCGCTAAATATCAATCCGTAGCGGCACTTTTGGGGAACTTTTTACGTCAGGGTAAAGTAAGGAGTAAAGGGCAACGGTAGGATTAGAGTGATCGCTTTGTTAAAAGGCTGGGTAGAGAATTCTCCCTCTCTCCTATTTCATCTTCTTCAGTCATTATTCAAAGAGACTTAACTCTGATAAAGTCAAGAACAGTAAATTTTAGTAACGAACGTCACTACTATACCCTTAAGAGCAACAAGCCTATGTTCTCCACAAAATCATCCATACGCCGCCTGTTTAGTGCCCTGGCAGTTACGGGTTGCTTACTTACAGGTGTTGCCGCTACTAGTTGGGCACAGACTAACTCCGGATTAACGCTGTTTAGCGGAGTTCAGCGTGAAAATCAACTGAACTATTACCTAGATTTTGGGGGTCGCCCTGACCAATTCGATCGTTACCGACTACGCATCCCTGCCAAGAAAATGGAGTTGGGAGTTTCCCAATTTGCCATTTCTTATCCAGATTATTACAACGGCAAGTTTGATCTAAACAAAATTGAGGTGCGGGTTAAGGGTGATGCGGTTCCTCTGTCCAATGTCGAGTGGGATCAGGAGAATCATGTTGTTCAGATTGAGTTGGAGGAGCCAATTTCTGCGGGTAATAAAGTCGAGTTAGTGTTTTCTAACGTGAAAAACCCGCGATTTGGTGGGATTTATTACTTCAATTGCCAAATTTTGACACCCGGTGATGTTCCACTACCCCGTTACCTGGGTACATGGATTTTGAGCATTGGTCAAGGTTAGAATTCATACTCTCACAACGGGATGTTCTAGTATTGGTCGCTCATCGTTATTAGTAGAGGCGTGGTTAAGGAAAGCTGTGGCGTACCGCTTTGCGATCGCGTTTCTATGCCGTCAGTTACGGGTAAAACCTAACAACGAACCGGAATTGTAGGCACAGGAGTAATTTTCATAAAACGCCTTGATTGGGTGTCTAGCACCTGTCTCGTCTTTAATGTTGTAGAAAATCACGCCTCAAGCATTCCTAGAGCAAGCTTTCCCCTAGCCAAGGTGCTAATGTAATAGACTGTGGCTCTTTTACAAAACGTCAAATCGCTTTTTTTGAAGTAATCGCTCATGACTCAACGTACTCTTCACGGTACCAACCGTAAGCAAAAAAGAACCTCTGGTTTTCGCGCTCGGATGCGAACCAGAACTGGTCAAGCTGTAATCAAAGCTCGTAGAAAAAAGGGACGTTATCGTCTCTCTGTGTAGTTGCGGTTTATTGCTACAGAGCAATCCGCACTCTTGTTGCACTGTCGATTGTACTCTTGTATGGGAGTTGTTCGTGGCATTGCCTCAATCCAATCGACTTAGGCACTGGCGAGATTTCCAGACGGTTTATCAAAAAGGAATTCGTCGCTCAGGGCGTTTTTTAACATTGCGGGGTCTGCGGCAGCGTAATAATGTCGTAGACACCCCACCGTCAAGCAAGTCACTGGCGAAGGATGAGAGCAAGCCTCCAACTCGAATTGGCATTTCTATTAGCCAAAAAGTTAGCAAAAAAGCCGTGGTTCGTAATCGAATTAAGCGCCAAATTCGAGCAATTTTCCGCCAATTTTTGCCGCGTCTTTCAACGGGATGGCAACTGGTCGTGGTAGTAAGACCGGGAGCCCAGGAGTGCGATTATGGGCAAATTTTGCGAGAATTAGAGCAGTTGTTAGCAGACGCAGAGGTGCTTAATGGGCATTAAAGAGGAAACGTTCTTTGAAGGTGGCCCTCATGTTGGTGATTTGATTATTAATATATTGATCGGGTTTACGGTTGTTGGCTTGCCCTTAACCGTTGGTTCAATTGTGCGATCGCTTTGGCTACGCTATCGAATTACGGATCGCCGTATCTCTGTAACCGGGGGATGGCGAGGACGCGAACGCACCGATCTTATTTATTCAGAAATTTCAAAAATTATCAAAGTTCCTCGTGGTTTTGGGGGTTGGGGGGACATTGTTGTCACCCTGAGAGATGGTAGCCGCTTGGAGTTGCGTTCAATTCCCCGTTTCCGCGAAATCTACGACTACATTGCCGAAAAAGTCTCACAAAAAACAGGCAAACCCATCGACTCCGTAAAGTCTTAAGGTAACAGGCACCTTAGTCATGCCCAATCAGGTGTGACCCGCTAGAAGAGAAATCAAGTCTCTAACCCTCAACTATTGCAATCTACAAGGCAACAGAGGCGAACAACGTGCGGGTCATCTGGATGGCATCTGTCGGATAACCAGCCTCGCATTTTGACAAATTTTAGATAAATTAGATTAGAAAACTCTACAGCGTCTAGGTTGACTTCATACGAATGGACTTTGGTATCGGGTTTCTTTCTAACAACGTAATGCTGCCAATCCTGGATTTCTTTTACGGGATTGTGCCAAGCTATGGTCTTGCCATCGTGGCGCTGACTCTAGTCATTCGCTTTGCCCTCTTTCCTCTAAACGCTGGCTCCATTCGCAACATGAGGCGTATGAAGATCACCCAGCCGCTGATGAAAAAACGGCAAGAGGAGATTCAGAAGCTCTACAAAGATGACCCAGCCAAGCAACAGGAGGAAGTGAGCAAGCTCTTTAAAGAGTTTGGTAATCCCTTGGCAGGCTGTTTGCCTGTGCTGTTGCAAATGCCAGTTTTATTTGCCTTATTTGCTACCTTGCGAGGGTCGCCGTTCTCAGATGTCAACTACTCTGTGAACCTACAAATCTTCCCTAGAGAGCAACTTGAACTAATTCAACCTCAAGCGTTTGTAACCAAACCCCAAAATATTTACATCGCTGATGGCGTTCATGCTCCAGTCGCCGCTTTACTTCCCGCTGGCAACCGCTTGGTCGTTGGCGAAAAGACCAAAGTTGACTTTCAAACGGTTGAGGGCAAGCCTCTAAGTAAATTTATAGCTGAGTATCCGGAAACTGAAATTGCTCCCCAATGGCAAATCACCAAAGGTGCGGAGCGGGTGCAAATTCAAGAAGACGGAACCATCGAAGCGCTGGAACCTGGAGAAGTCACAGTTCAAGGTACTCTCCATGGACTTGCCGCAAATCGAGGATTCCTCTTCATTGATGCTTTAGGGCGTGTGGGGGCATTTGATGAAGATGGAGCAATCCACTGGGATATTGTCGGCATGATTATCGCCTTTGGAGTCAGCTTATATATCAACCAACTTCTTTCTGGTCAGAGTGGTGGTGATGCGGCTCCCCAGCAAGCAGCGATCAATAAGTTTACTCCCGTCTTGTTCTCTGGGATGTTCTTATTCTTCCCGCTTCCGGCTGGTGTGCTGATGTACATGCTGATTGCCAACATCTTTCAGACTGTCCAGACCTTCATTCTGATGCGGGAACCGCTTCCGGAAAATATCCAGAAGATGATGGAGCAGCAAGAGAAGGAGACAAAATCGTCCTCTGGAGAGACAAGAGAAGCACTGCCTTTTGAGCGGCGTTCCAAGAAGAAGGCTTCAAGTTAGACCCCTGTGGGCAGTTGCTCACAACGAACGATGAAAATGGCTTTTCCCCATTCCCTACTTCCTGAATCCCTATTTTCGAGAGAGTTATGAGCAACCAGCCAATGCAGAGAGGTCAGCAGTGGCTTGAAGAACTTCTGCACTTATCAAGCTTGCCTACCCGTGTTGAAGCCACAGATATCGACGACTCACAAGACGATAAGCCAAGCTACTGGCTAACAATTGATCAAACCCAACTAACTAGCGCCCATATTCAAACCTTAATTGGTCCAGAGGGCACAGTCCTTGACGCAATCCAGTACCTAGCTAATTCAATTTTGAATCTGGGTCAAGGTGAAGAACTTCAAGCCTCTTACACCGTTGAACTTGACGGCTACCGCCTCCGCCGTCAAGAGGAACTTCGGGCGATGGCGACAGACGCCGCCGAGCAAGTCCGCCAAACGGGTCAAGAGTTTGAAATGAAATCCTTGTCTTCGGCAGAACGGCGTCAAGTTCATACCTTTTTAAAGGAGTGCGACGACTTAGAAACTGAGAGTAGAGGGCAAGAACCCGATCGGCGCCTTGTTGTGCGTTTACGCTCTCAAAATGGCTCTTAACAATTAAAATTGGCTCACAACTGGGTGTGAGTCATTTGGAAAGTGGGATAAGTATCATGGAAGCGATTCATATTCCTTGGCTGCTCAAGCTACCAGAGCAGACAAATGAAATTCAAGTTAATGAGTTGATTGCTGGTTTAGAAACCCTAACACCAGTGAGAGGACGCTTAAAAGTGAGGCATCAAGGTAATTACCTGGAGGTTTCGGCTCAAGCGGAAACGATTATTACTTTGACTTGTCACCGCTGTTTACAGCAGTACAACCACCGTTTAAAACTGGATGCCTCAGAACTCGTTTGGTTAGACGAGTCAGCCAACCAACCGGATGACGGGCCTCTAGAGCGTGAGACGGCGCTGGACGATTTGGTGGAAACGTTGCCGCCGCAAGGGTATTTTCAACCCGATACTTGGTTGTATGAGCAACTGTGTTTGGCAATTCCTCCACGGCAACTGTGTGACCAGCAGTGTCCAGGAATCCAAGTTACGGACACGGAGAGTGCCTCGCCTACGGATCGGCGTTGGGAGGCTCTGGAAGCGCTAAAGCGACAACTTCCCGGATAGTCCGCTCTACTCAAGAGTTATGGGTTATGTTATAAGCTTACGAGTTATGAGTCCTAAAACTAGTGGCTCATAACTCGTAAGCTTATAGAGGTAGATGTACGACGGCTGAGTTTCCCTGGTGCCATGAGTTTCAATGATGAGTTTGAGCTGCTTCTACGTGCCCGCTATCCGTTGATTTACATCCCGACTCCGGAAGAGGAGCGAGTGGAAACGGCGATCGCACAATCGGCAAAACGCCTAGGCGATCGCGCTGTCTATATTTGGGATTTTGTTGATGGCTATCAGGGCAACCCCAATGACATGGGTTTTGCTCGTCGTAATCCCTTGCAAGCCTTAGAATTTGTAGAAAAACTACCAGAAAGTGCAGCGGCAATCCTTATATTAAGAGATTTCCATCGCTTTTTAGAAGATATCTCCGTTTCTCGTAAACTTAGGAATCTATCTCGCCGTCTAAAATCCCAACCTAAGAATATTGTGATTGTGACACCGCAAGTCGCTGTTCCCCCAGACTTGACGGAAGTGCTAACGGTTCTGGAATTTCCCTTACCCGATGCCTCGGAAATTAAAGCGGAGGTGGGACGCTTACTCGCGGCTACGAGTCAATCTCTGAGCGATAAAGTCTTAGATGAACTGGTGCGTTCTTGTCAAGGTCTTTCCTTAGAGCGGATTCGTCGGGTTCTCACTCGTGCGATCGCATCTCACGGAGAAATCCAACCCGAAGATGTGGAACTGGTTCTAGAAGAGAAACGCCAGTCGATTCGTCAGACACAAATTTTAGAGTTTTACCCAACTCAAGAAAAAATTTCTGACATTGGTGGCTTAGACAACCTGAAAGACTGGCTGCTGCGTCGGGGTGGGGCTTTTACAGAACGGGCGAGACAATATGGCTTACCTCATCCTCGTGGCTTGCTACTCGTCGGAATTCAGGGAACGGGCAAATCGTTAACCGCAAAAGCGATCGCTCATCACTGGCACCTCCCACTACTTCGCCTAGATGTTGGGCGTTTGTTTGGTGGCTTAGTCGGAGAATCTGAATCTCGCACTCGGCAGATGATTCAACTAGCCGAAGCCCTCGCCCCCTGCATTCTCTGGATTGATGAAATTGACAAAGCCTTCTCTGGACTGGATTCTAAAGGAGACGCTGGAACGACGAGTCGTGTCTTTGGCACCTTCATTAGCTGGCTAGCAGAGAAGAAATCTCCAGTATTTGTTGTCGCCACTGCCAACAACATCCAAGCTTTACCCCCAGAAATGTTGCGTAAAGGGCGGTTTGACGAAATCTTCTTTGTCGGGTTACCTAGTCAGGAAGAACGTCAGGCAATTTTCGAGTTACATTTATCTCGACTGCGACCTCATAACTTAAAAAGTTATGATCTAGACCGATTAGCCTACGAGACACCGGACTTTTCAGGTGCAGAAATTGAGCAAACTCTGATTGAAGCCATGCATATTGGGTTCAGCCAGAACCGAGACTTCACCACTGATGATATATTGGAAGCCGCGAGTCAAATCATCCCCCTAGCTCGAACAGCGCAAGAGCAAATCCAGTTCCTCCAAGACTGGGCAGCCGCCGGAAAAGCCCGCTTAGCGTCTAGAGATAGCCGTCTGAGCAGTCGCATTCAGCGTCAACTTCAATAATTTCTTGTTGGTTGTTTGTTATGGGTATCAATCAAGCAACCAACACCTAATAACCCACAACTAACAACGAACAACTCCTATGAGTTTTTCAGGTATAGCTAAATTTGTCATTGGTTTTATTGTCGGTATCCTCCTCTTGGCGGGTAGCAGTGCCGCTACTGCCTATTACTTCTTTACTAAACTTGCCGCTCCCCCTCCTAAACCAATCTTTGCGGAGGAGCAACCGAAGGCTTCACCCGTTGCCAAGAAAACTAGTGCGCCCTCAACCTCCAATCAACCCAGTAAGCAACCCACCCCTAGTGCCTCACCCTCACCAACAGAGGAACTACCACCAGGCGCTTACAAGGCTCGTGTTACCTGGGAAGAAGGCTTAAGCCTCCGTGATGGGCCAGGAGCAGAGGCAAACCGTATTGGTGGGGTTGCTTTTAATCAAGAAGTCATCGTTCTTAAAGAGAGCAATGATCAAAGATGGCAGCAGGTACGATTAGCCGAAGGGACACAAGAAGGCTGGATTAAGTCAGGTAACATTCAACGAGTCAATTAAGGAAACCGTTTCGGATTGTCCTATATAGCGGTTCTCAATTACCTGGGGTACAGCGAAAAGGCTCCTCGTTTATAGCCCCAAGCGTCTTTCTGGCATGAACCATGTAGCTTGCTTCTCACGAAGTGCGAATACCATGAAGCCAAATACTGGTACTTTACTCTCATTGAGAACTGCTATGGACTAGGGCGAGAAGTGCAAGTAGCCTAACGATTATTCCTTTATTGGTATGGGTTTGATAGATTTAGCAAATGACAACTTAGACTGGAGGCAAATTGACACGCCTCTTGTGAAAATCGTCTGTCAACTTAATTTTATTAAGAAAGGTAGCTAAATTTTAATCTTAATTGCAAAATCCCAGGTAAGTGGAAAGCTAGCTATGAAGGGATGGTAGTTTGTATGAACTGTAACTCACAGTCTTAACAACTCTACTTACAAACTACAAAAGATGTACAACAATAATTCTGATAAAGACTGGCTAACTGCTGCTGTAACGGCTGCCTTAGGTGCTGGAATCGTTACATCTTTCGCCGTTAGCCAAGGCCAAAATCCATTTGTTGCACTAGCGATTACTGGTTTTTCTGCGCTTGTTGCTGTGTTGTTCAGTCAGACAGGATTGATTTAAGAGATAACTTCTCTTAACTGATAGCTGGAAAAGCACTCACCTTGTTAATCGTCAATTTAGTGAAGAATAAGCACTTTATAAATGATTAAACGCCTCAGTAACAAGGTGAGTTAATAAGGGCAATACTCAGACTCTAACCTATTAGCTGGTGGACTAGAAACAAGCACTGAGATTGAGGTCTCCTGTAGCAGGAAACCCATTGGACATCCAGCCAACAACAGGGGACGTGAGTCTAACCCACTCGCGCCCTTCACTGTCTACTCTCGACTGTGGAGGATTATTGAGCGTGACTCGCTCTTCAAAAAATACTGTACTGAGTGGACGAGAGTAAATATCCGGTCGTTCACGGACAACCACACCCTCAAGTCCTTGATAAGTAACTTGGCGGCAGAGGTTTGAGCCAGGAGGACGAGGACGGGTGACAACTTCTTCTGAGCGAGGAGGACGAGGACGGATGACTACTTCTTCCGGTTCTTCCGAGCAGCGCTTAAGGTCTCTTGCCTCTACAAACCCCCTAATCGGAGAACTAATGGCTATCCACCCCCCCCTACCATCTTCCTCTGCTAGGACAACTTGTTCATTGGATTCTAGCGCTCTAGTTGGACTGGCACTTGAACGCTCTCGGTAGACAAATATTGATCTAGATGCGGCGCGGCATTGCCCTACAAGCCCCTGTGCTAAGTGAAACGTCCGCTTCTGCTGAGACTGGTTTAGTTCCGCTTCAAGAATCAGGTTAGCTGAACTAGTGTTGGAGAAAACAGTAGCGATCGCTCTTATATCTCCTACAGCACTTAATGCTAAAGCTAAGAGAGCGACAGGTGTTCCCCAGTAACTCATATTTTTCATGCCATTAACCCCTCACTCACTTTGTCAGTCTCTTAGTTAAATAGCAGACCTATAAAGACTTGTGCAAATCATAAGGTTTATTGAATCACATCTTACAATCTGACTACTGGCTCACTCGTTGAAAGGTCAGCATTTTCTACCAAGGCTTAACAGAGTTAATGCTTCCGATGCGTCTAATCCTTCAAATAAGTAACTAGTCGTAGGGCGATTTCTAGAAAAATCAAGAGCTTGGATAGTCAGCCAGAATTCCTCTAAACCAATAAACAACGCAGCGATTTCAATTTGACTCTAAATTTTTAGTTAGAAGCACTACTCCTAGAGAAGTTAGTACACACTAGCTTTATCGAAACTAAACTTGAGCATAACTATCGGTAAATAAATTAGCAAAATCGTCGTTTCAATTGATAAACTAGCGAGATAAATTTCCTAGAAATGATATGGAAACTATTGCCTATCTTCATCTTGCACTAACCCACGAAGAACCTACTGACATCACTCAGAATTTAACCCTAGAGAATTTAAAGCTTCTAGAGTGGCTCAAGCAGCAAAAGCTAGCCACACACACTCGGATTTATTTGCTATCCCTGGTTGTTAGCCTGAGCATTTTGGGGATAGCAGGTGAGGCATTGGCTCAACGAGTACTTAGACAAGGCTCACGTGGTTCGGATGTAGAGTTAGTTCAAGAGCGTTTACAAGAGCTGGGATACCTTTACCAATCTCCTGATGGTGTGTTTGGTCCCGCAACTAGGAATGCACTTATCCGATTTCAGCAAGCTTATGAACTGACTCCTGATGGCGTTGTAGGCTCGGAGACGGAAGCAGCACTATTTGACCAAGTAGGGCAGCGTCCATACAATACATTTAATACCCCGCCCCTTCCAACTCTCTATCCCCCTTCTGTGTCCAGCTATGAGGAACGCTCAGTTCCCAGCCGTTCTGGTCGCTTGACAGATATAACTCTATTGCAACGAGGGGATAGTGGACCAGAAGTCCGACGACTCCAGGAAAGGTTGAGACGTGAAGGGTATAATCCTGGTGCAATTGATGGCATATTTGGAAGAGATACTGAGAGAGCTGTTCTGCGGTTTCAGAGAGCTAATGGTTTAGAGGCTGATGGCGTGGCTGGTCGAGAAACGCTCACAGCCTTGGGAATCGGTTCTGGTTCTCCAAGAAATTCCTATGTGGTAGTCGTACCAATTCGCGGTGACGATACACTTTCTGAGGTGCGACGGTACATATCTAGTGCTACACGGAGAAACTCAAAACGTGGTGAGTATGTTAATGCTAGGGCGTTTAATAACCGAAACGAGGCTGAAAGCCTGTCTTATCAGTTGCGATCGCGTGGATTTGATGCACGGGTGGTGTATCGCCCATAGTTGATGTATCCCAGGTATCTTAAATAGTGAAATCTCCAGCTAAACTGGTGCTTTGCTTTGTGATGCTTCTGGTAGAACAATGGAAACTCTTGCTTATCTTCACCTTGCCTTAGCCAACGAAACCCCAACTGATAACGATTACATTGCTTCGATTTCGACGTGGGAGGGTATAAATCTGTTTGAAATGCTCAAGCCGCAGAAGCTTTCAACACGAGCCACCTACAGTTTGCTCTCCTTCACCATTGCACTAGGGATTTTAGGAACGGCAACTCAGACATTAGCCTTGGTACAAGAAGGCTCACGCGGTTCACAAGTAACAGCCATCCAGCAGCGTTTACAGCAACTGGGTTACTTCAAGGCAAATGTTACTGGCTATTTTGGCTCCCAAACGAAAGAAGCGGTCATCCGATTTCAGCAAGCTAAAGGACTGACACCGGATGGTGTAGTGGGTACAACTACAGAAACGGCTTTGCGTGGACAACCTGCCCCTCGCCCACAGCCTGTAAGAGTGCCTTTTAACGGTGTTTTGCGATTAGGCGATCGCGGCGACAAAGTTAGTCTTCTTCAAGAGAGTTTAGCAGCAGCCGGTTACTGTAGTGGGACTAGAGGTGTCTTCGATTCACAGACTCAAGCGGTTGTTCGGCAATTCCAGCAAGCCAGAGGACTAAGGCCTGATGGCGTTGTCGGTCCACAAACTAGAGCCGCCTTGCCTGCAATTGGTGGATCAGAGTCAACACCTACATCAGTAAGTGTGACTAGTCAGTTTGATACACGATCTTTGCAAAGGCGTTTGCAAGCCCAAGGATTCTATCGCGGCGTAATTGATGGAATTTGGGGACCACAAACTCAAGCCGCAGTGGAAGCCGCTCAACGCGCCTATCGCGTTAGTACCAGTGATATAAGAACCGGACGCTTTTAAGTCGTTATCCTAAACACCAGCACTGCATCTACTCAGCAGAGTACTAATTTCTACAACCGTTTCACCAAGCTAGCATCGATATCTTGTAGCGTGGCACAGCCGCTCAACGCCATTGCTAAATTTAACTCGTCCCGCAACAGTTCCAGTACATGATGCACCCCAGCTTCTCCACCAACAGCTAGCCCCCATAACACGGGACGCCCTAACAACACAGCTTTAGCGCCTAATGACAATGCTTTCAGTACATCTGTGCCGCGTCGGATGCCACCATCCACGAGAACTTCTGCTTTGTCTCCTACTGCTGCAACCACCTCCGGGAGAGCATCAATAGTTGCGATCGCACCATCTAATTGCCTGCCCCCATGATTTGACACAATCACTGCCTTTGCTCCATGTTCTACTGCCCGCAGAGCATCGTCCCCTCGCAAAATTCCTTTCACAACGACTGGCATTGTCGTTATTGATTGCAACCATTCCAAATCCTGCCAGGTTAGGCTTTGGTCAAGCTGCTGCGTAAAATAGGTAAGCAACCTCGAATCTTCTACTGTTGCAGGAATTTCCCTACCCTTCATCGTCACGAGATTTGCCATTTGCATTCCTGACGGCAGTGTAAAAGGATTACGCCGACTTTTTTCCCTAGAGCCAGCCAGTTGTGCATCCACAGTCAAACATAAAGCACTAAAACCCGCCGCCTCAGCCCGTTCGACCAAGGCACGAGTAAGGGCGCGATCATGATGAATGTATAGCTGGAACCATTGAGGTGTGGACATTGGCACACTTGCCACCTCCTCCAAACTTTTGGTAGACATTGTACTCAATACCATTGCCACACCCATCTCAGCCGCTGCCCTACGTGTTGCCATTTCTCCTTCTGGATGTGCTAGACATTGGAAAGCTGTTGGAGCAATCAAAATCGGCATTCGGACAGCTTGTCCTAAAATTTGAGTACTTAAATCTCGATGACTGACATCTACTAACATCCGAGGAGAGAGTTTGAAGCGCTCAAAAGCTTCCCGATTATCCCGCAACGTTACCTCATCCCAAGCGCCACCTGTGTAATAACCCAGTGCCATCTCGGATAAATACTGACTCGCTAATGATTCGTACTCAAAAAGGTTAATCGGTCTTTCTGAAGAATTGATTATCGGTTTTGCTTGCACCGAATGAGCCGACTGTGCCTTCTCCAAGCAAACCTTTAGCTCTTTAACTAGCACCTGTACATGAGGTTCATCGAGTACGGTAAAGTGAGTACCGGGTACATCATAGACCTCCAGACCTTGCTCAAACCGATCACCTCAACCCAATAAAGGGTCTCGAAACCATTCTTCTTCTTCTGCCCATGTATTTGCTCTCAAAAGAATTCCCAAACCTGGATAAACGTTAGGTTTGTAATTTTTTAAAGCTAGTCGATTTGTCTGCTCAATAGTTGGGAGAGTTGGAGTTGGTTCGGCGTTGGCTAACACAAGTCCTCGGTTTTGAGAAAGCTTATGTTGAAGCTTTTCCCTCATAGACGTTTGAATCGTCTTGATTCTCGTTGTCACTTTGTTGAGGATGTAATTTGGTCCCAGGCGTGAAAAACTTTGCCAATGATTAGAAAGCCGCTCTTTAACTGACAATTTTTTGAAGGCCACGACACTGCCCGCATCAAAGAGAACCAGCAGCGCTATCTTCTCACCTTGAGCAACTAGTTGCTGTGCCATCTCGAAGGCAACGGCTCCCCCAAAGGAGTAACCAGACAAATAATAAGGCCCTTGTGGTTGGATGAGGCGTACTTCTTTGAGGTATTCGGTTGCCATGTCTTCAACGCGAGATAAGGGCGCTTGTTTGCCATCTAGCCCTCTTGCTTGTAATCCATAAACAGGTTGATCTGAGCCTAAATAACGCGCTAAGTTCCAGAAATTGAGAACATTGCCCATTACGGCATGGACGCAAAACAGGGGTGGCTTAGAGCCAGCAGGTTGAATGGGTACTAGCGCACTCCAAGAAACAGTAGACTCCTCTTCCTTGGTGAGAAGGTTCGCTAGTTCCTCTACTGTTGGTGCTTGCAGTAGGATAGCGAGAGGTAGGTTTTTGCCAACTATTTGCTCAACTTGAGCAAGCAGTTGAGCCGCAAGAAGCGAATGTCCCCCTAACTCAAAAAAATTGTCTTTGATGCTAATGTTCTCAATGCCTAAAACCTTCTCCCAAATCTGTGTCAACTGAAGTTCTAAGTCATTTTGAGCTGTTACAAAGGTTTCCTTTCTCTCGGCATCATCTTGAGTAGGGGCTGGGAGGGAAAGGCGATCAAGTTTTCCATTTGGCGTTAGGGGCAGCTTATCCAGAAGCACGAAGGCAGAGGGCACCATGTAGCTGGGTAACTTCTCCTCTAAGACAATACGAAGTTCTTTAATCAAAGCGGTTTTGCTGATGTCTGCGGAAGGTAGCTTAGGAACGATATAAGCGACAAGCCGTTTGTCGCCTGGTTTGTCCTCTCTAGCCGTGACGACACTTTGCCTAATCGTAGGGTGTTGTTCCAGTACCGACTCAATTTCCCCTAACTCAACACGCATCCCCCGAAGCTTTACTTGAAAGTCAACACGACCTAGTATTTCTAAGGTGCCATTGGGTAGGTAACGTGCTAAGTCACCTGTTTTGTAGAGTCGCGCTGATGACTCAGATGCGATCGCGCTAGCGCCCTCACCAAGGGCGATCGGTTGTTCTTCTACAAAGGGGTTATCAATAAACTTCTCAACATTGAGTTGATCCAGGTTAAGATAGCCACAAGTTACATTAGCACCTGCAACATGGAGTTCACCTGGCTCCCCAACAGGAACTCGCTGGAGTTCAGAGTCGAGGATATAAACCTGAATCTCACAAAGAGGATACCCGACGGGGACATATCCCTGTTCTCGATCAAATTCAGTTGGGATAGGATAAGCACAAACTCCAATGGTTTCTGTTTGACCGTAAATGTTGACAATACGGGGTTGATTTTTTAACTTGCAGCGCAACTTTTTATAGAGTTGACAGTGCAGCAAGCCGCCCGAAAATACTAGGAGTCGTAATTTGGATGCTAGAAGTCTGTCTTGAGAGTTCTGATCCAAATTTTCAAGTGCCTGAAGTCCATAACGCCAAACTGACTCAACAGTATCAATGATGGTTACACCCTGTTTCTGGATTAACTCAAATAATGTTAAGGGGTTCTGTGTTTGTTCGCGAGTAGCGAGAACCACTCTAGCTCCTTGAGACAGAGGTACAATTAACTGCCGAATTGATGAGGAAAATGAGAAAGAAGCTGTGTGGAGATAGACATCATCGGGCTGAACCTGCAAAACTTTGTTGATTGCCTCAATATAATGTGAAACATTTGTGTGGGAAATTTGTACGCCTTTTGGTTTGCCTGTGGAACCAGAGGTATACATCACGTAGGCAAGGTTCTGGGGTTTTACCTCGTTAAGGGGTGTTTCTTGACTCTCCTGTGCAATGGTTTCCCACTCTTTGTCAAGGCAAATTACAGGTACTCCCTGCTGGAGAAATCCTTCAACTAGATGCCTCTGAGTTAATAGGAGTGATACTTGAGTGTCTTCTAGAATGAAAGCAATGCGTTCTTTTGGATAGGCAAGATCCAGGGGCACATAAGTACCACCTGCTTTAAGGATTCCTAAAATTCCTACTACCATCTCTATGGAGCGTTCCGCACAAATTCCGACTCGCATTTCAGGAGCCACGGATTGCTTTTTGAGGTAGTTCGCTAGCCGATTAGCTTTAGCATTAAGTTCTTGATATGTCCATTGCTGATTTCCTTGAACTAGTGCGATCGCGTGTGGCGCTAGCTCAACCTGAGACTCAAAGAATTGATGCATACAAAACATATTGGTACTGACACGTCTAAATGAATTTTTGGTTGCATACACCCTATGAAACTCAAGAGCAAATCAACAAACTTATTTGGTTTACTCAATAGCAGGTGATTAAATGTAAATTTACTATAAATCTCCTTATAGCAAAAAAACTTTCACTAGACTTTATCAGAAGATAATGTTCTTTTATTTAAATTGAAGTTTGTGTCTAATTTTAGAGTTTTAGCCTGAAGTTCTCTTTTAGAACTTCAGGCTAAACTTACGAGTGAGTTTCACCTACCTCAATAGTCTCTTAGCTAAGAGCTTCCAGATAATCTCTCACACGGTTACGACGCTTTGGTTGGCGCAATTTTTGTAAGGCTTTCGCTTCAATTTGACGCACTCGCTCACGAGATAACTCTAGAGCACGACCAATTTCTGCTAAGGAATAAGGATGACCATCTCCTAGACCAAACCGCATCCGAATGACATCTCGTTCACGGCTAGTAAGGTCTGCTAGAAGTTGCTGCAAATCGCGTTGTAGCGCTTCTCGCATCAAGACTTCTTCGGGAGAAGTCTCCTCGGTTTCGAGCAAGTCACCTAACTCCGTGTCTTTTTCCTTGCCTACTTTAATTTCCAAAGAAACAGAGCGAGGCACACGGAGTAAAACTTCCCGAACCTGAGGAGGTGTCATTTCTAGCTCAACGGCAATATCCTCAATCGTTGCTGTGCGACCTCTTTCTTGGGAGATTTTGCGCTGAGCTTTTTTGATTTTGTTGAGTTTTTCGGTGATGTGAACAGGGAGACGGATAGTACGGCTTTGAGTTGCGATCGCTCTGGTGATGCCCTGACGAATCCACCAGTAGGCGTAGGTGCTGAATCGGTACCCCTTCGTGGGGTCAAACTTCTCGACTGCCCGCTCTAATCCAAGTGTTCCTTCCTGAATTAGATCTAGCAGTTCCAATCCACGATTTTGATACTTTTTCGCCACCGACACCACAAGGCGCAGGTTAGCTTTGATCATGTGTTCTTTGGCTCGGACACCCTGAGCTTGAATGTTATCTAGCTCTTTGACTGTCAAGCCAGCTAACTCTGCCCAACGCCGTTTTCCAGCCGCCAAGCTCGGCTTCAAGTCCGAAACTTCCACCCCAGCGACAGCAGCCCAACGCTCCCAAGAGGGACGGTGACCTAACTGGGATACTAAACGGTCATGAGCATCAATTAGATGGGCAAAGCGCTGAATCAGTTCATCCGCCTGCGTCGCAAACTCAGCCCGTAAGTCCAACAGCCGCATATATCGCTGAACTTTTTGGGCTTCCGATACTTCCTCATCTCGCCTTAATAAACGAACCCGACCAATTTCCTGAAGGTATAACCGAACGAGGTCAGTAGGGCGGCGGCTGGTACTCTTGGTAAAGTTAGTAGCGTCTGTACTCTCACTCTCCGTATCAACCAAATCAACTACCGATGGTTCCACATCTTCACTTGTACCGTTAAGCTCAAAGCCAAAGGCAGGTAGCTCGTGGTCGAATTCTGTGTCGGCATAGAAAGGAGTGGCTGGCATAATGATCTCTTAATTACGACTGGTGACCACACTTGATGCTCGTGCGTCACACCTTATTACTAGAGTTCCCACCCTTGATGACCGAAGAACAACGCTTATCTTTTTTTTTACTGGAACGTACTAGCTGTCTCACTAGGTGAGTGTTACCAGTAATTAGGATTGATGAGTCGCTTTAGTGTCAAATACTAGATGAATTTCAGCAAGCAGCTTAAATCCATCTTTAGTAAGATGACTATTCGTCTCTCTTTAGTAACTAGTATAAGCGGAACACTAACTAAAGATAGTGACTTCGGTCAAATGGATATGTTAATCTACATCACCTCTTAGGTAGATTCCTGAAGAATTATCCAGATTTAGAAAAAAAGTTTTAAGAAAAAGTTCCTTTTTTTCCGGAGCCTGAGTTAGGTTAGTAAGATTTGACATCAACTAACTTAACTTGTGGCTACTCTTGCTTGATATCTCGCAACATTAGCGCCTCAACGGCTGCTTGTGGTGTAATCTCCCCTTGAAGCAAGCGATAAACCTGACGAGTGATAGGCACTGAGATTCCTCGCCTTTGCGCTCGTTCAACCAAAACGGCTGTTGTGTTGACACCTTCTGCTGTTCCCTCTAGGTGTGCCAAGATGTCCCTTAGGGTTTTGCCTTGGGCGAGTTGGTAACCCACTTGATAATTGCGGCTGAGGCTGCTGTTGCAGGTTGCCAATAAGTCTCCCAGTCCTGACAAGCCATAGAATGTTTCGGGTTGAGCGCTCCAATCTGCGCCGACTCGGATGATTTCAGTCAGTCCACGAGTGAGGAGAGCCGCTTTGGCGTTTGTTCCTAACTGCAAGCCATCACAGGCACCCGATGCGATCGCCATAACATTTTTGAGCGTACCACCCAGTTCAACACCAAGGGGGTCAGGATTGGTGTAAACCCGGAAGTTCGGCGAAGAAAAGGCTTTCTGTACTACCTCTGCTGCCTTCTTGTTGGTACTGGCAACAACACTAGCCGCAGGCAGTCCTTGCTTGATTTCTTTAGAAAGATTTGGGCCGGAGAGTACAACGACTGGATTAGCAGGGAACTCCGCTTGCCAAATTTGAGAGGGAGTACGAGTCGTCGTAGCATCCAATCCTTTCGTTGCTGTTACGAAAATTGTCTCAGGAACAATTGGCAATGACTGTAACTGGGACACGACAGAACCGACACCTGACATGGAGACTGCTGATAGAACAATATTTGCCCCCACCAGGACATCCTCTAATCTTTCCTCGCTACGACGCGACCATATACAGACATCATGACCGTTTTGAGATGCCACAGAACTGAGGGCTGTTCCCCAGACACCGGCTCCAATGATGACGATTTTGGTCATTTGTTAGTGGTTTAGTTGTCAGTTGTCGTCAGCGTAGCATCCTATTACCCCAGCACATCTTGTCTAGGATAGCGTTTCATTAACTCCCTGACTTGTTCAGCGTGGTAGGAACTGCGGGTAAGCGGGGAGGAGACGACTTGCAAGAATCCTAAGGATTCACCCAGTTTTCTCCAAGCATCAAATTGTGCGGGTGTAATGAACTGAGCAACATCTAAGTGTTTTTGGCTCGGTTGGAGATACTGTCCAATCGTGAGGATATCGCAGCCTACTGCACGTAAGTCCTGCATGACTTCTCGGATTTCTGCATCGGTTTCACCCAAACCAACCATCACGCCAGATTTTGTATAAGTCCAAGGCGCTAGCTCACGCGATCGCCTCAGGAGTTCAAGCGATCGCTGATAATTTCCCTGAGGACGCACCCGTCGATAGAGTCGGGGTACAGTTTCAGTATTATGATTAAGGACTTCTGGTTTAGCCTGGAGAATTACTTCAAGGGAATCCCAGTTTCCACATAAGTCAGGAACCAGCACCTCAATGGTTGTCTGGGCTGAGACACTACCGATCGCTTCGATACAACGTGCAAATTGGGAAGCTCCCCCATCCGGTAAATCATCCCGGTTTACTGAGGTAATAACTACATGGTTTAAGGCTAAACGCCGTACTGCTTCTGCTAAGCGTGTTGGTTCAGTAGGGTCAAGGGCTTTGGGCTTTTTCTCAAAGTCAATATCACAGTAGGGACAGGCGCGAGTGCAAGCTGGTCCCATAATCAAAAACGTAGCGGTTCCAGCATTGAAACACTCGCCAATGTTTGGGCATGAAGCTTCTTCACAGACAGTATTTAGCGCCAAATCCCGTAAAATTTCTTTAACGTTTCCGACGCGCTCCCACTGAGGTGCTTTAACACGTAACCATTCTGGCTTAACAACCACTCTCTTAGAATAGCTCCCACTGAAGTTACACAGTGTTAATCCTAGCAAGCGCGAGGCTCTTTGCCATACAACGTGATATGATGTATGGATTATAGCTTATCGGGATGTAGCGCAGCTTGGTAGCGCACTTCGTTCGGGACGAAGGGGTCGCAGGTTCAAATCCTGTCATCCCGACTGCAAAGCATTGCAAATTAAAGGCTCTTAGCTTTTGTAGCTATAGAGTCTCAATTTATTTTTTGAGTGTAGAGAAATCAATGGCAAAAGGAGTAAATTTAGATACAGATAGTCTTAATAAAGTTATCTTGCAATCAAATTTTCAAAATTGTTGAATAAGCCGCCGTTGAAGTCATCCCCACCACTGATGAGCATCGCACGCCTCTAAAAAGCGATCGCTCTAATCCATCACGCTTCATACACTGTAAATATTACTCAATATCAAGTTCAGCTTTTTGACAAAGGCTAGGTCTGACACTAGTAGGGTATCCAGAGTAAACTGTTGCTGACACTCTTGCCTTAAGACAGGTAGTTATCGCTTAGGTTCGCTTTGAGATAACAACTTGCAGGTGTGTGAGTTATTTTTACCCTTAAGTTCAAAACATACACTCTTACTTGGCAGATGCCCGTTAGTCCAGCTTTATGTCAGTCGCGCAACCAATATTTATCTTGGGATCTCAATGTTCTTTCACCTCCTTGGTTTGGGCTATGCTTGGTCAGCACCCGGAAACCTATGGAGTGCCAGAACTCAATCTGTTGCTCACAGAAACTTTAGAGGAGTTCGCTCTCAGTCTAAGAGGTTCACGCCAATTCCAAAGTCATGGATTATTGCGTACTATCGCTCAACTTTATGCTGGTGAACAAACTCTGTGTTCCATTGACATGGCACATCGTTGGATTTTTAACCGTCTTCACTCTATGACCGCAGAAATTTATTTTGAGTTATGTCATAAAGTTTCTCCTCTGCGTCTAGTCGAATCCAGCCATGTGTATGCCACTGATCTGGAAATCTTAAATCGCATCTACAACACTTTTCCGCACGCTTACTTCCTTCATTTGCTTTGTCATCCCAGAACTCAAGGCGAGTCAATTATGAAGATAGCTAATGGTGCTATGGCAATTCTAGAGGACTGGATAGATTATTCAACTGAGCCACCAGTCGTAGAGCCGCAGTATGGTTGGTACAAGCTCAACTCCAACATTTTAGATTTTTTGAAAGGTGTTCCTGCTAGTCAAAAAATGACTATTCGTGGCGAAGACATTATCAACGAGCCTTGCTTCAATCTGGAAAATATCTGTCGCTGGTTAAACTTAAACTGGGATGAATCTGTCTCAGCGGCGCTATTGCGTCCTCAAGATTCATCCTATGCTTCTTATGGGCCTTATGGAACTCATTTGGGTCTCGATCCGCACTTTCTCAAATATCCCGCTCTTGAGGCACATAAAACGACAGGAGTCGTTAAGCTCGAAGGCCGACTCTCATGGCGCAATGATGATAAGGGATTCATCCCTGAGGTACTCCAAATGGCTCAAGAATTTGGTTACGAGTAGATTTTTTTTTGCTGAAACATGCTGATGTTAATAGGAAACGAAGAGGTTCCCTATGTGGATCAAGGAACCTCTTGGTAAAAATGAAAGTCAAAAAGTTTAATTTAAGACTGGAAAAATTACCTCCAAAGTGGGTAGACTTCTGTATGAATTGCAAAGTTAAGGTTTTTTTACCACTAGCAGTGCTTCGTTGTGCCACTTCAGTTGTGCTGACGCTCTTAATAGCAAGTAGCTGTAGTGCTTTCCCGATCAGCCAGTCTTCCTCTAGAACACAAACGGGAGATTCTGTGTATAAACAGAACTCTGAACCTCATACTATTAGTTCCCTTCCCAAAGCGGAAGTAACCAATTCTGTGTATCAAGCTAATCCAGGACCCTATACGGTCGGCGTTTTGGATAATATCACCCTCACAGACACTCGTCGCGATCGCGATGTGCCAGTCAAGATTTACTATCCACAAGGACAGGGACCGTTCCCTGTGATCATCTTCTCGCATGGAGCAGGAGGCTCTAAAGAAATCTATAGTTACCTGGGCGAGTTTTGGGCAAGTCATGGATATGTCTCTATCCATCCCACACACCAAGGTACTGATACAACTGTCCTGAGAACACAGGGACTAGCAGGACTAGCCAGAAATAGCAATGAGCCTAGACAACGCCAGCAGCGTTCTCAAGATATATCGTTCATAATCGACTCTTTCGGTACATTGGAACGTCAGGCTCCCGAACTAGGCGCAAAAATGGATCAATCCCGAATTGGGGTTGCGGGTCATTCTCTTGGTGCTTACACAACTATGGCAGTTGCTGGAGTCCGCCTAGCTCCCCCTTGGGGTCAAGGTGGAGGGGTTCGTGACCCCCGTGTTCGAGCCTTTATTGCGATCTCTCCTCAAGGTCCAGGAGATGCTGGTCTAGATAGGTACTCCTGGGATGCAATTACAGCACCAGTGATGATTGTGACAGGTACTCGTGACATCGCACGTGAGACTGTAGGACGCCAAGAACAGCCAGCATCGTGGCGGCGGCAGTCTTTTCAGTACATGCCTCCTGGAGATAAATATCTTGTCTGGATCACGGGTGCTACCCACTCCGCTTTTGGTACCGGTGAGAGTCGCGCTGGTATAAGAGGTGAAAATGGTGTAGGACTGAGGAGGAGAAGATTGCTAAGAGAGAACAGGCAAAGACAAACTGACGCTAACACTGAAGCTAACACGACTGGGATAGCTGATACAGAGACTGTACAACGCTATACCAAAATAGCAAGCCTAGCTTTTTGGGATGCTTATCTCAAGGGAGAAACCCCAGCCAGAACCTATCTGAAGTCCACTCAGCTTCAAACTTATAGTGATGGTGATGTCTCAGTTTCTGTGAAGTAATTGGCGCTCTTGTCTACTAAGTAGATTTTGCCTGTTGGTCAAGAGATTAAGGAAGCCAAGACCAAATTTCAACCTGTACAAAGCGAACAATAGAACGAGTGAAGGCGGCAAAAACTGGCATGGTGCGTCCTTCAATCTTTGCATAACCAGACATCCCAGCTTTAAGCAATCTATCTGTGTTAGGCAGGTCTACAGTGACTTTTACAAACTGTTCAGTCAAGCTAGAAGTAGATTCATCAGCATTAGTAAGCTTAGTGGAATCACTAGCAGCGATCGGCTCCACAGAAACCACTTCTCCAGTAAGGGGTTTATCTGGATAAGCTAAAAGCTTAACCTCTACTTTTCTACCGACAGAAAAATCGCCTATATCGTATTCTGGGACTTCTACTTCGCCTCGAATATGATGATTATCTTCAGCAACAGCAAACGTTTCACCTTGATCTAGATAGCTACCCACTTTTTGGTTAAGAGATGAGGTCACTAGATAACCATCAATTGGCATCACCAAGGGAGTTCGTTTAACTTGGTCTTGATTATATTTCAACTGTTGCTGGAAACGCTTAAGATTAGCACGAGCCGCTTCAACTTCTTTACGAGCTGCTTCAATCTCTTCAGGAAAAGGACCACTCAACACTGAGGCTAAGTTAGCTTCTGCTTTCTTTATATCTTGACGCTTTTTCTCTACATTCTGTTTGGCTTCTTCAACATTCTGTTTGGCTTCTTCAACATTACTACGGTCTGTTTCTGCATCTTTTGCAGAATTTTCATATTGTTGTAAGGAGAAAGCGCCCGTATTGTACAAAGCCTTATAACGTTCCGCTTGACGAGAGCTAAATTCTGCCTTGCCAATAGCTGTTTTAAGCTGTTCTTGAGCAACTTCCACTTGTTGTTTGGCAACTTCCACTTGTTGTTTGTCAACTTCCACTTGTTGTTTGGCAACTTCTACATCTTCCTTTCTAGGAGTAGCGAGTAGTTTTTTCAAGTTAGCCTGTTGCTTCTCTAGCTCAGCTTGCTGCTGTCTTACTTGCTCTTGTGTTATTAATACTGAATTTTCTATATCAACTGCCTCTAAATTCGCAATTACAGTTCCCGCTTTTATCCATTGACCATCTCCACCCTCGAAAAAAACTTTAGTGATTTTACCTTTGACTTGTGCTTGAATCTGCTGCTGTGTTGGAGGTGAGATTTTGATTACACCACCAGGACGATATGGGTAAGGCAAAAAAAGTAATATACCTAAAGCAACTAAAAGAGATAGTCTAATGAATTTCTTCACCCAAGACTTTAGTATCTTATTAAAGCTGTTCGATTTATTAACAGATTTAGGAAAATCACTGAGAAACAAATCTACCTCTCCCAGTGGATGAAATAATGGTGTTTGCCGAGAGCGATCGCTTGTTTTTTCTAAATTATTTTGGTTATGTGAGTTCTTTCTATCCTGCTTTGGGTGAGTCGCTACCCATAAAGTCCGAAAGCCCAGCATAAAAGGTAGACTAATTAGTAAAGCTGTGGCTCCGTTTCCTAAAATACCAGGAGAAATATTTCTTAGCAGCCTATGAGACATATCATTAACTAGCTTTAGTGCCAAGAATATCCAAGTAAGGATCATCAGAAGAGATAATCCTTGTAGCTTCAGTTTCTCTGGGAAAGTTAATCGCTTTGGCAAAGGTCGCCGCTTCAGGATCATATCGAAGATAAGAAGATTCTTTTTAAGCCAGTTCGGGGGAAGACGAAAGTATGCAATCATCAATCCGTAACCGTCAGATGGCCAAAACGGGCTGGAGTCAAAGAGGAAGTCTAGGTATCCCATATAAGCCAATGAAATAGCCCAACCTCTCAATCCATTTTCAGTTCCCTTCGTCCAGTACCAAATCAAGGTTCCTAAAGAAAATATAAGAATTCTAATTATTAGTGGTGTGCCAAAAGACCATAACTGAATCTTACGTGGAAGCTGCCATATCCCATCTTTTTTTAGATAAAAGCGAGGCAGAATCCCAAATGTTAGCTTCAGCCCAAACTCTCCTACAATTCCACCATAAGAAGTGCAAACTATTCCCTGAGCTAGCTTACTAGTTAAATTGACGACAGTCATGTTTAAAAGATGATAAGCCACCCAAGAGGTCGGTTTTACCAATAAACCTATATCGCGTCTAAATAGTAATTGATTGTTGAATATAGTAAATAAAGCTAATATCAATAAAGGGATTAGTAACCAAAGTAACAAAGTGGCAATTGGCTGAAAAGGCTTAGCCATCTTTGCCAGAAATTTAAAAAATGATTCTGAATTAGATACTGCCCAGACTTTGCCTCTTTTTCCTTTCTTTCGACGCTTAGATAGAGTTGAGAATTGTAATTTTTTATTTTCTTCTTCGCTTTCCGTTGAACTAGTACCGAGAGGAAGCGTCTCTTGCTCATCAAATACTTCCAGAAGACCACATTCTGCAATTTCTTGTGAAAATTGATTAAAATCCTCTTCTGTTAGTACTAACCCAAACTGTCTTTCAAAAGCTGCTAATATTTCTGATGGCGTAGAAATACCATCCATAGATTTGCATAATAAATATTCCTCTTCCCCAAATTCAAACGCTTCACCAGAACTTGGCTTCTTGAATGAATAAGAGTGTTTTGAAGTCTCCGGATCTACGGTTGTTGTAATCAATAGATCTTTTCGTAAGCGAGTTTCTAAAGGTTTATACATGACAACAGCAATACCACGATACACTTGGCGTTACAAAACTTAACCGAATTGGTTTGAAAGCTAAGATAAAGTTTGCCTTACAACAATCCATCTAATTTAACTAACATAGCTAATTTATTGAGACTTTATGCCCAGGAAGATGAGGGATTGGCAATAGACGCTATAGGTTGGGTTGTGGGCAATGGGTACTCTGGAGAATAGCTTGATTGTTATAGTAGAGCTTTGTCCAGCGATTTGCCCTATAGGTTGCTCCACAGGGAAGTGCGGCTGAATTGTCTAGAAGTTGTGAATAATAGAGAGGTAAATACGTTAAAATTAACACCAACTTGCCCTATGCCTAGACTGCTTACAAGAACTTCTCGGAACAAAGGCTAGATAATGATGAAGTAGTGAAAAGTACTGGTGAGGTGGACAATGCCGTAAACATTCGTAGTTAGGATGAATAGGTTAGCTCATTAAACAAGAAGCTGATTTGACTTAAGTTAAACCTACTTGTAGAGTTAGAGGTTTCGCCACGTCTAGAGCCTAAACTTGCTGAAGCAAAAGCTGTTAAAGACAGCTTTGTCGGTTTTCTACTTGAATGACCTGTGAGGAGCCTGAACCCCTTACAGCAGCATTTGAGAATGCTATGATAAAATCCACAATTTACGAACAACGGAGTTTTTATGCCAAAATTTATTCCTAGTGTAAAACGGCTGACTGAAGAAAGAAACCAAGTAAAGGTTCAGGATATAGCACCTCAAGTTTCAGATAGAGATCGATTAAAAATCGGTCTTTCACTTGCCAAAGAAAAACGTCTTGATGAGGCTTTAGACGAATTTAAAGCTGTTTTGGAAAACAATTCTTCATCTATTCCTGCCCATATGGGTGCAGGAACTGTGTATCTGAGACAGAAACGATATGATGAGGCGATGAATCACTTCCAAAGTGCAGTCAAACTAGATCCCTTGATGTCGAAGGCAGCATTAAAAGTAGGGAGGATTTACTTCATAAAAGGTGAGCTAGATAAGGCAGCTGAGGAGTTTCAGAATGCACTCAACCTAGACCCTAAATCGACTCAAGCTTATATAGCAATGGGTCAGGTTTTCATGAAGCAGAAGGATTACGAGGCTGCCATAAAGCAGATTTCTAAGGCTTTACGCTTAAATCCACAACTGGCTAAGGCTCGTCTACTAGTTGCCCAAATTTATAAAGCCCAGGGGAAGATTCCAGAAGCAATCGCAACCCTTAACACTGTACTGACGATCGATCCCAAACTTTTTCTTCCTTATTTATTAATAGGTCGCCTTCATCTTATCCAAAAGGAATATGGTCTAGCAAAAGAGGCTTTTCAAAAAATAATTAACAACGAGCTGCCAACACCTGGGGCTAATCTGGCGAAGCTCTTAGGCTTTGCAGAAGCTTTAACTGGAGTAAATGAACTAGAAGAGGCTGTTCAAATTCTCAGGAATTTGCCTGAAGTTGATGCTATTGCCGCCAAAAAACATCAGCTGTTTGGAGATGTTTATTACAAACAAGGCTTATTTAGGCAAGCGACAGAGGAGTATCAAGCCGCAAAATTCCTAGCTTCACAGGAAGAGAATGCGATTGATGAAACGGATGACTTTGACATATTGCTAGAACAGGATGACACTCAATGGGAGGACTTAGCAAGTACCTACAGAGCCTTAGGTAAGTCATTACTTTCCGATCCTTCTAATCCTCAAACTCCACAAAGACGCATTTCGAGCCTTTAAGTTTAGAGTTTACATAACGCTATGTGAGCGTTTTTTTCTCAGTTCGCTGTCGGTAAGTTGATAACAGATAGATACAGTGGCTCAGAAAAAAATTGATTCAGGCTTAGCTAATGAAACAAAAAGACTGTTTCAATCCTTCTTGAGTAGAAAGTTTATGTTCAGCCCTTTCTTAGAGAAGTTGGCTCAATAGCCAGAGTAAACTTAGCTTGATGTATTAAGTTGTAACCGTTTGACTTTACCCAATAAGATTGTTCTAGATGACAACAGACCATAGTGCATCAGCCGAAAAGCGACAAGCAATTCTACAACAAATCAGAGAACGTCACGGTAGCAGACAGAAATCCTCTAATAACCAGCAGGATATTGAGCTGCGACAGAACCTAGCTAGGAGTAACCAACAGACCCGTAACAATCAAGAAAAAGCTCTTCCTATCGATTTTCTGAAGAATGTTCAACAATGGATAAACAGCCCAGAAATTGAGCCAAACTCTACCTCTCTACAGGAACTTGAGCAACGTAAGCAAGAACTTCAATATCGCTCTGCTTGGCTACTAGGACTACTTGAAGTTACACAAAAGGAATTAAACGCTATACAGGAACATATAAAAATAAGAACAACAAAGTAACCTCTACAGGATAAAAAATAGAATGCGTGTGTTTCTTATAGAATCTTAAATCTCCTAGTTTAATGTAGAAGCTTAGGCATATTGTATGATTCTGGAGCTACATCAAATACTCAGGATTTCTACGAAACTTTAATGCCAAAGAGAGTTATAGCGATTCTCGTATCAGTGAAGCACATCTTACTTTCTTGCCAATTCCCCATTCCCAATTCCCGAAAACCCAGAACTTGTATCTCATCCTTTAGGAGAACCGCTACATATCACTTTCTTATCTCTGTATTGGAATTGCCTGTCTGAGGATTACCAATGGCTGAACCTCTAATAATCTTGTGCCCTTTACGTTCCTTCTCATCAGTTGCCTGTGGAATGCTAGGTCAACATCCAGAAATGTATGGTTTTCCGGAACTTCATCTATTTGTTGCAGACAGTATGCAAGAACTAATGCTGTATCACGAACACAAAGGTAGGGTAAAGGGAGGACCGGGCTTACTTCGGACGTTGGCACAGCTGCATGATGGAGTTCAAACAGAAACGACCATTCATAAAGCAAAACAATGGCTAGATGAACGGCAGAGTTGGTCTACCAAAAATGTCTTTGATTATCTGCTTGAACAGATTAATCCCAAAATAGGTATTGATAAAACTCCTGTAACTGTTATGAAATCTGAATTTATTGAGCGTGCCTATACAATGTTCCCTAAAAGTAAGTTCTTACATTTAACCCGTCATCCTATATCAGCGGGAAAATCAATGCAGGAGTTTTTTCAACAAATGTCAAAAATCTCTGTTAGAGAGTCTTCAAAGACATTAGATCCCGCTAGACTTTGGCTCCAAACGCACAGCAGAATTATGGAATTTACTAGCACACTGCCAGTGGGACAAAGTATGCGGCTCAAAGGAGAGGATTTATTATCTAATCCAGACGTATATTTACCACAAATAGCTGAGTGGCTTGGTGTGCGAACGGATAAAGAAGCGATTGAAGCAATGAAGCATCCAGAAACTTCATCCTATGCTTCTATTGGACCACGAGGAGCACGGGGGGGTAATGATCCGAAATTTTTAAAAAGCCCTGTCCTACGTGTAGGTCAAGTTTCAGAACCATCACTGAATAGAGCTTTGGAATGGGCATTAGATCAAGGATTTTCCACAAAAATTACTAAACTTGCAAAGCAAATGGGCTATCAATAGCGGTAGCAAAAGCTACATAACTATGTATTAGTAAAATCAGGCACTAAGTCCTAATACAACTAGGCAAAAGCGTATTACATTGCTATCCATAAATTCTAGAATGACTGAACCATTAATTATCCTATGTCCGTTACGTTCTTTTTCATCAGTTGGATGTGCCATGATTGGTCAACATCCAGAGATGTATGGTTTTCCTGAGCTTAATCTTTTTGTTGCAGACAGTGTTGAGGAAATGCTGCTGTATTATCTCCGCCAAGGAAGACCTCAAGGTTTGCATGGGTTGCTACGCACACTGGCACAACTACACGATGGTGTCCAAACAGAAACAAGCATTTTTAAAGTTCGAGCATGGCTACAAGAACGAATGGACTGGTCTACAAAAAAAATGTTCGACTATATCCTGGAACGAATTAGCCCTCGAATCGGTGTAGACAAAAGTCCCGTAACGGTTATGAAGCCAGAATTTATCGAACGTGCTTATGCAATGTTCCCGAAGGCTAACTTTTTGCACCTGACTCGCCATCCCATATCAGCAGCCAAGTCGATTCGTGAGTACCTTAAGCAAATGTCAGAGGTACGAGAAAATCTTTTTAAACCAATGTTAAAGACCAGTGGAACCCCTAAGCCACTCATTAAGAATGCACTCAAAGAAACTACCTTTGACCCGGCTCGCTTATGGCTTTACACTCACAGCAGCATTATCAACTTTACTAGTACGCTGCCTGTAGGGCAGAGTATGCGATTAAAGGGGGAAGACCTGCTATCCGAACCAGACTTGTATCTACCACAAATAGCAGATTGGCTTGGTTTACGAGTTGATCAGGATGCTATTGAGGCGATGAAACATCCTGAGAATTCATCTTATGCCTGTCGCGGTCCACTAGGGGCTAGGGGTGGGAATGATCTAAAATTCTTAGATAGCCCTAGATTACGTTCTGGCAAAATTTCAGAGCTATCACTGAAGAGCAAGACTGAGCTAGATTGGGCTTTGAATCGACAATCTTCACAAAAAATAATTCATCTAGCTAAGCAAATGGGTTATCAGTAGTTCTATTACTAACTAGAAAAAGAAATGTCTAAAGACTCTTTACTAGCGGCTCAATACTTTGCCAGTACCGAGCAAAAAGGTTACCAACAGTTGACAAGTAGTTTTAGCTGTTTCCTATTCTTATTTCAAAATCATTTATATCTTGCAATCACATCTAATTCAACACAAAAAGCAAATCACTCTGGCAAATTATTACGTCATGATTCCCTAAACGATACCTGGGATGAAGTGTATCAATTACCTCTATTAAATGAGGATAGTAGTGCTTATTTGACAAAGGCATCAAAGTCAAATATTAGTCAGAATGATTTAATCCATCATAACAAAATATTCAGCGAGATAGCTATTTTTAAAGGGGAAAGCGATAATGCCCCAATGCTTTATCTAAGTCTTATCTCCTCGCTTGAATCGCAACTTTTACGCACAGAAACTTGTGAATCTTTTCATGTAATTCCAAAGGCTAAAGTGGAACAGTATAGGTTGTCTTTCCGCCAACTTTATCCGTTCCAAAATAAGCTTTATGCGTCCTGTTTAGGAAGATTAACGGGTGAAGCCGAAAAGTGGGAAGATCTGCCTATTGTCTATGTTTCAGATGATCCAGCATTAGGACTATGGCAATGCACAAGTTTATCGGGTTTTGGCGACTCGAATAATAAAGCCATTTCCCAGATGGTGGCATTCAATGATTGCCTGTATGTGGGAACTGTAAATCTAGAGCAAGGATTTCAAGTCTGGAAAACTCAAGTTATTGAACCTTTTTCTTACTCTTGGAAGCAGGTTATCTCCAAGGGGGCATATAGATATACGATGAATGAATTTGTATCATCTATGGTTGTTTTTAAAGGCAATCTGTATGTTGCTAGTGGCAGATCATTACTTGCTGAGAATAATACCCATGAGTTTAATACTGCTCCTCCTGAATTGATTCGTATTTATCCTGATGATAGTTGGGACTTAATCGTCGGTACACCGAAATTTACCCCTGAGGGATTAAAGGTACCTTTATCGGCAATGGGACCAGGTTTTGATGACCTTGAGCAATCGAATTTTCAGTGCCTACTGGTTCATGATAATTATCTTTATGTTGGAGTCCAAAAACCGGGCAGGTTTCAAATGTGGCTTTCAGAAGATGGAGAAATCTGGGAAACTATTCCTTTAGAGGGAATTACTAATTATCCCCAAGTCGAGCTATGTGCGGCTATGTCCACCCCATTTGGATTAACCTTTGTTTTTGATACAATCCATGGTCAAACTGCAAATAATTCTTTATCTAATACACTTGGAGTTAATGGTTTAGAGATTTGGATTGGCAAGGAACACTAGTGCAAGAAGAAAAGAAGGCAGGAGGCAGAAGGCTTTTATGAATATTGCTTGTACAGTAAGCTTTTTAACCTTTTTCAACTGGATAGTTATTTCCGCTACGCTGCACTAAGTTGTTCTGATTCTTGTAGGGCTTTAAAGTAAATCCAAGCATTATGAAGACTCAAATAGCACCAGTTTCTGAAAAATTTGGTACTCTACTGCTAGGTACAAAATGTAGCAGCATTTTTAGCTTAGATAGAGATGAAGTTATTGACTTATTTAAGTCTTCTAATTTATTACTTTTTAGAAGTTTTAACGTTAACACTGATAAATTTAAAGCCTTTACTGAGTTATTTAGCACTAACTTTATGGCTTATATAGGTGGCGCCTATAACCGGGAAATGATTAAAGGAGACAAGACTCTCTTATCAGTAACAGGTCATAGACTTTCCTTTGCAGTTCCTCCTCACGGAGAGATGTATTACAAAAAAAATAAACCCCAACTTATATGGTTTTATTGTGCTACTCCACCCTTAAAAGATGGTGAAACTACGGTTGGTGATGGAGCTGAGATTTATGAAGAACTAAGTTCTTCTACCAAAAAGCTTTTTAGCACAAAACGATTAAAATATATTCGCAATTATCCCAAGGCGATATGGAAGGAAATCTATCAAACTGATGACCTGAGAGTAGTTAAAAAAATATGTGACGAAGAAGATATCTCTCTTAGGGTAGATCAGGAAACCTATGCGATCGCAACGGAGTATTTATGTTCAGCCGTTGTTCAAAGTAGAAGAGAAAGTCATCCTATTTTTATTAACAATATCTTACCCGTAGTAGAGCAAGAGTTACAGGGTAAGGAAGCTAGTCTTGTGAGGTTTGAAGACAACTCCAAGATTCCCGACGCTGTTATCGATGAACTAAAAGAAGTTACTGACCGGCTCATGAAGCCAATTCAATGGCAAACGGGGGATATCTTGATGATTGATAATACAAGATTGCTTCATGGCAGAAGGTCATTTTCAGATAATCAAAGGGATATATATGTCAGGCTGTGTAACGCAGCTTTCCCCTTTTGAGAGCTAGGGATAGTTTCTTGTTTAGCTGCTTTGCCAAATTTCAAGACCACCATTGGGATTATCTTCATAAGTCCATTGCTCATTGACTTGAATGGCAGCACGCGGACCAAAAGGATTAGCGGTACCCATAAAAAGACCATAAGGTGTAGATACGATATTACGGAGTCCGTAGTTATAAAAATTGCCAAATCCTTGACGGCTTACTGGTAGCCAGTTTTCTCCATCAAAAGACCGCCACAGATCGAAACCGCCTTGATTCTTAATGAGATTTTCAATGCCTACTTGCTCTAGCAGCCAATTTAGCTTTTGAGATTGACCTTTAAGTCTGTTAAAGCGCAGGATGATGCTCCAATTCATGGTACCTGCATAAAGCCAACCATCATGAACTCCCATTCGCCAGATGTAACCATTGGAAATACTACCAAACCCTGCTGGCAATCCACTTAAAGGAAACTTACCGTCTCGCTCATCACCCACGATAATTTCCCAGGAGCCATCGTGAGCTATCCTGATTATTTCAGCTCCTGCCGGACCTATTTTATTCCGATGATCGTAACCCCCGTTTTGTATACCAGTGCCTACATATAAAGCATCTTTGAAAACCAACATACTGACGGTTCCCTGATTGAGGCTGCCCCGGTTTGCACCACGAGTAATTACTTTTGTCCAGTGGTAAGGAGGTTCTCCCTGTGCATCAGTGCGCCATATTTGAAAGCCGTTATTGTTAAACGTACCAACGTAGAGATAATTACCAAAATCAATCAGTTCGTAGATTGTCTTGTTATCAAAGTCACCAAATCCCGGTTCGTTGACAGCTTGCCACTCCTCTTGAACAGGGTCGCTAGTTTCATAGATGATAGGAATACCCGCCGTGTTTTGATTGCCGCGAGTAGCACCCGCAGGCGTTGTATAGAGTTTCCCTTTAAAAGGAAACAAAGAACGTAAGCTCGTGATCGGTAGACCAATTAAACCTGGTTTGGAGATTGGAAAAAAATTGATACCATCTTCAGAGCGAAGGATAATCGTGCCTGAACTACGAGAACGCGCACAGGTAGCAACGTAGAGGGCAGGCTCTGAATCGGATTTTCCTTGAAATACTGTCATAGCCCGGTAGCCAAAGTCACGGCTAAATTCAGCTCCTTGAGAATCGGTAACCATCGGAGATTGATAAACACGTTCCCAATAAGCTGTGCCTGGGCTATAGCGCCAAATTTCTCCCCGTGCTTGAGTATATTCAAATTCTTTGGAATAAACAGTATGAGGGCATTCGACTGGCCAAACATTGACATTTAGCGGAACGTGCGGCTTGAGAAAACAGAGAGTTGCCCGACCCGTGCCAACATACAAATGGTCTTTGAACCACACCATGGAGTAAGCGTAGGAATTGTTGCGATCGCCAAAGCCGTTTTCACTAATCTTGCGGAAGTTTGAGAAGCTTAGCCCAGGATTTGGTTCTGGATTAAAAGGTTTCATAATCAGTAAGTCTAGGACGCGGTATAAGATTTTACTAAATAAATCAATAGCTTTGGTCTAGCTGGGGTAGAAGCAACACATAATTCATATACCCTGAGTAGGTAGAAGACATCTTTAGCCATCAAAATAGCTTGAAGTTGATTAGTAGCTAAAGTTTTTCAAGATCGGAGTAACTAACTGCACTCAAGGAGAAACTATTATGACTACTGAACCTACTGTTCCAGACGATCGCGCCCTGACACCCTACGACCCAGAAATGCGTGCTCTTGTTAAGCAAGAGATGCCCAATGCTTCTGAGCAAGTGCAGAACGAAACTATTGCACTGATTGAAGCGATAAAAAAACGGGCTCAGTCAGAGGCACAAGGAGCAGGTGAAGTGACCCGTGATGCCTATCTAACCGCTGTCCGACAAATACGGGAAGTGATTGAACAAGATCTCACCACTCAGCCCTCATCCGCTTTTCTTAGGGCTGTTTCTCCTCCTAAATAGTCGTTGGCATATGCACTATGCAACATTCCTATTACATCAATCAATTCGTTAGGTTGGTGGATTAAAAACTCCGGATTCTGTGCTGCCAAGGCTTCTTTTGAGTTAAAGCCCCAGCTAACAGCGATCGCTTTCATATTAATTTTTTTTGCTGCTTCAATATCTCTAGTTTCATCTCCTACATAGATAACTTCTTCCGGAGTCAAATGGTTCTTTTGTAGAAACTTCCGGAGGACTTTATGCTTACTAAATAACTTTGTTTCTGAAAAAATAAAACTAAACAAGTCTTCCATTTCATGTTTTTTTAGAAAGATTCTGACATTCTCTTCTGAGTTGGAAGTGAGTATCCCAAGCTGATTTCCTTCATAATTTAGTTTGGCTAGAGCTTCTTCTATGCCAAATATGGGATTCAAATATAGAATTTCATTATGTAAATCGGCTTTTAGTCTTTTCAAAAGAAAAGGTATCTTAAAAAGCGAGATTCCTGATTGTTTAATTATTTCTCTAGAACCCAAATTTCTGATTTTAGCGAGGTCATCTGGAACCGCCTGCTTATAGCCGAATTCGCTGGCTAAACGATTACTAATACGAACGACGGCATCAAATGTGTCAGCAAGCGTACCATCGAAATCAAAAATAATTACTTTTACACTCATCATGCAAGCTCGGACTTTTAACAATAATTAGCTTGATGGCTTCGTTGCCTCAAGATTAGCTTGGGCATTCCGCCGCAGCATATCTGGCTTAATTCGCCTTAACGCCGAGGCTGGAAAGCGCCGATTCCACTCATCATCCGAGATGTTTGCTAGTTCGGTGAGTGTGGGAGCGATATTCCAGGGGTAGGGTTGAAATTCTGCTACATCAGTTGTGTGAGCAAAACGTTGGTTCCAGGGGCAGACATCCTGGCAGATGTCACAACCAGCAACCCAGCCTTCTAAACGGGCTGCAATGAACTCTGGCAAGTCCTCAGCCCGATTTTCTATCGTGTGATAAGCAATGCATCGATTAGCATCAACGACAAACGGTTTAGCGATCGCACCCGTAGGGCAGGCATCGAGGCAACGGGTACAGCTACCGCAGTGTTCTGTGTGGGGCGCATCTGGGGGCAACTCTACGTTAGTTAAGACTTCCCCTAAAAATACCCAACTGCCATACTTACGTGTAATTACATTGCCATTTTTGGCAATCCAACCGATCCCCGCACGCTCTGCCCAAACTTTATCCTGTACTGGCCCTGTATCAGCATAGTAACGCGCCTTGACCTCTTCACCTTGCTCAGAAAGCCAGTTAGTAAAGGCTTTTAACTTTTTATGCATTACCTTGTGGTAGTCTCGCCCCCAGCCGTAACGAGAGATTTTGGCAAATTCAGGCTCATTTGGACGTTGGTGAGGAGTGTAGTAGTTGAGAGCAACACAAATCACTGATTGCACTTCTGGCATAGAGGCACGGATATCGAAGCGTTTAGAATTTTCCATCCACGCCATGTCAGCCTGATACCCCAGCGCTAGCCATGCCTTGAGGCGCTGCTGTACAGCGGAGTCAGTATCAGCATCCACAGCCGCAACTCCACACAAGTCAAAACCTAGCGAGTAGGCTTTTTCTTTCAAGTGACTGATGCTGATAGGTATTTTCACTGGTAGTGACATTAATCACAAATAAACCAGACCAGTCATTATAGTTTTTCTGGCTTGGTATTTGTAATCTTTACTTGCAATTCTTAATTATACGTTGCAATATGAATTAAGTGAGGTTAAGCAAAGAGACATACATGCCTCCAATTGATTGAACGTCAAACACTACTAAGAAGAACTGGCTGGAGTTCAGAGGAGGGAGTTCTATAAAATCCATCTAAGAGGGCAGGTCTACACCTGCCTTTTTATTTAATACTGGTTTCGAGCTTGAGGAAAGTACTAATGAGCATTGCTAATGACATAAGCCCAACTAACGAGTCTGCTGCTACTACCGACTTAACTATAGAAGGAATTGATGAGCCAGTCGTGCTGCGCTACTTTGAGACGATGAATGCTGGTGAGTATGAAGCAACAGCCGTTTTGTTCGGCGATACAGGTACAATGCAGCCACCCTTTGAGCAACCCATTGAAGGAAAAGAGGCGATCGCAAATTACCTGGAAGCCGAAGCCAAAGGAATGCAGCTATCTCCCAAAGAGGGAATTGCTGAATCACTAGATAATGACCAAACCCAAATTCAAGTCACTGGCAAAGTGCAAACACCTTTGTTTGGTGTCAATGTATCCTGGATATTTCTCCTGAGTGCAGAACGAGAAATTCTCCATACAAGAATCAAGCTACTCGCTTCTCCCCAAGAACTTTTGAGCCTTCGCCGCTAGCCAGTAATGAATTCACGAACAAACTGTATGGCAGACATCTTGTCTGCCACATCTTCTTCCCTCCAACCTGAAAATAGGAAGTAGGAGAAGCGTCTTTTTTCTTGCAGTCGAGCGAATATCTTAACTATTTCAAATAGTAAAAATAACTAGAGCTAAATTGTGTTAACTTAGCAAAAATTATAATTTAGATTAAAAAAAACTATTATTGGTTGAGATTTGTAACAATAGTGGTTTCTAACAGCTATTTTCTGTAAAGTCTAAGCTCGAAAGTAGCGAATTGTAGCGAGACACCCGATATCTCTACCTTTGCGATCGCAAAGGCTTATTTTTCAGGCTCAAGATAAAGAGTAACAACGCTGGCTGAAACCTACCTACTTATTGAGATTCTTCTGGTTTAGGTAAACTCGCTTCCATCTTCAGGCAGTTGCGACCATTGACCTGCAAGCGATACTCCACGCGATCCATCAGTCGATTCATAATGAGCCAACCATAGCCACTTTCCTGCTTATCATCTGGATTTGGCGGCAAATACGTTGATAGATCAAACCCTTTGCCATGATCCCAAATCTCCAGTGCAATATCCCGTTCTTTGAGTTCCAAACGAATCAACACCGGCAAATTGGGCTGATCTCGATGAGCGTGACGCACCACATTGGAATACGCTTCCACCAACGCCAGCCGCAAACGATTAGATTGACGTGACCAATCGACAGAGTCGCCTAACTCCGCCTCCAGACTACCCAGTAGCCAACTTTCGACAATCGTCAAAAACTTCAAGTCACTTGGGATGTGCAGTTCCGTTTTCATAGACTACAGAACCTCCAGAGAGAGTATAGTTTGGTCATCTTCCTGAACATTGTTAGTCCGTTCTCGAATGCGATTTAGTAAATTGGTCAAGTCAAAGGGGGCTGATTCTTGACGCAGCAGTTGCCAAAGTCCGTCTTGCTTGAGCATTGCACCAGTGTTTTGCTCACAGTTTTGTGGGCGGGGGTTCACTTCTTTTACGGTCGCCTCTGTAATTCCATCACTGATTAACAGAAAGAGATCACCCGCATTTAACGTCAGAACTCCTGCATTCGCTTTCCAAGTGGCTAAAATCCCCAAAGGAACGCCACGAACTTTGAGGTAATTTGGTTCCACTGTCACCGAATTTTCAGATACAGCCCGTTGTTGAACGATTAATCTGTGAGACCAGACAATGGGATAGATGTGACCTGCGTTCGCGTAGACCAACTGCCGCGATGCTGGGGTATAGCGAGCTAGCACCATTGTGATGAAACAGTTGGTACTGACAAGATCATCGGACATAATGCTGTTGAGGTTTCGCATGACAACCTCCGGTTCTGGAGATACTTCTTGCGCGAGTTCTCGTCGCAAAATAGAGATGGCACTCGCCATAAATAGAGCCGCAGGGACACCTTTACCAGATACATCTCCAACTGCTAACCATACATCTCCTTGCGGATGAACATAAACTTCAAAAAAATCGCCTCCAACTTCTCGCGCTGGGTAGCAGTGGGCTTGCACTCGCAAACCTTCGACATCCGGCAAGCTTTGGCGTAGTAGGTTGTTTTGGATCTGGCGAGCTACCTCTAGTTCAGCACGCATCTGCTCAGCTTGTAGCTGGGTACGTTGGTAGAGTTTGGCTTGGGAAATCGCTAAAGCGGCTTGCTCAGCAACAGCTTCAATTAACTGAACATCTTGTGATGTCCACAGACGTCCTCTCTCATTTTGATAGAGAGATAGAACTGCCAAGAGTTGTTGCTGACAGATTAACGGGACGAGTAGATGTACGGAAGTATTGCCGGAGGTTTCATCCTGAACAATCTGTGTCTGTCGGTTCTCTAAAGCGTTTAGAACAGTTGAGTCGGCATCGGGAAGGGGGAGTAGTTCTGTGCTATCTTCCTGATAACAGAAAGATTCTAGTGTTAGCTGGTCACTATCTACTGGTCGCAAAATACAACTTTTGGCTTCAAACGTCCGACCAATTGTCGTGACAATCGTTTGTAGCATACTGCTGTAGTCGAGTGACTCTCGAATCGCCGTTGTCACCACATTGAAAAGTTCTTCTCGTCGTAAGGCGCGGCGCAGCTCATTAGTTCTTTGCTTAAGCACCCGGTAGGTGTCGGCAGCTTGTTGAACGACGGCTTTCAGGTTTTCAGGGTTCCAAGGCTTAGTGATGTACTTGAATACCTTGCCAGAGTTAATCGCTTCAACTAGATCTTCAACATCCGTGTAGCCAGTTAAAAGAATGCGAATCGTTTCTGGAAAGCGCTCAACCGTCTTGCTCAAGAATTCAGTTCCGTTCATTAGGGGCATTCGCTGATCAGAAATGATCACTGCCATTTCCCCATGAGTGTCTAGAAGTTCAAGAGCTTTCATCGCTCCGTCTGCTTTGAAGACGCGAAAATCTCGTCGAAAGGTTCTGTACAACAAATCTAGGTTGTCAGGCTCGTCGTCAACCACCATCAGTTTGAGTTTGCTCCGATCTGCCTGACTCATTTGGTCACTCCGGTTCTCTTGTTCGTTAGAGACGACAGCTTGAGGATAATCGGACTGGATGCTGTCGGCGTTCCTGCTTACCAACAACCTGACACAATTCTCAACGTGTGCTTCCTGCTTAAGATATCCCTAATTGTTAACTCAGGGGTGTGTTCCTCATTCACCTAAAATTGTCTCCTTCATGGTCGGATAAGTTGGATACAGCATCCATGGCAATTAAGAGCGATCGCACTCTTATGCACTCCCTCAAGCTTGGAAAATCGCACTTTAGGTGAAGTGAAGCCCCAAACAGGAGCAAAATACTCATCTATTCGAGACTATAGTAAATCAGACAACCCATACATAGCTAGAAAAACTGCAAGAGGAGCCAGCAGTATAGACTACCACTGGCTCTTAATGTCTAAAAAAGAATCGTTACTGCCTGTAGACAAAGGATTCTGGTGTTCATTCAAGCCAAACTGGTTGAGAAACACCCTAGTCTTAGATGAGTAAGCGAACTGGGTCATAGTTCTTACTCAAGGGTATTGCTCAATAACACCAAGTTCAAGGATGGGTTTCACGCCCAGACGATTGCTCTAACAGCTTCATGGTAATGTTACCGTCTCGTAGGCAGCGATCGCTTAACCAACTAAGCCAGAGCGAAGCGCACGAACTGCCGCTTGAGTACGGTCATCGGCACACAGCTTATTCAGGATATTACGGACATGGGTTTTGACAGTTCCCACCGTGATGTAGAGCTTTTCTGCGATCGCGGCATTGCTGCAACCTTCAACAATTAGCTGCAATACTTCCAATTCCCGTTCCGTTAGGGGATAGGCTTCAATCAGTTGGCTATACTCTGGTTCAGCAGCATTGATCGTTACAGTTTTCAAGGCAGCAGCGGCATCAGCACCCACCTCGCTTGACTTGGCTTGTGTTAGCACAATTCTTGCGATCGCAGGGTCAATCCAAGCATTCCCTTCGTAGGTGACTTGTAGCGCCTCTAGCAAATTATCGAAACTGATATTCTTCATGCAGTAAGAGTCCGCTCCAGCAGCAAACGCCGCCATCACAGCTTCCTCGTTATCCTGCAACGTCAAAACCAGAATCTTGGTTTGAGTCTCCTCTTCAGCGCTTCTCGCTTCCTTGAAGCGCCGTGTCAACTCAATGCCATCAATGTCAGGCAAACCAATGTCCACAATTCCGATATCCGGCCTGGACGTTTCCAGTAATTTCAGACCATCGGTGGCATTGGCTGCCTCTCCTACAAATTCAATTTCGCTACGCTGTTGTAGCGCTGTTCTGATCCCGACCCTCGTCAGGTCATGGTCTTCAATGAGAGCAACGCGGATTTTACTCATCGTCAACGTCCAGGGTGTGCAATTTTTTAGCGGTTACAGGAGAAGTTTATAAACTTTGGGTCAAACACCGAGTGATGTCCACCCATCGGTAGGGGTAGGGATTTCTGCACTTCGGATAGATTCTGAATGATACCGTCTCTTTGGCATCTTTCTTTACAGCTAGCTTAATCTAAAGCCTTTTTTCTAGCACCTTTATCTGTTGATGCGGAGCTAAGACTTTTAAAAAGAACTCATAATGGATAAACCCTTTAATCAAAACTTATCTACCTCTGGCGATAACGGTAAAGCTTCACAAGACTTTCATAGTCTTGAGCAACGCTTAGAGCTAAGTGAAGCGAGAAGTCATTGTCTTCTGGCAACCCTTTCTCAGATGGCTTGGTTCGCACAAGTCAACGGTGCAATTACTAATTTTAACCAGCAATGGTATGAGTATACTGGGTTAACCGTAGGAGAGTCACTGGGCTGGAAATTTTTTAAAGCGATACACCCGGAAGATCGCGATTCCTTGAGGGATAGTTATGGGGATTTTCGCCTTAGCTCCGTAGCATCGGCTTCACAAGTGCAAGCTGTAAAAGCACCCAGATCGCTTAACCTTAACCCAGAAAGTAGAGGAAACCGTAAACCCGAAGAGACTGGGGAAGAACAAGTTGATGGCTTTTTGGGCGAACCCTTACCAGCTTCCTACTTTAGCAGTGGCTTCACTGCCAAATCGAATGCTACGCCAGATCAGGCGATCGCTTCCTTGGCGTACACCGCGGCCAGTAGTAATCTGGAGCCAAAGAAACTACAGAACACCGAAATTGAATGCCGCATTCGTGGCAAAGATGGCGCTTACCGCTGGTTTATTGCACGAAAAATACCAGTGCTCGGAGGAAGTGGTCAGCTTTTGGAGTGGGTTGGCACCTTCACACTTAAAAGAGAATTAAAACCCTACACAGTTACCCCTTTACAACAAAATACAGAAGCTCATACCCATCAGATACCCTCACAACTACAGGTTGAACTAACGAGTCAACTCTCACTCGGTAAGCGGCAACCTACCCAATTACGGGTAAGGGAGCAAGCTAAACAGCTCCAGCCGAAACTTCCGAGTGAACTGTCTCAGGTAATTATCTGGGAAGCTGAGGCAACAACCGGGCAGTTCACCTTTGTTAGTCAAAGTGCTGAGAGACTTTTGGGCTATCCGATTGAGCAGTGGCTCACTCAACCTGATTTTTGGACTAATCTGGTTCATCCGGAAGATCGGCAGTGGACTCTCGCCCTGTACCGCAGACAAATGCTCCAAAGTCAAGACTGTGAGTTGGAGTATCGGTGCATCGCCGCAGATAATCGGGTAGTCTGGCTACGCGATCGCGCTTGTGTGATTCGAGATGACCAGGGTCAAGTTTACAAGCGTCGCGGGTTGATGGTTGATATCACCTTTGCCAAGCAGGCAGAAACAGAGCTTCATAGGCGTCTGTGTCAGCAATCTGCGATTACTCAACTGACTCAATCAGCACTTTTGGCGACGGACGTTTCCGCACTACTCGACGAGAGTGTTGCCCTAATTTCCCAAGCACTAGCGGTGGAGTATTGCAACGTTCTGGAAGGGCTTCCCGATAGCAATAACCTGCGAATGCGTTCCGGAATCGGTTGGTCACCAGGCTTAGTTGGGCAAGCGGTAATCGAAGCTAGTCCCAATACCCAAGTGGGTTACACCTTGCACTTGAATCAAGCGGTAGTTGTAGAAAACCTCCATCGTGAAACTCGTTTTCAAGGCTCACCCTTACTTCATGAACACGACATTGTTAGTGGCATTAGCGCCATCATCCCAGCAGGGCAAAACCCAGAAAGTGATGAGGGCAGATCACCAACTCCCCCTAATCGTCCTTTTGGCGTTTTAGGTGCCTATACCAGTAGACGTCGAGTGTTTAGTCAAGGTGATGTTGAATTTCTCCAAGCTGTTGCTAATGTTTTGGCAATCTCCATTGAGAACCAACGAACTCATGATTCTCTGGACAAGGTAAAAACCCAATTGGCTCAAGCAACGGTTGCCTTGGAAAAGCGAACTCAGGAACTTGACCAGTTTGCCTATATAGCCTCTCACGATTTGAAGGCACCGCTACGAGCGATCGCTAATCTATCGGAGTGGATTGAAGAAGATATTTTTGACCAACTCAATGAAGACAACCAATACCAAATGCAATTGTTGCGAGGGCGGGTTCATCGGTTAGAAGCTCTCATTGATGGTATGCAGCACTATTGTCGTGCTGGACGAATTACAGGTACGCCAGAAAGGGTGGATGTAGAAGCGTTGTTGAAACAAGTGATTGAGACACTAACACCACCGCCTGAATTCATCATTGAAGTTGCGCCAGGAATGCCAACCCTAGTTACAATGCGATCGCTTCTTGAGCAAGTATTTACTCAGCTCATCGACAATGCAATCAAGCATCACCCCAAAGCTGATGGTCAAGTGAAAATCAGTGTTCAGGAGCAGTTAGAGGCTTATGAATTTGCTGTGACGGATAATGGTGAAGGAATTGCGCCTCAGTTCCATGAGCAAGTATTTGTGATCTTTCAAACGTTGCAAGCGAGAGACGAAGTAGAGAATACAGGTGTTGGTTTAGCGATCGCAAAAAGAATTGTAGAAGGACAAGGCGGTACGATCCGATTGGAATCTCAAGAAGGTCAAGGGGCGACCTTTTACTTCACTTGGCCTAAGTCGAATGGCACTGACATAAGAGCCTTGAAATAAATTTCACCCCTCAAAGCTGAAGTAAGCTTTAGCTTACTACATCAGCCTTTCAACCCGTTTCAACGGGTTTTAGCTTTTAGCCCGAACTTTAGTTCAGGGCTTAAGTCAGTGACATTCAGCCTAAGCCGTTAAGCGAGTCTTGAAGCCAGATTAACTTCCTACCTCCCAACTTTGTTCGTCGATCTAACAGCGCGTTAATTTAATTGGAGAAGCTTGTTGATCGACTTGTGCAAGGAGTATGAATGATGGGTACCTCCAAAATCTCGCGAACTCAGCGTAGGCTCCAACCTGACCTTTCAGTCCGCTGGCGAGGTGGCTTAATTCTCTCGATTCCCGTTCTATGTTTGTTTGCTACAGTTTTCGTAATTTCCGCGCTGTCTTCTCAAACATCAGCAGCGATAGAGCGAAGGGAACAGAGTCGGCAAACTCTCTTAGATACTCATCGTTTACTCAGAGATTTACTCAATGCTGAAACTGGTGTTCGAGGTTACGTGATTACCAGGCGTCGGGAATTTCTAAAACCTTATACAGAGGCAAGAAATCTCCTACCTGAGTCACTTAATGCACTTGGCGCTAGAGTGCAAGCCAATCCAGCACAGCGTCAACAGTTTGAAGCGATTCCAACACTAGCGCAGCAACAAATGAGGCTTTTAGAGGAGGTTCTCAAGACCAGTGACCGACAAGGAGCAACAACAGAAGGCTCTCCCCTACTGACTGAGCAGCTGCTCAAGAGCAAACTGAACATGGATCACCTGCGGCAGGAAATTACCAAGTTTGCCCAGCAAGAAGAACGTTGGCAAGATACTCGCGCTTCGCAAGTCCTGTGGTGGCGGGAACTAACAAAAACTGTTCAGTGGAGCGCTTTGGCAACTGGGTTACTCGGAGCAGGTGCAGCTTTTTACCTCTTCAATCAGTTAGACCAGGATTTGGCAGAACGCGCAAGCAGCTTGCGAGAAGGGAATATCTATTTACAGAGCGTTTTCGACAATGTTGTCGATGGAATTCTCATCCTGAACGAGCGTGGCTACATTCAGACGGGTAATGCTGCTGCTGTTGAAATCTTTGGTTATGAATCGGATGAAATTGCTGGTAAACACCTACAACGACTGATTGCAGAATCCTTTACAGATGATAGTGGCAAAGTGATGGGTTCTCTGGTGGGGAACAATCAAAACAAACTACGACTTCAGCAGGAGACAGTAGGGCGACACAAAGACGGAAAAACCTTCCCAATGGAATTTGCCTTTAGCGAGATGCAGCTAGAAAATGAGCTTCTGTTCATTGTGATCGTGCGTGACATCACTGAACGTAAGCAGGCTTCCGAAACCCTGCTCAAACAAGCTCAGCTATTGGATTTGGCGAATGACACGATTATGGTGCGCGACCTCAATGACATGATTACCTATTGGAATCAAGGTGCTCAACGGATGTACGGCTGGACAGCAGCCCAAGCGCTGGGAAAATCCGTTCATCAGCTGCTAAAAACTGAGTTCTCTCAACCACTAGAGGAAATAAAAGAGACGTTGTTCCAAAACGGGTACTGGAACGGGGAACTAGTAAATTCTCGACGTGATGGCACCTGTCTTACTATTGCCAGTAGCTGGACATTACAACGCAATGAGAAAGGACAGCCAGTAGCTTGCCTGGAAATCAATCAGGACATTACTGAACGTAAGCTTGCAGAGGCGGCTTTGCAGCGTAGTGAGGAATTGTATCGCACTTTGGTTGAGAACTTTCCTAATGGCGCTGTATTTTTGTTTGATCAAAATCTGCGATACAACATTGCGGAAGGAACAGGATTATCGACGGTTGCTCTTGATAGTAAGACGCTTACGGGTAAAACAATTTGGGAGACATTGCCGCTGGAAACGGCTCAATTACTTGAGCCAATTTATCACGAGGCGCTAAAGGGCAAAGTGACTGTGAGGGAAATACCCTTTGCCGATCGCTTTTACTGTGTCCATGTGCTGCCTGTAACTAATGAACAGGGAGAAGTGGTTTCCGGGATGACGATGACTCAAGACATCACGGAGAGTAAGAAAACAGAAGAGGTTTTGCGATCGCGTGCTGAGGATCTGGCGCGGATGACGTCCGTTTTGGCACAGACAACCACAAGTCTAGAAAAGCGCAACGCCGAACTTGACCAATTTGCCTATATAGTGTCTCACGACCTCAAAGCGCCTTTAAGAGCGATCGCCAATCTCTCCCAGTGGCTTGAAGAAGACTTAGAAGACCACTTAACCGAAGACACTAGGCACCAAATGAATTTGATGCGATCGCGTGTCCATCGGATGGAAGCTTTAATTAATGGTCTATTGCAATATTCCCGTGTCGGACGGCTCCAAGCTGAATTGGAACCCGTGGAGGTCGAGGCGTTACTCTACGATGTCATCGATTCTTTAGCACCACCACCTGAATTTACCATTAAGGTGATGCAAGGAATGCCAACACTGATTACCGAACGCTTGCCCCTAGAACAGGTGTTTGCCAATTTAATCAGTAATGGAATTAAACACCATCACCGGCGGGATGGGCGGATCGTCATTTCTGTAACTGAGCAAGCCGACTTTTACGAGTTTGCTGTTGCTGATGATGGGATAGGAATTGCCCCTGAGTTCCACAAGAAAGTTTTTGTGATGTTTCAAACCCTAGAAGCTCGTGACAAGGTAGAAAATACTGGGGTGGGTTTAGCAATTGTTAAGAAAATTATTGAAGATAAAGGAGGCACCATTTCCCTGGAATCCCAGCTAGGACAGGGAGCAACATTCCGCTTTAGCTGGTCGAAGCATTCAATGGGATAAGGAATTTCATTATGGATGAAAAACAAACGAGTCTACTACTTATTGACGATGACGAAGTTGATGTCATGACCGTCAAACGGGCGTTTAAAAAAAACAACATCACTAGTCCACTTTATGTAGCAGCCAATGGTATCGAGGCGTTAGCGATGCTGCGAGGCAACGAAATGCCAAAACTCCTGATGGGACAGCGCCGACTCATTTTGCTTGACCTAAATATGCCAAGAATGGGTGGAATTGAGTTCCTGCGGGAGTTACGGGCTGACCCAGAACTGAGAGCGCTGCCAGTGATTGTACTGACAACCTCGAATGAGGACAAAGATAAGGTGGAAGCTTATGATCTTAACGTCGCTGGATATATCATCAAGCCTGTAACGTTTACAAAATTTGTGGAAGCGATAGGAACGCTCAACAAGTATTGGATGCTGAGTGAGATGCCCTAACTTGGCGATCGCATAGAACTAGCGACTGATGACTATTGAATGTTCACTCCTACAGCGGAAAATTAACCCATCAATGTGTAGAGGCAGAAGTAGAGGGAGTTTTACACAATACTTATAAGGAGCCAACAGCTATGAGCGAGACGCTCCCTAGCTAACAGCTAACTATGGAAGAGATTATAAAAATTCTTGTGGTGGAAGATGATGAAGTAGATCGCATGGCAGTCCGTCGATCGCTCAAGACGGCGGGTATTTCTGTAGAAATGTCAACAGCCATTGATTGTAAAAGTGCGATCGCCACCCTTGATCAAGAAAATTTTGACTGTGTTTTGCTCGACTATCGCTTGCCTGATGGTGACGGACTTGCTTTAGTTCAAGAAGTCCGGAGTACCGGAAGCAAAGTCCCCATGGTAGTTTTGACAGGTCAGGGAGACGAGCAAACCGCTGTCGAACTCATGAAGGCTGGAGCATCGGACTATCTTCCCAAAAGTAAACTCTCTCCAGATACGCTCTCGCGCAGCCTCCGCAATGCTGTTCGCATCTATCGGGCGGAACGGGAGGCGGCGCTGGCAACACAGCGCTTGCGTGAAAGTGAAGAACGCTACCGCTTGGTGCTTGAAGGCTCCAATGATGGAATTTGGGACTGGGATGTCTATACTCACGAAATTTATTGTAATGACCGCCTTTATGAAATTACTGGCTTCTCACCAGGTGAGGTGACAGCCAACTACGACCTCTTTTGTAAGCTGCTGCATCCGGATGATCGCATGAGAGTTAGCCATGCTGTGGCAGCTCACTTGCAAGATGAGATTGAACTAGATGTAGAATTTCGCCTTTTGCATACTTCCGGGGAATATCGCTACTGCATCGCTCGCGGTAAAGCTTGGCGGGACGAGCAGGGACGACCTTTTCGGGTATCTGGCATTGTAAGCGACATCACCGATCGTAAGCGAGCAGAAGAGTCTCAACGATTTCTGGCAGAAGCGAGTGCGATGCTCTCAGCGTCCCTCGATTATGAAAAGACTCTAGAAAGCATCGCCCAACTAGCGGTGCCATTCTTAGCTGATCTTTGCCTTGTCGATATTGTAGAGAATGGTGTAGTTCGTCGGATGGGTGTTGCCCATGCGGAGCCCACACAAGAATCACAGGTACGACAACTACAGTACCGTTACCCACCGGACATTAATGGACAACATCCAGCAATGAAGGTGTTGCGAACTGGTATCGCTGACCTGAATCCAGAGATTACTGAAGAAGATCTGCTGTCGGCGACTCGCGATGCCGAACACCTGCAAATTGTGCGCGATTTGGGCTTCAAATCCTATATCATCGTGCCGCTTTTGGTGCGAGGGCGGACCTTGGGGGCAATTTCCTTCGTGTCTACCCAAGAGGGACGGCGCTATGGTGTAGCTGACTTGGCTTTGGCGGAGGAACTTGCCCGTCGAGCTGTATTATCAATTGAAAATGGTCAGCTTTATCATACTAGCGAAGTGGCTCGAAGCGCGGCACAGGAGGCAAGTGAGAACCTGCGTCAGGCGATTTTGATTCTGGGAGAGCAGCAGCAACAACTACGAATCCTACAGCAGTTAACTAATCTACTTAACCAGCGTCTGACTGACTTACCCGGTTTGTTACGGGAGATGGTGGGAGCAGTCGCACAAGCAATTCCTGGTGCCCAGTTTTGCTTCATTATGCTCAACAACCCTCAATGCGATCGCTTACTTTTGACGGTAACCGCTGGGGTTGGGACAGAAAAGCTAAAGCTGGAAGACGCATTCTGTCCTGAAAAGGGATTGCTCTCTCAGGTCTTTTCGACAGGTGAATCACAATTAATTCAAGGGAACTATTGTAATGCCCAGGATTTAGACGAGGTTCCGGCAGCCATTTACGCTGTTGCGATCGAGTCTGTGGAATCGGGACGTTTGGGAATATTAGCAGTTGGGAATTGGGAAGATCAGAATGCGTTTGATGAGGAAGATCGGAAGCTCTTGTTAGCTGTCGGTGAGCAGGCTGCGATCGCAATTGATAATGCCCGGATGATTAAAGCTTTAGAAGAGCAAGAGGCTCGTTTAGAAGACCAGAATGAGCAACTTGCCGCACAAAATCAGGAATTGGAAAACCAACGAGAGCAGCTTCATTTGCGGAACCTGCAACTCTTGGAAGCCGCACGATTGAAATCCCAGTTCCTTGCCACGATGTCTCATGAATTGCGGACACCGATGAATGCGGTTATCGGTTTTTCTCAATTGCTATTGCGCCAGCGCCAAAGTCCGCTCACGCCTCAACAAAACGATATGATGGAGCGCATTCTCAACAACGGCAAGCACCTACTAACACTAATTAATGAAATTCTTGACCTCTCCAAAATTGAGACTGGGCGTCTAGAACTGAAACTAGAAGCGTTCAACCTGATAACGTTGGTCAGAGCCATCACTGATGAGCTTCGCTCACTCGCTGACGAGAAGCACTTAGCACTGACCGTTCACGCTGATTTAGAGAACGCTAATGTGATTAATGACAGTGTTCGCTTGCGGCAGATTTTGGTCAACCTCCTCTCCAATGCAATTAAGTTTACCGAAAGCGGCAGTGTTGAAGTGGAAGTGAAGGAAATCTCCCCGGATCAGCTAGCAATCAGTGTCAGAGATACAGGGATTGGGATTGCTGAGGATAACTTGAAAAATATTTTTGAGGAGTTCCGGCAACTCGATCAGACGACGACAAGGAAGTATTCTGGTACAGGTTTGGGGCTAGCCATTACAAAATCATTGGTTCAGCTCATGCAGGGAAGCATCACGGTAGAGAGTAATCTTGGCCAAGGGTCTACGTTTTGCCTCGTCTTCCCTCGACACCTACAACTCACATCTCCAGGCGTGCATGACACCACAGATGCCTCAACCCGCCGAGACACTCGTGTTTTAGATGGCGCTGCCGCTACCCCGACACTTCAAGGCTCTCAAATAGTAAGACGGCTATATTAGGGGATTTGGTTGTTGGTTGTTGGTTGTTAGGCGATCGCAAATTGAATTGGCAAGATAAAGTACTTCTAGATCGTCAGTCGATACAGAAATTTCCTAATCGGGGATTGCAAAATCCAGGTAACTTAGTTACGGTTGACGGCTTACGAGTAGCCGTTCGCGCAAAATTATCCGTATTAGTCCTGTTCTGCTTTACTAAGATTCTTGTCAAGATCGAGTTAGAATGAGCCGTCTTGTGCGCCTACAATGACTACTTCAGTATCAATGACAGCACCCTTGCCAGATAACGAAGCGCAGAGGCTTGAAGAGCTTTTGGAGTACAAAATCCTTGATACTCCAGTTGAACAAGCCTTTGACGACCTCACACGTCTAGCTGCCTACATTTGTGGTACCCCAATTTCTTTGATTACCTTAATTGATGCCCAGCGGCAATGGTTCAAGTCAAAGGTAGGTTTGGAGATATCAGAAACACCTCGCGAACATGCGTTCTGTGCCCATGCTATTGTGCAGCCCGACGTTTTTATTGTTCCTGATGCGACAAAAGACGAGAGGTTCGCGACAAATCCTCTAGTTACCTCTGATCCTAATGTGCAGTTTTACGCTGGCATTCCTCTGATTACACCAGAGAAGCAAGCGCTGGGAACCCTATGTGTAATTGACCATGTACCGCGAAATCTTAGTCCGGAACAGCTAGAGGCTTTGCGAATACTAGCTCGTCAGGTACTCAAGCAACTTGAACTCCGGCGTAATTTAGCCAATCTGACACTTCAAGATACCGAGCGCAAACAGGCGCAGAAGTCACATCGGCAATTTTTTAAGGGGATTGCAGGAGGATTTGGTTTAGCCGCAGCAATTCTCATCATCATTGGGGTTGTCTCATATCAGAGCGCAACTAAACTGATTGAGGTCAACAGTCGTGTCCAACAGACTCAAGAGAGGCTTAACCATCTCAAAGAAATACTCTCCCTTGTGACGACTGCCGAGAGTGGACAGCGTGGCTACATCCTCACGGGAGAAGAGCCTTACTTAGAACCCTATCGTGTAGCAACTGCAAACTTTAATCAAGAAATTCAGCGTCTTCAGCAATTAGAGATGGATAACCCTAATCGTTACAAGCAACTTGAAACCCTGGAAATGCTAATTGAAGACAGGCTTGCTCTCCTCAAGGAGATAATCAACTTACAGAAAAATGGGAAATCTGATTTAGCCTTGCAGGTGATCGAGACAGGTACGGGAAAGAAGCTCATGGATAAAATTCGCTCTCGTATCCGTGAGATGGAAAATGAAGAGAATGCCTTGTTGAAGCAGCAATTGACAGTGGCGGGAAGAAGTGCTCGCTACACGATTCTTACACTTGCGATCGCAATCAGCCTAACGTTTATAATTCTCTGTGGAATTTATTCCCTCATCTATCAGGAAATCACTGAGCGCCAACGGGTGGAAGCTGCCCTAAAAAAAGAGCGCAATTTTATCTCTGCTGTTATTGATACCTCCAGCGCCTTGGTAGTGGTTCTCGATCAAGAAGGGAAGATCGTCCGCTTCAACACAGCCTGTGAGCAAACAACTGGTTACTCTTTTGAGGAGGTAAGAGATAGATATTTGTGGAACCTATTTCTAATTCCTGAAGAAGTGGAGTCGGTTAAAACGACCTTTGCAAAACTCCAAGCCGGACAGTTCCCGAACGAGTTTGAAAACCACTGGTTAACAAAGGATGGAAGTCGCCGACTAATCGCCTGGTCTAATACCGCTCTCCTTGACAATCAGGGTTCGGTTGAGTATGTCATCGGCACTGGCATTGACATCACTAGGCGTAAGCAAGCAGAGAAAGCTCTTCAAGAGAGCGAGGAACAGTATCGCTCGGTTGTGGACAACCTCAAAGAAGTCATTTTCCAGACGGATACAGCAAGGCAATTGACGTTTCTCAATCCTGCCTGGACAGAAATTACTGGATTATCCCTATACGAAAGCCTCGGCAAGAGATTTTTGGAATTAATTCATCCAAATGATCGCCAACTCCATAATCAATACTTTCAATCCCTCATTGAACGCCAAAAAGAAGACTGCCGCTACCAGATTCGCTACTTGACTAAAAACGGTGGCGTGGCATACATGGAAGTTTATGCCTGCCAGATATTAGCTGATGACGACACTGTTATTGGAATTTCTGGCACCCTCAACGATATTACTGAGCGCAAGCGCAGAGAACAGCATCTAAGTGCAGAACACTCTGCGACACGGATTTTGGCAGAATCAGCCACGCTAAGCGAAGCCACTCCAAAACTCCTGCAAGCTATGTGCGAAAGCTTAGGATGGGATCTCGGCGAATTCTGGAGTGTGGACGCAAGCGCGAATGTCTTACGTCGTGTTGAAAGCTGGCATCGTCAGTGGGTTGATGTTTCGGAGTTTGAAGCGGCGACTTCACAGATTACTTTTGCGCCTGGGGTTGGACTACCGGGGCAGGTTTGGGAGAATACGTCACCGGCTTGGATTGCTAATCTTGCTGAAGATGCGAACTTTGTGAGAAGCTCAATCGCGGTAAAAGTTGGACTGCACGCTGCGATTGGTTTCCCTATCCTCAGTGGAGATGAGAGGTTGGGTGTCATGACCTTCTTCAGTCGTGAGATACAGCAGGCTAATGCAGATTTACTAAAGATGATGACAGCAATTGGTAGCCAAATCGGTCAGTTCATCAAGCGCAAACAGGCTGAGGAGGAATTACAGCAGCAGAATGAAATTTTGCAGGCTGAATTGAATCAAGCGGCTGAATATGTGCGATCGCTTTTACCCCGTCCTCTAACCGGAACCGTAACGACTGAGGCACAGTTTGTTCCTTCGCTTCAGTTAGGGGGTGATGCCTTTGACTATTACTGGCTTGATGCTGATCATTTGGTAGTTTACTTATTAGATGTCGCAGGACATGGAGTTCGATCGGCATTGCTGTCGGTTTCAGTGCTAAATGTTTTGCGATCGCAATCCCTCCCCAACACTAATTTTCATCAACCCAGCGCTGTCTTAGCCGCCCTCAATCATGCCTTCCAGATGAACGAAAACGGGGATGACTACTTCACCATTTGGTATGGTGTCTATAACCGAGTAAATCGACAACTTGTTTACGCTTGTGCAGGACATCCACCCGCAATTTTGCTATCTGAAGCTTCAACCGCTATCCCTGTAAAACAACTAGGCTCATTAAGCATACCCATAGGAATGCTCAGCGATGCTGATTTCGATGAGGATTCTTGTGAAATTCAATCAGGCAGCACGCTGTACCTGTTTAGCGATGGAGTTTACGAAATTCCTCAACCTGATGGTCTTATTTGGGGACTCAATGCCTTTATTGATGTTCTGATTAGCTATAAAAAAAGCAACACTGACAATCTAGAAACGGTGTTGCATCACATTCAGGCATTAAACGTTAAAAAAGTGCTGGATGATGATTTCTCCTTATTACAAATTAATTTTGATTAAAGTTAGGAGAAATCATCTAATTCTAAAATTTTAAGCTTGCTCAACAGAAGATACTTTTTCTTCAAATTCATTTCGGCTGTTGAACATTTTAAAGACCCGATCCATTTTGGTAAGTTCAAAAATCATCCTAACTTGCTCACTAAGAGAGCACACAAAAAGTTCTGCACCCGCAGAACGAACAACTCTGAGGGTAGAGACTAAAGCCCCTAAGCCAGAACTGTTCATAAACGTTACATCCTGAAAGTCTACTAAGACAATATTCGTTCCACCTTCTACAAAATTGCTAATCTCGTGGCGCAAACTATTAACAGCAACACCGTCTAAAATACCGGAAGGTTGAATGATTTTCACGCTAGAATTCATTGTTTTAATTCCTAAAGATTTGAAGTGAGTTTCGATTTTGCTAAGGTCTTGTGATCACAAACCGCGAACACTAATTTATAGCTATGATTTTGGTTGCCAAACTGCCGCACGAATGATTACCCAAAATAGGGAGAGATTATAGACTGCCCAAGCTGCATTCAGCAGATAAAGCGAGGGATTTTCTAGATTTCCAGTTGCGAAGCGATAAACACACCACAACATTCCCAAAAGAGTTAGAGCAACAATAGTCAACTGCGGCCAAACTAAGCGAAGATAAATTCCAGATTGACGTTGTTTTGGCGTAACTTGGAATTTGATAGGTCGTCCCGTGAACACGCTCCAAACCGCTTGGATAAATAGAGGAAATAAAGCGATCGCATATTGTTCAGAACGCCAAAGTTCTCCAGCCGGGACTCCCCAACTAGCCGCCATAAATGTCAAGCGGTTGAGGATAAAGGTAGGGATAAAGTGTAGGGCAAAGTCAGCTCCATAGGCGTGTACTGGAATAATTCCCGTAAAGAAATAGATGATTGGGCAGGCAATAAAAACAAGCGTTGCAAAGCCAGAAAAATAGCTGTACATTGTCTGAAAATATTGCAGTTGTTGCCAAAATGTTAACCCTGTCTTGGTAAGAGGATTTTCACGCAGTAGGACTTGAATCGTCCCTTGCGCCCATCGTAGTTTTTGTTTCAAGGTAGAACTGAGGTCATCCGGTGCCAATCCTTCTGATAATTCTTCATGGTGATAAACCGACTTCCAGCCAGCAGAATGCAGACGCATCGCTGTATTCATATCTTCCGTAATACTGTTGCTAGATACACCACCCACTAAATCAAATTCGTCTAATCGTTTCTCATCTTTAGAAAATTCATCAGAGAAGTTTTGTAGTCCAACATTAATCAAGGCTTCACGTCTTAACACAGCATTTGTTCCTGTGTAAAACGCAGAATTCATCCCATCTTTACCCTGTTGGATTGGGCCATAGAATAAGTGAGCTTGATGTCCAAAGGGGTCGCCAGTGGGGATGTTATAAAAAGCTTGCGGTGTTTGCACAAACGCAATCTGATTACTGTCATATTTCCCAGTTTGGAAATTATAAGTATAGAAATAGGGTAAAGCTCGTTGCAGAAAGTGAGATTTGGGAATATGGTCTGCATCCAAGGTTAGGATAAAGTCTCCCGCAGTTTCCCCTGAAAAAATTGCGTAATTAATGTTTCCTGCCTTAGCATGGTGAGGCTTACCCTTGGGCTTTGGACGAGCAATGTAGCAACAACGCGCAAGTTCACTTAACTCCAGCTCTTTTTGATAAATTGCCTTTTCTAAGTTTCGCCTTTCACTGGCAAGATAGTCACTGACAGCGTGATGTTTGGGGTTCAATAAAAGAATTAATTGTCGAAAACTCTGTAAACCTCCAATTACAGCTTCAAGCCTACCTGTCGTGTTAGAATCGGTAACTTTTGAATAGGACTTTATTATCAATAAGCAATTGCGATTATCTGGTGTTCTTGTATAACTCAGATAATCAGCAATCCGCTGCATAATACCTACGCCACGACCACCTTCAGCCATTTCATCTACTTCATCTGGTAGTTGTTGTAGATGTCCTTCAAAATCAAAATCCCTGCCGTAATCCCAAATCCGAAGCTCTATCGATTGGGTAAAGATTGTGGCTTCGATATCAATGGGAGTTTCTGGTGATAGCCCTTTGTGGGCATGGCGAACTGCATTATCAAATCCTTCAGCTAGCACGGTTTGGCACTCGATCCAAACTTTTGGAGGAATCGAGGGTTGCCGTAACGTTTCAAACCAAGATAAAACTTCGGATAAATCCTTTGGTTGTGTATGAACTTGAAGTTGGAATGATTGGAGAAGCTCCTCAGCTTTTGGGACTTCTGGTGTCAGGTTTTCTAGCTGCCGTAGACGGGTAACAAGTTGCGATCGCTCTTTATTAATTCGCTCAGCTTCCTGTTGCAGGAGTGGAGATTGCAAATCATCCAAACCTAGCCGTTCTGTCATCGCTCGGAGTTCTGGCGAATTGCCATCATCCAGAACATACACACACAACTTGGTTGTAGGATAGTCCATCGCTAGAGCTGCCCTAGTAGTTTCCTGGACAATCTCTACAGGTTCGTTATAGCAAGTAATAAAAACATCAACACTTGGCCATTCAGAACGAGGCAACGGCGGTGTCATTTGATTAAGAGACTTTACCCGCCGCACAATTGGTCGCCACAGCCCAAGTAGGAACATTACGCCGCCGAAATAGCTGTAAATTTCTGCTATCAGTAGAGGAATCGAGAGCCAGAGAGCGGCGAAATTAATCGAATGGGTAATGCGCCAGTGTAGATACCATGCCCCAAAGATGAGATTGATTTCTGCTAGATAACGAAATAGCAGTGTCCGATCTTTAAGACGGGAACGGATGTTACCGGAAAATGTTGGTGAGTTCTCGACAACCGAGATTGAAGGGCTAATAGTCATTAGAGTTAAGCAAGTCAAAAGTCAAAAGGGACAACAAGATGATTGAGGTTATCTTTCTGAAGAGAGCGATGGGGAAGAATCTCGTCCAGCCCCCAGTCCTTGCAAGGTAATAGGTGTAGTGCTGTCACTAACTGAAACCCAATAAGCCCCAGTGGAATCAGTAATCAATCGTGCTGTCTGCGTGGCACTATTCGGCAAACCACGACCCGCATCGCCTGCTGCCACTGCCCGCCACCAAGGAGAATTCATTGATGTTTCTGGACGAATCAGGGGTTGGTGATTTGTTGCCCTGTACAGCAGAGATTGCAGAATTAGGCTGTTGCTGCTGCCTCCCAAGGCAGTCGTAGGTTTACCCGTTTTTTCATAAAAGCCCTCATAGTAGCCAAGCTGAGGGTTGTAGAGGTCTATTGTTGCTTCCCATAATTGGCGGGTATATCCGTTTTCTGGGAACAAGGCATGAAAGCCGAAGGCGACGGCAGTGCTGACTGTACGCACATCTGGCACCGACTTCCCGTCATCCGCTAGAGTTGCCCAAGCCCCTTCCCGACTAGTAATCGTGTTATGAACCACGTAAGGCGGTTTATCAAGCAGGGTAGTGGCAGCAGCCGTAAAGGTGCCAGTACGACGGTAACGCGACTCTTGGGCTTGAAGAATGGGTTGTACCAGTTGCCGCATTTGAGGGTCATAGCCAAATTCCAAGCCATAGAGTACGAATGGATTACTCACCGTATCTTGTGCCGACTGTTGATGGCGTTGAGTTGGCACCTCAACTCCTTCTACTGAGGTCGTTTGATATTGACCACCGACAGCGGAACGATTAGTATTAAACCCCCATAACTGAAAGGCACGGGCTGCATATTCCTCGTAGCCAAGACGGGTTTCATGATTAACTCGTGTCAAGAGTCGCCCATTCTCATCCTTAGTTACTCTCCCGCTAAACAGAAGACCATCCCGTACTACTTGTGAGTACGACCACTCCAGCACAATTTCATCGACGGCTTTTGTGTATTCGGGATGATAGTTCTTCAGGGTATAGAGTGCCGCTAGTACCCGCCCAATATCAAGGGCTGACCAACCTGTTCCTTCTGCTGTGGGATTGCTGCTTCCTTGTGTAGCAGGATTACCGCCATAGTCTACGGGTTGCAATGACTGGGTATCATAGCCTCGGTGGGGTAACTGTCCAGCAAACAGAGGCAGTCTCTTCAGTGCCCCTAATAGGTGCCGGGTGCGATCGCTAAATTCTCGCTCAGTGATAATGTCAAGAGCGCGTGCTGCATTTAGAGCCGCTAAATAATCCCCTAATCCCCACAGCGTTGCATCTTTCATGTCACTGCGGTCATCAACCAATCCACTGTTCGATTGATAATTAGCCTTAAAGTATTGCCAAGCTGCCTCTGCATAACGCCGTTCTGGAACGGTTAGCGGTCTTGCTAGCTTGGGAAAAGCTGAGGGCTGAGGCTTTCCGACCGGAGGAATGGGTGCGACGGCAATAACTGGTGTCTCAGCCGGTACAGGTGCAGAGTTTTGCCTCCCTTGGGATGAACTACCTGTAGCCGTTGGAGTTGCAGCATTGCTATTTGGCTGCCCCGGTGCTGCAAAAGTGACCAAACTTGAGCCGATGAGTGGGCGATTTCCTCTAGCTTTGTAGTACAAAATCTCCAGAATTAGCCCATTCGTGTTGCCTGTCAGCGATTTATTTGGCTGCTTTGTTTCTTCGTATAGTCCAGCATAAAAGCCACCCCCATCAGGGCTACGCAAATCTTTTACCGCATCAAACACTTTTTGAGCATAGGCATTATCGGGGTAAAGATAGCGCCAGCCGAACGCCGCTTTCGTGCTGATACTTCGTAGTTGTGGATAAAGCTTATTTTCTTCAGTAATGGTTGCCCAGGAATTACCGTTGGAATAAACCGTGTTGTAGAGAAAATAAGGGGCTTGGTCAATGTTGTCTTCTGATACAGAGGTCAACTGCCCTGTAGCATCAAAGCGTCGCTTTTGTACTTCTAAAACGTTGGCAGCATATTCTTTTAAAGCTCCTTCCAAACCAAATTCAATACCGTCAAGGATGTAGGACTCGCTGACTACATAATTGTTAGCCTGAGTGCTTTGGTAGTCACGGGTATCAACGGGGACTTTGACACCGTTAATATCTACGAATTGATAAGGTTCTAGTGCCAGTGCCTTGGATGCTTTAAAGCCCCAAAGTTCATAGCCTCTAGCGGCATATTCCTCATATCCGAGGCGTCCTTCTTGCACCAGCAATGTCTCTTTGTTAGGAAGAACCATGGCTCCGTAGAGTTGGTCATCTTTTAGCGATCGCTCTATCTTCCACTTGTCCAGAATTCCTTTAATCCAATCACCGTATTGCGGATGACAGGTACGGACAACATGAAAGGCAGCTAAAATACGACCGACATCTAACGCAGACCAGCCAATGCCACGCTCTAGCGGGTTGTTTCCATAATCAGTCATCTGCCCAGTTGCCGCGTTATAAACTTTGTTAGGCAGAGTATCCTCAAATAGCTTGAGTTCACTGAGCGTCTTCAAAAACTGGTTGAGCCTAGAGTCAAATTCTCCTTGGTCAATTAAATTCAGCCAGCGTGCAGAATTCAATGCCATCAAGTAATTGCCAATGTCCCAGAGGCTGCCGGAGGGATACCCTCCAACTGAATTGGTAAATCCTGTTGCTGGCTGATAGTTGTTAACAAAGTACTGCCAAGCCGCCTTAGCATAAATCTGTTCCTCTGGTGTTAAAGGAGCGCTGATCTCGGCACAGGCATTAGGTGCAGTCGTTGGGATTTGAGCCACGCTTGGCTTGGACAAAAAAACAGTTAATAAAGATTGTGAAACTGCCCCTATCAGGAATAAGGCAATTAGCCTCAACCACTTTTGCTGATGGCGTTTTTGCATCATCAGAAATTACTTTCCTTTGGGTTAAAATATTGACTCTTTATGCAAATCATGCATCATTGGTTCAGTTAAATTAGGCAGTTTAGCGAGGTGGTTTTACACCTGCCCAGACAGTAAATGGCTTTCCTATCTTTTTGTAGAGCAAACTTTCGAGCATGACGCCGTTATTGTTAGCCGTCAAAGACTTATTAGGCTCCTTTAAGGATTCATAAAAGCCGTTGTACCAGCCTTTATCAGTTTTTAGGTTGGCTTGGACAAAATCAGATAACTGGCGAGTGTATGGTGTGTTGTAGAGTACATGCCAGCCTAATGCTGCTTTAGCACTGAGAAACCGTAAATCATTATGTGTTTCCCCTGTATCTGTAATTGCTGCCCAAGGTTGCCCGTTGACGAATAGAGTATTGTAAACAAAATAGGGAGCGCGATCGAGGTTATCTTCTGTAACGGCAGTTAACTGTTTTGTAGTTTTGTACCGAGCCTCTTGAGCGGCTAATATCCGGTCAGCATAGGCTTTGGGTAATGATTGAAAGCCAGTTTCAATGCCATCCAGAATATAGGGTTCGCTAAGAACATAGTTATTCGCTCCAGACGTTTTGGCATCCCGTTGATCATAGGGAACACCCTTTCCGTAGAGATTGACAAAGGCAACATTAGATTGAGAATTCAGGGCTTTCTCTACATCTAAACCCCAGAGTTTTAGACCATAAGCCGCGTAATTTTCGTAGCCCAATCGACCTTCTTGGTTTAGCTGTTCTTTACCCTTGACGATCGCAGTGCCGTACATTTGACCATCTTTGGTAAGACGATCAACCTGCCAGTGTTTCCAAACGGCTTCTGTTTGCCGCTGCAACTGCGGATATTTAGCTCCCACAATCTTGAGCCAAATCGCTAAACGCCCCAAATCGAGGGCTGACCAGCCAATTTCTTCTCGTTTATCGAGTTGACCGTAGTTAACAGGAACTAGGGTTTTAGCGTTGTAGACTTTGTTAGGCAGTTCACCTTTATAAAGGGGCATCGTAGCCAGCGTTTTCAACATCCGCCTCATCTTGGTGTTAAATTCTGCCTCTGGGACAATATTCAACTCTTTAGCGCTGACTAAAGCTGCGATCGCAGCCGCTTGATCCCACATTGTGACTGAGGGAAACTTATCGGCTGAGTTCACCAAGCCTGTTTCATCATTCCAGTTGCGCTCAAAGTATTGCCAAGCTTGACGCGCCATTGCTAATTCCTGTGGACTCAACTCGCCTACACCAGGAGCAACATAAGGAGTCTTAGTTTCTGCAATCTCCTTCGGACTCACCGATGTTCCTGGTAGTTCCACAGATTGCGCGTCTAGTTGGGCAACCGTTGTTGCTTTAGTATTTGTTGCTTTAGTATCTGGCTCAGGTGTAGCGGTTTGAGCCGTAGATACTGTAGTTCGTGAGACGGAAGCTGTTTTATCAAGGTGATTGGACAGAACTTCTAAACCTGCGATCGCTACAACTGCTGTCACTACTCCCCCTATAGAGGCTAAGATAGACAACTTTTTGGGGGGAGGGTCAAAGTCAGAATTCATTACAACTCCTGGTTAGTAGATATCCCGTCTTCTCGCTACTCAGGTTTACTCATCCTGTATTGATGAAGACTCTGTAAGCAGAGGTGACGGGTTGCTTCTCTTTCATAGAGTTCCCGATTTTTTTCTCTGAGGAACAGCAACTACCAGATAAAACCTAAAATTTGATCCGGAGTTGCCCTGTAAAGGATTGATTGTTGTACGCACTTTCCCCTGTGTCTCGATTTCGAGTATTCGAGAAGGCATAACCGAAGTCCGCTTCCACATTGGTCGATAGCTTTGCTGTACAGCGAGCTTGATAGCCATTACTGTTATCCCATTCCCCTTTCAGTCGTTGCTGTCCCAACGTTGCTGCGACGCGACAGCGTAGATCCTCAAAGACATTTCCCTCCCAAGCGACTTCGCCGTTGTAAACCAGGAAATCGGATGGAGAAAAATAGCCACTCGTTTCTTGAACATCATCCGTATAATTCCAGTTAAATACGTTAGCGGCTATAGAAAATTGTCCAATTTTGTGTTCTAGTCTGCTAAAAGACTGCTGCTCAAAATTGCCATCGTTATAACTGCCCAAACGCAACGATGAATACAAGCTAGTCTTCGGGTCAATTTGCCAGTAGATACTCGGTCCGAACCGCCAAGCTGTGATTTGATTGTCTAGGGTTTCGGCATTAGACTTGTACGGACCTTGTTCTACATCAGCCGATATCACCACCCCTGATTGAAGTTGACCAGATGGGCTAACCTTCATTGCAATTGGCACTTCTACCCTGGCATTAAAATTGAGAGCCGTTGGCAAACGGTCGAAGGTATCAACTCCCCCTCCTACCGTTACAGTTACTCGATCAATCTTTCCTTCCCATTCAACTTGCAAAGGAATGTTTGTAACTGACTCAACATCTTGCTGTTCAAAAGAATTGAAGCCCGTTCTGATACGAAAACGGTTGCCATTAGCTAAGCGAAATTGAGCGGTTTCTTCAATAAATAGATTGCGTTGGTCAAAGTTATCTGAATCCCTACGAAAATCTGTTGTCAGACTTTCCAATTTGACAGCAGGAGTTACAGGCTCTGTTGAAGTTTGTGGTTGGCTGGATGGTGCGGGTGGCTGGGGTTCCGGTGGTGGTAGTCGCAGCCCAGGATTGAAGTTTTCCGGCACCGCCATCAACTGAGGTAGTGGTTTTGAGGGATAGTGCAGCTCAACTAAGGAGTCTTCAAAACCGTTAAGTGTTTCTGGGTTAGGGTTTTCCAGCTTGTCAGCAGAGGGAATTTGTTCGGTCAGTTCTGACGCTGAGTTTTCGTTTTCAAAGGTGTTGAGAGAAACAGAGTTCTCAGTTACAGCCTGTAACTTACCTGCCCCCAAAGTGCAAATTCCTACGCTCAAGATTAGGGCTGATTGGTATTGCAGATATTTCCAACCTACCTTTCGTACCGTAGTTGTTTGGGTGTTGGTTTTAGTTTCAGACATGAAGACAAGTTCTTGGTAAATGCCAAAGAGCTACCGAATTTGCATTTAGGGCTAGGTCGTTTACTGTTGGCTTAGGTTGACAGCCCTTTTGCTTCTGAGAGGTTGACCTCAGTTAGGTTGACACCCGTTAGGTTGGTCTCACTTAGTGTGGTAATGGTGTTCCAAAAGCTGGTATTCGGATGGTAGGATTGCATCTTCAAATTCATCCCTGTTAGTGAAAATTTGAAAAATTCGCTCCATCTTAGTCATTTCAAATATCATGTTCACTTGCTCATTAATGGAACAAAGGAAAATCTTACTGCTTGTTGCTTTCACAATTTTCAGTGCTGCTAAGAGAGTTCCTAATCCAGAACTATTCATAAACGTTATGTCCTGAAGATCGAGCAGCACAATATCAATACCTGTTTCCACGGCGGCATTGATATCTTTACGCAATTGAGTTCCCTGAATACCATCTAAAATTCCAGAGGGTTGAAAAACTTTGACTACAGAACTCATTTAGGGAACTCCTATTCTTTGGTTAGATGCTTGGACAAGATTTGATTTGCGATCGCTACAACGGCTATCACGACTTCACCTACAGAAGCTAAGATAGACAGTCCTTCTCGCTACTCAGGTTCACTCATCCTGTATTGATGAAGACTGATAGGCAGAGGTAACGGATCGCTTCTCTTTTATAGAGTTCCCGATTTTTTTCTCTCAGGAACAGCAACTACCCGATAAGACCCAAAAATCTGAGACTGATGTTGGTAGTCACAAACCCATACACAAACACCCCGATTGCAACATTAGGGTTCTTCTTAGCTAGTCGTAAATGAATTGCTTGTTTTAGGTCAAAGGCAGTTTCCCTTTCTCCTTTGACGTTCATAATCCGCCCGGAGTTTAAACTCCGGGCTAATAGCTCAAGTCCACTTCAGTGGACTAAAACTCTTATCCAGTCGTCTTTAGATGAAAATTCCTCTCCCCTACCACCTACCACCTATTTTCTAGATAGATGTGAGCTTACGCTGTTTAGAGGCAACCGTTTAGCCTCCCGTCCAAGCAATGGGGGGACTGGGATAGGAGGGAGACACAAAAGGACTTGTACTTGATTTAGTTTCTTCATCCAGGACGTTCACCACCTGATTGTATAAGTCCTCTGCCTGTTGCATAGAGTCACCAATGCTGGTCAATCCCAGTTTGCCAAACTCCGAAAGGGAACCCATTAGGTGAAACACGCTGCCCGTTCTGGTGCTGCTATCAAAGTGTAGACGGTGGTGAGCAATGATATCCATCAGATCATTGGGCATTAATCCTTGGTAGCGTTCTTTTTGCAGGTTGTCAGAGGCAATGTAGTACTTCTCTCGACCTTGATGGCTGTAAAAAAGACCTGTAGAAGAATCATACCGACCATTGGTTAAATATTTGAGGGTCATGAAGGGATGGGTTGTGCCGCCTTTGCGTAGGTTGATTTCAATCGCTTGCAAATCCCAGGCTGCCCCCTTGCTATCGGGTTGATGTACCGCGACAAAATCGACCCCGTAGCGTTCCATTGCCCCTTTTTGAGCTAATGCCTGACCAACTCGTTTCCCCAGTTCTTGTAGGCGTAGCCGATACACTTCATCAGCAGGGAATCGGCAACCGAGATAAATCTGACCGTCTGGGCCACCTAAGATTTGATCGTGGGTAGACAGTATTTCTACTTCGCCATTGGGAGTGATGTAACCTTGGACACTAGGCGATCGCTTTTCTTCTCCTTCAATAAATGCCTCTACCAGTGCGCCTAACTCTGGGACACGACTAGAAAAATTTGCCCAAGTCTCTGTCTTCGCTTGGAAGCTTAAATGCTCCATACGTTTATGAAGTGCTGCCACACGTTGGGCATGGGAGACATTCCCCGGAGACATTTCTGCTATTGGTCTTAAGTCCAAAATCGCATTACCCTCTCCTGAAAAACCTTCGTTAAGTTTGACTACCATCCGCTTTAAGTCGGGTTGGCGTTCCCACAACTCGGCAGCTACCTCGGCTAAATCATCAGCCTTCGTGACACTCTCACTGCCATCTGGATGAGTCACACCGGATTCTGCGAAAATTTCCCGACTGCCGCTTTTGGTGCCCCAATACAGTAAAGCAGGGTCTGGAGCAAGCAGTGGTAAATCTAGTCGCACAGATAACTCTTGCTCTAGAAAAGTCGAGTTATAACAAACCATGTAAGATTTGTGAGGGCGCAGGGCTTGACGAATTCGCTCAATTAAGCGGGGACGCTCTAAAATCTTTTGGGTAAGGGGTTTGAGGGAGCCATCATAGGTCGAAAGCAGCAGCAAGCGATCGCGTGCGTGAGAAAAGGGAATCCCAGGCAACAACTGCAAATAGTACTCAATCACAATCGGCGACATTGGCTGCGCTGTAACGTAGATCAAGCGAGTACGGGGGTTACGCAGACGAATCAACGAGAACAAAAGTCGTTCTTCATAGTGTAAAAAGCCCTGAATCTTCTTCAGTTCTCGCTGGTCAACACTAACGGACGGCACCACCAAAATATCGTGGTCATCCATGTCAAATAGGTCAACATTATGCCAGCGATCGCGCAACTGGTTTTGAAGGTGCCGAAATTGCTCTGCTTGTTCAGAGGAAGAAGAATTTAACGTGTGCATCGCCCCAAACCCGCCCTAATGCTGATCAATGCAATCTTAACGGTTGCTGGGGCAACTGGTTAATAAACCTTCTTTGTTAAGTCCTGTGAGTTTTACAGACAAAAGAAGGCACCATCAATGGCAAATTAAATAGGGCAAACAAAATTGGAAAAGGGACGCTACCGATGGAACTCGTTAAAGTTCAATTGATGTTCGAGAATGCTCCACGACGGTCTCATAAGGATTACTCAGCGGAATTGGAAGACTTAAATGGAAAGTTAGTCGAATTATCCCGACTCCCTACCCAAGGCGAGTTAGTCTCGTTTCCGGACGGGAAGCTACATACTGTAGGACCATGCTTTACCGTCATAGAAGTTGTTCATTTCGCTTCTCCTAGCACAACTGGTTTAGTCGGTCAAGTAACACTGCGTAAGTGCTTCCCCAGGTAGGTGATGTTGTCTGAAAAGTTGTTGTTGCAATGATGTATGGCAGAAAGCCGTCAGCTATCAGCTTTTTTGTTTTCTTCTGTATCTCTTGTTTCACACATCTTCTGCTGTACCTCATCTCTCCAGGAAACTGCTATATGTAGCTGTCGCCATAAAGGTTAGGACGGATTTAACGGTCTAAACAACCACTTACTAGTACTCAAGCTTCTGCCCTCTGCATAAGAGCCTTTTGCTAGCTATAAGTGCCGAGTAGCTGACTAAGATATCCTGTGCGTGATTCACCCTAGATGAGCCAAATGGATGAAGTACCGTTGAGATGCAGTACGTCAAACTTTCACTGTAGTCAAATGTTTTTGCATTCAAAGGTGATTCAGTATGGGTTTCTACTCCCAGGTAATTGCGCCGCGACTGCTGGATTGGGGTATGTCCGACCCCAGTTTAGCTTTGTACCGTCGCGAAGTTTTGTCAGATGTGCAAGGAGAGGTGCTAGAAATCGGTTTTGGCACAGGGATAAATCTCTCTTACTACCCTGAGCATCTTCAACAACTTGTTACAGTTGATGCCAATCCTGGGATGAATGCCTTAGCTCAAAAACGGATCGAATCCTCCAATATCCGAGTCGATAACCGAGTTCTCAATGGCGAGAACCTGCCGATGGCTGACAACACATTCGATTGCGTTGTCAGCACTTGGACGTTGTGCAGCATTGCTAATGTTGAGCAAGCACTCAAGGAAATCTATCGGGTTCTCAAGCCAGAGGGACGGTTCTTTTTTATTGAGCATGGGCTGAGTGATGACCCAAAGGTTCAGGTATGGCAAAATCGCCTGAACCCGATCAATAAAGCGATCGCAGTTGGCTGTCATCTCAACCGCAACATCAAGGCACTGGTAGAAGCCCAGTTCAAGAACGTAACTGTTGAGCAGTTTTACGCGCCAAAAAGCCCAAAAATTGGTGGCTATATGTACAAAGGCGTTGCCAGCAAGGTTTGATCGCGATTAACGTTCCATATCTTCTACAGATTTAGGAACAGCGTCTGTCAGAACATCATGCCCTTCAGCGGTTACTAAGACATCATCCTCAATCCGAATTCCAATCCCGCGCCAACACTCGTCAATCGCTGGTTGTCCTTCAACGGGTTCGGTATCCGGTCCAATATAAAGTCCTGGTTCTACGGTTACGACATGACCGGGCTGCAAAATCTGCCAGTTTTCACCGTGTTTGTAAGCACCTGCATCATGGACATCTAACCCTAGCCAATGCCCTGTGCGATGCATATAGAAGGGTTTGTACTTCTCTTCTTTGATGATTTCCTCAATGTCTCCGGCAAGGAGTCCTAAATCCATCAACCCTTCGACTAGCACTCGTACAGCGGTGTCATGAAATTGGTTATAGGGGTTTCCTGGCTGAATTTGTGCGATCGCATCTTGCTGGGCTTTCAAGACAAGCTCATACAGTATCTTTTGCTCTGGAGTAAATTTATTACCAACCGGGAAGGTACGAGTAATATCTGCGTTGTAGTACCCATATGCACACCCTGCATCAATTAGCAATAGGTCATTATCCTGCATCTGTCGATCATTCTCAATGTAGTGCAGCACACAGCTATTCGCACCCGATGCCACAATCGAAGGATAAGCAGGTCCCAGCGCCCCCCGTAGGCGAAAGATATGTTCGATCTCCGCCTGAACTTCGTACTCATAGCGTCCTGGTTGGGCAAATTCCCGTGCGTGGTTGTGCGCTTCAACAGAAATCGCAACCGCTTTCCACATCATCTCCAATTCCGCAGCACTTTTGACTTGGCGCATTGCATGGAGAATTGGATTAGTTGATTCGATCGCGAATGGTCCTGTGCCACGCTTGGAATAGGTTCTCATCAAGCGTTGCCAATGATCGAGGATGGTGTCGTTGAATTTGCGATCGCGTCCCAAGTGATAATAAATCCGATCTGCCTTTTCTAAATACTGGGGCAACTTCTCATCGAGTTCCGCAATTGGATACGCCTCATCTGCACCAAATTTCTCCTTAGCCGCTTCCACACCAGTACGGTAGCCTGTCCAAACTTCTTTCTCCCGTTCTTTGGGTTGAACAAATAAAATAAAGCGATGTTCTTCATGATGTGGCGCTAGCACAGCAACCGCTTCCGGCTCATTAAAACCCGTCAGGTAGAAAAAATCGCTGTCTTGCCGAAAAGCGTACTCAACATCGTTGTGCATCACAGCAACTGGAGCGCTCTTGAAGATCGCCGTACCACTGCCAATCTTCGCCATCAACTGCTCACGACGTTCTTGGTACTCTGTATGCAGAATCATAACGGTCTTCACTATCTCGAACTTTATAGATTTACTACCTAATACTCTGGACAACACTTAGCCAGAGTTGTTATTTGTTGAGGAGTAGCACCCCTCAGTCAAATTCGCTACTCTAATCAGGGAGTGTATTGCCTAGGGTTTTACTGAGACATTATAGGCATTCTACTGAAACTTCATAGGTTTAGAACCGACGTTACTTCTAAGCAAGGAGAATAAATAGAACTTACGCACCTTTAACATAATTTCGGGTAGTTTAAGCTGTCGTCACTCCCCGTAACCTTCCTTAAAAAAGGTGAGCTAGATGTAAATCCTGATATAGCCAAAATCAGGGATCATTCTCGCGTCAAACTCTTGAACCACAATCCCATATCCCCAGACATTAAGAAAAGAGGCAACAATGGCCCACTTTCCTATCCAGGAATATGACCAAGTAACCGATCCAAAGGTAAAGGCAGTCTATGAGGAAATTCTCGCTGAACTAGGATTTGGCATTGTACCCAACCTGTTTAAATCAATGGCAATTAGTCCAGACTTTTTGGAAGCTAGCTGGAAAAACTTCCAGGCTACAATCTTGCAGGGAAGTGTACCCCGGACTATCAAGGAAATGATCGGCGTTGCCATTTCCCAAGCTAATGGTAGCCAGTATGCGCTCCAAGTTCACCTACATGGGTTATCGGCATTAGGAATTAGTGAAGAAGTCCTCCAGACGCTTGTCTCTGATTTTGATAACTGCCCGCTACCTGAGCGAGAAAAAGCTGTCATTAGCTTTGGCTTAGTTGCTGCTACCAAACCTCATAAATTGACCTGTGCATCTTATCAACACCTGCAAGACTTGGGGCTAGATCAAGAAGAACTCTTCGAGCTTATTGCCACGGCAAACTTGTTTACAGCACTTAATCAATACACAGATACAATCGCCCTAGATATTGACAATTTATGAGTTTTTATCCTTTTTCGATTAGTGGCGGGAGGCTTGAAGCTCAGGATCGGGAACAACTTCTACAAACAACGCAACGCCTACTCACTGAAGTTCAAGCACTTTCAGTACGCATTGCAGCAGTGAATGAAATTGCCAATGCAATTAACCGTTCCCTAAATTTGGATGAAATTTTGCGGATAGTAGGCAAGCAAGCCAAATGGTTGCTGGACTTCAAACATTGTAGTGTCTGTCTCAAAAGCGACGATGGTTCTTGTCGTATCGTCACTTTATTTGGTCCAGCAGTGGAGTGCAGCTCTTGTGTTTTCTCAGATAACAATCCGATTAGTCGGGCATTAAAAACTGGACAGCCCCAACTTAATCCCAAAGATTATAAAAATACTTTTCTATCCGCCTACGCTTCACAAATCATTATTCCTCTAGAACGGGAACGACAAGTTATTGGTTCGATTAATTTCGCGACAACGCCTCCACAAACCTACACTCATGAAGATTTACGCATTGGCTTTTTACTAGCTTTGCAAGTATCTACTGCTATCCAAAACGCCAAGCATTTTAAGGAAATGGACTTGCTGCTAGAGGAGATGAATCGGCTGTATTCGGAACTCGATGTGGAACGACGCAAGTCTGATAAACTCCTATGTAATACACTACCACTAGAGATTGCTAATGAGCTGAAGCAAACTGGTAAAGTTAAACCAACTTCCTACAAATCTGCCACAATTCTCTTCACGGATTTCAAAGACTTCACTAAATTAGCTGAACAGTTAACGCCAGAAGAATTAGTTAATGAACTGGATTATTGCTTCTCCTACTTTGATATGGTAATTGAAGCACACAAACTGGAGAAGTTGAAAACGATTGGTGATAGTTATATGTGTGTTGCAGGAATTCCTATTCCTAATAAAACTCACGCCATTGATGCTGTCCTTGCCGCTCTACAAATTCAAGCATTTATGGGTTGGCGAAGACAAGAAAAGATTTTAAACAATCACCCGTATTGGGAAATTCGGCTGGGTATTCACTCTGGCTCTTTACTCGCTGGTGTTATTGGCAAGAAAAAGTTTACTTATGATGTGTGGGGGGATGCGGTTAATACTGCCTCCCGAATCGAGTCATCTAGTATTCCCGGTGCTATTAATATTTCTCAATCGACTTTTGAATTAGTAAAAGATTTTTTTGAATGTGAACATCGAGGGAAGATAGAGGCAAAAAGTAAAGGTTATATTGATATGTATTTTGTTCTTGGCATTAAAAAGCATCTGGCTTTCGACCCCTTAGGTTTGTTGCCCAATGATGAGTTTAATGCCCTTTACTCAAGTATTGAATCGAATTAATCAGGGGCAACCCTAGGCAGAGCCGCAGGTGAAGAGATTGCCCCTCCTGTATGGGCTAACGAAGAATAACTTTGATTTTTGCCCAGTTAAATTCGCTAAAAGTTGTAACTCAAGACTTGAATTACTGAGCCACTCTGAGGCAAATCGCTTGATTTGAGGGTTAGCATATCGCTGTTGAGTCGGCGCACTGTCATCCCATCCATCAACGTCAAGAATTCATCTACTGGCACAATATCGCAAGCCGCACCATCAGCAGCTTGTGTTCGGAAATGAGTAGGAATGACAACTTTAGGATTAAGGGTGCTGATTACTTGCTTGGCTTCTTGAGGATTGTAGGCTTTTGGTCCGCCTCCCACAGGGATGAGTGCTAAATCAGGACGCCCGATAAGGATTTTTTGCTCAATATCAATTGGTGCAGCTGCTCCCCCTAAATGTAGGGTTTTGACACCCCCTTGAGTCCATAGCCAAGCGACGTTATTGCCAAAGCGGCGTCCACCAACGCGATCGTGAGCGATACTAATACCCTGTATCTGTATGCTACCCACCTGATAGACACCTGGTTCAAAAAGTATCCGAGGATTCCCTGGAAGCCCCTCGGCGGCTCCTTCATCAAATAACTGGCTACTAATTAGGACTAAATCGGCTGCCACCTTGGGCACACGATACCCAGCCGTACATCCTAATGCCCGAAATGGATTCACTAGAATTCGTGTACCACCACCAGTAAATAAAAAGCAGGTATGCCCAAGCCACTGTACTGAAAGTGCCCCACCCGGTGCTTGCGCTTGATATGAGCTAAGTCCAGAAGCTAAACCCGTTCCAAGCGTTGTGAGCAAACCAGCACCCGCGTAGCGCATCAACTGTCGCCGTTTCATGTTTTCTTGAATTAGTTCCCCATTGAGTTTACTGCCATTGAGTGACGACACGACGCTGGAAGTGATTCCAGGAAGTTTCGCATTAGCTGTTTACCAGAAGAGGTGAGAATACTCTCTGGATGAAATTGGACGCCTTCAAGGTGGGGATAGTTCCGGTGTCTGACACCCATAATGGTTCCATCCTCAACCCAAGCCGTTATCTCCAGTACCTCTGGACAGCTACTGCGGTCAATCACCAGACTATGATACCGAGTTGCAGTAAACGGATTAGCTAATCCCCGAAACACACCAACACCTATGTGATAAATCTCAGAAGTCTTACCATGCATCAGTACAGGGGCTGAAGCAATCTCTGCACCGAATACTTGACCTAGGCTTTGATGACCCAGACAAACGCCCAAAATCGGCACAGTTGCACCGAGATTTGTGTATAACGACCCAGAGATACCTGCATCTTCAGGACGACCTGGACCCGGAGAAATGACTATCCCATCGGGTTGGAGTCTCTGGATTTGTTCTAGGTCGATTTTGTCATTGCGGTAGACCTGAACTTCTGAGGCTACAGGTAATTCTTTACCTAATTCTCCTAGGTACTGAACCAGGTTGTAGGTAAAACTATCGTAGTTGTCAATAACGATGATCACTCAACATAACTCCTTTGGGTCTGAAATTCTTCAAAGCGCTACTCAATCGCTTCTCGACCCTCTTTATCCTAGATTGCTATTGCATAACTGACTGAATTAATGTCAATAGCGGTGGGATTAGGAGTGACCCAGCGACAAATACTGCTGCGATCGCAGAAATGAGAACAGCACCCGCTGCACAGTCTTTCGCAATTTTTGCCAGTTCATGGTAAGTCTGTTTGACCGTTAAGTCAACAACCGACTCAATGGCTGTGTTTAACAACTCCAACGCCAGCACTAATCCGCTTGTTATGCAAATCACAGAAATTTCCACAGCACTTAGGTGTAAAAAAACACCCAAGCTAATTGCTAGGGTGCCAATTACAGTGTGAATGCGAAAGTTGCGTTGTGTCACAAAGGCATAAGACAGACCAGCCCAGGCATATTTGAAACTAAGCATTAACGTCGGGGCAATCCGCCATGCTAAGTCCCGTTTACGTTTTATCGGGTCAGATTGGTTAGGATTCGGCATGGACAGGTCTTGAGGCATAGACAGCGCACTTGATGTGAGGAATTGAGAGTGAGTAGACTGAGCCTTTTGTAACACCATTGATTTTTGCTTCATCTAAAGGGGTACATAGTAAGAATGTAGAACCAACCCTAGCGTTGGATAGTTAGATTGACACTCTGAAGTAAGGTTTCCTGCTGATTAAGCATTTCTATCAAACGTTCTTCATCCGGATGATCCCATCCCAAAAGATGAAGTAAGCCGTGGGCAGCTAACCACGCTAGTTCAGTTTGTAGGGGATGCCCTTGTTGTTGAGCCTGTCGCTCAGCTGTATCAACCGAAATCACAACATCCCCAAGATACAAAGGCACAGACAACTGAAATTCGGTTGGTAACTGAGGAGAGTTTACCTCCAAAGCGGCGAAAGCTAGTACATCTGTTGGTTGATTTTTGTGACGGTACTGAGCATTAAGTCCCTGGATCTCTGCATCGTCAGTAAGGCGAAGTGTGAGTTCATAGGCATCAGTCGGTGAGAGAGCAGGTTGCAGGATTTCTAGCCATTTATAAAACCAGCTTTCCCAGAGTGAGATCGAAATTGAACAGGGGAGTTTTTCCGCCTCACTAATTGTTGACCGGGACGCGGTAAAAAAATAATCCTGAACACTCACTTCAACTTCCACACTTAAAGCCTCTTAAGGAATTGCCACAGACATCTAACGGGTTAGGTAGGCAAGACCAACAAGCACGGTCAATAAGCCAGCCGTTGTTAGGAAAAAATGTTTTAGGGATGTCCCGCGCTTACGCACCATGTTACGCATAGCGAGTTTTACATAACTTGGCTTGTGTTCTGTTGCGGCTGGCGGGTTTATCGTTTCCTCAGAGCCTTGCTCTAGGGCTTCGGGTGCTGAAGATGGATTACTCATAAAATAAAGTGAATTTCGCTCAATGGTTATTTTATGACTCTAATGTAACAGTTTGCTTAACAATTGCTACTCAATCCCTAGAATTTGAAGAAGGCAGAGGGCTTTTATGTAACGAATTGGAAGAGGATTTTTCCTCAAGGGAGCTTTGGCGATCGCAAAATCCCCCTTGAGAGTCAGCAGATCATACTACAGCGATGAGAAGAACTATCAGGACTGTAGGTTGATCGAAGCTAGGCATTAGATCAAAGACACCGAGGCAATAAAGCGCAGAGGCTCAAGGCAGATAAGCCTGTTCTAGGTTAGCTGATTTTCCTGGCGGAGGTAGGCTTCAATAAAAGGGTCAATGTCGCCATCTAAAACATCACTAACGGCTGTAGTTTCAACATTCGTGCGTAGGTCTTTTACCATCTGATACGGATGAAAGACATAGTTACGAATCTGGTTCCCCCAAGCGGCTTCTACCATATCGCCTCGAATTTCGGCAATTTCCTGGGCACGTTGCTCCTGAGCAATAATTAGCAGCTTTGCTTTCAGAATCGCTAAGGCTTTCTCTTTATTTTGCAGTTGACTTCGCTCCTGAGTACAACGCACAGCCACACCTGTCGGAATATGCACAATCCGCACGGCTGTCTCTACCTTGTTGACATTTTGCCCGCCCTTGCCACCAGCACGAGTGGTTGTAATTTCTAAATCCTTGTCTGGAATGTCAAGCTCAACGGAGTTATCGATCAACGGCATTATTTCCACGCCAGCAAAACTTGTCTGCCGCTTGCCGTTCGCATTAAAGGGAGAAATCCGCACGAGTCGGTGCGTTCCTTTCTCAGCTTTGAGATAGCCATAAGCATTACGCCCGTCAACTTCTAGCGTGACTGACTTAATCCCTGCTTCGTCTCCTTCCGAAAGTTCCGCCAGTTGTACCTTGTAACCCTGCTTCTCTGCCCAACGGGTGTACATTCGCAGTAAGATTTCCACCCAATCTTGGGCATCAGTCCCTCCTGCACCCGCGTTAATTGTGAGAACAGCACCTTTGGCATCGTAAAGTCCTGAGAGCAGTTGTTCCAACTCCCAACGCTCAAGTTCCTGAGTAAGTTGAGTCAGATTGGTTTCAGCTTCTTTTAGCAGAGATTCATCAGCTTCTAGTTCTAGTAGCTCTAAAACTGCTTTGGCATCCTCCAGACTGCTTCGCCAGTGAGCATATTGCTGGAGGCTTGATTTGAGGTCGTTAAGTTCTTGAAGTGTCTGCTGCGCTGACGTTTGGTCATCCCAGAAATCTGGTTGTGCAGCCAACTGCTCCAAGTCCTGGATTTTTGCGTTTAGAGCTGGAACGTCAAAGATAGTCCTGGGTTTTACCCAGGCGCTCTGACAACAGTTCGACTTCGCGTTTGATATCTAATGCTTCCATGATGATTTCTATCCTTCGCTACCACACTTTGGGTTGCATAGTTGATTTTAACTAGAGTCTGGCATGAGTCACAAAATAGGGGTGCAGTTGGCTACACCCCTCCCCTATCCTGCTTATGTTTTATGAAATAAGCTAATCAGCCTACAAAACTTGGAAGGCACATCAGCCTTAGATTAGTCGCGACCGTTTAAGGCAATGAGCAGCCGTAAAATGAAGATAAACAGGTTGATGTAAGTCAGGTACATCGACAAAGCAGCAGGTAGATACTCGTCGTCGCGGTAGGTGCGAGGCAGGATGTAGAAATCCACGACAGCCGCCCCAGCAAATAGAAAGACACCAATGCCGGAGATGCCAATTTCTAGCCAACTGGGAACACCGCCTCCAAAAAATGAGAAGAGCAGCTGAGCGACCAAGACGACAACTAGGGCAATCATGCCTAGCTGTACGGTTTTGGTGAGAGCCATACCGTCTTCATCAGACAAGTTGGAGCCAATTTGTCTACCTGCAATGAAGGTAACACCACAGCCGAGGGCAGCAAAACCAATTCCTTGCAAACCAACGCCTGGTGTTCTGAGGGCAAGGAAGATTAGACCACTAAGGGTATAGCCAGATAGCAGACTGTAGCTAGCCAACAGGGGCAGTGCGACACCGTTCTTTCCTTGTCGGGCAATGCCACTGGCTACGAAGAAAAGAGCGATTTCAGCAATCAGGGCTACCCAGAAGGTTGTCATGAATAGCTGTGGGTTGGAACGGAGAACACCAAGTCCTCCGTAGGTGCCGAGTGCGGTTAAGACAAGTCCGCCACCCACATAGGGAAGCGCGTTGGCGATGACATTCGGTCCAACTAGCGCCTGACCTTTGGCTTCGCGAATTGCTTGACGAAAGTTACTGGTGTTGCTCATGAGATTTCCTCTGAACTTTCCGATGAGTTACAAACACAAATTTATCTAGTCCTATTGTGACGAGTTCTGAAGCACTCGGCTAGGAGGGAAAACTAGCCAACGTCAGTTTCTGCCTAAAGGCACATTTAAGCGATCGCAAATTTCCCCGTTAAGTCATCTCCGCATATATACGGAGATGGAAATTGTCGAGCGCAATTATTTCCGTAAAACAACGATAGTTTAATCCTTTCTATGTACAGACAATGATTTCAGGATGGCTTAGTTACAGCAAGCCACTTGATGGCATAGGTTGCAGAAATTGAGGTTTTTTATATCATGGCGACTCAGTCTGTCCGTTTTCGCGGAATGGAACTTTTGATTGCTTACTCCCGAAATCCAACGGTTGAAGTTCGCAATCAGATAGTACGGTTAAACATAGGTTTGGTAAGAAAGATTGCTTATCGAGTCAGTCAGCAGTGTACTGAACCTTATGAAGATTTACAGCAAATTGGCTATCTCGGTTTGATTCGTGCCATTGAGCGGTTCGACCCTCATCAAGGCTGTGCTTTCAGTTCCTTTGCTGTGCCTTACATTCGGGGCGAGATGCTACATTTTTTACGTGACAAGGGCAGTACTGTCAAGATTCCGCGTCGCTGGCAGGAACTGCAACGGGAAGGGCAAAAAGAGAGTAAAAAATTGGAAGCTATCCTCGGACGGCTGCCCAAAGATGCTGAGATTGCTCAAGCCTTGAAGGTATCATTGCGCGAGTGGCAGGAAAGTAAATTAGCTATTCAAAATCGCCTACCTTTAAGCCTGGATGCAACGGTAGGGCAGACGGTTGATTCTGTCCTAACGTTGGGAGAAATGTTACCTGACGCCTATCATGAAGCTTGGCAAAATCGGGAAGAAGAGCGACAACAGCTACACGGAGCAATGAGCCATCTAGAAGAGAAGACTCGCAGTGCTATTGAGTATGTTTGTTTGCGGCAACTACCGCGTGAGGAAGCAGCCAAACACATTGGTGTTAGCCCAATGACAGTATCAAGACATGTGAAGCGAGGCATAAACGAGTTGGTGTGCTTGTTACAGCCTCAAGTATCTGGTCGTCTTGCTAGTTAACGCTAGATTGTTAGTGGTTATTAGTATCAGTTTTTAGAGTAGAAAATAGGCTTTCCCAGTTAGCTGGGTGGTTGCTATCTTCTCCCTCTTTCACTTCAAAAGTGACATTACGAGCCTTAGGTTGCTCTAGCACCTGAACACAAAGCTCAGCAATATCTTCTCGACTCACCTTGCCCCGGATGTTGTCACCTTGCTCAAAGACCAAAGCCTTACCTCCAGGTTCTTCGGTTAGAGCACAAGGTCTGATAATAGTGTAAGGAACCCCACTTTGGCGCACACTCTCTTCTCCTCGTAGCTTCCAGGTGAGAATTCCTCCTAGTTGGTCGTTCATCCGTACCGCAGGTGGTTCCTCTTCTAAGTTAATTCCCGGACGTCCTGGACGAGTGACACCCGCTGAACTAATCATAATGAACTGCGGTTTTGGGGCACTACCATAAGCTTTAATCGTTTCCACTTGTAGGGCAAAGCCACCTGGTTGAAATTTCGGGTTCAGTTCTCCGTCATACTCAAACTTGCTGAGCATTAGCTGCAACGCATAGATTTGGCTAGAATCGAAGGCTGGAGTGTCTTTTAGTGTTTTAGCGCGAAATACTGGAATCAGAGCCTCAAACGGAATGCGAACATTAATCCAGCTATCTTTATCTGTATCGAACGAATAGCAGTAGGAAATACCATCCCATTTGGCTTCCGATCGCAAAATAAACTTATACCGCTGACCATCTCCCTTCACACACAGTTCTATTCCCTTGTATTCAGCCAAATCCACTGCTGGCTCGAAGTTACGGGTACGAACTGAAACAAAGCCACCGGAGTTTTGAGTCGATACATTTCCAGTGAAGAGTGCTGCCTTATCAATTAGTCGAATAGAACTCTCACTAACGCCACCCATCACAACATCATCTACAGCACCCCAAGTTTCTTTCACGTCATCTGTTGGGTGCTTAAAATCAAATAGCAGCTTTTCCCCTGCCATTCCCAGACTCATCGCCGCCGCTTGTACCAAATTTTTGATACCTTGATAGTCCACAATTTCAGGACTATCCACAACTTCTGGCATATAGAATTTAATGCCTTGATAGTATTTTGCTCGGTCAGGTGTATCGCCTTCGACAGGCTGAACCCGGACTCCTGTGCAACACACGACAGCAGAAATACCGTCTGTCAGTGCAGGGGTTAATGTCTCTGGGATGGTGATGTCTGCCTCGAATAGTTCTACATCGTTGCCAAGCATCTGCTGTGCTTTTTTGGCATCCCTGACTAAAGCACGTACTTGATAATTTTGCTCGACTAGGTGTCGCACAACTCGCTTCCCGACACCGCCAGTTGCGCCAGCTACCAGTATTACTCCCATTTGTTTGCCTCTACTCTGGTTTTCTGGTTTACGATTGGTGCGTGTGAATAGCTGCTGTAGCCAGTTCAGGAAAGGGATGACCTCGAAGTAGGTCAGTGTTTCAATAAATCTGCCAGCGTCCCACTGGGAGCGATTTTTTTCAGTCACAACCGCTGCCTTTATATTTTCTTTAGTGTATCGAAACTGCCCTAGCTTTCGTTTCTAACATCTACAGCAGTACAACGGCATAAGGAAGAAGAATCCCTTCCCAACCCTCTCCTGATTTATGGCTACCGTGTCTACACATCTAATGAAGATGAGCCAGTCTCGTAAAAGCGATCGCCTTCCCACTTTCAAGAACTTAAACCCCTGCTTCCTTGACATAGGCAACAGCCATTGGTGCAAGCTTTGGCTCTAACTGAGCAATCACCGAATGATCCAGGTCAGTCCAAACTCTTGGCTGACCAAACATACAGGGTTGTAAAATTGCCCACAATTGACCATCCTGGCACAAGTGAGCATGAATCAAGGCTCGGTGTCCAAAGTTTTCTCGCTCGAAATCTACGTTGACGACTTCTGGACTTGCGGTCTCTACATCCTCCACAAAAATTGAGTCTTCAGCACGTAGCGCGGCGGCAAATAAGGGGTCTTCTTGGGGTAATGATTCCGGTTCTTCCTTCCAGTCAGCGTCTGTGACATCCGGATATTGGTCGCTGCGAAGCCAGCAGTAAGCAATTTTCCCCATTTTAGTTTGAGGATTACGCAGATAAAGAAAGCATCGATGACACTGCAACAGGTCGCCTAAAGCTGGTAGTATCTCAGCAAAGACAGCATCCGGTTCACTAGCAGTGGCAAGGATTTTTTCTAAAACTGGGGGTAAAGCTTGGTCAGCCATGCGCTTGTTGTCGTGCCGTTGAGTGTGAACAGGATAAATCGAGACTTGCTTTTATTATCCAGTGGAGTCTAAAGGCGATCGCTCTCCCAAAAGCCAGAAACTTGTCAAGATATCACTTTGACCAGAGGATAAGTATATGAGTCTATCCGTTATCAAAAATTACTAATCATTAGGAGCAACGTGGATTTATGCTCCAGTTTCAGCCTCCTGGCTTTGGGCAAAAGGTCGCTAATACTTCCTTGGGTTCGATGGTGTACTACACACCAGTTGCTCCCCCGTGGACAGTAGCAGTGCCGAATGAGGAGGAGTTACCTAGTCTGATCTTCCTGCATAACTTCGGTGGCGGTGCTTCGGCTTATGAATGGTCAAAGGTATATCCTGCTTTTGCCACGACTCACCGTGTCATTGCGCCTGATTTGATTGGTTGGGGGCAATCTGCTCATCCCATCCGGGACTACCAGGTGAGTGACTATCTAACAACACTGGCGGAGTTTATCTCACAGGTAACTGATTCTCCAGCAATTGTTATCGCCTCTTCCCTTACAGGTGCGTTGGCTGTTCGTATTGCAATTGAGCATCCAGAATTATTCAAGGCGCTATTTCTTGTTTGTCCCTCTGGGTTTGATGACTTCGGGCAAAATGCTGGAAGGAGACTACCGCTAAATATTGTTAGAACACCACTCTTAAGCAGCCTGATTTATACCTTAGGGGCAACGAATGATGTTGCTGTGCGTAACTTTTTGGTGCAGTTTCTCTTCGCAAAAGCTGAACGGGTAACTGAAGAAATGGTGGCGGCGTATCTCGCTTCTGCACAGCAACCAAATGCCGAATATGCAGCGTTGGCGTTCTTGAGGGGTGACCTTTACTTTGATTTACCCCTGTATATTGATCGATTAACAGTACCAACTACTGTTGTTTGGGGAGAAGAGGCACAGTTTACCCGCGCTGATTTAGGTAAGCGTCTGGCACGTTTAAACCCAAAAGCGATTCAAGACTTTCAAGTTATACCCGAAACGGGTGTACTCCCGCATCTGGAGCAACCAGCTATAGTGATTGGGTTACTGGAGCGCTATTTGCGATAGCGAAGCGCTGCTGCCAAGCAGATCGCTCGAACACTCACAAGTTTAGTTTTTTGACATTCCTCCTCTACTCCCCAATCTCTGTTTTCCACTGGCGGAGATAACGGAGCAAAAATTTTAAGAATATCACCCTTGAGCTAACCGTTTCTAAGCTTGGGTGGTATCTGTAGAAGGGGTGGCAGTGTCTGACTCAGACGAGGAGGTAAAGCTTTTTGAAATCCAGCTAGTCAGAATGTGAGATAACAACCCCATCGGACCAGCGAACAAACACAACGCCAGCGAGTGAACTGTCCAAACACCAGTCCGCTGTCCTTCCCAATAAATGTAGCGCCCAACAAATAAATCCATTACCAGGAAATGAATCCAGCCAGTCGCGGCGGCTTTTTCATCCGCAAAGAATCGGGCAATATCAGCTAGTTGAGGATTAGACAACGCTTCAGCAGATTCTGGTGTAATGCTAGTGACGAATAAATACACATATAAACCAGCCAAAGCAACAAAAGGTAGATAAGATTCCATCACTTTTCGAGTCACACCCCAGTTTGGCAACAGAATCATTAGCGCCCAAAAGGGTAGAACGAATAAATTAGCGCCATTAAACAGTTGAGTAATTGTCATAGCAAAGAGAAGGATGTTGAAAACGTAAATCCCCTTGATTCTACAAACTTCGGAAGATTCAGATTAGGTAGCATCTATACCTGATAGGAGAGTTAAGAGGCAAATCCTTTTGAGAGACTGAAACTACTAAGGTAAACGTGGTTTTAATAGAAAAACGTCAAATCAACTTCAGGAGGAACATTATGGGAATCGGTGATCAAATAGGGGATGTATTTAGAGGTTTAAGGGGTGACGAGCGCGAACGACGCTATGATGACCGGGAACATCGCGATCGCAATGATGACCGTGAGTACAGATACCGGGATGATGATCAAAAGTATCGTCGCCACGATGATGATGATGAACACCGCTCTCGCTATCGGGATGATGATCAAAAGTATCGTCGCCACGATGATGACGATGATGAACACCGCTCTCGCTATCGGGATGAAGATAGAGAGTATCGTCGTAACGACGATGACGATGATGACGAGCATCATTCTCGACACCGCGATCGCGACGACGATGACGATGATGACGATTAAAAGTTTGGGTTTGTAGCAAAAAACTACTGCACATCAATACGTTTTGAGTAGACAGCAGACTCTCTGATCTGAATATTTTGTTAAAGTAGCTTGCTGTAGGCACAGTCAAAACAATTGACTGTGCCGTACTTTTGATCAGGGAACCGATTATCAATAGGGACAAGTTGATGCCGAACCCATCACAGCAGCAAGAGCAAATCCGCGCCCATGTTTTTATTACTGGCAGAGTCCAGGGAGTTGGCTATCGCTTCTCAACGAGGGATGAGGCTAATCGATTGGGTATCAACGGCTGGGTGCGAAATCTTTCGGATGGTCGTGTGGAAGCGCTTTTTGAAGGGAGTAAAGCTGCTGTTGAGGAGATGATTAGCTGGTGTCACCAAGGACCACGAGGCGCTGTAGTTAAAGATGTGGCAGTTGAGTACGAGGAACCGGAAGGGTTGCAGGGGTTTGAAACTAGGCGCTGAGAGCATTTGCTAGGGTGGTTATCATCTCGATTAAAACCTGAGTAGCGCTGGCATGAGTATTGATGATGAACTTTGCGAACTGCAAACGGTCACAGAAGGCGATCGGGCGCTGCAATTATTTATAGACCGCTATGAGTTGACTCGCCTATTTGCAGAGTATCTAAATGATGAGTCACCCCGTAACAAGATTCTGTTCTTTCATGGGGATGGCGGCAATGGCAAATCTTTACTGTTGAAGTTCCTGCGGCAAAGATGTTGCAAGCTATTCTTGCCGGAAACCTGGCAGCAACTCCAAGCTATACCCAAGGCTGAGGTGGCGAAGGTTGCAGCTTATATCGAGAACGCTAAACCAGGAGAGGACTGTATCCCGGTGCCAGCAGTACTCCTGGATTTTAGTCAGAACCTAATCGGAGATAGACTCAAATCTCCTTTTGATGGCTTGTTGATGTTACGGCGAAACTTAGCCGAGGCTTTTGCTGACTTGCCCTACCCCTTGCGCTTCCCTCTTTATGACTTCGCCTGTGTTTGGTATTTCTACAAGACTGGCAACCTGGAACAGGCAAAGGAACTACTGCCATCGGAAGAGATGGATTTTATTACTGGAATTGTGGATGCTGTCAGCGATACGTCTTATGCGAGCATCGCCAAAGCGGTACTCGGTGTCTTTGGCAAGCATTTAGGCGAGAAATTCAAACTCTCCCTCCAGAAACGGGGTTTAAAGGAGGAAGATATTAAAGCGATTCAGGGGATGGAACCCCATACGGAATTAATTGATGCCTTGCCGCGTTTGTTTGCCAAAGACCTCAATGCAGCAATGGCACAGCAAGAAGAGCTTAAAAGAATTGTCCTATTTTTTGACGCCCATGAAGCGTTTTGGGGTCATCAGCGCGACCTGCCGGAGGAGGTGTTTTTCCAACGGGATGAGTGGCTGCGGTGTTTGTTGAGAGCGCTAGACTTGTCAGCAGGAATTGTGGCAGTGGTTGCGGGTCGAGAAAAGCCGCGTTGGGTTGAAGCAACTCGGTTTGCCATTCCCCAGCAATACCTCGATAGTCAGTTGGTGGGGCATTTTTCGCCAACCGATGCCAGAGATTACCTGCAAAAGGCGGATGTTAAAGATGCTGCCTTACAGCAGAGTTTGATTGACTACGCTAGCGTTGCAGCCGACGAGGTGCATCCACTTTATCTGGGTTTGTGTGCCGATGTAGTCCTGGCAGCAAGAGCGCAGGGGAATTTTTTGACACCGGATGACTTCCCAACTGCCCCGGAAACGCTTGACAAATCCAGGGAGTTGATTAATCGACTCTTGAGATATGTAGATAAAGAAGTCGAGGTGGCAGTTCACGCGCTAAGTGCTTGTCGGGCTTTCGATTTTGAGCTTTATCTCAAACTGGGTCAGGCGCTACACTTTCACGCCACTCGTGCAGCTTTTTTTGACATCCTCACGCGCTTTTCCTTTGTGTGGCAGGTACAACGGCGGGGTGAGAATTGGTATCGCATCCACGATTTGCTGCGCCGCTTGGATGATGAAAGCGGCAATGAGATAACCCGTCGCGCTCATGAGGTTTTGGAGCAGCACTATCGGGAACGGGGGGAAGTGGCAGAGGCGATTTATCATGCCAACCGCTTGGATTGGGAGCGGGGTGTGGAGGAATGGGTAGAGGTGTTTGATGCTGCCTTGAAGTTGAGCCGTAATGATCAATGCCGCACGCTGCTAGAAGTTAGGAGCGATCTATTAATTCAAAATGACTTTTATCTGGGCAGAATCTCACAATCCGAAGCCGATTACTTTGCAAGCTTAGCTCGATATGAGGAAGCCAAACAGGAATACTTAGAGGCTATTGCCGCCTATGAACAAGACCTCAGCCTTATCCCTAAAGATACCGCTACCCTTAACAACAAAGGGACTACCCTCTTTAAACTAGGTGAGTTGCAGGTGAGGCTGGCACTGTATCCAGAAGCGTTGCACAGCTACCAGCAATCGCTAGAAGCCTACAACCAAGCCCTTCATCTTACCCAGGATGATGCCGATGCCCACAACAACAAGGGTAATGCACTGCTGGGCTTGGGCAATTTGCAGGCGAGGCTGTCCCAGTATCCAGAAGCGTTGCACAGCTACCAGCAAGCCCTAGCAGCCTTTGACCAAGCTCTCAACTTGGTTCCTAATGACAACTATGCCCACAACAACAAGGGTAATGCACTGCTGGGCTTGGGTAATTTGCAGGCGAGGCTGTCCCAGTATCCAGAGGCATTGCACAGCTACCAGCAAGCCCTAGCAGCCTTTGACCAAGCTCTCAACTTGGTTCCTAACATATCTGGAAGTTTTCAACAACAGGGGGAATGCGCTCGTAAAATTAGGTGACTTGCAATACCAGATGGCCCAGCATACAGATGCCTTGCACAGTTACAGGCAAGCGCTTGCTACCTATGACCAAGCCCTCCAGCTTGCCCCGAATTTAGTGCAATGTCTTAACAACAAGGGGACAGTACTTGCAAAACTATGTATCTTGCACACACAACTGGAACAGTATCCAGAGGCGTTGCACAGTTATGAGCAAGCGCTGGCTACCTATGACCATGCTCTCTACCTTGCTCCGGATGACACCTATATCCACAAAAACAAGGGGTTAGTGCTTCACAGGTTGGGTTTCTTGCAGGCAAGGCGCTCATTACAGGTAAGACTCTCAGAGAACATAGAAGCACTTAAGAGCTGGCAAGGGGCTGTGGCAGCGTTTTCTTGCTACCTGACGATCGTGACAGGCGATGAGTACATCCGTAATTTAAGAGATTTGCTACAAAAATTTCTTGATAATTTATGACTCTTGAATGCGATCGCACCTTTAGTATTAATGAAAATGGCATCGCCTAAACTTAAATAGCAAGTTGTCAGGCAAGAACATTTAAGGAATTAAAAACGATGTCTTTGCAAGAATTACGCGAACAAGCATTGCAGCTATCCGTAAGCGATCGCTTGGAATTGATGAGTGCCATCCTTCAGTCACTTCAACACGAACTCAGACCTCGTCCTGAGCGTAAAGGCGCAGCGCAGAGGATGCGCGGACTACTCAAAACCGATGCGCCCCCTCCAACTGATGCCGAAGTTGAAGCGATGTTAGAAGAACGCTTGGTGGAGAAATACCTGCAATGAGGGTATTAGTGGACACCAACATTATTCTGGATGACTTTCTAGAGCGAGAACCTTTTGTAGAGGATGCAGCAGGTCTGATGGAAGCGATCGAATCCGAGAGAATTGTTGGGTATGTGACAGCAACAACTCTAACTAATATTTTTTACATTGCTAGAAGGCAAACAAGGAGCGTTGAGCTTGCTAGACAAGCAGTTTCTGAGACACTAACGCTGATGGAAGTTTGCTTGGTAGACCGTGTGATTTTGGATGCAGCATTCTCCTCTAACTTGAGAGATTTTGAAGATGCCGTTCAATTAGCTTGTGCAATGGCATCAAGGCTTGACGCCATTATCACCCGTAATGCACAAGATTTTGCGGGTGCTACTTTGCCAATTTTGTCAGCTAGTGAATTATTAGAGAGTTTGTCTTGAACTGGTGGTTGTTTTTTGGGAACGTTAGCCTTTCGTCTATCTCTCGTAAGGGTTTGCACTAATCCGCCCTTTATTGACACTTCTGAGATAGTAGCCCCTCGTTGGTCTATCTTTCAGGTCGAATGTACTATCACTCCCTACTCTCCATATCTTGTAGTTGGAGAAGGTTAGAGGAGTTTGCGGTTCGCAGACTTCAGGCATGTGGTCACCGAGTATGAAGTACGCTGGTCTTTTTCCCATAACCCTAGCTAAACCATTTTTGTCCACTACAACAGACGTTTCCTCGTCTACAGCTATGCCCAAGGCGCTATCAGATAAACCGTCTCTAATTAGGCGAGCAATGAAGGTCATGGTGCGACCCATCCTGTCCCGTGCATCAAAGTGTGTATCAGCAACAGTTCCCTTGAGATTTTCCCAATTGAAGAAATTGTCGGTGAAGCTAATATCCTCGTAAGGGTCTTCTAGCGCCTCTTCAGTTTCAACGGTGTCCGAACAAGCGTTGTAGACAAAATCACTTTGAATCATTGTGCCTGCACTGGTTCCCCCGATGCCGCCTCCTCTTGCATAAACAGACTCTACAGCCGTCTCAACTCCTGTTTTTTTGAAATTCCGGGCATATTCGCACTGGTCACCGCCAGTGAAGAAAATTACCTCAGCATTTCTAACTGTATCTACAACATCAGCTTTATTGGCATCCTCTCGACTCGTGATGACAAGAGTTTCCACGGAGTCAACACCGTTCATTGCAAGGATTGGCGCGTTATAGCTATCATCGCCGGACGCTCGAATGACTACAACATCGACCTTAGTGGCGCAGTTGGTACATCCCCTAACCTGATCGATCATCCACTCAATAGCAGGGTCTACGTCAGTACCACCACCACCCAAATCATGAGCAGGTCCAGCTAATGCCGGATTGACATCGCCAGCGTTGCCCTCCAAATAGCGTGTGACCTTTGCCTCAGCAGGTGATGCCACCAAAACTATGAGTAAAAACAGCACCACCGCAAAACTTTTCAGCATTGTCCTTGTTATTAAATCCTTAGACCACAGACTCATTGCTTTTTCCTAGACCAAAGCAAATCTTCCAAGGCTAAACTTTGTCACACCGCGATCGCACTTGTCTAGATGCCAGGAAAAGCTTGCTGACTAATCACCATGAAAAATGCGATCGCTTCTCTTGGGTTGTGAGTGCGATCGCATTATCTTAAACAAGTTGTTCTACTTCAATTCAAATTAACTTTGTAGTTGTCGCTGCGGAGGCATTACAACCTTCTTCGCTAAACCAAAAGTCTTTAATACTTGAATCGCCCACCAAGTGACATCAACTTCCCACCATTTCCGTCCGGCTGGAGCAACATTTGGCTGAGCATGGTGATTATTGTGCCAGCCTTCTCCATACGTTAAGATCGCCGCCCACCAAAGGTTACCAGAGTTATCATCTACCTCAAAGCTTCGATAACCTCGCATATGAGTTGCCGAATTAATCAACCAAGTGCTGTGCCAAAGTAACACTGTTCTGACAAACATCCCGTAGATGACAAACGACCATCCACCCAAGGCATAGAGCAACACTCCTAAGGGAATTTGCAGTAACAAGAAGTTGCGGTCAAGCCAGCGATAATATGGGTCTCGTGCTAAATCAGGCGCAGATTTCTTATAGTTTTCGTAGTTAAAAAACTCGTCGTTCTTGTAAAACAGCCAAAGCATGTGGCTCCACCAAAAACCCCGACGAGCTGAATATGGGTCTTTTACTTCGTCCTCTGTGTGAGCATGATGCTGACGGTGACCGGATACCCAAAAGATGGGGCTTCCTTGCAGTGCAAAGGCACCGATGGTCGTAATGATATACTCCAACCACTTTGGTACCTGAAAACTACGATGGGTTAAAAGTCGGTGATAACCCAAGCAAATGCCGATGCTGCCAAATAGCCAGTGTAGAAAAATCGTGACTCCCACGGCTGACCAGGAGAAAAACCAAGGAGCCAGTAGTGCTAAAGCGTGAATTGCCGCGAAAAACGTCGCGCTAACCCAGTTAAAAGTTAAAGGCGGTCGAATTTCCGGGACAGCAGAGAGTGAGTTGTTAGTCATGAATCTTCCCTCTTTTGTAGAGAGGTCGTTATAGTGAGGAGATGCAAGTAATACTTGCACTCTTTAAATCTAACAACGGTTTTCTAAAAATGCAAGTGTTACTTACATTTTTATGCCTTTATGCATATGCCTCGAACAAATTCTTCAACTCGACAGCGCTTAGTCAATGCAGCGCTTGAGTTATTTCGCTCTCAGGGCGTTATCGAGACGACAACTCGGCAGATTGCAGAATTAGCACAGGTTAATGAAGTAACGCTGTTCCGCCAGTTCGGAAGCAAGCAAGGGTTGCTTTTGGCCTTGATTGAAGACTCTGCGGTGTTTACTCACCTGGGTGAATCCTTAAGAACGCAAGTAAATCAGACAAGCCATGTAGATGAGGCGCTAAGAAACTATGCAAGCGATCGCCTAAAAGCGCTAGAAAAGATTCCAGACTTACTGCGTTCAGTAGTTGGTGAGGCAGGGCAATACACCGTCGAAAATCGTCGGGCGCTAGGAAGAGGTATCACTCTCGCCAATCGTGATGTTGCCCACTATCTCGCAACCGTTATTGAGCGTGAGCAGCTACACTGCCGTTTACCTGCTGAAAAATTATCTAGCTTGCTCAATGTGATGTTGTTCGGATATTTAGTCATCGAATTGACAAGCGAGTTCCATGAACTTTGGGAGAACCGTGAGGATTTTTTAGAGAGTTTAGTGGAGGTGTTCTTATATGGAGCTGTTTCACCCTTACCAGAATCTTCAGCAGGTGCTGTCAGTCTAGACAAAGAGACTCCTTTAGAAGCAAGGAAAAATTCAAATGAGAAAGTAGCTGATTTACCCGCTTCTTTAGTTCGCTCGATTCTGCTACAAGCGAAAAAGCAGGGATTGCAGGATTATGCTCTCGCTTACGTGCTATTTGGAGCTGGTTTGCGTCCGCAAGAGGTTGTCGCTTTAGAGCGATCGCATCAAATCATTGATGAACACCAACACCTGTTGCAAATCACTCAAGGTGCAGTTCGACAAGTGCCAGTCAATCAGTGGATTATGGGAAAGCGGTATGGCTCCTACATTCGCAATCCTCTAAGTCAGTGGCTCAAGAGTCGTAAAGATGAGCAGTTGGCGATGTTTGTGAATGAGGAAGGTCAACGGTTTTCAGAGGAAGAGTTACGTGCTTTCTGGCAGACATTTACTTCAGGATTATTAACACCTGAAGGTCAACCGCTATTTGTAGAACAAGCACGACAAACTTGGTGCGTAGAAATGCTGATGAAGGGAATTGATTTAGAGGATTTGAGTATCCTCAGCGGTTGGGATACTACGCAATTACATCCCTATGCCCGGAGAGGGAGAGAAAAGGCGGCTTTAGAACGAGCGCTTCGCCTCGATCAAAAAGCTTAGACTAGCTTGAAAATAAGGCAGAAGGAGTAAGAAAAATTTTCATTCCTTTATTGTGAGCAAAACAGCTCATGGTGC
>JAHHIF010000019.1 GCA_019358875.1 Symplocastrum torsivum CPER-KK1
TGGGTCAATTATTAATCCCAGTTATGATTGGAGGAATTATCAGCAACAAGAGCTTATTATTCCTTGAGCCTTAAATAACTAATTAATCCATCGGTTGTTTTCCTCTGACTTATTCAGCAAGCCCTAAATAAACCTACTTTGTGTACAAAGTTTCCTGACTGCTACCAATAATCGCTGTCAAAAGGAAAGGAGAGTGTGATGGAGCGATAGAATGAGCGATCCTTGTTTGCTGGCAGCAAGTTTATTAACAGCAGGGCCAATAACAGTCCCACCGCCGATAACGCTTCCTCCAAATTTGCTAGATAATCTCTCAGCCTTGTTTGCCTCAAGCACAACTCAGACATTGCAGGCTGTTGCTGCTCAAAAAGTTGTCCCAATTGTAGAAGTAAACTCTCCTGAATTCAGCCAGTCACTACCAAGCCCAGCCATACTTAGAACAAGCGCTACCTCACAACCTGTCACGGCTGAAGCGGCGACAACACTGGTAAGCAATCAGCAAGCTGTATCAACACCTCAATCAATGATTACTCCAACCTCTGGGAGTCAACTCTATCTGCAACGAGTAGCGGCACTGAAAGCCGGGAAGCTTTATACTCGCTTGCCTTCTAATAGCTTTGAGTCTTTGTGGGCAAAGGGGACAAGTACAGGGACACCACTACAACAACCCACTCATGAACAGTGGAAACTGCTACTAGAACAGGAAGCTAAAGCTGTTGCCAAAGGGCAGGGTTCCAACCGTCTCGCAATTTTGGTGGGAGATTCGCTCTCGATGTGGTTTCCCTCACAGTCGCTGCCTTACGGTCAACTATGGCTCAATCAAGGTATCTCTGGCGAGAATTCTGGGCAAATCCTGAAGCGATTATCTGCCTTTGCTAAAACTCGTCCTAATACAATTTATGTGATGGCTGGGACTAATGATTTGCGTCAAGGTGCTAGCGATCGCGTAATTCTTGATAACATACGTCAGATTGTCCGTCGCTTACGCTCGAATCACCCGCAAGCCCAAGTCGTTGTACAGTCCATTCTTCCTACACGCTTAAGCGCTATTCCAAATCAGCGAATTTATAACCTGAATCAACAAATCGCTGCAATTGCTCAACAAGAAGGTACAGGCTTTCTTAATCTCTACAGCTTGTTTGCCGATGAGCAAGGTCAGTTACAACAGGATTTAACAACAGATGGCATCCATTTGAGCCATAGTGGTTATCAGGTTTGGCAAGAGGCGCTAAACTATGCAGACTCTGTGATGGTTGCAAATCGGAATGGTGGTAGTGCTCAAGGATTGGGGACTAGTGACTAGGACTCATGCAGATTCTTCCCAATCTCTAATCCCTAATCTCTAGTTTCCCTAGATGGCTTGCCGTGAGACAAGCTTTTCAATCGTTGCTTGGGTTTGCTCCAATAGCTGCTCTCGGCTATCTGCCGCTTTGGTGAGGGTAGGAACTAAGTTACGGGCTTGTAACGCCATGTGAAGCTGAAGCTGCGCCACGTACTCACTGATATCTTCACGGAAGAAATTATTTGGGGCTTGAGCAGAATGCAAATCCAAGGTGTCCTCCTTTGCGAACTCTACGGTGTCATCAACACTCATAGAAGTTATCACGCTATCTCATGGTACTTATGGCTTTGCAATGAAGTTAAACATTTTTGGAGGATAGTGTTAAGAAGCGTAAACTTTTGAAACTGACTTAAGCGAAAAGTAATCGTTCGTAGAAAAACCCTGCTTGGGTGGCTTTCCCCCAACCCCAGAGGAGACCCCGATGCCCCCAAACCCCCTCCTCACTCTCATCTCCGGTGGGGGACGGAGTGCCTCCCCACACCCCCTGCACAAGGGTTGATCGAGAGGTAGCAGAGGTTAAATTCATTTTTTAAGTCAGTGACATTCAACTTAAGCCACAAAAACCAATAGCCTTGGACTCTTGAGTCCAAGGCTATCTGTGAGCCTGTATGAATTGCAATAGGTTTATTGTCGATTAGGACGCCGCGTCTTTTACAGCTCGCTTGGCACCTTCGACTGCTCCCCCAACTCTCTCTTGAACCTTATCTACAGCGTTTTTCTTGTCCATGTCATTGGGGTCGCCACCAAAGAATCCTTGGCGAGCATTCAGGTCAAGTGTTTCTGGAATGTTCTCGCCAAGTTCTTTAATGTTCTCTAATCCTGTATCACCAATTGGTCTATCTGGACGGTCGCCGAGGTCTTCAGCTCTCTCTTGAATCCTTTTGATGGTAGCTTTGTCTACTGTATAAGAATCTGCCTCAGCAATCAATGTTCCAGCTTGTACAGAGCTACTGTAGCTGAAAGCAGGAATGACGAAAAAGGCGATCGTTGCTAGGAAGACAGTGATTATCTGACCTAGCTTGATACTTTGAAACCAAGAAATTACTCGACTCATATCAATTCTCCATTGCTTATTTTTGGTGTCAAAGACAATTAAAACTAACTGTCTTTTTCGGTACTTAAAAAGTTTTTTTAAATGACTCTCAGCGTTTTGCTAACGCTAGCTTCGATTTTCTGGCTTTTTTAAGTAACTCTGTGAATAGTAAAAAAATATTAAGTAACATGACATCTTCCTTGAGGTGGGTTCTGATTTGAAGGGAGATTGCCTTAAGGATTGAGGAAGCGATCGCAGCCTGTGAAACCAGAGAAGGGACATCTCTTTCCTTATTAATGCAGTTGCCCTTGTAGTAAGGGCTAATTAGAGTTTTGCAATTGAAATTGAAATCTAAAATGAACTCTTGTTAGAGAAGGCACCGAAGGCGTTACTGCATCGCCAGAAAATAGAGACTAGAGCACCAGTAAGACCGACTTTCCCAGCGTTTCACAAGACAGCGATACGGTGATTCTGCTAGTTGAGGAGGTAGAAGGCGATCGCGCTTCCGGAGTTCAGGAAAATGCTTATGCTCTAGCCGCAGGAGGCTCTAGAGAACGTTGTATTGCACTCAAACCTACCTCAGCAACCAGTGCAAATACGGCAACAGGAATTGCCCCAACGAGAAGGATGGCATTGTCGTAGAGCGAAAAGCCAAGCACAATAAAGCTACCTAACCCTCCTGCACCAATAAAAGCGGCGAGTGTAGCGCTGGCAATGACTTCCACTGTCGCTGTTTTGATACCAGCAATGATTACAGGTAAGGCTAGGGGAATCTCCACCTGTTGCAAGACTTGCTGGGGTGACATTCCCATCCCATTCGCTGCCTCTCGGATCGCTGGATCGATATTGCGAAAGGCAACATCAGTGCTAATGAGAATTGGGGGCATCACTAGCAGCGTAAGAGCGATCGCAGCAGACGTGAATGTTAGACCAAAATAAGGAATCGCGACAAATAAAATTGCCAAGCTGGGAATAACCCGCAAAGCATTAAAGCTATTAATTAATACTGTAGAGGCTGTACGCGATCGCGAACTGAGAAGCCCTAATGGTAAACCTAGCCCCAACCCAATCGCAAGCGGTACCACCACTAATAGCAAATGCTGCCACAATGCCTCAGCCAGTTTATCGGAATTGCTAGCCGCATACTCCAGCGCTTTCGCGAATACATCCATAGGTGCGTAGTGTTTGCGAATAATGGTAAGCCTTCAGCGATCAGCAGTCAGCCTTCAGCTCTTGAATCTATGAGCCTTCAGCTATGAATGAAGCAGTAACAGCAGTAAACTGTGTTGAACCTCATTCACATCTCTAACAAGAGTTTATCGTGGCAATTAGCCTAAATTTATTGCTACTAGCTGATAAAAACCTATCAAGGCTGGCTGCTGCTGGTTCAACTGACAGCTGAAAGCTGACCGCTATCTTACAACCCACAATTCTCTACACGATCAAAAAGACCACTACCGAAGAAGCCTCCAGCGACAAACCCACTCACAAATACCCATCCCGGCAAATGACCTTCGGGTGCATCGAGTGTAAAAATCAAATTTTTATAGCCAACCCAGGAGTCTTGTAGACGCCACCCAACCTTGTCCCCAAAATATTTCCAGGTTTCTACATCAGCATTCTGAGTCGTCTCCTCAATAGTCTGCCAAATACGCTTTTGGGTACTAAAGCCAAAGCGTCCGTTGCTGTACTTTACCCATAGTTGGTCAATAGTACGCAGATCTTGACAAGGGAAGGATTGCATATCTTCTTCTCGCAACCAGCCTTCGTCTTCACGACCGGATGCCTTGAGCATTGCCGCTTCCGTTTCTCGGTCAGCCTTCTGCCATTTTCCTAGAGCAAGTAGATCACGTAGTCGTGTGTAGTCTACTTCCCGCTCAGAATCAAGGTTATCCGTTAGATTTTTTAACTGATTATCAAGATCGACACGCGCCAACTCAGTGACGTTTGAGTCTTGAGCAGGAAGGTAGCTTACCAGAGCATTGAACCGCATTTCAATCGGCGCCACATCTTCATTCCTAAGACTCAAAACTTGCTGTAAGTCCTTCAACTCATTGCGGGTGTAGTCACTTAGTGGGTTTTCATGCTGAATTGCCTCGATTAGCGCCTGCTCATACTCGTGCAATTTTTTCTTGTACTCTCGGTAAGGCTTGATAACTTCCGCTTCAATGATCGATGCTTCCTCAGGTGAGAGTCCAAAGCTTTCTCGTCTTGCATTCAAGATTCTACGACCCACTGGAGAAATTCTTCCAGCATGGACATAACGCTCCACTTCTTTGCGATACTTCAGCTTGGGGTCGCCCGTGGAGACTTTGGCAATGATGATTTTGTACCCTTCCTTAACGGTATAGATTTCTGGTTTCATTGCTGGAGCCGCTTTCTGAACTTTAATGTTCGCGTACTCATGCAGCTCATCCACTGAAATTACATCATCTTCATCTAAATCTGCTGCTCCTGTCTCAATCCCCTCAACTAAGTAACGGGTGTAAATTGAGAGGTCTGAGCCTTGTTGCTCAAACGAGTATTGAGTAGATGTTGAAGAGGTAAGGACAACTCGTCCCTCACCACCCAGTTGTCTTTTCACATCGACTGAACTGTCATCCTTGGCAACCAAGCCTTCAGCAAACGCACCACTAAAGCAACAGTCGAGAATCACTACCTGTCGATTCGCACGGCTATCAGCCATTATCTCTTGGACAAACCTCGCTGCGATCGCACTTGACCGAACTAATCCTCCCCACTCATTTTTGCGAGTAGCGCGACTTGCCAAGTAGAGGTTGCCATTTTCATCCTTAACACCGTGACCAGAGAAAAACAGCAATAAGAGGTCATCCCGTCTACGACCTCCAAACAAATGCTCGATTGCTGTCCCCATCTCCTGCGGTTCAGGATCGAGAAGCGGGGAGACTTCATCAAAATCGCCCAGATCTGGATGCAGCAAAACACGCTGCATTTCTTCCACATCTTTTACAGCAGCAGGAAGTTGGTTGAAACCCGCTCCATACTGGCTGACACCAATCAGCAGTGCCAATTTAGCCATCTACAACTGTCCTAATTTGATGCTAAAAAATCCTTGGCTGCCTCAACAGCGGCAGCTAACTCTTGCTGAGAGTAAGCTGTAATCTCTAGTTTTCTACCATTGTCTTCTACTTTTAGCTCAATCGGCTTCCCAGACAGCCGTTCCCAGATAAAGTCCAGTAGTGCCTTGATATTTTTGGCATTGACTTCAGCCGTGAGCAATCCAACTAAAAATGCTGCATCTAGCGGCTTGCTGCCTGCGGGTGGGTTTGGATCGGGTACACGCTGGACTTGCTCGACTTCATCCAATTCACGCATTTGTTGAAAAAGTCGCTGAGTGAGTGCTTCCAGTTCTTCAGGATTGTTTGCAGGAACAGAATTACTCAAATCAAGCCTGACATCTAATTCAGCAGAACCTTTCGGAGCGATCGTTACTTGAACGTTGGATGTACTCGCCATTCCCCACCTTTTATCCTGGCTATTATTCACTACAAGCCTAGCGAAATCTTGGCTGCTCACAAACGGCGTTGTGGAATATGAAGTGTCGCTTTTTGGGTAGAGGCGTTGGCAAAAATCGCGATCGCATTCCTTGCTTCTTCAAGCCTGACAGCCTATCAAGTTAAAACTGTCCTTACACAGACTTGATTCCAATAGATACATTTCTCTCCCCCCGCTTCCCCAAACCACGATGAGTATTACTTCGGCATCTGCCAAACTTTAATCGTATTGTCAGCACTAGCACTCACTAACTTCTTGCCATCCGGACTAATCGCCAAGGAATTTACTGAACTCGAATGACCCATGAAGGTATAGATTTCTTTTCCTGTAGCGAAATCCCAAATTTTAATCATATTGTCAGCACTAGCACTCACTAACTTCTTGCCATCTGGACTAATAGCAAGGGGTCTAACTGAGCTAGAATGCCCGCTGAGAGTACGAACTTCTTTCCCAGTAGTAAAATCCCAGATTTTGACCGTATTGTCAGCACTGGAACTGACTAATTTATGACCATCTGGACTAATCGTTAGCCAATTAACCGAGCCTAAATGTCCAGTGAGAGTGTAGAGTTCTTTGCCTGTCGCAAAATCCCAAACTTTGATGGTATTGTCAGCACTAGCACTCGCTAAGCGTTGACCATCTGGGCTAATAACAACGTAATTAACATAGCTAGAATGTCCAGTCAGGGTGCGAAGTTCTTTTCCCGTGGTAAAGTCCCAAATTTTAATTGTCTTATCCGCACTAGCACTCGCTAATCGTTGACCATCTGGGCTAATAACAACGTAATTAACATAGCTAGAATGTCCAGTCAGGGTGCGAAGTTCTTTTCCCGTGGTAAAGTTCCAGATTTTTAGGGTCTGGTTAGTGCCACCAGTAACAATAGTTTCCCAATCCGGACTAATTGCAAAGTAATTAATTGGTATCGAGTATTCGAGAATAGTTCGGATTTCTTTTCCACTAATGAAATCCCAAACCTTAATCTTCTTATCCGCGCTACTACTCACTAATGCCTTGCCATCAGCACTGATTAGGAGGTAATTAACATAGCTAGAATGCCCATCAATAGTGGTAACGAGAGAGAGCGCCTTAGGATTATAGTTTTGGTAAACTTGCCAAGTTCCGTATCCTCCTAAGCCGACAGAGAGACCAACTACCCATCCAAGAAGCCATTTTCCTGGGAATTTGATAAACTTGTTAGGATTTTCTCTACTTTTTGAAGGCAAGTTATCTACAGATGCTTGACTTGTAGTAGTTTCACCTAGGTTAGTTGCGATCTGAGGCTGAGATAATTCTTGAGAAATATTAGCTAATTCCTGTAAAATTTCTTGTGTATTTTTCGGTCGAGCCGCTGCTGCCGGAGCCATGAGCTTATCAATAAAATCGGCTAATCGTTGCGAGACATCCAGCGCATATTTTCGCCAATTAAATTTACCTGTTAAAGGGTCATAAATCATTTGATCTATTGCTTCTTTGCCTGTGAGCAAATAGACAAAAGTACGTCCTAATGCATAGAAATCTGATTGCGGTACAGCATGACCCATTTCTTGTTCTGGAGGTGTGTAGCCAGCAGAACTAATTTTCGTGACATTACCAGAACCTCCAACATCAGCTAGGTAAGTAGCTGTCAATTCTCTAGCGGTACCAAAGTCAATAAGTACCAGTTGCCCAGAGGAGCGGAGCATGATGTTCGTTGGTTTAATATCACGATGGAAGTAATTTTTTTGATGAACGAGATGCAGAATCTGTGCTATTTGTTTAAGCCAGTTAAGCGCTTGCTTCTCGGTAATTGGATGATTGCCTTGCTGTTTCATCCACTGCCTTAAGTCAGGGCCATCAATTTTTTCCATGATGATGCAGTGTACCGGCTCATCATGATTTCTGGGCATAAACTGGAAGTACCCATCTGGCTCGACTCTAGGGATACCAGGATGATTGAGCTGGCTTAATACGGCTGCCTCTTGCTGGAATAGCTCGATAACTCTGGGGTTATCGTTATGCTTTGGTTTGAGGACTTTGAGGATTTTGGGAATTGCGCCATTATAGGCTTCATAAACTTTGCCAAAGCCACTGTTGTCACTCAAAAGACGCATGACTTGATAGCGCCCTTGCAGTAATAAGTCTGACCCACAGTTGCGACAAACGCGATTGTTAAGGTTGCCTGGGTCATTAGGCTGAGGACATCTAGGATTGATACAGTAGCTCATGGCTACTACCCTACAGGTAATGGTTGTATCCCAATAGTAAGATGGGGTTTGCTAATCATCTACGGTAGGAAATATTACAAATTTTGAGGCTTTGCGTCTTCAGAGATTTTCGCCTAACTCAGTGGGTAGGCTCTAATTAACATAACTTCCCGTTCTGAAGCCTAGGGACGGGTGACTAGTGCAGCACGGCGGAAATAACTATCCAGTTAAAAAAGTTTGAAAAGCTTACTGTGCAAGCTTTCTTCCCTTCTGCCCTGGAGCCTCCTATCTTCTGCCTTCTTGCACTAGTTACTGAGCAAACGTTCTAGTCCCTAATCCTTAATCCCTATTTTCAACATAGGTTTGTCTAATCATAAAGGTTGAACAAACTGCACTAAAATTCATGTTGAAACTGTTAATCTGTAAAGAACCATTTCAAAAAGCTTAACTGAGTAAAGATTTATGATCGGCGCTGCTGCCTCAGACTTGCAACCACCCCCATGCTATCAGCGTCAGAACCCTGTTCCTTCATCGCAACAGCTAACGGTATTCTGCGATTTTGATGGTCCTATCATTGACGTTTCTAATCGCTACTACACCACCTATCAGTTAGGGTTAGCTGATACCCAAGCGTTCTATCAAGTCCAAGGCATTAGCTTGCCCATCCAGCAGCTTACTAAACATCAGTTCTGGCAGATGAAGCAAGATCGTGTGCCGGATGTAGAAATTGCAATGCGCTCAGGTTTACACAAAGAGCAAATTGATTTCTTTTTGGGGCGAGTGATTGAGATTGTGAATCAGCCTGCCCTGTTGAGTCAAGATAAGCTTCAGCCCGGAGTGAGTTGGGCATTGGCATTGCTGCATTCTCAAGGTGTTCGCTTGGTGTTAGTGACGTTGCGTTGTCAGGAACAAGCCACACAGATCCTGAGAAATTATGGCTTAACTCGGCTATTTAGCGGCATCTACGGAACGTGCGATCGCGATGCGGCTTATCAAAATTATGCTGATGGGAAAACACAACTGCTAAGCCAAGCACTCGCTGAACAATCTCTACTGGCTGGGCATCCAACATCAGCTTGGATGGTAGGCGATACAGAAGCCGACCTGATCGCAGGGCAAACCCTTGGGATTCCTACAATCGCGCTCACCTGCGGTATTCGTTCCCACTACTACCTTAAGCAATTTCAGCCGACTCGCGTCCATAGCGACTTATTGGCGGCTGCCCATGACATTTTAGAGAGTGTTCGCTCCGGTCGAGGATAGAAACTTCAGTAGTCAACATTCCCCAATCACGAGCGACCACTGACTACTGACAACGAGAGAATAATGTTGAACGCAAAAGATGTTTTATCCGATCCCTACGGTTGCTCAACTAACTTCATCTGCTCCCACCAACGATTGAGCGGATAGTAAACAACAGGTGCCCAGAGGCTACTGAGAATCGCTGAGGAGAGGGCAATACGCTGATGATCAGTCCAAATTTCTGCAAGAGTGCGATCGCCAAGGAGACTGTACTGAATCGCTGTTACAGTCTCTCCAACTACTGCCATCCCAAAAACAATTAATGCCACCGAAATAAAATCTTCCTGAATATAGCGCTCCTTCTGAATTCGACCCGTCAAGATTCCTACTAACGCAAGACTTAAAACATGAGTTGGGTGGGGTGAAGTCATGCCATCTTGAATCAGCCCCAGTACTAGCCCTGCTAATGCACCCTGAAGGGCTGTCCGTTTGAGGCTCCAGGCAACAACCCAAATCAAGAGCCAATTTGGAGCGATTCCCAGCAATTCCATCCCCGGTAAGCGTGCTGGTAAGACTATCAAGCAGAGGATGACCGAAGCAGCAGTCACTGCCCAATTAATAATTTGACGAGCCCAGGGTGAAAACTGAGAAACGTTGTTCATTGGTCGTTAATCATTAGTCGTTAGTCATCAGTCATTAGTAAAGGACTAATGATTAATGACTGTTCATTCAGGATAGACAACGACCCACTCCAGGTAACTAACGGGTGCAGTTAGCTCAATTACTGCCTCTGGAGCAGGACTTTTGTCAAGATTTACAGACTCTACCCGCCCTAACGGCAAGCCGGGGGGGAAAAGTTTGCTTACAGGCGAGGTTGACACAACATCACCACGACGAACATCTGGCACCTTATCAAAAAACTGTAGTACAGCCCGATTAGACCCTTGTCCTCGTAGAAAACCCATACTGCGACTGCGGCTAATTACTGCACCTACATGACTCGTAGCATCGCTGATTAGTAAGACACGGCTGCTATTGGGTGTCACACTAACAACTCGACCCACTAAACCGCCAGATCCCATCACGATAAAGCCAACCTTGATTCCATGCCCGCTCCCTCGACCAAGAGTTACCTGTTGCCACCAATGATCAGCACTACGTCCGATGACTGGAGAAACAATCCCTTGCTGTTTCTGAGTTTTTGCATAATCCAGTAGCTCTTTTAGCTTCTGGTTTTGGCTTTCAAGTTCGACTAACTGCTGCTGTAGTTCCAAGACTCGCGCGTTGGTGAGGCGCTCTTCTGGTGTTGGACTTAACTGGAAGGGACGAGTCATTAATTGGTAAGCCTCAAAGAGTGCTGCCCCTTGAGTTTGGCGAACCAACCAGGCAGCACTCAACGTTAGTCCTCCCAGCACAATGGCTACCCCATGTCGATCCCACCAGCGACGTAGTATAAACATAGCTTATCTATCAATAGTCAGCGTTTAGCTGACTCGTGAGTTCCGAACGTGCAGGTAGACGACTCATTTGGCTAAGAACAAGACTCCTTGAGGCTAACATTTACTCACTGACCACTATAAATGGCGGGAACGTCCACTGAACACCCGCTCTAGTTGTTTGAAATTCTCCAGAACTCGACCAGTTCCCAAAACCACACAACTTAGAGGATCGGCAGCGACATGAGTCACAATTCCGGTTTCGTGGCTGATGAGGGTATCTAGTCCCTTCAACAATGCGCCACCACCGGCTAGCATAATGCCCCTGTCGATAATATCCGCTGCTAGCTCCGGAGGTGTCCGCTCTAGCGTGCGTTTCACTGCGTCAACAATCACTGAAAGCGGTTCGGACATACTTTCACGGATTTCTGGTCCTTTGATTGTGACTGTTCGTGGCAAACCAGAGAGGAGGTGTAAGCCCCGCACCTCTAGGGTGACATCATCATCATGGTGAGTTGGGTAGGCTGAACCAATCTGAATTTTGATTTCTTCAGCGGTGCGTTCCCCAATCACTAAGTTATGGACTTTTTTCATGTAGTGGGTAATCGATTCACTTAGTTCATCTCCGGCAACGCGCACGGATTCACTAAGCACCGTCCCTTGCAAACTGAGCACAGCCACTTCGGTTGTGCCACCACCGATATCAATGATCATGTTGCCCGTTGGCTCTGCTACCGGTAGCCCAGCACCAATCGCTGCTGCTACTGGTTCATCAATCAAGTAGACATCTCTTGCCCCTGCTTGAGATGCTGCTTCCATTACCGCCCGTCGTTCGACACCTGTAACACCACTAGGAATGCCAATGACAATCCGTGGTGAAACCAAAGTTCTGCCTTCATGAACTCGCCGAATAAAATGCTTAAGCATCAATTCTGCGGTATCAAAGTCGGCTATCACGCCATCGCGGAGGGGACGAAGGGCAACCACATTACCTGGGGTTCTGCCCAACATTTTTTTCGCATCCTCACCCACGGCTAGCGGAACTTTTAAGTCTTGGTCCATGGCGACTACGGAAGGCTCTTGTAGCACAATGCCTTTACCGGATACATATACTAAAGTGTTAGCAGTACCCAGGTCTATACCCATGTCCCGTGATAGGGAAAAGCGACTGAAAAGACCCACTCGTTTCTACGCCCCCAAAGTCAAATGTTGCTGTGTATGACCAAAATGTAACTGAACCGTAACCGAGGTGGATTCTATTACGTTTCTTGAGCTGAGTCTAGTGAGGTAGAGCAATTCATTCACACAAATCATCAACAACTAAGTTGAAAGTATCATTCAGCATCGAGAATCTGTCATCCGGAGAAAGTCAAATCGAGTATATTCGTTCCTTACCAAAAGTTTGGATAACTCAAAGAAAGTTAGTGATTGCCTGAGATTTGCGCTGATTCGCTAAAATATTATTTACGCTATCAGTACAGTTGTACTAAAAAATATGAGCCTTAATGTTGTCAATTTAGTTGGTCGCGTCGGTGGAGACCCAGATGTCAAGTATTTTGAGTCTGGTAGTGTTAAGTGTAATCTAACGCTAGCCGTGAACCGTCGTAGTCGCAATAACGATCAGCCGGATTGGTTCAATTTAGAGCTATGGGGTAAGACGGCGGAAGTAGCGGCTAACTATGTACGCAAGGGTAGTTTAATTGGCGTACAAGGTGCCCTGAAGATTGAGACGTGGAGCGATCGCGCAACTGGAGCCAATCGCTCTAAGCCAATCATTAAAGTAGATCGGCTAGATTTGTTAGGCTCCAAGCGGGATACAGATTCTAGTGCTGTGGATGGATACAACGATGCAGAGTTTTAAGGAAGAGTTTTCTCTTCTTTATTTCCCCACTCCTAGATTAGTAGCTAATTTGCAGCGTTACTGAGGCTTGTACTTCTTGCTCACCGCCAATGATTGGCGTGTTAGCCACTTGATCGCTAGCAAAAGCCGCTCTTTCCAATACAGGCATTGGTGGGGGTGGGGTAGCTCCGTTAACTTGAATGTTAACAACCTCCTTCCGACTCAGATTTAAGCTACTCAAAACCGCATCGGCTTGCCTTTGAGCATCCTGAGTAGCTTCGCGAAGGGCTTGTTGTTGAGCCGCTGCGATCGCTTCATCAGCGGCGGTAAAGCTCACGCTATCAATCCGTGTTGCCCCAGCTTTGACGGCATCATCTAAGAGCGTACCCGCTTGCTCGGTAGACGTGCGAAAGCTCACTGTATTGGCAGCCGAATAACTGGTGAGGCGTTGCACGTTGTTCTCGTAGCTATAAATTGGGTTGAGCCGAACACCAGTTGTTTGTAACTTTTCTACATTACGCGATCGCAAGAACTCGACAACCGAAGCAGAGCGACGTGCCACTTCCTGCTGAACGCCAGTAGCAGTTTCTCCCTGAATCTCAACACCTAACTGTACTTGTGTTGCGGTTGCTGGAATCATTTCAACGCCTCGACCTGTAACAGTTAGGGTGCGTAGAAGTCGTTCTTGAGCGATCGCTGGATTGCTTAACGACAGAGTCAAAAGCCCTACCAATAGGGAAATTGTCTGTAACCGCCCAGCAACTTTAGAGCAGCAACCAGATAGAAACGCTTGAGTCATAGGAATAGATTCTCCTCACTTGAGAGATGACATAACTCTGCAAGGCAGAGCTACTTAGGCTTCTACTGTGCCACGGTAGTGAGTTGAGATTTGAAGTAGTTACAGTTTTAGCAACTGAGGTACTGTGGCTGAGTGATCTAACAGCTACGACTCTTTAACTGATGGCTTACTGGCTACTCAAAAGCGAACCTCAAGATTATTCCTACGCCAATTTAGAGCAAGAGGGACGCGCCGTTTGGAATGGGGTCAAAAATCCCCTTGCTCTCAAACATCTCCGCACAATGCAACCAAGAGACAAAGCGTTCATTTATCACACGGGTAAAGAGCGGCAGGTGGTTGGGGTTGCTGAAGTTCTGACTCTGCCTTATCCTGATCCCGCACTCAATAATCCTAAACTCGTCGTCGTGGACATCCAAGCTGTGCGATCGCTACCCCAACCCGTTACCCTAGCCCAGATCAAGCAAAATAATAACTTGACTGATTTTGACCTCATCCGCTTGCCCCGGCTGTCGGTTGTCCCTGTGCCTATTGGGTATTGGCAGCAAATTTTACAACTTGCTGGCGAATAAACATGAACACAAGGTTCGCTCATTAGCACTCTTGACCGCTCGGATAGGTTGTTGCCCGACTCTTGAACCTCAGCGGAGTGAAGTTTTGGTATCAAATTTAACAGAAAACAGAACAAGCCCGATAAAGGCTTGATTCTATTAAGAAGCTTGTAGAGTAGAAAGAATGATTTCTTCGCAACTAATGGCTGATGCAACTGCCTGGGTAAATTTTTTTGACCCAACCTACTCGCTCCCCTCTTTGTATACTCCTCAGTCGCTACTTGCAGCGGCAGCTACCAACGAAGCAGAAAGCAGTTCACTAATACTGGCAGGAGTGCTGCTGAGTTTAGTCGTCATCTACTTCGCGAGCAAAGTAGGGGGTGAACTTTGCGCTCGGATTAACTTACCACCTGTATTAGGGGAACTAGTAGGCGGTGTCGTTGTTGGAGTGTCTGCCTTACACCTATTAGTTTTTCCGGAAGGCGGCGCAGGCGGTACTGACTCTCTAATTATAAATATTCTGCAAGCTACCGCTGGTCTCAGCCCAGACTCAGCTCTATCAGTATTTCAGGCTCAGAGCGAAGTCATTTCAGTCTTAGCTGAACTGGGTGTAGTAATTCTGTTATTTGAAATTGGTCTGGAGTCCGATCTCCAAGAACTCATTCGTGTTGGTCCTCAAGCGGCAGTTGTTGCTGTTGTTGGCGTGGTTGTCCCCTTTGCGGCTGGAACTGCTGGTTTAATTTATCTATTTGGAATTCCAGTTGTACCTGCCATTTTTGCTGGTGCAGCGTTAACGGCAACAAGTATCGGCATTACAGCGAAAGTCTTAGCAGAAATCGGGCGTCTTAGTTCCAAAGAAGGTCAGATTATTATTGGCGCTGCCGTTCTTGATGATGTTTTAGGCATCATTGTCTTGGCAGTTGTCGCGAGTTTAGCCAAGACAGGCGAAATCGTCATCAGCAACGTTATCTATCTGATTATCAGCGCTAGTGTCTTCCTAGTTGGTTCAATTTTAATAGGTCGCTTCTTGGGACCTTATTTCGTCGCGTTAGTCAATCAAATGAAGACTCGTGGTCAGCTGTTGCTGACTGCCCTGATTTTTGCCTTTCTCCTGTCTTATGTTGCTGCGGCTATTCAATTAGAAGCAATTTTGGGAGCCTTTGCAGCGGGACTTGTTCTAGCAGAGACAGATAAGCGCCGTGATTTGGAAGAACAGGTGATTCCCGTTGCCGATATTTTGGTGCCGATTTTCTTTGTAACCGTGGGTGCAAAAACTGACTTGGGTGTTCTAAACCCAGCGGTTCCTAGCAATCGGGAAGGCTTGATTTTAGCAATTTTCCTGATTGTGGTCGCGATCATCGGTAAGGTAGTTACTGGTTTGTCAGTGTTCGGTCAACCCGGAATCAATCGGCTAGCTATTGGAGTTGGGATGATTCCTAGAGGCGAAGTGGGGTTGGTTTTTGCGGGTGTCGGCTCAGCGAGTGGGGCACTATCGGAAGCCACTGAGGCAGCGATTATTATGATGGTCATTTTGACCACTTTTATTGCTCCTCCCTTGCTGCGGCTTGTGTTTCAGGAGTCAGAGTCGGATACTACCTCATCAGAAGAGTCGGTCTGATAGTGTCAGCGAGTTCTTCGTGCGATCGGGCGAAGCGCAGCAGCTTTGGAGTTAGCGAAGCGGCTCGAAAGGAGCAAGCGCAGAGCAAGATGGGACAAACTGCTAAAACTCAATAGAGTTAGCAGAAGTTGAACCAACTCAAAAAGCGAAAGAGAAATTTGTAAATCCTGATTTTTTGAGCAAATTGAACGGATTGCATCGACCCAGCAGACATTAGAGCGATATTCTTGATTTGGAAAAACCCGTGTATACTATTTTTCCTGAAACTTAAATTTGCCAGTCTACGTCCCAGAGGGTTGACTGTCCAAGTAGACAGATAACTAGTGGTATGCATTGTTGGGTGCAGCAAAAAAGCTTGAGTCAGGGTAGGAACAAGAGCGTTATGGGACTTGTGGATTTGTGCAAACAACCGGAAGAAAATGTGGCAAGTCACATTTTCACTCTTGTAACTTCTAGATTGTAGGATGCATTGCCAATTGACAAACCGCTCAACGATGCAGCACCGCGCTTTCAACAGGAGCAATAATTGTGAGATTTCGCTGGCTACTGATACTCTCCAGCTTTTTGACTGTTTTTCTTTTTTCCGCTGCTGCACAAGCACGTCAACTTCTTACTTGGCGCTTTGAGAGCAATCAAAACCGATTGGTATTTACCACAGACGCTGGGGTTCAACCCAGAGCGCAACTGATTGCTAACCCAACGCGCGTAGTCATTGATTTACCAGGAATTGCTCTAGGACGCCCTACAGCGAATCAACGGGTAGGTGGCGCGATTCGGGAAGTTCGAGTCGGGCAATTTGAGAATCAGACCACTCGGATTGTGATTGAATTAGCTCCAGGTTACACCCTAGATCCAACACAGGTAAAATTCCGGGGAATAACATCGAGTCAATGGTCGGTGCAATTACCAACACCTGAGCGGATAGCACCGTCATCCAATCGACCGCCACAAAGCCGATTACCTCTGCCGCCAGCTACTAACCCCTCAGGTAATCAATCCTCTCAACAAAGACCACCTTCGTCGGGAACACCAAATCGACCGGTTCCCACAGTTCCCTCTGGTCGATTGGCGACGATTCAGTCGGTTGAAGTGGCGAATAATCAGACTCAACTGGTGATTCGAGCGAATCAACGGGTGAGAGCCACGAGTGTTTGGGATCGAGCCGCCAATGCCTATCGAATCACTATCCAAGGCGCTCAACTGGCTGATAAAGTCAGAGGCCCGGAGCTTGATTCCAACAGCCCTTTAACACGGGTTCAAATCCGCCAACAAGACCCACGCACGGTTGTGATTTTGGTACAGCCTGGTGCAGGTACCCAAATTGGCGAACTCAATCAGCTTAATGATGAACTTCTGGCGCTGCAACTGCAACCGAGCAGAGGATCTGACTCCTCACAAGTGATTGGAGCGATTCCTGTGCCAGCGCCAGAGAGGACAACACCACCAGTCAGGGCGACACCACCAGCTTCAATGCCTCGTGTTCCCAACAGTCGTATGGTTGTCATGATTGATCCAGGACATGGTGGCAAAGACCCTGGAACTATTGGCATTGGCGGTGTACAAGAGAAAAATGTGATTTTGCCGATTTCCCAAGAGGTGGCGGCGATTTTGGAGCAACAGGGTGTCCAGGCTGTGCTGACCCGAACATCTGACTATTTTGTCAGCCTTGAAGGACGGGTGCAAATGGCAGACCGAGCCAATGCTAATTTATTTGTTAGCATCCACGCGAATGCCATCAGTATGAGCCGACCTGATGTGAATGGATTAGAGACGTATTATTACTCCAGCGGTCAGCGCCTTGCCCAGACAATCCACAACAGCATTTTACAAAGTGTCGATGTTAGCGATCGCAGAGTTCGACAGGCACGGTTTTATGTGCTAAGAAAATCCTCAATGCCGTCTGTATTGGTGGAAGTTGGTTTTCTTACGGGTCGTGATGATTCCGCGAAACTGGCAAACCCTAATTATCGCTCTCAAGTTGCACAAGCGATCGCTCGTGGTATCCTCCAGTACATTCAGCAGAATAGTTAAACGTCAAAAGATAAGCAAAGATCGGTGTCCAACTTTCCCGCCTCCTACCCCAGCGACTCTCTTCGAGCGAATGCGTCCGACTCCTACATTGGTAAACCTTCAGTTGAGGAAAGCTTGAAACCTCTGTTTGAGGCAAAAGAAGAACCAACACGGCATCGTATCGGTGTTTTTGACAGTGGCGTTGGTGGTCTCACTGTTCTGAGAGAACTCTATCGCCAGCTACCGAACGAATCGATTCTTTACTTTGCTGACACAGCGCGGCTACCCTACGGGACAAGGTCAAGTCGGGAAATTGTGCAGTTTTGCTTTGAGATCTTGAGCTGGATGGTGCAACAGGATGTCAAAATGGTTGTCCTTGCCTGTAATACCAGCGATGCCTTAGCCTTAGACGCTTTACGCAGTGAGTTCAATCTCCCAATTCTGGGGCTAATTCTACCGGGGGCGCGTGCAGCTGTTCAGCAAGGTCGTCGCATTGGGGTGATTGCTACCCCAGCGACGGCAGCCAGCAATGCTTATCGACGGGCAATATTAGAAGTCGAAGCAACGGCTCAAGTCTGGCAAGTTGGCTGTCCAGAGTTTGTACCGTTGGTTGAGCAAAACCGCTTGTACGACCCGTATACTGCCGAAGTTGCCCAACAGTACTTAGCTCCTTTGCTACAGCAGCGAATTGATACACTCGTTTATGGTTGTACTCACTATCCGCATTTATCACCTGTACTGCGGGAGATTCTCCCCCCACATGTCAAGCTTGTAGATCCAGCAGAACATGTTGTGTCGGCTGCGGCTCAAGAGTTAGATTTGATTGGATTGAAAAATCCTTGGTCACCTCTACCGACCCGATTCTGTGTCAGTGGATCTCCGCAACAGTTTGCAAAACTGTCACTACAATGGTTGGGGTGTACCCCATCCGTCGAAAAAATACAGCTCCCAACCGCTTCACCCTCACCGATTCCGCTAGAACCAGTAGATTAAAATGCCAAGCTCATGTAAACTAGTCTTCTATTGCAGTTTCTAATAAGCGTCGGCGGGAGCTGACTGATTGATTCGTCTTCAATTACCAGTTTCTTTGGAGGCTGCCACTTCGAGTTGATCGGAGCTATTAGGTTCACCCTCCTTAGCGATTCGCTTTAAGGATTTTCCTTTAGGGAAATAAGCTAACGAAGCACCTTGACTAGTGTGAAGAGACCAGCGTTCAACCTCGTCAGTTTTAGAAGATTGTTCTGTTGCTACATAGGGTGCATAAGCATCAACGGCTGAGTTGGCAACATATCGAGAACCCTTTGTTGTCCGTTGCGCCAACATCAACAGTAAATAAATCGTTAATAAATAACCAGTCGCTAGTAGAGGAATAATTACAGGCATATCCGTGTTAAACATAGTCTGGACAGGAGGTAGAAGAATGATGAAGATTTCAATAGCAGTTTTGACAACAGCCTTCCTAGACCCGTTCAAGGTTTAAGATACTGTTGTTATTAAGAATTTTTAGGGAGATAGAGCATTGTTCCCATCCCCTTCCCTAATTCCCTCTAGTCAAGCTAAGCTGTTGACCAAGAATCTCTACCCAAGCTTTCCTCCTAAGGGAAGCGGGAAGGCTGTATACTATGTCTGACGAATGACTTGCCTTAATGAAAACGCTAAGTTGTCATCCTGTAACATCAGGCTATCTCTGCCTATCAATCTTGCTCTAATCTGAAGCCTAGGAAGAATAACCCTAACCCGTCACTTCAGAATTAATAAATTCATGAATTTTTTGAAATCCTTAATTATTAGATTAACACAAGAAGCCTGGGGAGCAGCACCCAATTTTTTGTCCACTTAACAAGTCTACACAATGACTTTGAGGATTCTCCACCCATGCTGTTAGAGAAACAAGCTTTCCTCAAGAGGACGCTTAGCTTAGAATTAAGGAAAGAATATGTAAAGTTTCGTAACCTAATCTCTGAGTCGGCTAATCCATGACCTCAGTTACCTCCCTCTTTGCCCCTGTTGAAACAGACTTGTGTATACTCACCGAGAACCTAAAGAACCTGGTAGGTGCCCGTCATCCCATACTGTATGCCGCAGCCGAACACTTGTTTGGGGCTGGAGGAAAGCGGGTAAGACCAGCAATTGTCCTATTGATTTCGCGGGCAACAATGCTGGGACAGGAGATTACCCCGCGCCATCGGCGTCTAGCAGAAATTACGGAAATGATCCACACAGCAAGTCTGGTGCATGACGATGTCGTCGATGAGTCAGAGGTTCGTCGGAATGTCCCGACAGTGAATAGCCTTTTCAATAACCGTGTTGCGGTACTGGCTGGAGATTTTTTGTTTGGTCAATCCGCTTGGTATCTGGCTAATCTTGACAACCTAGAGGTGGTCAAGCTGCTGTCAGAAGTCATTAAGGACATGGCAGAAGGGGAAATTCAGCAAGGGCTGAATCGATTTGATACAACCACCACCATTGATGCCTACCTAGAGAAGACCTACAACAAAACAGCTTCATTGATTGCCAACAGCGCTAAGGGGGCTGGACTACTGAGTGGTGTCTCAGCGGAGATTGCTACAGATTTGTACTACTATGGGCGTTTTATTGGCTTAGCCTTCCAGATTGTCGATGATATTTTGGACTTTACGGCTTCGACAGAAGCGTTAGGTAAGCCAGCTGGCTCGGATTTAATTAGTGGCAACCTCACAGCCCCTGTTTTATATGCTCTTGAAGAAAAGCCTTACTTGGAGGTGCTAATTGAGCGCGAGTTTGCCCAACCGGAGGATATTGAGCAAGCGATCGCACTCGTTATGGAAAGCCGAGGCATTGAGCGCTCCCGTGCCTTAGCCGCACAATACGCTGAGACTGCCGTACAACGCATCACTCAACTCAAACCCTCAGAGTCGTCTAAAGCGTTAGTTGACTTAGCTGACTACGTTCTGAGTCGCCTATATTAAGCTAGCTTTGCAGGAAGCACTCCCTAGTGGTAAAGGCGACGTGAGGAAAATAGTGTGCTAAAACTTACGGAGAATCACTACAGCGTAAGTACGAATTGTTCAGTCTAAAATTTACTAAAACTTCATATTGGAGAAATCTCTGAACAAGGGTTAGTCTTGCCTCAAGTGCTTTACTCAAGCCTGTTTGGGCAAGAGCGGACTCAAGCAATATCCGGAGGCAGATTGCTAGGATATGACCTAGGTACTGACCGGATTTGTTGCAGCTGCGTTTGAATCAACTGTTGTAGGTTATCTCGACGCACCTCTATACCAGCCGTTAGATTACCAGGTGTATCAAAGAAAACTATGCTAGTAAGGGTTTCGATCGCTAACATCTGAAACAAAATGTGAGTGACTGGCACCGTAACAGCAAGAACTTCAGGGTCTGAAACCGACTGAAAATCAGCCGCATTTTTAAGAGTAGGAAACGCATAAATTACATTTTTCTCAATCTCAGGCTGGGCGCGATTACTCAGAGTCGTTAACACCCAACCCTGGTCAAGGGTTTGAAGAATGTAGTAGTCCGAATGTTCTAGCTGGCTAGCAACGAGTGTGAGTACGGGTGCGATCGCCTTAATTGCTTTAGGTGTCGTCCCATCTTGCGGTGCATTATCAACCAAGACTTGAATTTGTCGTTCTAAATCCATAAAGACTCAACTATAGAGCATGATTTGCTGCTATGTATGAGTCTAAACCCAGACAAATCAGTCAAGACTTATGTTTATGTTAGGGTCTTTGTTAATTAATGAACATTATGATGGAAGTCTGCCAGGGCGTGGAGGCAATATTTCAACTGCTGTTTAACGAATTCCGGCAGTCTACTCGTGCTTCCGAGCAGACCTGTCGCAATGTCGCAGCACGTTTAGCCAATGAAGTTACGCGAATCTGTACTGAAAGTAATCGGATTCAAACCTCTGGAGACGTTGATAGCTGGGCGCATACCCTCGCAAATCTTCGTCTCAAGCAAGTATTAAGCTACTACAAACTAGGGTCGCATCGGGGACGGGTAGAACTCCAGAGTACCCTCAGTGCGATCGTCTACCGCTACATTACGCCTCCTCAGGCACCTGCAAGTTACCAGGCACGATTGACCCTGATTGAAGATTTCTTACAGGGATTTTATGTAGAAGCCTTAAATGCCTTCCGTCGAGAAAATACGATTGAGGCAGGTTATCGTCCGCGAGCGCTTTTGGAACTGGCTGAATACATGGCTTTTACTGAGCGCTACGGCAAGCGACGTATTCCCTTACCCGGTCGTCGATCTCAACAATTACTCATCCTCAGAGCACAAACCTTTTCCCAACAGCAACCGCCAGAAACGTCTGTCGATATGGACACAGCAGCGGAAGGAGGGACATCAGAGTCTGATACAACCTGGAATGATGCCGCCATACAGCAGGTAAGGGAGATGATGGTTGCGTCTGAACCAGAACCCCTAGAAGCAAATCTCCGGGATACGGTAGTTGAGGAACTACTGAAGTATCTAGAAGAGCGTCAGCAACAGGATTGTGCCGATTACTTTACGCTGCGTCTGCAAGACTTGCCAGCGAGCGAGATCGAGGGCATTTTAGGACTCACCCCCCGGCAGCGAGACTATTTACAGCAACGCTTTAAATATCATCTCATTCGCTTTGCCCTCTCTCACCGTTGGGAGCTAGTTCATCAATGGCTGGAAGCCGATTTGGAGAGAAACCTTGGCTTAACACCCTTGGAATGGCAACTGTTTCAGGACAAAATTACTTCTGGGCAGCGAGAATTACTCGAACTCAAGCAAAAACGATATTCCCATTTTGAAATCGCTCAAGCTCTAGGTTGTACGGTCACTCAGGTCGAAAAGCGATGGTTTAAGTTACTTGAAATTGCCTGGGATATTCGCAATAGTTCAGTATCCGGATCTGGTGCATCTCAAGATGAATAGTGACATGGATAATAACTCGGACACCCTATATAGTCGCTTAATTGCTTGGCTACTAGAAGAGTCCGTTCCCGCTGCTTCTCTACCAGCAGACGGGCAGGCACAAAACCCTGTCCATACAGGCGAACAAAGAGCAGCGGATTTTGAATTGGATCATTTAGACCCTCTTGATTTAGAAGAATTGAACATTGCATCTTTTAACCCAGGCGAAGCGGCTCAAGACCGCATACAAGCAGACTCAGACTATACCCCTGCTTGCGAGGAAACTGAACCAGGCGGCGAAACCCGCCCCTACAAAATGGGAGAATTGCCAACCGTGCAAAATCGTTTTCAGGCGATATTAAAGCGCCGGCTACAAGTTGAGATTGAACGTCACCCACCGCTTTTCCCGTGGGAGACAGAGATGTCTGACTATGAACCCGATTCTTCTGACGTTATCGCAGATAGTTGGGTTCCTCCTGTCCGGATCTGGATGCCACAACTGTCTAACCTAACTCTGCCCGTCTCGATCCCAGAAAACGTTTTAGCACAACTGCTAGACGCTTGCTCTGAGGCAGTGTCTTCTCGGCGCCAGTTAGGCGCAAAACTGGTCAGTGCGGTGGAAAGCTTATTCTCCGACCAGTTTCAGTTGCTCAACAATGTAGCATCACTGGTGTTGCGATCGCTTGAGCCAGCGCGTGATGGTGACCCAGAGCCAACACAATCCTTGCTCAGGCAACTGCAATCTTTGTCTTACGAAGACTCGACCACTGAGCAAAAGATGACGCTGGCGCTGCTGGCAGCCAAAGAGATTATTAGCGCTCTTAGTGTGCCAATTTCATCAACTCATACCCCTGTTGAACGGCAGTGGGAGACGGCTGCGGGTCTTGTGACTGTGCAGGCAGAGTATCTGATGCAAGATGGAGTACCGAAGCTCCGTGTTACGGCTCATTTACCTCGTGGTGGCAGCTTGACATTGCGGACACCTCAGGCATCTGCAAACTCACAGCGCATCTATCCCGGCTATCTGAGCGTTGAATCCTTTGATTTGCAGCCAAATCAAACTTATCCTTTAGAAATCCGGTTCCATGACTTGGAACAAACACCTCTAGTGTTTGCGATTTGCCCAACTCGGTAAGCGAAAAGTGATTTGGGCTAGCATATTGAAGTCCTGGCATATTGTCTTTAGTCTCTAGTTTTTGGTCTTAAGTCCCTTGTTGAGGATGACCACTGACTAACAACTAATGACAATGACTGATGACCACTGACTGATTTGCTATGTCTAACTCATTAGGGATTCGGCAACTACGGCGTCTACCCGTTTTTAGCCAGCTTTGGCAGCGCCTTGAAGCGACGGAACCTCCACAGCCAGAAAACTCGATTTTGCTACGGGTGCTGGTGCAAGGTTTGGTGATTGTTGGGATTATCGCAACGGATGTTGCTGCCGAAACCCAACTGAGCTATTGGGCTGTGCCATTGAGTCTGATCGGGGCAACTTGGAGTTGGTATCACCGCCGCGATCGCAATATCCCCGTTAAGTTTTTGCTGGCGATTGGGATGCTGCTGTCAATGGGAGTATTCTTCAGCAACTTGTTAGGGCAGCTTAACGATACACGTTTAATTTTGGCTGAACTTTTAATTCAGCTCCAAGTTCTTCACAGTTTTGATTTACCTCGTCGGAAGGATTTGGGGTATTCAATGGTGATTGGACTGATTCTTTTGGGTGTCGCGGCAACTCTCAGCGAAACCTTAGCCTTTGCGCCATTGTTACTGGTATTCTTGGCGATCGCCCTTCCGGTTCTTGTCCTCGACTACCAGTCGCGCCTGGGTATCTCGACAACGCGAAAGCGTAAAAACGCCTCTGGGCTTGCTCCTCGCTCCTCACCACTATCCCTAAGACGCCTCAGCCTCTTTCTCATAGTAGTTCTAGGATTGGGGCTGACGATTTTCGCTCTAATGCCTCGGTTTCCCGGCTATCAGCTACAGACGTTTCCAGTCAGTGACCCTGGCAATTTTGCCAATCAGAATTTTGATCCTAACAATCGTGGCATCATCAATCCTGGGTATGTTCGTGAGGGTAACCAAAACGGAGGCGGTAGCAGTACGGGACAAGGCAGAGGCAGAGGCTCTGGTGAAATGGATGACACATTTTACTACGGCTTCAGCAGCCAGATGAACCAAAACCTCCGGGGAGAACTCAAACCCAAAGTTGTCATGCGGGTGCGATCGCAAGCACCAGGATTTTGGCGCGTGCTAGCGTTTGACCGCTACACGGGTCAGGGATGGGAGATGTCTCGTGAAAACAGGGTGTTGAATGTACGACGACCTGAATGGTCTTATCGGTTTTTTCTCTCGATGCCATCTTTCAGGGGTGAAACCAAACAGGTAATTCAAACTTACACCGTGGTGTCGGAACTGCCGAACCTGATTCCGGCTTTGGCTTATCCTCAGCAACTTTATTTTCCATCACCGGAGATCGAGGTAGACGTGGAAGGTAGTTTGCGATCGCCTGCTGCCTTACTTGAAGACCTCACTTACACAGTAGTTTCGGAAGTTCCCTACCGCAATCGCTCTGTGCTGCAAAAAGCAAGCGCTGACTACCCCAAGAGTATTAGCAGTTACTATTTGGATGTTCCCCAAAAAATTGCTGATAAGGTACGGCAACGGACTGAAGAACTCTTAGCCACCTCGCCAAAACCCATCACCTCCCCTTATGAAAAAGCACTGTACTTAACTCAGGCTCTCAAGCAGCGCTACAGTATCCCAGAAGACCCCTTCGGTTTACCCTATCTAGCGGAAAACGAAGACTTGGTAGAAGCCTTTCTCTTCAAACACAACGGCGGTTACCCAGACCACTTCTCCACCGTTCTCACCATTATGCTGCGTTCCATTGGCATCCCAGCACGATTGGTAGCCGGGTTTGCCACAGGTGAATTCAATCCGTTTACAGGCTTCTACATTGTTAAAAATACCGATGCCTATGCCATGACAGAGGTGTATTTCCCCAAATATGGCTGGTATACCTTTGACCCGATTCCAGGGCATGAACTGTTTCCTCAAAGCGTAGAGGAGTCGCAAACGTTTGGTGTCTTGCGTCAGTTCTGGCAGTGGGTAGCAGGGTGGTTACCTTCACCCGTTACCAGTTGGATTGGCAGTGTGTGGAATCTGATCATTCGTTTACTTGCCAGGGTAATTGTGTTTGTGTGGGGCATTGTTTCAAATGGTTGGGTTGGCGCATTTACGGGATTGATTTTAGCGATCGCTCTTGGCTTCCTTGGCTGGCTAGGTTGGAACCAGTGGCGAACCTGGCGCTACCGACGATGGTTAGCGAGGCTACCACAAATGGAAAGTCTCTATCAGCAAATGCTGAAAGTTTTAGGCACTCAAGGCTACGCTAAGCACCCTGCACAGACTCCCTTGGAATATGCAAAAACAATGCATCAACACCAACCAGTAAACTCTGCCCAGGTGATTGACGAAATCTCTCAAGCCTACGTCCGTTGGCGTTATGGTGCCCAGATGCCCAATATTCCACAACTACGACAGCAGCTACAGAACTTGATTAAAACTAGTCAGCGGTTGAACAAGAAGAATACCGCTTGAGAGGGGAGCCTCCCAATTGTACAAATACATTTTCTTGTGGGACAAGCCGGAAAGCCTGTCAAAGCAAAGGGCGGGCAGGATGCCCACCCCACAATAAATTATTTCTGCAAAAATGGGATGCACCCACTTGAGAGTCGATACAGAGTTGGGAAATGGCGAGTTATCCCTCTCCTAAGAAAACAGAATGGTTTCTTGTATGACCTAACGGATGCGATCGCGTCCGTGAACAGCTTCTGTCAATCTCCGAAAACATTTGCCATTATCGATTCAAGCGTCCTGCTTCTGACGCTTGAGGGTCGCCGTACTAACACCCGCTAGAGCCAGTAAGCCCAGAATGCTAGCGGGTTCGGGAACGGCGGTAGGCTCCGAAACACTAACAGTTCCGAGCGTGGCAGTGGGATTCCCTGCGGAGACTGACTCAACACCATCCATAAACGAAATAGCTAGTAGAGCCTGTAAATCTAGAATTTCATTGCCAGAAGCGGAGACAAAGGAGCCTTGGTCGAGATTGTCTGGATCGAGGAAATCGAGTCCGATGGGCTGGTTGGGGGTATCATTCACGTAGAAACTCGGATCAAAATCCGTTGTTCCACCCGCTTTAGAGGAAATGGAAAATGCCGATACGACCTCATTTCCACTCCAGTTCCATTGCCAGTCCTTCAACTCATCAGCCGACACAATGCCGTCAGCCACATCGTTTTCATCGGCGATGATGGTACCAAAAATCGAGCCGCCGCCATCATCTTCCCACCAGTTGGTATATTCAATATCCCAACTAAAGAGTGCGGCATTAGCGGGTGCAGTAAGTGTAGCCCAACCTAACGCCACCGTTGCAACAAGAGCTAAGTGTTTCATAAAACCACCATTACGTGAATACTGTTGAACAACTAAAGTCTGTCTCTGATCGCTCACGGCAAAGCAGGAGCTGATTCTGTTTCTGGTATTGGGCTTCCGTTGTTTACAAAAAGCCCAACACTACACCAACTTAGGAACCAACAATTCCGCCATCTTTGCGAGTAATTACAACCGTTGCATCACGGGGTATTTTGCCGCTACCTTGTGGTGCCGGGAAGTTTGTCAGACTTGGGTCGCCATCACCCGGATGCTGAAGGTTGACAAACATCGTCCGGCGGTCGGGGGTTACAGTAATGCCAGTTACCTCACAGCCCGTTACACCCGAAAAGATCCGGCGAATTTCACCTGTATTTGTGTCAGAAACGAGCATCTGGTCATTCAGTGTCACGCCGTTGATTTCCGGCTGAGTGCCGTCGGTTTCAATGAACAGCCTACCATCGGGATCAGACCAGAGACCATCCGGGCTACCAAAGGCGCTCTTATCGGTATCGTGAGTATCTACAGCGAGAACAAAGATGTCCCAGGTGAAGGTGGTGCCGACATGGTTGTTGCTGTCCCGCCACTTGATGATGTGACCAAAGGGATTGGGTGCCTGTGGGTTAGCGGCATCAGGCTCTTCACGGCGAGTATTGTTTGTGAGGGTGCAATAGATATCGCCATTGGGAGCAGCAGCGATCCACTCCGGACGATCCATTGGCGTGGCACCCACGGTGTCTGCCGCTATACGAGCATAAGTCAGCACCTCAGCTTGGTCTGCAAACCGAGCCGCAAGAGCTGAGTTATTAATGGTGAGTTCAATCCACTCGCCTGTGCCGTTATCGTTAAACTTGGCAACATAGAGCTTACCTCGGTCTAAGGGGCTGATGCCGCGTGCCTGCATCGACCGCCAGTTGCTTTCTGAAACAAACTTGTAGATATAGTCAAAGCGTTCGTCATCGCCCATGTACACCACGGCGCGACCACCTTGTCCAACGACTACCTCGGCGTTTTCGTGCTTACAGCGACCCAGCGCAGTCCGCTTAACGGGAGTCTGAGAAGCGTTCATGGGATCAATCTCGACTACCCAGCCAAATCGATTCTCTTCCTTGGTGTAACTGGAGTTCGAGAGGTCAAAGCGCGGGTCAAATTTGTGCCAATCATAGCCAGAGCCTTCGGCACTGAAGCCATAGCGTTCTTGTGCTTCCGTTGGTGTCCAGCTACCTGTAGCGCCGAAGTAACCATTGAAGTTCTCTTCGCAAGTCAGGTAAGTACCCCAGGGAGTGTAACCATTCGCGCAGTTGTTCACAGTACCCTTCGGAGAATTGCCTGCTGGTGTTTGCAACAGTGGATGACCAGCAACGGGTCCGCCGAACGTTACTGGCGTGTTGACATGGATGCGACGATTCTTAGAGCTGTTAACCCTTTGCCACTTGCCGTTGAGCTTTTGAATCTCAACTACGGATACGCCGTGAGCATGTTGAGAGAGGCGAACATCTTCAAGACTTTCCGGTGCTTCCTTACCCAGCACATGCACATTGTTGCCAAACTCATGGTTAATCGCCAACACACCCCGGTCATTACCCTCCCCAATCGGGAAGAGCCACATGCCGTCGTGACCAATCCCGATCTGTTGAAGCTGCTGGGCAGCCGTTGGGCGTGTATTCGGGTCACCATTATATTCTGGGCCACCAGGCTGAAGCGAGGTTCCCCAGGGAATCAGCACGTCAAACTGGTAATTGGATGAAATGGTGGGTACAGGTCCTACACTGTTAGCCGCAGGAACAGGTGTAAAGCTGATCAAACTGCTGCCTGGAGCTTGGGCGATCGCTGTGCCAGAGCCTTTAGCCGTCGCCGTCGCCGCACCTCGATCTAAAAAGCGATCGCCGGCTAGCGCTGCTAAGAAGCCAGTAGCTGACAGCGCCGCACCACGAGCGAGTACGTTTCGCCGAGACATTCTGGCTTGGAGCACGTCCTGAAACGGACGATTGCCCGACCTATTGCTGCTTCTATTGTCGTGAATCACTTGGACTCTCCTCTCAATATTGACTCTGTTGTCGATAGATGTGAACTGAAAACTGCTCTACGCTCGAACTCAGCCACGTTACGTAAGCCCAGTTTCAAACCTGGGGCTTTTCCCTCACAGGAAGCTACACTTCTGAATCGGGGAAACTTTTAAGACATTCTTGTGTCAGTGAACTGTCATATCTAGTCAGCTTGAACGCCCGTAATAAGGAGACGTGGAGATGTTTTTATTAGGAGCAATTGTCCCGACTTGATATCCCACCTAAACCTCACAATCACTAATCCAATTCGTCTAAATATTCCTGTGCCGCTGCCCCAGTCAGACGACCTTCATCAAAGGCTCGATCAATTTCTGAGATCGAACTTTGAGCGCTTATAGTCGCTCTAGCTGGAGTTCTTGCTACTGTTTGTGTCGGCTGCCCTTCATGACGCTGGAGTAGCGCGTAGGAGACGTTGTAGTACTTAGTCCAAACACTTACAAGGGGGGTTTCTTGCCACTGAGAGCGAGAAACAGTGGTAGTGAGAATTGGAACAATTTCGCCGTAGCGATCGCCTACAACCACCACCTCAACTTCTGAAAGATCGAGGTTTTGACTAAATTGACGACTAATTTCGTCGCTGACCATCGTCTCTGCCCGTCTGAAAAAGTCTCCAGACTCGACTGGACCATACACAGACATATCAACAACGATGCTTTCAGCCTTTGCATATATAGGTCGATAACTGTCACAAAAAAACCAGAAAAACGCCGCAGATGCTATCAAAAAATAGCGAGTCAAACCCTTGCCCGTCCTCTCTGCCAAAGCTACTTTTAGCACCTCTGGTTGCCGTGATTGTCTCAATGATTTGATGCTCACAATTACAAAAACTTTATCCCTGGGTCTTGACAGCAAATCTGAATAAGTAATTTAAATGCTGAACAGATTACTTTTTCTTTAGAAGGAGTTGACATAGTTTGATGCAAAAGCATTTACAGCTCAACGCAATATCTACCAGGAGACATAATATTTCTACGTTAAAAGAGTTTATCTGTATAGGCTTAAAACTAAGTAATCTAAGGGTTAAGAGTTTGCCCGGAAGTTTAAATCTCCAGTAGAGTAAGGCAACCTTTGGCTAGTTTTTAGCTTAGTTATAGCAATGGAAAAAATTTTGGTCGTCAAGGCTGAAAAGTCTACAAATTAAGGCTTTTTTGTGTTCTGATTGCCAATTCTACGAAGTTGTCAAAGGTCGCAATGGCTGCAAATGTCGGAGAAGCAAGCGTTACAGAAGACAAAACTCCCAGCACAGACAATCCGGTGTAGAGAGAAGGTTTAACTGTGCTTTGCTATCGGGTAGCGGATCGCCTGAAGCTATACCGAGTTTGAAGGGATAGTCAGAAAACCTAGGTTGAGCAACAACTCGACGACTGGGCCATTGAGACGCGAGTACAATCCCTGTTAAAGCTCCAGCGCTCACCAGTAAGCTTCGCCGTCTCAGGCGAGTTGAAAGTAAGCGCTCAAAATGAAAGCGCTCCATAAGCACCCCTCTTAAAATTTTCTTGCGATTGGCTAAGACAAGAATCAACAAAATTAAACAAGAGTAAGTAACAAGCTCGATTGGATTGAATCAATCGTTCTCGTCTTTTCGGTGACTTTGACTTGTGCAAGATGAACTTAACAATCAGACCTTAACTACTCATCAAGCTTTTGTTAAGAATTACTGATTATGCCTTACGGATGAGGTCAAAAAGGAAAGGCTATTGTGACTTATATATGTCGTAGATAAAGCAATGATGATACCCTGTTGTTGATGCGATCGCTCTTCGGGCGTTGCCTTAGGCAATCCCAACTGCCCTAACATCTAAAGACAATAAGTTGATGACGGAGATCGCACCACGTCCTCAGGTCTCAAAAAGGCGACCAAAACTGCCACTGCGATTGATCTTAGTGGTACCATTCATTGTCCAGATTTTCGCGGCTGTGGGACTGATAGGGTGGCTCTCTTTGCGGAATGGACAAATAGCGGTCAACGACGTTACTACTCAGTTACGCAACGAAGTCACCGCTCGTATTCAGCAAGAACTAGACAATTTTTTATCAACGCCATACCTAGTCAATCAAATTAACATCGATGATATCCGGGTTGGTCACTTAGATATCAACAACTTGCGAGGTTGGATGCCTCACATCTGGCGGCAGCTAAAGTTATTCGACTCAGTTGTTTATATTTCTTTTGGTAGCGAACGAGGAGAATTTGTTGGGGTAGATAGGCGAGATGATGGCAGCTTTATCTATCACATTAAGGATAGCCTCACGGCTGGGGCAGCACTGCAATACAAAATCGACGCTAGGGGCAATCCCACTCAAAAAATTTACACGCTGCCAAGTTATGAGCCGCGCCTCCGACCCTGGTATATACGTCCAAAGCAAGCTGGTCAACACACTTGGAGTGAAATTTACCAGATTTTAACTCCTCCTGTTCTGGCGCTCACACTGGGTCAGCCCTACTATGACGAAACAGGTGCGCTGAAAGGGATAGTAGCGGCTGATGTGAGCCTCGCCCAAATCAGTGATTTTCTAGGACAGTTGTCAATTGGCAAATCAGGAGAAGCCTTTATCATCGAACGGGATGGTTCACTTGTTGCCAGTTCATCCAGTCAACCGCCATTTGGGAACCAGAACAAGAGAATTAAAGCCAACCAAATCAATGAAGCTTTGATTCAATCGGCTGCTGAGTTTTTATCCCAACAGTTCAAAGACTTCAACCAGATTAAAGGCAGCCAGCAACTCAGCTTTACATGCGATGGCAAACGGCAATTTCTCCAGGTAACGCCCCTTTCTGGCGATTTCGGGCTGGATTGGCTAATCGTTGTGGTTGTTCCCGAAGCTGACTTCATGGAACAAATCAACGCCAACACGCAGATGACGATTGGGTTGTGTTTTTTAGCGCTGGTGCTGGCAACAGGATTAGGAATCTTCACCTCTCGCTGGATTACCCAACCGATTCTGCGATTAAGTGAAGCGTCTCGAAAAATTGCGGCTGGTGCATTAGACCAAAACGTAGAAGTTAAAGGTGTGGCAGAGTTGGAGGTTCTCTCTCAATCGTTCAACCACATGGCAGCACAGCTCAAAACCTCCTTTTCAGAGCTAGAAATCCGAGTTGAGCAACGAACGGTTGAACTCAAGGAAGCAAAACTTACTGCTGATGCCGCTAACCAAGCAAAAAGCGAATTCCTCGCTAATATGAGCCACGAATTGCGAACTCCTCTCAATGGCATCTTGGGTTATGCCCAAATTCTGCAACGTTCAAAAACGCTAACTGAGTGTGAGCGAAACGGTATCAGAGTTATTTCTCAATCCGGCTTCCACCTCTTAACCCTCATCAATGAAATTCTAGATTTATCAAAGATAGAAGCCCGAAAAATGGCGCTTCATCCCAAAGACTTTCATTTTCCCTCGCTTCTACAAGGTGTTGTAGAAATTTGTCGGATTCGGGCTGAGCAAAAGGAAATTTCGTTTATTTACCAATGCACTTCTGATTTACCTATCGGTATCCATACTGATGAAAAACGCTTGAGACAAGTACTCATCAACTTATTGGATAATGCAATCAAATTTACCGATGTTGGTGGTGTGACGTTTAAGGTTAGTCTTATTCATCAGCTATCGGTAGATAACAATAGACAACAAACAGCCAATAACAAATCACAGAAAAATACCAAAATCCACTTCCAAATTGAAGATACAGGTATCGGCATGAGCCAGGAGCAGAGCGAAAAGATATTTTTACCCTTTGAGCAAGTAGGCGATCGCAATCTTCAGGCACAAGGTACAGGGCTGGGATTAGCAATCAGTAGCAAAATTATTCAAATAATGGGTAGTGCTATCCAAGTCAAGAGCCAACCAAGTAAAGGAAGTACGTTTTTCTTTGATTTGGAGTTACCGAAAGCCGACGACTGGACACAGGCAGCCGTTAGTTTCAATTGGGGAAGAATTATCGGCATTCTCGGAAAAAAGCCTAAAATTCTGATGGTAGATGACCGCTGGGAAAACCGCTCAGTTATCGTCAATTTGTTGGAATCAATTGGCTTTGAAATGGTGGAAGCTATCAATGGTCAAGAGGGATTAGAAAAAGCAGCACAGTTCAATCCCGATTTGATTATCACAGACTTAGCGATGCCTGTGATGGATGGATTTGAGCTGATGAAGCACATTCGACAATCAGCGCTCTTACAGAATGTCGTTATTATTGTCTCATCAGCCAGCGTGTATGATATTGACCAACACACAAGTTTAGATGCAGGCGGAAATGATTTTCTTCCTAAACCCGTGCAGGTTGATGAACTTCTTCAAAAGCTCAAGAAGCATTTAAATTTGGAATGGATTTACGAGAATTCCTCTGAGTTTAGTAATCCCTATTCAACAAAACTAATAGAAAATGGGCAAGAAAAAGATAACGTCAATGACTTAATAGCTCCTTCTCATGAAGAATTAGCTATCCTACTGGACTTAGTTAAAAAAGGTCGATTACCAAGTCTTTTAGACTATCTTGAACAACTCGAACGAGTTGATGAAAAGTTTATTCCCTTTACCCAACATCTGCGCCAGCTAGCCAAAGGCTTTCAGGTCAAGAAAATTCGCCAGTTCCTCGAACTGTACCAGTTAGAATATTAGCGAGAGATTATTGAGTTGCTATTTGTAGCAAGTTCTCAAAACTCATAAGTCTCCTACCAGGACGTAGCAATGACGCCAACCCAAGAGACTGACCTGATTTTAATCGTTGATGACAGTCCGGCTGATCTAGAAGTGCTGTCCAAAACTCTTACGGATGCAGGTTTTGAAATTGCGATCGCTGTTGATGGTGAAAGTGCGCTGGAACAGGTAGGCTATGAGCTACCAACTCTCATCCTATTAGATGTACTACTGCCAGGAATTGACGGGTTTGAAACGTGCCGTCGCCTGAAGATGAACCCGTTAACGCAAGAAATTCCCATAATTTTTTTGACTGTCCTTGATGACACCCTTGATAAGATCAAAGGTCTAAATTTGGGAGCAGTAGACTATATCAGCAAACCCTTTCAGCAAGAAGAGGTACTTGCGAGGGTTAGAGTGCAACTGAAACTGTACAGCTTGACAAAGACTCTCGAACGGCAAAATATCCAACTTAAGCAAGAAGTTGAACAGCGTACCGCAGCAGAAGCTGCCCTACAAAAGCTTACGGTTGACCTAGAAAAACGAGTAGAGGAACGCACTGCCAAGCTAAAACAAACCTTATCTGAGTTGCAGCAGGCTCAAATGCGTTTGGTTCAGAGCGAAAAAATGTATAGCTTGGGCAAGATGGTAGCGGGTATTGCCCACGAACTCAACAACCCGGTGAGCTTTATCGACGGCAACCTAGTTTATGCTCTTCACTATATCGACGACTTGCTAGAGTTGCTACATCTTTACATCAAGCACTATCCAAATCCCGTGCCTGAAATTCAGGAGAAGGCGGAAAAAATTGATCTAGATTTCGTGATGAGAGACTTACCGAAACTACTGAATTCGATGCAAGTGGGAACAGAACGCATTTCCAAGCTTGTTAAGAGTTTACGCAACTTCTCCCACTTGGATCAAGCAGAAAAGAAGGCTGTTGATTTGCACCAAAGTTTAGACAACACCCTGTTAATTTTGCAGCATCGACTGAAGCTAACCTCGAAATTTCCAGGTATAGAGATTCTCAAAGAGTACGGTAATTTGCCACTCGTGGAGTGTTATCCAGGGCAACTAAATCAAGTCTTTATGAATATTCTCAGCAATGCAATTGAAGCATTGGAAGAGTCAGTAATCAATCACGACGGAACAGAAAGAATAGATAAAGAAATTCCTAAGATTGAGATTCGTACAGAAGCGAAAAATGACAAGGTGACAATCCGTTTTGCAGATAATGGGCCTGGTATGCCCCAAACAGTATACGACAGATTATTCGACCCTTTCTTTACAACCAAGTCCTTTGGTAAAGGTACAGGCTTAGGATTGGCAATTAGTTACCAAATTGTGGTAGAAAAACACGGAGGAAGACTCCACTGTGTCTCAACGCTAGGAGAAGGTGCAGAATTCATAATCGAGATTCCCCTTCTCGAGGCTGACTGATATGACCGTTTCCTGTTAAATGAGGTGCAGTTAAAGGCTTTGAAACTAGCGTTATAGTTAGGAAAAAAAAGGCTGATGGTTGGGATCTGACCGTTAACTGCTACAGCGAATCCAGTTAGTTAAAGATATTGCTTTAGATATACCTCAAATACACTTCTACGGATAGACCGTATTACCTATGTATAACGGTCAATCTAATGTTATGTAGACAACTGGGAAGTTAGGATTCATTACCTACATGCAAGTAATCAATGATCAGAGTGTATTAAACCAAGCTTCAGCCTGGGGTTTTAGCTGCGAACGTGATCTGCACAACAATTGGCAGATTGTTCCAAAGCTGAGAACTACAAGCTGGAAATTGCAGCAGAATGGGGAGAGATGGTTACTGCTAGTTGATGGTGTGGCTCAGGTTAATCTTCACGAACCCGAAGCGATCGCCTTTTTGCAGCGTCGTTGGTCAAATCGGTCTGAGCGGAAAGCTGTCTAGACAGTATTACCCCAAACAATGGATAAGTAAGATAGCTTATACATTCCTTATCGCATCAAGGGACTGGCGCATCGTGCATCGCGGCATCTTGATTGTCATGAACTATGAACAAAAAAAACTATCAGGCTTGTATTTCACCCAAGTGAGAACTGCTATAAGCCAGCTTAATGATACTTTCCCGCCGTCACATTATCCCTGAATTTGTCTAGCCTTTCTTCTAGTTCAAGAGTGAGTTGGTTAAGCTGGTACTCATTACTTAAAGTTGGATGGGCAGTTTTGGCAATATTAACCAACTGCATTGCTATCATTGTTTGCTGGCTGCTCCCAATCTCGTTTAAAGAGCGGAACTTATCCTGTTTAAGCCAATTAACCCAATGACGGGTTGCTTTGAGAGAGGAGCGGATGCCTCGTGCGGCTGGCGGGTATAAATGACTTAGGGGAGCAATGTAGCTGGGTTGATATTCTGCATTAATTGAAGAACACCAATCAAGCCATTTAAATCTTAAAATTCTGGAGCTGGTAACTATTGAAATCCAAGGAACCCGAAGCGCATCGGCAACAATGGCACCATGCATCGCTTCGGCAAGAAGAACCTCTGTCTGGCTAATCGCAGATAATACTTGCTCGATTGGCCAGCGTGGATCGATATATCCAAATCCTATTTGCTCGCAGGTTAATTTCCAAAACTCGCTACCATAATTGGCATGATGAACGTGAGGCATGAAGGCAAAGCGATTAGTTTTGCCACCAGTGGGTTTGAATAGGCGTCTAACGAGGATAGCTCCATCGGCGACGGCAAATTTAGCTGGCAAACCAAGCTTTTGAGCAGATAGTAAACCTCTCACACAGTAAATAGTCCAGGAATTATCAATGTTAGGCAAACCTTTTTCATAACCAATTCCGGAACTAAAGATTGCTATCTTGCGAACATTTGATAAGCGCTTGATTAATAAATTATTGAGCAGAGTTCCAATACCGACAAACACTGTTTTTTCATCTTCATCAAATACACCAGGAAGTAGTTGATTCCATAACCAAGGATTTAAGGAATCACCAAAATTACTCATCCCATCGGGTCGGCTATAGTAAAAAAGTTTCATTGATTCTTACGCTTTGACGTTGATGATGCTAATAACGCAGCGTGTATTTTATATTGAATTCGATTAATATTGAAAGTAAAATAGTTACGGTCTAAGATTAATTTTTGAAACCAGTGAGGTTTGGCTTTCCAATGGTAATAGGCTGGAATCGCGATCGCTTCTAAAAAGTTTCGCCACCTAGCAGTAATGTTTGAATGCAGTAAGGACTGAGCGCGAAGTTGCCCATTTTTCACCATTTCTAGACGTAAAGTGTGATTGTCTGTGGCACCGCGTAAAGGGCGATCGCTTTGCAGTCGTTCCAAGGCTGAAATGACATCGGCAGGAGAAGTCACTTCTAGATAGTCGAGGGAGGATTGGCGTTCAGCACGGTAGGCAGATTCAGCACCTACAATCGCAGGTACGTTAGCTAACCAAGCATTGTACAGTTTTGTTGCAGGCTTGCTGATGTAGTTGCGACTCAGATAGAGTTGTTGGCGATCGAAACTACGTACTGCCACGATCGCATCAATCTCGCTATAGTCATTCCAACGATCATGAATCTGGCTGTAGTCGCTCCAGTGGTTGCGATTGAGTATCGGATACCAATTCAACCCCATCACCTTGAGCTGTTTTTCCCAAGAAGAATCTAGTAGCTCCGGTGCTAGATTGACTTCGTGACCGAAAAAAGCAATATTCTCAAAGCGATCGCCTCTTGCAAGATTGCGAGGAATCAAGGCTGGCTGAGACCAGTGAGGTATATAGTAACTATTCTTAAGGGTTTTACTTTCTAGGGAATTTTGTACAACATGGAGCTGAGCATAGGGATACGCTGGTAGCTCAGCCTTCAGGCAAATGAGTAGTATATTTGGCGTTGGCTTGAGATTATCGTTATGTGCTCGTAAGGCGTTGCGATGCACTAAAACAATTCCTTCAGCAGGCAACTCGCTTACCAGTTCGCAAGGAAAATTATCTGCCTTTAAGCGAAGGTAAGTTTGTACAGTCCAGGCATAGATACCAAGACCAAAACCTTTCCAGTTTTCATCTGCACTTACTGGCATGGTGGAAGGCCAATAAAGCTGAGGAATATAAAAGTAAATGGGTGGTACTCTCTCACTCATGGAGGAAGAAATGATTTTTTAAATTACTTTTCACCCAAAAAAAATGCCAATAGTAAAAAGGACTCACAAGAGTGCTTAAAAGAAGTTCCATTTCACAAGCTGCAACAGTATTAGTTTTTAAAGCTTTGCGATACTTGATGAAATGAAGAATAAGTTTTCTGAGATCGTTGACCCAGTAGGCTAGCAAAGCCAAGGGTTTCTGCCAGACTCGAAAGCGTAACATCCGAATCGGATATCGGCTCAAACCTACTCCTCGCAAGAGTTTCGCTAAATACCTTTTTTCTAACCGCCAAGGGGGTATGTGGTGATAAATGCACATTTGAGGGTTATGCCAAATCTCCCATCCTCCTTGAATGATGTAAGATAACGTTTCTAAATCTTCCCCTTTTGATAACAGAGATGTCGTGCATACTCCTTTGAAAAAAGGGCGACCAGGAACACAATCTATCCAGGCTTGCTTGCGAATGACAAGTCCTGCTCCCACGGGAAGTAGACCGTTGCGAAGGTCATATCGAAAAGGTTCTTGACCGCGTTCGACAATTGCTAAAAAACACGATATTCTCTGAAAATTTTCTGGAGGTTTGCTTTCATACTCTCCGTAAACTTGACTACCATAAGCTCCAGCTTGAGGATGCAACTGACCAAAACAATAAGCTTCATAAACCCAGTTAGGAGTTGGTAAGTTATCATCATCCAAAAAGCCAATTAAAGACCCTTGAGCTTCTTTGATGGCGCGGCGTCGAGCAAAAGCTATTCCTTGGGTGGGTTCAAAGTAATATCTCAGGGGATACTCTTTAGACCAATTGGATTGATAGTCTTGGACAACTTTTGCAGTATTGTCATTGCTGTTGTTATCGATAACAATCACTTCCCAGGAGAAATGTTTGTCTTGAGACGGTATTAGCGTTTGTTCTTGAGCGTCAAGCTGTAAAGAATGACCTTTATCGAATGCCGTTTGCCTTAGCCTAGCAGTAGCCAAGTCACAAGCAGTTAACTCGGCTGTATTAGTGCTGACTTTGCCTGATGCCTCAGTAGCCAAGCAGAACGCGCTATCAGCCAAGGCGATAAAAGCAGAAGGAGAAGTAACGTTACCTAAGGCAATTCGCAATCGCTCTAAAACCTTAGGCAAACGACTTTCTCCGTTGTACGTACAAATAGCTACCGTAAAGTCAACCACAATTCAAAGGGGCTAGAGACTGCGGACTAAAGACTCTTGTGCTAGAGGAAAACCTCTGCCAATGCTGATAGCTCCACTAGACTACCGTGAAAGTAGTAGAAGCGCTGTCAATCAGCACACTTGCTTGAATCCCAGTTAGAAGCGCTAGAGTTTCGTCATTGAAACTAATCAAAGTGTTGTTTTCCTCTTGCGCGATCGCTAACTGACCAAAGCTCAATCCATCTGCTAAGCCAATGAAGTCAATACCAACTTGGAAGTCGAGGATAGTATCAGTGCCTTCACCCGCTGCTAGCACAAAGGTATCGCGACCAGTACCACCGGAGAAGTCATCGCCAACGAGTATGTCATTACCCAAACCCCCCCGAATCAGGTCATCACCCGCATCACCATAGATTTGGTCGTCGCCTTCATCACCGTAGAGGGAATCATTACCAGCTTTACCACCAATTCGGTCATTACCTGCGCCGCCATAGATTTGGTCATCACCCCCAACGGTACCGCCAGGTTCACGACTGTTGAGGTCGCCCCGCAACACATCATCACCGTCTTCACCAAAAATCCGGTCATCCCCTAATTCACCCGCCACGAGGTCATTCCCCGCACCTGCGTTGATGATATCGTTGCGATCGCTAGAACCAATCAAGGTCTCACTATCAGCAGTCCCGTTGAGGATATTCGGAGCTTCCAGAACGTTATCTTCCCGCGCTGAAAGGTTTTGAATCCGCAGGTCTTGAGACGGATCGACATCTTCGCTCTCAAAGGTGCCAAGCTGATTGATGTACTCCGCAAAAGCATCCTGCTCTGTACCATTGTCAGCAAACGTCGCTGTCCCTGTCCGTACTCCTGGGTCTACCAAGTCCACTTGGTTTAGCGTATCGCCAAATTCAGGGAAGGGATAGCCATCGCCTCCCTGAGCGAGGAAGCTCAAAGTCACCATCCGGAACGTGCGCGTCGGGTCGCCTACGATTTCCCCATTCTCAACAACCGTCTCAATTAGGTTCCCTTCTGAATCCTTAATTGCCACAGTCTGAACGCGCTCTCCTGCTGGCAAGGTTGCATCAAAGCTGAAAGCCAAGCCACCCACTTGAGGGAACTGACCAGGCGTTGTCCCTGGTTCTGTCGCAGAAACACCATGCTCTAGTACCTCAAGGAGTTGCTCCGCTGTTACGGTGACTAAACTCAGGGCATTGTTAAAGCGCAACGAGTTCTCAATATCTAGCTGAGAAACATCTCCTTCCTCCTTACCTGCCAGAGGATTCGCTGGTGGTGGGAGCCTATCAAAATCGTTAGGGTCTGTGGAACCTGGCGCTGCCTCAATCGCGCCAATATTGTCCCGGATGCCACCACCATTTTTAAGGGAAAGGAGAACAGTGGAGTCAACTTGTTGGGCAGCAAAAAGGTTAGCGTCAGCCGTGAGGTTCCCCAAGTTGGTTTCCTGAGTCCGCACATCGTTCCGAGTCCCATTGAGGAATACCTCTGTTTCACCAAAGATGTTGCCATCCTTGGTATTGATAACTTCGCTCAAAGCATCGGTAATGGCAACAACCTCTGGGTCAGCCACCTCTTCAGGATTGACATCGGTACCATAAACCGTATCAACGCCTAAATCATCCGTTGCGTAAGCGCCACTATCTTCACTAATGTTGGTGATAATGCCGTTCGCATCAAAGTCCAGCACCAAGCGACCAACATACTGCCAGTTACCGTCCGTGTTGACCACATACGTTGGTTGACCACTGGCAGAGGTCAGCTCAATTGGGTATGTCCCTGCGCTAGTGTCTCCACTCCTCAGTGGGTCATCAGGGTTAGCGAGTAAGGTGTTGGAACCACCTGCAATAATTACATCCACATCTTGCAGAAGCCCTGCCAGAGTCTGCTCGATGTTAATTTGCTGCATATGAGCCAGCAGAACAACTTTGTTGATGCCTGTACCTGTTAGCTCATCAACACTCGTCTGAATCTCAGCCGCTAAGGCAGCATAGTCTGTTGGATCAGCAGGAGAAACTCCGACATTACCCGGAGAGGAGATAGAGCGCAGTGTGGGAGTGGTTGCACCAACAACACCAATCCGTTCTCCTAGATCGAGAGTGCCATCACCATCAGTGTCTTCCCCATCATCCAGGACGCCGTTGTCGTTGGTATCTTCTGAACCCACGGTAAGGATAACGCTACTAGCAATGCTGTTGGGTTGGGGAGCTTGTCCATCTTCAACAACAAACCGAGCCAAATTGCTGTCCGTGGTAAAGTCCAGGTTGGAGCTGAGATAGGGGAACTGCGTTCCGACATAGCCATTGCTACTACCGATGAGTTCCGCAACGGTTGAAGTACCCAAGTCAAATTCATGGTTTCCAAAGGCAGACGCCTGGAAGCCAATTTCATTCAAAATCTGGATATCAGCTCGTCCTACACCTTCACGACCTAGAACATCCCGCAGGGCGCGATCGCTACTTGCAGAAAAGAAGGGGCCAGGAATGTAATTATCACCCGACGACAGAATGAGGGTGTTGTCATACGTGTCTCTCAAACCATTAACAACGGCTGAGAAATTGACTGCATCCTCTAGAGCGGGAATTCCGCTTTCCATGTCAGAGGCGTGCAAAATCTGGAGTTGAAAGTCTGCCATGAGTGATGTGTGAAGAGCTTTTCAGTACAAGTTCGGAGTTTCTTGAAATCTGGGTGCAGTTTTTACCTAAAATTTACGCAATCTTTACCTGGATTTAACGTATTTTCATGGACTTTTGACCGCTTTTAGACGTTATCATTGAGTCAAAAAACGTGTAAAGTGATACAGAAAACATTCCTTATGAAGTTTCTGTAAAGTAACTCCGAAACTGAAGTATTTGCGATCGCTCTTTAGTCCGGGTGATAATACATAATCTTCTAGCGGGAAGGGAGTAATTCAGATTCCTATTCAGCCGCAAAATAAATGCGATCGCACAAACGCAATACGCTAATCTGCATTTAAATTGCATTATTGAGGAGACAAGGCAGAAGGAATAAGAGTTTTTGTCTCATCATCAAGATATGCAATTTAGATCCGTCTCAGCTTTTTTGTTTTCCTTGCTGTCTCTAAGTTCCACACACATCCCGCTGTATCTCATCTATCTAAAAACCGCTATAACTACAGTACAGAGAGAACATACTCTCCTTCATTTGCAGCATAATTAGTCGAAACATCATAAACCAAACCCTCCGCTTCAGCGCAGATATCAATTAATACAGGTAATTCTCCATTTTTATTAAAAGTCAGTATTTGGTATAGTAGTTGCCCCGCTTGAATAGAACTTCCCAACTCGACTCTTGACTGAATCATCCCCCCTGACGGAGCGTAGTATTGTTTAACTTGACTTTTTATAGTGAACTTAATTTCATGTTCGGCTGTCTTTGCTATAGGAAACCCCGGAATTTTTAATATTTCCTTTTGGGCTAAATAGTTTTTGATGCCCTGAATACCTCGTTTGACTGACTCTCGATTCATTTGCATCCCAGAACCACATTCCAGTGTCCAAGACTCAATATCAAATTGAATGGTTTTCCCAAACTCTACTAGTTTCTTCTTCAGTTCTAACCAAGGCTTAATAAACGCCTCATCAAAGGTATGTCCATCATATTCACTCATAAGAATTCCATAATTTAGTAGAAAAGCTTTAGCAGTTTCCTCCCGACTTTGGAAGCAATATAAATAGTCTATTGCTTGGTTACTAGAACTATGAATATCAATAACATAGTTAGCATCAAAACATAAAGACTGTAAGTGATAGCGATATCGCTCATTAAATGGCAATCCAGTAGGAGATTGAATTTTTTCAAATTGCTTTTTCAAGCCAAACTGGATTCGTTTAAGATAATTTTGTCTGATCTCAGCAGGGTCAAGATAAACTTGAGACTTGGCAAACTCTTCTAAATCGTCACATTCCTTTTCATAATCCCAAAAGATTCGATTCCAGTCTTTCCCGTCATAGATGTTATAACGCCCTGTCGAGAAGAAATGAGTTCGTTGATTGGTACTCAAAGGATTACAAACAGGAACGAGCCAGATTTCTCCTGTAAGCTGAGTAGCATCAAGAGTCATTAAAAACTCAATTAGCTGATGGATAATTGCATTACCAACAATTTCCGCCCCATGGAGATTGGCTTGTAGGTATGCCTTTTTCCCAGCTTGAGCGCCAATAAACTTATAGACTTGGATAGAAAGGCGATCGCCTGAAGCGAGATGCTGAATTGGAATTGTAGAAATCGTAGGAATCATTAGTAAAATAATTCTCGAGTAGGTGGTAGGTTTTAGGGAAAAATCTAGCTCAAGACTTGGTCATATTAGGACTTCGGGGAAATTCTAACTCCAAGACTCGCCGCTCACCCTACCACCTGCCACCTTGACAGGGATAGGTCACAATCCCCCAATGGAATTCTTTCAGTGGCTTATGACTTAAACTCTAAACCTCCCTTTAGACTGATGCGGTCGCGCTTGGTGAAGCAATAACGTGACCTCTCGGCTATTGCGGTTCATTCCACCTATAGAAAGAGTCAAATAGATTTCTTGATTCCTATAATTTCAAAAAACTTAATCAACTAGATGGGGAGGGTGCTGTAAATGCTGCCTACCGAAGGTAGACGAAGAGTTCAGATTGAAGGAGTCTCCCCAGTAATTGATGGGGGTCGTTTTCCGATTAAGCGAACTATCGGTGAGAAAGTCCATGTTGAAGCCGATATGTTCTGCGATAGTCACGATGCGATCGCAGGTGTCATTTTGTACCGTCCGGAAGCCTCCGAACAGTGGCGAGAAACACCCTTGTCTCCTTTAGTCAATGACCGTTGGCAAGGAGAATTCACAGTTTCTGATAAGGGACGCTATCTCTACACCGTCATGGGCTGGGTTGACCATTTTAAGTCCTGGCGGCGAGACATGGCGAAGAAATTGGACGCAGGACAGGAAGTGTCAGTCGATTGGCTAATTGGAGCGGAACTGGTTGAACAAGCGAGTCAACGGGCATCGGGTGATGATGCCCAACAGTTGAAAGCTTGGGCACAAAAACTTCGGGCTGGAGAAAAACAGAACTCTGCACTCCTACCAGACAATACACTGGCACAAGAATTAGTCGCCCTGGTAGACAAGTACCCCGACCGAGAACTCGCAACAACTTACGAAAAAACACTCCAGATTACCGTTGACCGAGAGAAAGCCCGCTTCAGCACTTGGTACGAAATGTTTCCACGCTCCTGTGGAGAACCTGGCAAGCATGGCACCTTCTCGGACTGCGAAGCCCGTCTGCCCTACATTGCTTCTATGGGCTTTGATGTTCTGTATCTCCCGCCAATCCACCCGATTGGCATCACCTTCCGTAAAGGCAAAAATAACGTAACTAAAGCTGAGTTAGAAGATGTCGGTGTACCTTGGGGAATCGGTGGCCCAGAAGGCGGACACAAGGCGGTCAACCCAAAATTAGGCACCTTAGAGGACTTCCGCTCGTTTGTCTCCAAAGCGGCTGAGCATGGCATCGAAATCGCCTTAGACTTGGCTTACCAATGCTCCCCCGACCACCCTTATGTGAAGGAACATCCCCAGTGGTTTAAGCACAGACCCGATGGGACAATCCAGTATGCCGAAAATCCCCCTAAAAAGTATCAAGATATTTACCCAATCGACTTTGAAACGGAAGACTGGCAGAACCTTTGGGAAGAACTAAAAAGCGTTGTACTGTTCTGGATTGACCAGGGAGTGCGTATCTTCCGGGTGGACAATCCTCATACTAAATCGTTTAATTTCTGGGAGTGGATGATTGGGGAAGTCAAGCAAGAGTATCCCGATATCATTTTCCTCTCTGAATCCTTCACTCGCCCCAAAGTGATGTACCGCCTTGCAAAGCTAGGCTTTACCCACTCCTATACTTATTTCACCTGGCGCAATACACAGTGGGAGTTAACCGAGTACTTCAAGGAATTGACACAAACGGAAGTGTGCGAGTTCTTCCGACCGAATCTGTGGCCGAATACCCCAGATATTCTCCCTGAGTTTCTCCAACAGGGAGGGCAACCTGCTTTTAAGCTTAGGTTAGCTCTAGCCGCGACATTGGGAGCCAACTACGGCATTTACGGACCAGCTTATGAGGTTTGTGAAAACCGACCTCTGCGGGAGAAAAGTGAAGAATATCTGGATTCGGAAAAATACCAAATGCGGGTTTGGGACTTAGACAGTCCTTACAGCATCAAAGGTTGGATTTCACGGATCAATCAGATCCGTCGAGATCATCCAGCCTTGCAGAGTGATAAAGGGCTGAGATTCCATCAGATCAGTAATGAGCAGATTATCTGCTACAGCAAGCAGACTGAGAACATGAGAGATCTGATGTTGATGGTTGTGAACCTCGATCCCCACTATACTCAGTCCGGTTGGCTTCATTTGCCCCTAGAGTCATTAGGACTCAAGCCTGACAAGCCCTATCAGTTGTTCGATTTGCTCAACGATGCCCAATATACGTGGTGGGGTGAGTCTAACTATGTGGAACTCAAGCCCCATGTAACTCCAGCTCATATCTTCGTGATCAGACAGTAACGACTAGCTCTTGGGTCGCACTCCTCTCTTCCTAAAGGAATAGGTTTGTCGCTAATACATAGACCTATCCCTTGCAATTCAGCCAAGAGCTTGTCTGACGAAGGATGCAAGTTTTGATTTTAGCGAGTGTCAACTAATCTCTTGAATAAGCCCGAATAACCCTTGGAAAAGTAGGTTGGAGTGCTTTGATACCGGAAAGTTACAACCGTTGAAATTGTTTTTAGTTAGATGTCCATGACCAGTTGCTCACTAACGTTGCGATGAAAATCCCTCCCCCCTACCACCTACAACCTAACCCCTAACACCTATTTCCAAGATTAGGTTCTCAGTCTAAATAATTACTTCTATTGACAGTTGGACAAATGAACCTAGCCAGTGCAATATACCCCTGAATCTAAAACTTAAAATCTAAAAACTATCCATGCAAAATCATCACTCGATATTGAATGATGACCCTTTATGGTTCAAGGATGCCATCATTTATGAGGTACCAATTCGTGCCTTTGCTGATAGTAATGATGATGGTATTGGTGACTTTCGGGGTCTGACAGAAAAGCTGGATTACCTGAAAGATTTAGGCATCACTGCAATTTGGGTATTACCATTCTTCCCTAGCCCATTGCGGGATGATGGTTACGATATTGCTGATTACACGAGTATTAACCCGATCTATGGCAATTTAGAAGATTTCCAAGACCTTTTAGATGCTGCTCATCAACGAGGTATTCGGGTAATTATTGAGTTAATTATTAACCACACGTCTGACCAACATCCTTGGTTTCAGCGAGCACGCAGAGCACCTAAGGGCAGTAAGGAGCGAGATTTTTATGTCTGGAGTGACACGCCCGAAAAATACCAAGACGCACGGATTATCTTCCAAGATTTTGAAACCTCTAATTGGTCTTGGGACCCGCTTACCAAAGCCTATTACTGGCATCGCTTCTACTCACATCAGCCAGATTTAAATTATGAAAGTCCTGCGGTGCGCCAAGCTGTCTTTGATGTCCTCGATTTCTGGTTGGGGATGGGAGTGGATGGGCTACGCATGGATGCAGTGCCCTATCTATATGAGGAGGAAGGGACGAACTGCGAAAATTTGCCAGCGACTCATGATTTCTTGAAGCAGCTACGCAAGCACGTAGACGAAAAGTACCCCAATCGGATGCTTCTGGCTGAGGCGAATCAATGGCCAGAGGATGCGGTTCAATATTATGCCGCTGGGGATGAATGTCACATGAACTTTCATTTCCCCTTGATGCCGCGCTTGTTCATGTCGTTGCAGATGGAGGATAGCTTCCCAATTATTGATATTCTTCAGCAGACTCCTGCAATTCCCGATAACTGCCAGTGGGCATTGTTCCTCCGCAACCATGATGAATTGACTCTGGAAATGGTGAGCGATGAAGACCGAGACTATATGTATCGGGTTTATGCTCAAGATCTTCAGGCAAGAATTAACTTGGGTATCCGTCGCCGTTTGGCTCCGTTGATGGGGAATAACCGCCGCCGGATTGAATTAATGAATGCTCTATTGCTCTCTTTCCCAGGTACTCCGGTGTTGTACTACGGGGATGAGATCGGGATGGGAGACAACATTTATTTAGGCGATCGCAATGGTGTCCGGACTCCCATGCAGTGGAGTGGCGATCGCAACGCCGGCTTTAGTCGCACGAATCCCCAAAAGCTGTATGCACCGCCAACTGTTGACCCAGAGTATCACTACGAATCGATCAACGTTGAAACCCAACGCGCTAACCCGCAGTCTCTCTGGTGGTGGATGAAACGCCTGATTGCAACCAGGGAACGTTATCAAGCCTTTGGTCGTGGAACATTTGAGTTTCTCTATCCAGAAAACCGCAAAGTCTTGGCTTTTCTTCGTTCCTACAATGGTGAAAATATCCTGGTCGTAGTGAATTTGTCGCGCTTTGTCCAAACGGTGGAATTGGACTTATCGGCATTCCGAGGCATGGTGCCGATTGAAATTTTTGGTCGTACCGAGTTCCCGGCTGTTGGTGAGTCGCCATACTTCCTCAGCCTTAGCCCCCATGCATTCTACTGGTTTACCTTAGAGTTGCAAGAGGAAGCTTCGCCGCTACGCAGACCACAAGCCCAACTGCCGAATCTGGTTATCAGTGGTCAATGGCAGAATGTGTTTGCCAGTGAATCAAGAACAACACTCGCTGGAGTTTTGCCGGGATATCTCTCTACCCGTCGTTGGTTTGGTGGTAAAGCCCGGACAATTCAAACGACGCAAATCACTGAGGTAGTGCCAGTCCCGTACCGAGACAGTGAGGCTTATATCATTTGGCTACAGGTGGATTATACAGAAGGATTGCCTGAAACGTATATCCTGCCAATTGCCTATGTTAGCGTTAGTGATTCCGCAAAAGAGCAAGAGAGTGGTGGTAGTGAGCGTGATGGAAGTCATTACGATCAAGCGATCGCGCAACTTAAGGTTCAGGGAACCAATGAAGTTGGGCTGTTGGTAGATGCTTTAGCTGACAAAGACTTCTTGGCCTTCCCCTTGGAAGCGATCGCATCAGCACGTCGCTACAAGGGAAGTGCTGGTGAACTCCTCGCCACGACAACTGATGTCATCGCGCAATTCCCCATAGAATCCTTAGAGCTTGAACCTCGCTTGCTCAAAGGAGAACAAAGCAATACATCAGTAGTTTACGGCGAAAAGCTCATCCTCAAACTCTTCCGTAAAGTTGAGGAAGGACTCAACCCAGACTTGGAAATTGGGCGCTTCTTGACTGGGAAAAAACTCACCCAACACTTTGCCTCTGTCGCTGGGGCATTGGAGTACCGTAGCCCAGGAAGCCAACCTGTGACGCTTGGGATATTACAAGAGTTTGTCCCAGATACCAGAGATGCTTGGTCTTATACACTGGATGGTTTACGCGACTATTTCGAGCAAGTGCTGGTTAGGCAAATTGATATCAATCAAGTAGAACTGCCATCCAACGCCCTCGTCTCTGATTTGTCAGTTGGTATTCCCGATCTAGCGAAGGAAATTATTGGTTCTTACTTAGCCAGTAGTGAACTTTTAGGTCAGCGCACCGCTGAACTGCACTTGGCATTAGCGTCTGATTCAGAAAATCCTGATTTTGCCCCGGAAGGCTTTACGTCGTTCTACCAGCGATCAATCTATCAGTACATGCGTAACTTGGCAGGGCGCAGCTTACTGTTGCTGAAAAAGCGACTTTCACAACTGCCACCAGAAACACAACACTTGGGGCAGACTGTCCTTAACCGTCAGGAACAACTGATGGATCGCTTTGGGTCAATCTTGAACCTAAAGATTACAGGTCAACGAACCCGTAATCACGGAGACTACCATCTGGGGCAAGTTCTCTACACGGGTAAAGACTTCATCATCATTGATTTTGAAGGAGAACCCGCCCGCCCGATGAGTGAACGGCGGATGAAGCGGAGTCCTCTGCGAGATGTCGCCGGGATGCTGCAATCCTTCAACTACGCGGTAAACCAGGCACTCCGCAATGAAGTCGATAGTGGGATGATTCGTCCTGAAAGTCTCCCAACTATGGAGCAATGGGCGCAGTTTTGGTATGGCTGGGTTGCCAGTGCTTTCCTCAATAGCTATCTACTCACAGCCGCAGAAGCGACTTTCTTACCGAAGTCTTCGCAAGAACTGCAAGTGCTGCTAGATGCTTATCTGTTGGAAAAAGCCGTTTATGAGTTGGGTTACGAACTTAACAATCGCCCTGATTGGGCAGAAATCCCACTTCAACGGATTCTCCAATTGCTGGAATTTTCAGATTAAGAAGCTATCAGCTATCAGCTTTTAAAGACTATCCCTAGCTGAAAGCTAACCGCTAAAACAAGGAGGAAATAAATCATGGTTACGACTCAATCAGCAGTTAGTACTAATGTGACGCTGCTCACCGAGGACGACCTCTACCTATTTAATGAGGGGTCTCACTTTAACTTGTATGAAAAGCTAGGTTCTCACCAGCTAACACACAATGGGGTTGAAGGAACTTACTTTGCTGTCTGGGCACCCAACGCCGCTTATGTCTCTGTCAAAGGTGACTTTAATGGCTGGAATCGAGATAGCCACCCCTTAACGGCTAGAGGCTATACCGGAATCTGGGAAGGTTTTATTCCTGGGATTAGCAAAGGTGTTATTTACAAGTACCACATCGTTTCCCACGGGGGTTATGAGGTAGAGAAAGCTGACCCCGTTGCACTGGCGTATGAGGTGCCGCCCAAAACCGCTTCTGTGGTTTGGGACACTGAGTATACCTGGAATGATTCCGAGTGGATGAACAAGCGCCAGAAGCATAACGCTCTGGATGCTCCAATTGCAATTTACGAAGTCCATACAGGCTCATGGATGCGAGTCCCTGAAGACGGCAATCGTTCTCTTAGCTACCGAGAACTTGCGCCGAAGCTGACTGAATATGTGCAGCAGATGGGTTATACCCATGTTGAGTTTCTGCCAATTACGGAACATCCTTTCTTTGGTTCTTGGGGTTATCAAACTACAGGCTTCTTTGCCCCGACTAGCCGTTACGGAACGCCTCAAGATTTCATGTATTTGGTGGACTACCTGCACCAGCATGATATTGGTGTGATTTTGGATTGGGTGCCGTCTCACTTCCCTACTGATGAGCATGGACTCTCCTACTTTGACGGGACACATCTTTACGAACACGCTGATCCACGTCAGGGTTACCATCCTGACTGGGGTAGTTTGATCTTTAACTATGGACGCAATGAAGTTAGCAGTTTTATCATCAGTAGTGCGTTCTTTTGGTTAGAGAAATGCCATATTGACGGGTTGCGGGTGGACGCGGTGGCTTCTATGCTTTATCTGGACTACTCCCGTAAGCAAGGGGAATGGATACCGAATCAACATGGCAGTAATGAGAATCTAGAAGCGATCGCATTCTTACGTCGTTTCAATGAAGCTGTTTACCAGCGCTTCCCTGATACCGTCACGATTGCTGAGGAGTCTACATCCTGGTCGATGGTATCTCGCCCAACCTTCTTAGGTGGTTTAGGCTTCGGAATGAAGTGGGACATGGGTTGGATGCATGACACGCTCAACTACATGAGCAATGACCCAATTCACCGGAAATACCATCACAATTCCTTGACTTTCCGAATGCTGTATGCATTTAATGAAAATTTTGTCTTACCGCTGTCCCATGATGAAGTGGTGCATGGCAAGGGTTCATTGATTGACAAAATGCCGGGAGACTACTGGCAGAAGTTTGCCAATTTGCGATCGCTTTTTGGCTATATGTACGCTCAATCTGCGAAGAAGCTGCTATTTATGGGCGGCGAGTTTGGGCAATGGCAGGAGTGGAAACACGACAGTAGCTTAGACTGGCATCTGTTGGAGAATCCCATGCATGAAGGTTTACGAAAATGGGTAGCTGACCTGAATCGCACTTATCGACAAGAAAGCGCACTTCACGAACTCGACTTCGACCCCTCCGGGTTTGAGTGGATTGATTGCAACGATTCCCAAAACAGCACCATCAGCTTAATTCGCAAAGGCAGCATTCAGGTGTCAGGGGTTAAGGGTGAGATATCGCCAACTCGCCTAGAACCTGAAGCCTGGAACCCAAATCCTACAGGAACAGTGCTGATAATCTGCAACTTTACTCCCTTACCTCGCTTCAACTACCGAGTCGGTGTTCCTGCTGCTGGCTTCTGGCAAGAATTGCTCAACAGCGATGCCTCTGAATACGGTGGTAGTGGCTTGGGTAATTTAGGTGGAGTACAAGCTGAGGAAATCCCCTATCACGGGCGCCCTTATTCACTGAATATTACCCTGCCACCATTAGCGGTTGCCTTCTTCAAGCTCACCTAAGCGCTGTTTAATTAGCTAATACCCCCGTTAACTCTACTAGGGTTAACGGGGTTTCTCAAATTGCCCCCCTATCTCCCAACTTTGGGGGAACCGGAGTTTATAGCGTTTCTCTATTTGCTGAGGTACAAAGTAGTTGGCTTTCAGGCAGAAGGCAGAAGGCAGAGGGCAAAGGGCAGAAGTTGAGTGTACTCCACTTATTTGAGAACTGCAATAAAGTCCCCAGAATTAGGGGATTTAGGGGGCGAATAAGACCTTATTGTTAGATTAAACTTCATTCCTAACCTCTTGGAGCCTATATTCAAGCTCGCTACGTTTACGCTGAACCTGAACCTGTTCAGCTTTGACTTCTTCTGAAGCATGATGAATCTTACTATGCTCAGCTTCTAGCTCCTCTTGTTTAGCTTCTAGCTCCTCTTGTTTAGCTTCAACCTCCTCAACTTCAGTTTTGAGCTTAGCCGCAAGTTTGCTAATAGGGATTGATTGATCATTGTCCTGATTCATATCTCAAATCCTTGGTTATATTAAAAAAGCTATATTCAACTTAAATAATAAACCAGATAGTTTTTGTAAAAACTGTAGTATTTAAGTTTGATATCTTTCTTGAAAGAAGTTAGTTTTAATTAACAAAAATAGAAAACTATGAACACTCTTGAAACCCACTCTTACAAAAATTAGAAGATTGAAATCTACCAAAACTAATCCGGTAGTTTTGGATATCACTGCTACGACTCAAACAACGATTTGTAATATGTTAAAAGTTTAAATAATTGAACAGGGCAAAAAGATAACCTACATGAATTAAACCGATGCCAAGAACAGCACAAAAGACTAGAAGAAGAAGCCGATAGACCGCATAGGGTTGAGAAACCATAAGTATATACTCCTAGAAGTTTATGGTTTCATGCTCCCTATAAACATCATTTAAAGCCTCTTCCTTTAGTTCAAATCTATAAGTAGGGAAGAGGTAGGACTCAGTATTCAGAAGTACTCCTAAGGGTTATCTTTCTAAGGAAATAGAACTTAACATAACTTCAATGGTTAGAGGTAAAAACACTCAAAATGCTAAGAAGTTTCTATCAGAAGTTCAGATTCCCGACTTCTTTGAGAAGTCGGGAATCTCGCGTTCAATGGTGTGCGCCATCCCTTGAAGCTCAAAGTTTCTTACGCTCTAAGTCTTTGAGTACCACCCGTGCAGCATTGCGACCTGATGCACCCATGATTCCGCCACCTGGATGTGTGCTTGCCCCAGTTAGGTACAGCCCCTTGAGGTGCGTTTTGTAGTTAGCCATGCCAAGGAAAGGGCGCAGCATAAACATCTGATCCATACTCATTTCCAAGTGCATGACATTGCCTCGGTACAAGCCAAGTTCACGCTCTAACCATAAGGGATGCTGGAATAATTGCCCAACTATCTTGGAACGGGTTCCAGGAGCATACTTCTCAAAGGTATCTAGAATATTCTCGGATACTTCTTCAGCCCGATCATCCCAGTTTCCGGAGGCAAGTTCGTAAGGGAAATACTGTCCCCACAACCACAACACTTCACCACCAGGTGGAGCTAGTGTATCATCGACCCCACTGAAGCTCATTGCAAAGATGGGCGGGTCTTGTGCGGGTTCACCTTTCTGGTAGTCACTGAAAGCAGTGTTGATTTGCTGGCGATCGCGACAGAGTAGTTGCAAGGCAACACGAGCATCTTTACCGGGATGGGCTGTGTAGGAGATCGGAGAATCCAGTGCCAGACGCAGCATAACGGCAAAGCCATTACCTGTCCGCATTCTTTTTGCGCCTCTCGGTCGATGTTCAGGTGGCAAGAGTTTCCCAAATGTTTCGATCGCATGAGTTCCGGCAACTACTGTCCGTGCGGTGTAAGTCTGTCCTTCAACTTCGATGCCAACAGCACGTCCGTCTTCTACGAGAATCTTTTCGACAGGTGCATTTAAGTGTACCTCTCCACCATGAGCGGTAATGTGCTTTGCGATCGCTTGCGTTAGCATTCCCGAACCACCCTTCGGTCGGGCGACACCGCCTTCATGGTAAAGCGGTTGCCAAAGTACAAATGGGCCACTCAGCGATTCAGTAGGTGGTGGGCCAGATTGGGCAGCCATCCAGACTAATGGTGCTTTAATCTTCTCTTCAGTGAAGTAATCATCCACGACTTGACCAAATGGTCTAAACAGCGTTTGGAATGTATTGAACCAACCCACCTGCTTAGACTTACCAGCAATCATCTTCTTGCCCAACTCGAATGGGCTAGGACTACTCAAGAAGTAGTCTTTGATCTGGATCATCAAGGGTCGCCAATCGTTTAAGAAACGGGCGTAAGCTTCGCCTTGTCCGGGAAATTTGGCTTCTAGATGATTAATAGTTTTTGCTTCATCTCGGTAGAAGAATACCGCATCACCGTCGGGAAACGGGGCAAAGAACATGGGGTCTAGTTCGATATACTCTAGCCCGTAATCCTCTAGCTTCAATTCCTGCACAATCGGTGTTAAGCGAATCAGGATGTGTGCGCTGCCGCCAATGTCGAAGCGGTATCCTGGCACAATTTCCTTAGTAGAGACAGCGCCCCCAATAATATCTCTACGCTCAAACACTCCCACTTTATAGCCAGCTTGAGCTAGGTAGGCGCTGGTAATCAGGGCGTTGTGTCCACCTCCGATTGTGATTACGTCGTAGTCGTATGCGTTTGAAGCCATTGTGCTGTTTTCGTTGTCGATCGCTAACTCCCTTAATCCCACATTACCGCTTGTGGCGATCGCATTCTTCATAGGCTAGAGGCTAGGGCGTGTTTTCTCGCCCCTTAGATCCCCCTAGCCCCTATGCATTAATCGCATCTTTCTTAACAAAAGATGGAAGGCGGTAGGCGTTATCAGCCAATAACGGAACACAACTACTGATATTGATAGCGGCGGCAAGTTCAACATCTTTTGCAAATCCCCGTGCAACCAACTCTTTACCTGAACTACATTGTTCCAAAGTGGTGCCGAGATTACCTTTCAAATTCTGAAATGCTGCTACAGCTACTTCTGCTTCTGGTGAGAGTCTTCCATCTAAGTAGCTGAGAATTGCACCCGCCCCAATCAAATCTTCCCAAGCTGGACGTAAACTTCGATCTTCCCAGCGTTCGCCAGCAGGGATAACAGCAATCTTGGTTCCATAGCTTCGGGCAAAATCTGCAACAGCCTTACAGTTACGCAGACAGCCAGCTAGTGTCGGTGTTTGCCCGGTGCGTAAAGTCAGAGAAGCACCATTGGGTGATGGTAAGACAAGTCTGGTTCCAGCCGGAATATCAACCAGTGAGACAGGAGAGAGGGAGTAGCCATTGCTAGCTTGACGCTTCTGACTTGCGAGTTCGGCATTCACAGATTGGGCATAATCAACAGTTGATTCATCCTTCCATCGGTAAGGAAATATTGTTGCTCCCCGATTAGTCGCAATTTCAACAGACGTTGAAAAAGAGAGGACATCAACAATAACTACAACATCACTAATTGGGGCAAGTTTTGCCACGCCTTGCTCACCCCACTCACACCGAAGCTCAAACTCTGACTGGTCGAAAATCATAATCTTCAGGGTGCTGGATTGGGGTAACGAGCATGAACAAGAAGAATACAGGAGTTCAGAATTCTTCTGAACCCTTTCAATCAACAATTCATACTTTGATTCAGTAACGTTTGGAATTGATGCGGTTGTCTAGACAATGAACAGAAAAATGCGATCGCTACTTCCAGAATTTCTCAATACAAACAGCATCACTCTCACCAGTTATCTGAATTTGTAGTCTTAATCCAAACCGAGTGGGTGCAACATCTCTCTCGAATTCTTGTACTCTAGTGCTAGCTAGAACGGGGAGCTTCAATAAGAAGCACTTTACCGCTAAACTAAAACCGGAAGCAAGTGAGCCGGAATGCAAGTCCGTCACTAGAATTGAGACATTGTTGCCGCTAATTAGGTGAAGTGCCGATGACGAATTTACCGCCTCGTGACCCCCGTTCGTCTAATCTAGGTTTCGATGAGTTAATTGGTGTTGTTGTCGCCTTCGGTGTGATTGGCACAATTTTGGCTGTGTTGCTTGGTCAAAAGGACAATCGGTTTGGTTTTGAAGCCTTAGATCCTTCATCAACAACTACTCCAGCCAGTCCAGGGGCTTTAATCATTCCTAGCCCTACGCCAGAAGCAACGTTACCCACTCCAATAGCAAGAGAGACACCGTCACCTTCACCAACAACAGTAGGACCACGAAGAGTAGGGCAGCGAGCGGTGGGTCCCTTAATAGTGGGAGCCGCTCCAGCCGCAAAGACAGAGGAAGCGGAAGCGGAAGCTACTCCAGTTAAGGGTTTCTCAGATGTTCCTCAAGACTATTGGGCACGTCCTTACATTGAAGCACTAACCCAGAGAGAAGTCATCGCTGGCTATACTGATGGAACTTTCCGCCCTGACGAACCAGTAACCAGGGCAGCATTCGCGGCTCAGTTAGATAAAGCGTTTGCCGAGAAACCCGTTGCAGGCACTCCAAGATATACCGCAGACTATAAGGATGTTGCTAACCAGTTCTGGGCATCATCAGCAATTCGGCAAGCAAGCGCCAACGGATTTATGCGAGGCTATCCTGGAAATGTCTTTCGACCTCAACAAGAAATTTCTAAGCTGCAAGCCTTGCTAGCGCTCAATAGTGGGCTGAATTTACCTGCACCTGCGGCTCCTAACCAAGTTTTACAGGTTTATCAAGATGCTGCTCAAATTCCTAAGTATGCAACTAACGCTGTGGCAGCAGCGACACAAGCAGGGATTGTGGTCAATCATCCCAATCGCCAACAACTAAACCCAAACATCCTCATCACTCGTGCTGAAGCGGCGGCATTGATTCATCAAGCGATGGCAAAAGCTGGCAAGGTGGAAGAAATTTCAACTGAATACCTTGTTAAGCCACAATAGACGGCTGGCAGTTAAGCTTCTATCAAATGGTGAGAGCAGGTATGTCTTTGCAGCAGGCTTGGCAATTATGACGATTGCATTCCAGAAAATGATGCTTGAGGAGTATCTTTACAAGGAGAAGCTGTTCATGAGCGATCGCACTCGTGAACAGCTAGGTATCAGCTCTTCACAACACTGACTTGCCTAACTTGGGTGAGGAAGCGGAACGCTTTGACGTAAAAGTTTGCACAATCGCAAGGAGACGTGTTGTAAAACAGGCTCCACGCAGCGGCTTTGTCCTCATCATAGTGGTTGGCTCGTTCAGGATAGCGTTCCAGCCATGCCAGTCGCACGGCATGACCAATTAGCACATCCAGCACAATATATTCTTTGATTTGCAAGTTGGGGTTGCGATCGCATACTTGAGCCAGCGTTATCAGCGTCTCAACATTGACTTGTCTGTACTGTGGTGCTGAAATTTTATTGAGCAGATGCTCCACTCGCAGAGCAAAATTCTTTTCCCCCGGTGTCATCTGTGCCAGCAAAAAGTCACTATCTAGACGATTACGAGGCTCTAGCTTATCGCCAATTAACACGCCTTTGCCGTGTTTCATCAAGCGCCAAACACATTTGAAAAAGTCAGGCGGAAGGCGGTTCATACTTCCCTGCTGTTGCCGATAACGCAACCAGCCTCCTTCTGACACCTCTGTTTCATCTTGTGTTGCTGGTTGTACCACCCAATCAATTTCACTCTCGTTTTGTTTAAGCTGTAGCGATTCTTGCTGATGTAATAGCTGACTCATCCCTGCATACCCAGCTAAGCAGGAACGGAGTCGCCTAGTCACCTCAAACGGTGTAAATTCCATCAACTGTTGATGGGCTTCATCCTGAGTGACACCCAACTCCCGTGCCAGTTCGCTGGTAATCAGTAGAATTAAATAACCTACACGTAGCGTCAGTAGACCTTTGAACAAGTGGGGTTCCGACCTAATTAACATACCGAGATAGATCAGAATTTCCTGACTCAAGACGCGATCGCGAATATCCTCCCGACAGAATTGATGGATTTTTTCCATAATTTGGTCGTTAGGCATCGGGCTTGTAATCAGCGATGCTTCACTGTAAGACTTGCCGACTGCAATCTGCTTACCACGTACCAAGAGATTGGTCACCATGTCCGACAAACAAAGATCGACCATCTGTCGCAATCCCGCAGCTTGACGAATAATTGCCCAAACTCCAGTATGACCTGCCTTTGTGTAGACTTCATCGAGCAAGTCCGCCACCGTAACCGATTGCCCCCAGCCACCCAAACCTGTGTCAAACTCAAGACCGCAGAGACGGGTTAACCTCTGCAACAACTGAATTTGCTCATAGAGGTTAAGAGACTCACGCAACTGAGAAAGCAAGATTCCCACCTCGGTTTCTGACTCGATCTGAAATTCTTGGGTATAGTTCAACGGCAAGTTTTTCTCACTCGCGCAAGCCAAGTGATACCGTCGTGACATGGTATCTTTGACCGACTCCTTAGAAAATTCAAAGTCGTGCAGAAAATCAATCCGTTCACTTCCAGCTTTCAGTATTAGCTGATTTAGCCGCCCCAGTTTGACCTTTACACCATTACAATGACCATCTTTTAGTTCCTGCATCAATGCCAACAACGCCTCGCTGCCCGTCTCCAGCATCGTCTGGGTCAACATTAGCGTCATTGTCGGACGCCCCGGTGGATTCCAATGATCCCGAATATAAGCCAGTTCACTTTTAATCTGTTCCACCAGGAAATGGTAGTCAAGCGTTAGGTAAAATTGCTGCGGGTCTAAAATGCACGGCAGGAAGACCATTGTCTCGCCCCGAAGGCGATAGATTCTTGATGTTGTCAGACTCCGCAAACGCCGCGCCGGACGTCCACTCATACCCAGCTTGTCGTTGCGCCCAACTTGGGTATAAGCGGCTGACAGTTCTCCTGCGTGACGCACCTGAATCGGCTCTATCTGCTCAGGAGTTTGCGTCTCAATACCGTAGACTTCCAGTTTGGCTTGCAAATCTTCATTTTCCGCCAGCAGTGCGATTTGTACGACGACTTCCCGTTGCCGCCCTACACGTAAGTAGCGTCCTAGTGGGTCAATATCGCCAACGGACAATAACCCTTCACTCAGCATCTGACCCAGCAGATACAACCCTTGCGCCCAAACCAATGGAATATTTTCGTTCGCCAAACGTGGCTGGCTGTGAGGATTTGCCTTCTCTGCCTCTACATTCTCAGCGGGAACGTAGTAAAGCTCTGGTAGGAGACGTAAACCATCGCGTTCAACTACTATTGACTCCAAACGCTCCTGGTATTCTTTGACTTGTGCTGCATCTCCCCGAAATATGCCATCCAGAAGTAGGTAGGTGAAAAACAACGGCCACTCACACTCTATATTTTCAAACTGTTGCAGTTCCCAAGGTTCGTAGTGCAAGCGATCGCAATTTTCCAAAACCGTTTGGTGTCCATCCCTCAAGAAGCGTTTGCAACCATATCGTCCTTGCAGTTTGTTGATGATTTCCAAACGTGTGCGTTCCACTAACTCCTCATCTTCCACCGCAAACGCAGGAAAACTAATCGCGCTCAACAAAGCCGCGTCAACTTCTTTAGAGTTAGATTCTCTAGGCAACAGGTTTTGCAGTGTAATTCGGGCGCGAGCAATTTCATCCGGTAGGACGTGGATAACGGAGGCTTGAGAACCACGGACACCAAACAAATCTAATTTATTGATCGCTTCCAGTGCCGCTTTTGCCATTCCGATGGAACTAGCATTCAGTTCTGGATGGGCATTATTAATCTTGTTACCTCGCTCCCAAATGCCATAATCGGGAGTTCGATAGGCACGTCCGATGTAGTGAACTAGATTCTGGACAAAGTTCACCTCGTCAATCGTATCGATAATCTCCAACCCTGAAGCGGTCATCTGGGCAAGCATCAGCAGCCAAAGCGAGGTTGCATCAACTTGTAAATGTCCCCATTCCCCATCGCCAACAACAATGTCACCCGTCTGGGTATCGTACTTGGCGTGTAAAGAATCTTTTATCGCCTGGGTATATTTAAAATGCTCAACTTTATGAGCCTGTCGCATCATCGCGTACAACAACCCACGCATCAACTTGATGACGCTATGTTCTAGTTCATAGATACGTCCTTTATCTTCATCAAGTTTGCGGTAAGCTAGCGCCAAACCCCACACCGCCAAAATGCTGTAGACGTTATCTCGCACCCAGGCATCGTTATAGTCACCATGAGCATTAACGGCAGTACTTGCAGGTAGTAAACCTGTGATCGGATTCTGGCGTGAAAGAATAATGGTCTTGATTTGTTGATAGTAATAATCCAGACGAGTTGATAATTGAGTAGCAGTTTTGGACATAGAATTCTCCAGTAACTTCAGGAATTTGACCCAGGCGCAGTGAGATATATCCAGTACGTGGAAGTCAATCTGAACTGGGTCTTGTACAGGCGATTTGCCAACTGATTGAGGTTGATTAGATTTTTCTAAAGGTCTTCTTTAACGGCTTTTTTTAAACACAAGGGTTGGGAGCCTGTCAATAAGCCCTCATCCCCTAACCCCTTCTCAAGAGCGCTCTTGAGAAGGGGAACTGGAATTTGGCTCCCCCTCGCCCAGTATTGGGAGAGGGGGCTGGGAGGTGAGGGCAGGAGATTGTTTGCAAAACTGACATGCTCCCAAAGGGTTTAACTCTGTAGTTAAAGCTATGAATTTACTACTAATCTGTATCAAAGTTTGGATAAGCCTATCCGTATATTTGATAACGTTTTCAATTCTTGATCGCGCTTATAAATAGCACAAAATCTGAGAAATTTATCTCGAAAGATAGAAGATGTATTGAACCACAAATGTCTTTCTCTATGCCTTACATACATAAACCTAGACATTATTGGCATCACTGATTGCCTGGATGCTGATGAAGTACCCAAAGTACATAATAGGAATATCAATTAGATTGTTAATATTCCCTGATTAATGGGGCTGCCATCTAACCAGAGTGCTTGTGGATTATGCTAATCAACAGGCACAGGCTAAGAGACTCTGAAGTAGACCAGCAAAGCGTCACAAGAGAATCTTCCCGACCCGTAGGGATAATGAAAACGTCAGAGGTATCTGCCGAAAGGTACAGAGATTTAGTAAGATAAACTATCTGTTGATAGACACAAAATAGTTGTAATCAAGCTAAGTTTTCACTAACAAGTAAACTGGACAGGTAAGTGTTTTTTGTTTCCAGTTCTTGTCTGCTTTCTGTGAACTTTTTTTATTAAGTTCTCTCGATAGGAGGCTCATAACATGGCGACTACTGACACAGTACGCTCAGTCTTTATTCTTTGATATCCAACATTTACCAGAGCGCGTGACTACCGATGAGCATGACATCTAATAAAAGCCCAGTTGTGATTCCATCTATGGGATTTGATCGCACTGAATTTCTTCAAACCTTTCCCGTTTCCTCCTCTAAAGAGGGTCGTTTCTACTCACTCCCTCAGCTTGAAGAGGCAGGAATCGGAGAAATCTCCCGACTTCCTGTCTGTCTGAGGATTATTCTTGAGTCGCTGATGAGGAATTGCGACGGAAAGAAAATCCAAGAGTCAGACATTACGACCTTAGCCTCCTGGCAGCCGAATGCCGATCGCACAGCTGAGATTCCGTTTATCGTTGCTAGGGTGTTGCTCCAAGACTTTACCGGAGTCCCTCTCGGAGTCGATCTGGCAGCGATGCGATCGGCTGTAGCCCGAATGGGGCAACCTGCCGAAATCATTGAACCGCTTGTGCCTGTAGACCTTGTGATCGACCACTCAGTACAGGTCGATTTTGCAGGTCTAGCTGATGCATTTAACCTTAATTTGGAGATGGAATTCAAGCGGAATATCTCTCGCTACGAGTTCCTTAAGTGGTGCCAGCAGTCCTTCAAGAGCTTCAATGTCATACCACCGGGAATTGGAATCTGTCATCAGGTAAATCTTGAATACCTTGCTCAAGGAGTGCTGGAGAAGGAGGGAGTCTACTACCCTGACACCATTGTCGGGACAGATTCTCATACAACGATGATTAATGGACTGGGTGTAGTCGGTTGGGGAGTTGGGGGGATTGAAGCAGAAGCCGCCATGTTGGGACAGCCAGTTTACATCCTTACTCCTGACGTAGTAGGCGTTTGCATGAAGGGTAAGCTTCGGGAGGGAGTCACAGCCACTGACCTCGTACTTCATATTACTGAACTGCTTCGCAAGACGAAAGTAGTCGGGAAATTTGTAGAGTTTCATGGTGAGGGAGCGTCTTCCTTATCCGTGACCGATCGCGCAACAATTGGCAATATGTCTCCTGAGTATGGCGCGACAATTGGCTTCTTCCCGATTGACGAAAAAACCTGTGACTATCTGGCAGCAACCGGACGCAGCCAAGCCAAGGTAGATGCGTTACGAAACTACTACACCGCTCAAAAAATGTTTGGGATTCCTCAAGAGGGTGAATGCCAGTACAGTACGGTAGTGGAAATCGATCTGGCTGAAGTGACTCCTTCGATCGCTGGCCCAAAACGTCCTCAGGATAGAATTGCTCTGGAAAATGTAAAACCAGGTTTCCTGGAGACGCTGCAATCCCAGACAGCGACAGGGTATAGTAAACCCGCTTCCGAGATCGGCGTAAAGTTTAGCAACACCCAAGATATTGATATAGAGCGATCGCATCAGGGTGGAGGCGAACAGGCACCTGAGACAGTACCGATGGGTGCTGGAAACCAAAGTACGAAAGACACAAGCACCATCACCGAGATCGAGATGATGACCAATCGTCCGACTCCAGATCGGATCGAGGAGGTGCTGCCAGACGAGCAGGAGCAGGCAATTCGGGAGGAGTTTCCAACAACTGAGCTTGAAATCGCTCATGGAGATGTACTGATTGCGGCGATTACTTCATGTACCAATACCTCCAATCCCAGTGTAATGCTTGCGGCAGGTCTGGTCGCAAAGAAGGCGGTAGAACGGGGACTGAGCGTGAATCCTAAGGTGAAAACCTCGCTGGCACCGGGTTCGCGTGTGGTGACCGATTACTTGGAAAAAACGGGATTGCAGCCTTATCTTAATGAATTAGGCTTTAATTTGGTGGGCTACGGTTGCACGACCTGCATTGGAAATTCTGGCCCAATTGAGCCTGCGATCGAGGCACTTCTCCAGCAGAAGGATATCGTTGCAGCGAGTGTACTTTCAGGCAATCGTAACTTTGAAGCCCGGATACATCAGAATATCAAAGCCAACTTCCTGATGAGTCCTCCGCTTGTGGTCGCTTATGCGATCGCGGGAAGTATGCTAGTCGATTTGCTAAACGAACCTCTGGGAAAAGATAAGGAGGGGAAGGACGTTTATTTGAAGGAAATATGGCCGACTTTAGAGGAAATCGGCGAACATACCGCATCAGCGTTAGACCCCGATACTTATCAAAGCCTCTACAAGGGTGTTGAACACAAGAATCAGCTTTGGGATGAAATTCGTTCCATTGGCGGCGAAGTGTACGAATGGGACACCACCTCCACCTACATCCAAGAGCCTCCATACTTTGAAGGGTTCAGTATGTCACCTGAGAAGGTAGCTGACATTATCAACGCCCGACCTCTTGCGATATTTGGAGATTCAGTTACCACCGATCACATCAGTCCCGCAGGTGCAATTAAACCGAGTTCTTCAGCAGGAACCTATCTCAAGGAGCATGGAGTAGCTGTCGAAGATTTCAACAGTTATGGTTCTCGTCGTGGCAATCATGATGTGATGGTTCGTGGCACCTTTGCGAATGTGCGAATCAAAAATTTAATGGTTCCCGGAACTGAAGGAGGCGTAACTGTCCATCATCCTAGCGGTGAGAGGATGGGGATTTATGAAGCTTCAATGCAGTATCAAACCTCTAATACTCCCCTTGTAGTCATTGCGGGACAAGAGTACGGCACTGGCAGTTCCAGGGATTGGGCAGCGAAGGGAACGAGTCTCCTGGGAGTTAAAGCAGTTATTGCCCAAAGCTTTGAGCGAATTCACCGGAGCAACCTGATAGGCATGGGAGTCTTGCCCTGCCAGTTCTTGGAGGGAACGAACGCCGCTAGTTTGGGGCTAACCGGGGAGGAGCTATTTACCCTCAAGGGTTTGGAAAGCAGCATTGCTCCCCGCCAGACTCTCTCCCTCTTGATCGAGTACCCGTTAGGAGAGAAGAAAGAGGTGCCAGTGCTTCTAAGGCTCGATACTGCGATCGAGGTCGATTACTACTGTCATGGAGGTATCCTACCGTATGTACTAAGACAGTTGGTGGAATAACATGCATTCACTTGGATGCATCTCATTTTTGCAGAGATAATTTGTTGTGGGGCGGGCAGGATGCCCACCCTTTAGCTTTGACAGGCTTTCCGGCTTGTCCCACAAGAAAATGTATTTGTACAATTGGAATTCTCCCCTTCCTACTTCCCTACCTCCCTATTGTTTCGGTTCTGGCTTTACCTGAGAAAAAACCCTATAAGAACGAATATCATCACCTGCCTCACCTACCTCCTCCTTATGTCGCTCAGTTTCAACGCTTACCAAGTTGTAGCGAATATTCTCAGCATAAACAGTCAAAGTAATTTTTAAGACTTCTAGGAAGCTAATTAACCACTGACATTCTGATTCTGATTCATCCTCATAATATTGAATCAAATAACCAATGCAAGATTCTAAATGAATATAGCTGTTCTTACTAACTAAAATTATTTTAAGAAGAAGAATAGACAAGGTTAAAGATTTACCTTGAATTACTAATAAACTAAATATTTTAGAAGGTTTTCCCTTGGTTTGAGTTGTCAAGAGTTCAATGGTTCGATTGCAAGTCCTTAGAAGCAAATAAGAGTCCCATCCTTGGTTTTCATGCCTTTGATAAAGCGAATCTAAATGTTCTGAAATATAGATTTCCACTAATTCCACTAATTCACATTTTTTCAGAGAAAATACTAAATATTTAAGAAAGCTTTCTTTTAAGTTTTTATACCTAATCCCCACAACTTGTTTTCTAAAAATATTTGCAAAATTGATGTAACTAAACATTCCTCGCTTAGTTAGAATAGTCTGCATTAAACGCAGAACATCTGCACCTAAAACCGTTGGGTTTTGGTATCGTTTAATAGACGCGGCTACCTGGGGTGTATAAGCGGTGTACATCGCTAAGTCAAGCTTGAACTGCTCCTTTAACTGATGCGCTACTAGTTTGGCAGCTTCTCGTTGTTCTATTGGCTTGTTAGTATCTTGATACTGAGCAGTTAGGAGATAAGAAGCATAACGGTTACTCCAACGAGATTTTTCTCGACTAGTGTACTTGGAAACAAATAGATTGAGTTCTTGATAATCCTTGCTGTGAAAGAAATCCTTTAACCAGCGTCTTAGACGTTGCCGAGTTGGAGATAAGGCTTGATTTTTGGGTACTTCTGGTAATTGTGCAAAAAGTTGAATGAGTTGCTGTATTTGTTGATAATGTCTAGCAGCACTCCAGTTGTTGATTAAAATATAACATGATCGAATTATTGTACTATTAAAGATATCTCTTTGATTTAAGCTAATAATTGCATACAACGCATGATGAATGTCTACTGGAACTTTTTCAACTTGTGAAATAAATAAGTTATCAAAATGCTGCAAAAGCCAATCTGGTGATTTTTTTCTGACCTGGGACAAGAAAAAATTACATATAGTTTCTTGAGTTCCTAGAGGAAACCTTTCTTGTTTGCTAGAATTAGATTGAGAATCTTCCCTAAGCGTCTCTAGCTTTTGAGTATAAAAAGCCTTTATCTGATTACTATTTGTTTGGTGGTTAGAATTTTGAGTTCGCATTACCTTATACTATTTTCCGTAAAAGTAATATCAACAATTCATTCCCCTGCCTCAGCAAAGGAGAATCTATAGAAGTCGAGCTTCATATCTCCACCTAAAACATCTACCAATAATAAATAAGGAACCAAGAAATTTACTCAAAAACTTCCACATTCAACTAAATTACTTGGATTTCTACTACATCTCCTCTGGCTAAAGGAGTGTACTATTAGTAACATTAATCCTTAGCAATACAGCAAAAATAAGTCAACTAAGGAATTAGCAACTCAAAAAATTTCACCATTACTATCAGGCGCGTCAGAGTGTAGAACTTCTATCGCTGGTATTCTTTCAATCTTCAATCGTAAATATTAGTAATATTTCTTTAGCAAAAGAAAAGGTTCAGTCAGGGAACCACTGCTCATCCAGGCTTTGAAGGTTTGTGAGCAACAAATAATGCAAGAATATCATATCCTGTCACTAACGCTTAGAGTTTTAAAATTCTCAACATAACCCTGTGACTCTTATCACTGCTGTAATCGCACTTTATTGCTCAAGCATTCTGCAATGTAGTAGTTAGCGGTCAGCTATCAGCAGTTAAAAGAACGTTGCGCTAACGCGATCGCACCCGTATCCCCAAAGATTGCCTATGCCAACTTCCAAAGGTACAAAAGCTAGAATGTGAGCGCTAACACTTGATAAATGAGCTTTCTCCACAAACTAAACTCATGAAAAAGATATTATTCGCAACCTCTGTTTGTCTTTTCCTTACCGGAGGCACACTTAAGCCTGCCGCTGCACCTGTCAGCGCCCAAACGCCGTTTGTAATGGCACAAACTAACAATTCCAAAACTAGCCCTGCTACGCCAACTCAACAAATAGAAATTCTTAGCACAGGGGCAGAACCCAGACAGGAACTGCGTTTTACACCACCCGCTAACACCAAGCAAACGGTTAACATCACTACAACAATGGACGCAGCAAGCTCGGTAGGGGGTCAAGCTGTACCCAAGTTCAAAATTCCGACAAGTGTGATGAAGATGGATGTTACAGTCACTCAGGTCGATCCGAATGGGGATATTCACTTACAGTTCGCCTACACCGACGCTGATGTTGTCGCTGATAGCGCTGTCCCACCAGAACTACTTGAGAGTATGCGATCGACAATCCAGCAGCTAGTCGGTCTTAATGGCACTTACATTACTGATAATCGAGGACAAGTCAAATCAGGCAACTTTGATCTCCCAGAGGGAAGTGACCCAATCACCGAACAATTATTTGAGCAATTATCAAATTCCCTCGATCAATTTTCTTCGCCAGTTCCCGCTGAAGCGATCGGGAAAGGGGCAAAATGGCGGGTTACCTCATCACTTAACTTATCAGGAATTAACCTATCCCAGAGTACGATTTATGAGTTGGTGGATCTACAAGATAATGTCGCGACGATTAACGTCACCCTAGAACAGAACGCCAATACTCAAAACCTGACTCTACCAGGGACACCCGCCGGTGCAGACTTTACCTTAAAATCCCTTACCTCTCAAGGTCAAGGACAGATGATCATGCCATTGAATGCAGCTATGCCGACTCGCTCTAATGTGTCGATTAGTTCCAATAATGAGATGAGCATTAAAGATCCAAATAGCAAGACAGAAACGACATTAACAACACAATTATCGATGCAGATGGCTCTGGAATCTCAGTTCCAAGAGTAACTAGCTGCTCTCTCATTTACCTTGAATGGCACCAACTTAAGAAAAATGACGCTCAGATAAGAGGATTCAGATAGCCAGTTTACGTTTGAGAACGGCACGAGGCTGCTGCACCAACTATAAACTTGGGCGTAAGCTTCTTGCGTCTTGATTTGACCTTGCCACAGTAGCTAAGCGAAGTGGCATCTAAGTGGGTGGGAAATTTGTCGATAGAGATAGTAGAGTTAAGTCTATATTTACAAATATTCATAGACTTATAGAATTGTGTATATTTTACTTAAGATAGCTTTACCTTTATAATATTTCTAACAATTTGGAGCGGAAAAAATAATCGAGAGTCAAAACTCGTGATGCTCCCGCTCCTGAAGAAAGTCTGTTAGAGATTACAGGTATCGATTATGAGCAATAGCGCTACTGCCAAAGCCAACAACTCCAGTAGTACGAGTAGTCGTAGGAGTAAAAAGAGTCAGGAAGTAAACCTTAAAAGCCCAGTAGCTGTAGATAGTGTAGAAACTTCACAAAAGCCAAGTGTAAACGCGAGTAACGGAGCACAAGTTATTGCCATGCCAGTCCCAGCAAATTTACAAGAAGCTGCTATACAGACATCCTCTCAGCCTGCTTTAACAACTCCTCTACCGGGCAACCGCCCCATTGATTCTAGTAATATTCAGGTTCTTGGAACAATTTCAGCGATGGGAGAGCGCCCAATCGTTGCTAGCAATATTAAGGTATGGGATACAATTACCCTCTCCGGAGAGCGTCCAATCGCTACCAGTAGTCTTCAACTTTCCGAGACAGCAATGATCATCGGAAACCGTCCAATCGCTTCAAATTACCTTGATGGTGCTGAAGATATCATGGGTTATTTAGATTAAATTCAACTAACTTAAATTAATCAGCGTGCTTGTTCCACTAGCATCTTGCTTTGTTGTCAAAACTTTTTCTCTTTGGAGATAAGCAAGATAGCACCCAAGTAGAGTTACAGGCACGCTTAATTGTTTGTGTAATTTTAAGTCATTGTAAGCTTATCTCCCTCTCGATCTGTAAGTAGAATTTATAAGTTTTGTAAAGCTTGAAGAGGCAACTGTCACAGACTTGTTAATGTTACGCTTCATCACGGAAAGCTAATTGTTGCTTGGCAAATCTGCGCTTTTAGGAAGAAGAGAGGCTGCTGACTAATACTTCTATGGATGGACGAAGAGGTAAAGAATTTCAGATAAATTCGATACATAAGGTAAACAAAGTTGCAAAACTTTTTGCCCGCATTTTTCAAAATGTATCAAATTTAAAGAATAGGGAGAAAAACATGAGTACTGAAGATAGAGCAAAAGCTACAGGTAAAAACCTTGAAGGCAAGGCTCAAGAAGCTTTAGGTAATATTACTGGTGACCCTGAAGATAAGGCAGAAGGTAAAGCTAAGCAGGCTGAAAGCCAAGCCCGTCATGCCGCTGAAGACTTAAAAGACAAAGCCAAAGAAGCACTTGAATAGTTGTATTACTAGCTAATGTCGGAGGGTCTAGATAGTTTTTCAATTATCTAGACCCTCTTCTTCTTTGGCTTGGGTAATAGGAAAATACTGAAGTTTCAGGAGGCTGCTGTAAATTTCACTCCAAAAGCTTGTCAATTCTTTACAGCTTTGCCTCTTTTTTAGTGCTTGCCAATACTAAAGTATTCAGTAAGCGTGGGATAAAAGAAGAAAAGCTTTCAACCAGCTTTAGTTAAATAGTTCGCTTTTAATCACACTTTTTTCAAAAAAATTAAAATGTACACAGAGATAAAAATCATGACGAAGGACGAACCCTATAACCGCCAAATCACTCAAGATTTGGCGGGTGGCGATATAGACCCTTTGGAGGAACTGGTTTCAGCAGTTCCAGAACAGGATTATCAAAATCTTGATGATTTTACTCAGTGTTCTTCAGCAAATGAACAACAGCAAGCGTCTGGAGATTCTCTACACCCAAATCATATTCCTTCCCGTGAGATGGAGCCAGAACTTAAAAAGGCGATCGCACAAATTAAGTCGGACGAACGCCATGATGTTGCCCGTGAATTTCTCAAGCAACTAAAAGGAATAGGGATAAGCGATCGCGATTTAGAAGAGCAACTGAAATTATCTAGCAGCCATGCCAATCACATGAATGGGAATGACGTTAGCCAACTTGCAGTGTTCACCTATGACAATCATCCGGAAATTTTTCAGAACGTGGTATCTGAAAAACCTGTAATTGTCAAATTTCTCAGTAATTCTCTCGTGGGAGCGATTTTAGGTGCAATTGCTGCCAAGTGGTTGGGAAACCGTAGATACTAAGCTCTTGTGCATCTCGCATCACCTATTTAACTAATCGGTGTTAGGGAAAAGCTGAAGGGTGAAAGGTTAAAGGGGAAAAGGTTTTTCCCTTGCCCTTTAACCCTTTGCCCAGACTGCATAATACAAATTAAATGCGTGACCGCTTAAGCAAGCCCCTCAAACTTACAGCTTGCGTGGTAATGCAAGACACATCTAGGGACACACTCTACAGTGCCCCTATTTTTCGTGACTGATGCCCTTAAAGCAATTGTGAAGTTCAGGACAATTTTGTGTGAATTTTTACAGAAATTCTTGCCGTTCTCCGAAAAGAGGAAAAAACTAGAATTTATTAGGAGATTGCACCAAGATAACTTAGATTAGCTAATTTCAATATTAATAAGGGACGTTAGGAATGGCACTTACATTTATCGGTCAGTCAAGTTTTGACTCAACAACAACGTTTGACGGAACCACAGTCGGTGGGTTATCCGGGATTACCTACGATGCAGCAAATAACGTTTACTACGCCATCTCCGATAGCCGCAACAATGGTAATGGTCCCGTCCGCTTCTACTCCCTCACAGTTGACCTAAGTACTTTAAGTGCAGGTACTCCACAAGCGGTTAATTTCACAGATGTAACATTCCTAGCCAACCCAAACGGTACTCCCTTTGCTGCCAATGTTTCTGATACAGAGGGCATCGCCGTCACCAATGGCGGCAATGTTTTCATCTCGTCAGAAGGTGTTTTTGGTTCGCCAATCGCTCAGCCATTTGTGAATCAATTTAACGTAGACACAGGACTACAAAATCAGACACTGGCTCTTCCTGAGAAGTTTACCGCCTCAGCCGACACAACATTTGGGATTCGGGATAATCGAGGGTTTGAAGGTCTAACGATTACCCCTGACCAACAATTTCTCTTTGCAGCAACAGAAAATGCTCTCGAACAGGATGGTACGGCTTCAACATTCAATGCTGGTAGTGCTTGCCGCATCTTGAGCTACGACCTGACGACAAATTCAGCAGGAGCCGAATATCTTTACAACACTGACAACGCTACTGGCATTTCTGAAATCCTAGCGATAGATGAAAACACACTGCTCGTGATGGAGCGCTCTGTCGTCAACGTTTTACCTAGCTTAAAGCTGTATCAGGTGTCTTTAGAGGGTGCAACAGATATTAGTGCTTTTGACGATATTGGTAATGCACCTGGCATTATACCTGTAGAGAAAACCTTAGTTGCTAATTTACTTTCTCCAGAATTCTCGTCTTTAGGTTTTACCCCTGACAATTTTGAAGGGATGACCTTTGGCCCAACGTTGCCTGATGGAACGCGATCGCTTATTTTAATGAGCGACAATAGTTTCGGTCAGTTTGAAGCGTTTGGTAGCCTCACCCGGTTTGCCGCTTTTGAATGGGATACTAATCCCTTGCTGTCTTCTGTTAGCACCACTCTGCCAGCAGGTGAAGCAAATCTAACTTTAACGGGAACCGATAATATCAATGGCATAGGCAATGAACTCGACAACATTATCGCCGGGAATGATGCCAACAATACACTAATAGGTAAGTCTGGAAGTGATACGCTCTTAGGGAATGAAGGTAGCGATCGCATAGTTGGTGGTTTAGATAACGATCTCCTAACTGGCGGCGATGGGGCGGATCGTTTCTTCCGTTGGTACAGCACAACCGGAGTAGACACCATCACTGATTTCCAAGTGACTGAGGATAAACTCTGTTTCTCTGCTAGTGGTTTTGGGGGTGAACTCACTGCTGGTGCGGTGCTAGGTTCTGAGCAATTTACCTTTGGTTCAGCTGCTGGGGATGCAAGCACTCGCTTTATTTATGACAGCAACAGTGGTGCCCTCTTCTTTGATGTAGATGGTACAGGCGCAATTGAACAAGTACAGGTAGCAACCTTATCTGCGGGACTTGACATGGGCTACACTAACATCTTCATTTTTGCCTAGAACACTAATAGTTGTTGGTTGTTAGTGAGTTGGGATTTATAGAGCGGTTTTCACTTGGATGAGGTACGACGGGAGGTGTGTGAAAACTAGAGAGAGCAAGGAAAACAAAAAAGCTGATAGCTGACCGCTTTCTGCTACAGCTAAATTAGCAATCCTAACTTAGGACTTACTCACCTTAGTTTCAAAGTGAGTAAGCCTTCGTTTGCTAAATGCCTAAGCGTTGATAAATCTCATCTAAGTGCTTCAAGTGGTGTTGCGGGTCAAAACACGCCTCAATTTCTTCTGGCGTTAACTGACTAGTCACACGAGCATCTTTGGCAATGAGAGCGTGAAAATCACCTTCTGGTTTATTCCAAGCTTCATGGGCGCAAGATTGCACGATGCTGTACGCTTCTTCGCGGTTCATTCCCTTTCCCACCAGAGTGAGTAGCACCCGTTGGCTGAAGACAACGCCACCATAGAGATTCATATTCCGCTTCATGTTTTCTGGATAAACCAACAGGTTTTTCACCAAATCGGTGATTTCTACCAACATGAAGTGAGTCAAGATGCAAACATCTGGTAAGATGACTCGTTCAACAGAACTGTGAGAAATATCTCGCTCGTGCCAAAGAGCAACATTTTCTAACGCAGCAACAGCGTGTCCCCGTAGGATTCGCGCCATCCCGGTGAGTCGTTCTGAACGAATCGGGTTGCGCTTGTGAGGCATTGCTGAGGAGCCTTTTTGTCCTTTGGAGAAGAATTCTTCGACCTCTAGGACATCAGTTCTTTGCAGGTTGCGAATTTCAACAGCAAAGCGTTCAATTGTTGCTCCTAAAAGGGCAAACTGCTGTACATAATCAGCATGGCGATCGCGTGAAATTACCTGTGTTGAAGCCGTATCCGGTCGCAGCCCCAATTTCTGACAAGCGATCGCTTCAATTTTCGGGTCAATGTTGGCGTAGGTTCCTACTGCGCCCGATATTTTCCCAACCGCAATTTGTTGCTGGAGACGCACAAGGCGATCGCGATTCCGACACACTTCTGCTAACCAACCTGCCAACTTAAAACCAAAGGTTATCGGTTCAGCGTGAATTCCATGAGAACGACCAATCATCACCGTATCGCGATGCTTCTGGGCTTGGAAGCGAATCGCTTGACTAAGTTGCTCCAATCGTTCCAGGATAATGTCTAAACTTGCGACAAGTTGCAGAGCAAGAGCAGTATCCAAAACATCGGAACTTGTCAAACCCAAGTGGATGTAACGACCCGCATCGCCGACATACTCATTAACATTCGTAAGAAAGGCGATCATATCGTGGCGGACTTCCGCCTCAATTTCTAGCACCCGCTTGGGGTCAAAGTTCGCTTTCTGTTTAATTTCCTCAACTGCCGCCTCTGGAATTTCACCCAGTTCGGCTTGTGCCTCGCAAACGGCAATTTCTACCTGAAGCCAGGTTTTGAGCTTGTAGGTTTCCGTCCACAATTCGCCCATTTCGGGCAGGGTGTAGCGCTCGATCACTGCCTGTGTCGCAGAATACAACCGTCATATTGTACAACTCACTGTCAGTCTAAGTTCGACATCAGCGATCGCTTTTGAAGAACAGCCCTTAACTCTCCACGCTAACTAGCAGCTTAGGGTAGTGATTTCCGCCGAATTGGATAAAAGTCCCATGTTGTGAACTTCTATCATAGAGATAGACTAGCAAAAGTACTCATCCAAATTCGTGAATGTTCGACTTCAACGCATTATCTGAGTTTTCACGCGCTAACTGTATCGCCATTTGTGCATTTTTGGTTCCTGCCAATTTGCTCTTTACGATACGGACGGTAGTTTTCACAGGACTACACCGCCCTCAAGCTCAGGTGCGCCAAGCGGCTGTACTTGCCTGTATCCCGGCTTTGGTGATGGTACTGCATGTCTGGACTTGGTTAATGATTGGAGTAGTCATGGCTCCGACTTACATCCTGTTTTGGCTGGCAAGTACCTGTGTATGTCTTAATGTTTGGGCGATCGCACATCCCAAAAGTATGGCTAGTTTACTCAAAGCTGTACTTCTTCGGTTGCAAAAACATCTGAGTTTGGCACTTATCAACAGGTAGAAGTATAAATTCTTCCTGCTTTTTCTTCATACTCCTGATATAGCGAATGAGGATGCCAAAGAAGGCTGTAGGTCGGGTTAACGCCTCATGGATTCCTTAAACTTGATAGAACGTAGGAGTTGAGATGCATCCTCGCTCAACCCTTTTACCCGTTACCATCATTGCATTCTGTCAATTGTGCGGTACTGAATTGCTTCTGCAACGTGATGTGTTTTGAGTTCATCATCTCCTGCCAAATCAGCAATGGTACGCGCTACTTTCAGAATGCGATCGCTTGCTCTGGCAGATAGCCCCAATTTGCGAATTGCTCCTTCGAGCAAGTTCCGAGAGGTATCATCCAGTTGGCACCAAAGGCGTAGGTGATTACTCTGCATCTGGGCATTGCAACGAACCACTGAATCATTCTTGAACCGAGTTCGGGCGCGATCGCGTGCAGCTTGTACTCGTTCTCGCACAGGTGCCGACTCCTCCCCCGTTGGTTGTCGCGTAATCTCCTCCGGCTTCAAGCGATTCACCGCCACTTGCAGATCGATCCGATCCATCAAGGGACCTGAAAGCTTTGCCCAATATTGCTCTCTAGCCCTAGGTGAACAGGTGCAGCCTTGAATCGTATCGCCAAAATAGCCGCACGGACAAGGATTAGTACTGGCGACTAGGGTAAATTGAGCAGGAAATAGCACCGATTGACGGGTGCGGGAAATGGTGACGTGACCATCTTCTAGAGGTTGACGCAAGAACTCTAGTACATCACGTTTAAACTCTGTCAATTCGTCGGCAATTTTTATATAGCTTTTTTTTATAACTCCCTTGTAGTCTTGACTTGAATTGCGTAGCATTCAAATGAACGATAGCAGACCTGAAAGATTTTTGAATCTGTCAGTACTCAAGTTCCACCTACTAGTTTGTAATACTTAAGTACTTTACAAATTCGCTATAGTATGCAATGAACACGAATTACATATTTACCATATAATTGCTTTTCTGCCAAGGTGTAAGTCCAAGTAGATTTGTTGCTAGCAATAACTGACAAAGCCAAGACTTCTCTAAACGGAACCCCTCAGCCACATCTTGGTCATTTGATAGAGTTTTATCTAACTCGTACTAAGCGACCGCAACTGGGAACCGCTTCACTAGATTGGGCGGGTCATGGCACTCCCTACAGCAATTCGGGTGAGCCATGACAATTAATCAAAGGGAGCGCCAAGCCCTCCGCTGTCGCCGCCCAATCTTTCCCAGTAGCTAGTTAATGGTTGAGGCAAGGGTTAGATGGCTTGATGTAACTGCCCATGCTTCGCGTCAAGCGAATATTCCTACTCCATTAAGAATGCGCTCTGTGCTGCCTAGGATTCAATCTAAGCGGGGTCAGTTAGGGTTGGTGGCAGATACATCTATGAAGTTAGGGAACTGAGCAGTGCGTTGGGTTAGAGCGCACGTAGATTGGCTCGTTCTCTAAAGCGTTCAAGGACATGGCTAAAGAGTTTGATGTCCCCTTTGTGTGTCTGGCTTAAATCAATCGAAGTGTTGAGGGTCACACTAACAAGCGACCAACTATAACAGATATCAAGGGCAGTAGTGCATCAAGCAGGATATGGATTTATGTCTGCTCCTTTACCAAGATGAGTACTACAACTCAGACACGCCCAAAAAAGAAATCATGGAGGTGGCTGTTGCCAAGAACCGTAACAGTCCTACAGGGGTCTGTAAGGTGCTGTTTAACCCTTCGCTAGGACAGTTCCGCAACTTGATTGCTCATGATTCCTAATTGGCGTAGTCCTTAATGCTTTGTAGGGTGCAGCATTGTCTAGTTTGCGCTGACTAGGTAATTACTTCAGGAATTAGTAGCTGAGCCACAAGAGTTGATAGGTGAGGATGACTTAGGAGAAGTGGATGAAAGCCATCTCTACTTTGGTTTGTCAACGAAAAGAGAAAAAGTATAGGCTTAATAGTTAATCTGGTACCAAATTTCCGATGAAAGCATGTCAGTTTTGCAAGCAACGAATCGTAGGTTGGGTTAAGCGTTATCGAAGACCAACAGAAAAAACGAGAGTGTTGGGTTAAGGTATCAACCTAACCTAGAAAGGTGACCTACTTCGATGTCCTACTGCATTATTTTGTAAGAGTGTGATGACTAAAAAACTGAAAGTCGATTTTTATCAAATAGAATTACCAACTACATCTAATGTATCTTTTGAAGCCCTCTTGCAAAAAGCTATCCAAATACAAGAGCAAGCTCGTATTAAAATCATTCGTAGTTTTCCAATTAGATTACAGTCACTAGATTGTAATGATTTCAATGGTGAACAATTTTTTGAAGGAGAAATAATTCGCATACGTATGGAGGATGCTCCTGTTATAGCGAATCTCAAGGGAGGTCTTGAGGATATTCATCTCACAGATGACCAAGGAATTGGTGAGCAAACAGCGTTTCTATACCATCCAAAGACACGAATTTTACTAATTCATACTACGCAAACTGGAGTTTCGATTTCTCTTTTATTAGGATATTTTAAAGAAATTGGAGGTTTCAATGAACTCATTTATGGCAATGCAGTTATTCAATTAGATACTATGCAAAAGCTTGATACTATGCAATATTTTCGTAGGTTTGAAGTTCGTGTAGCGGGGCTTGAAAACGCTGAAGTTTTTAAAGATCAGAATCGCAGTATTGAAGAAATGGTTAAGCTTTCGGAAGAGTTTCGTGCGCCTGTTTTAGATATTAGTATGTCCATAGGATATAAAAAAAATAAATCCTTAGATCCCAATATTATTAAAAGTACGGTAAATTCATTAAGAAGTATGTTGGGCAGCAGGCATAAACAAATTAGCAAAATAAAAGTCTCTGGCGTTACTGAGGATGGAGAGTTGGTCTTGCTTGATTTTATTAAAGATAGAATGATTGAAGTTGTGGATATTAGTACTCAGAAGAATCAACGTAAGATTCCGTACTCTACTCGTCAACGAGCTATTCGCGAGGCTTGGAATCATCGTCAAGATGAATTACTCAAGATGTACTGCCCTCCAAAGCCTAGTCAGAACTTCTGAGTATGAGTGAAAAGAGTTTAATTACTCTGTAGTATGAAAAAGTTGCAGTTATAAGACAAAGCAGCCAAAAGCTAATTATCCAAGGATGCCAAACTTCTTTTTGATTGAAATTAACGATTAAGCCAAAAGCACTGCTGATTGCTAATGTAAAAGACCAATGTATAGCAGTCATAAAATAATCAATTAGTTTGTCGTAATAACCTCCGGATTTTAGTTGCTGAATTACTCGTTTGTTACCTATTGAAAGTAGTATTGATTGTGAAGTACCCAGAAAGCCAACTGTTATAGCGCAGATGTTTATTGCTGCGGAAAAGAGGTCTCTTATTGCGTTAGGAAGTGAATAGCTTTTCAGGAAGAGAAGGTAGATAAGTGCGGCTATGAAACCGAATATTATTGGATGCCATCTTTCTGCTAAAGCTTTTCTACTTCCTGTTAAGCTTCTTCTGCCTGTACTCATAATCCACCCACCCTTGCAGTTACAGTTAGCCAAAGCTACTAGTACCGCTACGCGGAAGTCATAAAGTCAAAAACCTTACAAAAGGAAGCTTTTCGTCTATTTTGCATGGTAGCTTTATTTCCACCGCACTGTACTAGAAAATATTTTCTCTAAGTTCTTTAATTTTTTTGTAAACTCAAAAAAGTACATGTGTACTATAACGCGCTATCTATATTGTACTATATATACAGTTGGTATCAAATTCTATTTACAGTAGCTTTACATAGAATCTACAAAACTTTGTAAGGTGCTGTTCAATCCTTCAGTAGAACAGTTCCATAACTTGTCATAACTTGGTTGTTTAGATTGCTACCAATTGCTGTAAAAATTGTAGAATTTTTGGCTCTTTACAAGATCAAAAAACTAATTCAATTGGTATCCAGCTAATGTATTCATATCGGAATTGAGTTAAAGGAATAATGAATTAGGTTGTAATCATTTTTAAAGTGAAGCTCTAACAATGTAGCATTAGCAAGTAGTTACAATATCTATTTATTTTTATCAGAAATCTGAGGATATTTCTCTTCTGCTTTTTCAACCCTAGTTTTATCCCACTCCTCTACTGTTGGTCTATACAACCAATGTTCTAACTTAGATTCATCAATATATCCTCTTAGTTCAGAATCAACCCAAATATGAAGCCGCTCAATGCATCCTATCTCTTTAGCAGCAGCTTCAATATATTCCCATTGCTGAATAAAGTTTTCCGCCCAGGACTTCTTAGTCATAATAGAACGAGCAAATTCTAAACCTGCTGCTAACATCCTTTTTCCATTAGTGCCACGAGCATTGATAGGTTCCCAAAAAATCACCTCTGGATTAAAACACATAATTTTCTCCAAGTGCTTCCTGAAAGCATCTAAAGTCATGCTGGGAGGAGTGGGAGCAATTGCAACATATAGCCGACATCCAGCTTCGTAACCTACAAGCATTGCTTTGTAACGTTCAGTAGGTAGAGGTGCAGAAGGTTCAATCTTACGAGAGAGTTCATCGTCTAAAAACGGTAGGCTCATACCAACTATTACATTGGGGCGATTAAGAGTCTCAATATCATTTACCCATAAAGGACTACGGGTGAGAATTCTAACTCTTTTGTTAGACTGTGAGAGAGCTTCAACAGCTCCACGAGTGACGCTTGCTGTTTGCTTGTTTTGGTAAGGATCAGTACCAGAACAAAGTAAAACTACACCTTTCCCTTCTGGTGTTTCACGCCAAGATTTTTTACGTGAGAGAATTTTCTCTAGTAAAGCTGGTATTTCTTCACGGACAAAAATATACTGTCCCCAATCTAGTTGTGGGTCAGTTACTCCTTTTTCTTTCAGTTGTGCTTGACGAGTCCGAATTGCGGGAGTTGAAGGTACATAACAGAAAGTACATCCATGCAAACACCCTGATGCAACATTTATCACGTAATCACATAATCCCTTTTTATTAAGCGCACTTTCTTGAAGAGGATTAACAATTTTTTCGGTGCCTTTTATGATAGACATTGTATCAAGTTACTCAATGTGAAGATTATAACTAATTATTAGGTAAAGGAAAATTCAATGGGTAAGAAAGAAGAGATTCTTTGGAGTGCTGATGGAACCCTTTTACTCGAACTGCAACCTCACACTAGAGCAAAACATCAACTACTAGCTGAATATATTAGAAACTGGATAGATACTCTTTGCTCCAATAATAGATGGCGTGAATCAAAAGTAACTTTAGTAGACGGCTTTTGTGGCGGTGGTTTATACAGAGATGGCAATAGTTTTTGGGAAGGCTCTCCCATCAAGATGATAAGAATGCTTGAAGAAGGATACAGAATGGTTAGAGAGGAAAGATCTAAACCTTACTATCACCTTCATTTTAAATTTATCTTTATAGATAAACAGAAAGAACACATAGATTGCTTAAGAAAGCAAATTATAGATGCAGGTCTAGGTCACTATTTAGACTCTGATAGATGCCAATTGATATGTAAAGAATTTGAAAAAGCAGTTGATGAATGTATTTCTCAAGCGAAAGGAGGACATTCTTTCTTCTTATTAGACCCATGTGGCATAGATGATGTAAGCATGAGTAGTATTAGAAAAATTATTGATCTTGGTAATTCAGAAATTCTTTGGACATATATGATTAAACATCTTTTGAGGTTGCTACCTCAAAGTAAAATAAATGATAAGGAAATAAAAAGAAGAGTTATACAAGATATTCTAGAAGCAGAAATGTATTATGACTATAAGCATTATAAGCAGCTCGAAAGCACTAAAAATATAACGGCTGCTCAACAGTATCTTAAAAATCAGTCTCTTCAGTTAATCAGAAACCAGGGAAGAATTAAGTACTTGTACCCTTTTGCACTAATGAAGGATAAAAATACAGTTTTATACTATTTAGTTCATTTAGCTAATGACCCAAAAGCAATAGAAGTGATGAAATATAGTACTTGGAAATATAATAATTTAGAGTACCGATATCACTATGATTGCTATGGTGTAGGATTTAGAACCCTTGAGTACTATGAAGAGAATTCAAAATTCTGTGATGTTGATGAGACTAATCTCAATATATGTCTTGAAGATTTGAGTAAAAAAATCTTACCTTTGATAGGTAATAGTGAAGATGGCTTAACACTTTCCGAAATTCAGGATAGAATTATTGAAGCTACTCCGGCGACATCTGAGCATTTAATTTTCTTGATTAATGAATTAAAAAAATTTAATGAAGTTGAAGTTATTAAGACCAACGGAAAGGATTTTAAAGGTTATAACATTGCTCCGAAATATCTAATTAGGAAGCCATGGCAGAGGACTTTATTTGATCTCAGATCAATCATTAGATAGTGACTGAGAAGTGTGAGTAGTAACGGTGCCATGCTCTCCATGTATTCCACTGAGCTGCCAATCTCCGATTTTTATACAGATTTCTATGACAAAGCTCCCTGGAAGCGCTTTGAGTATGGCACTCCGTCCAAGTCATTGGCAGATTGGGGTTGGGTGCAGCATATTCTGGCTTCGCTGAATGACCAGGGACGGGCGGGGGTTGTGTTAGATACGCAGGCGGTGTCCCGTGGTTCGAGTGTATGTTGTAACTATTCAATGTAATAGTATCAATAGCAATTTTTAAGAGGAGCTTTAGATGTCTGACGAGAACCTTATAGGGCTAGCAGCACTGATTGAGCAGGTAAAGCAGGAATTACTCGCGCCCTCCCTTGAAGGTGAGTCTGACATCCCTCTGTTGAGTGTGGATGAGGTGGAACTCGAACTCCAAGTAACGGTTAAGAAGGAAGGCAAGGGAGGAATAAAAATTTATGTTCTAGAGTTAGGTGGGGGAGGTAGTCGGGATGATGTACAAAAAGTGAAGGTTAAGCTTTCTCCTATTGTTAGCAAAGAAACTCTTTTGGGTCTGTACAAAAAACGCCATCCGGAACGCTTGAACGAACTGGTGGATACCAGTATTGAAGGAATCTTTAAAGGTGGTAGCGAGAACTTAAGCGAAGAGTTTTGAGCGCTGTAACCAACAAACTCATGGAACTATTTGAGTTATATCTCTCACCCATTGATGCTACTCGGTTCAAAGTCATCATAACTCAATCGCCAGCGGGTGAGGGGGAAGTGGAGTCAGCGCTACCGTTCTGTGACGGTTCTCAAGATTGGCGAATCACTCTGATCAAAACACTCGAAAGTGCCAGCTTCCGTTCGGAGAGCTTCGCCGGGGAAGGAGAAAAGGAGTGGATGGTCAAGGCTGAGATTTTGGCGGCTGACCGGACAACTTTCCATTTCGATTATCAAGCCAGGATTGGTAAAGCACTCTATCAAGCCCTGTTTCCCTCCGGTTCAAAGGTCGAGAGAGCGTTACATTCCTCACTGCGTCAAGCCGAAGAAAAAAACACCCAATTGCTCGTGCAGTTAAAGTTAGAAGCTGATGCAGTGCAGCGCTCCCGCCTATCCGATTACCCGTGGGAACTGCTGCATGATGGGCAGCGATTTTTATTACATCACCAGCTCGGTTTTTCTCGATACATTGCTCACGATACTGCACCACCTTCCTTATCCCCTTCTGAACAAGTCAATGTGCTGTTGGTGTCATCGGCAGCGTTTGACTCACAAATGGGACTCAAACGGCTCTCGAAACAGGAACAACAAGCGATTGGTAAAGGACTGGACAAGGCAAGCGATGCCGAACATATTTGTCTGAGGGAACTGGAATATCCCACCTTCAATGAACTAAGAACTTATCTCACCGAAAACCGAGGCAAGGAAGCACCCCATATTGTACACTTTGACGGACATGGTTTGTATGGCAAGCGCTGTCAGCAGTGCGGTGCCATGCATAAGGGAATCAAGGTAGAACGCTGTAAAAAAGAAGCTTGTCTTGCTCCATTGCCTGAGCCTCAAGGATATCTGGTGTTTGAGGATGAGGAGGGTGAAGCTGATTATATCAGTGCCAGAGAATTGGGAACACTGCTACACCAGATCCGTTTGAGCGACGGTACTCATCAAACTGGTGGAGTGGCTTTGGTGGTACTGAGTGCCTGTCAATCAGGTATGGCAGTAGATGGGGAATCAGTCTTTAATGGCACAGCGCAAAACTTAATTGGTCACTGCGTCCCGGCAGTGGTGGCGATGCAATACTCGGTCAGTGTCGAGGCAGCGACTTCGTTTGCCGAACAATTTTATCGGTCTTTGGGGCAAAAAGATTCTCTTAGTATAGCTGTCAACCAGGGACGAGAGGCGATGGGGACAGACGGCAATCAGTGGTATCGTCCGGTTCTCTACTTGCGCTGGCGAGACAATGAAGGTGGACAGCTCTTTTCCGCCTCAAGGTCGCCTTTCCCTATTGGTATTTTGTCGCAACACAATAGTCAGACCCAAATCAGTAACTTCACTGTACAACAGTCGTTCAAGACTGCTGCTTACTCTTATGAAAAGGGATTTACACTACCCAGTTATGGTGCAACTAAACAGGTTGCTCTCAAGAAAATATTCATTCAGTACATCAACCCGGAAATTTTGTCACTTTATGGTGTACTTCAAAATATCAGTAACTCTAAAATTTGTGAACAAGCATTAAGAATAACAAAGTATGCTCTTTTATTTTCAGATGATATTATCATTATGCCAGCGTCATATCTTTTTGAGAGTCCGTTCATCTATAAATTTCTTGAAAAACTCCAACCGCTGATAGCAGATGGTATATTGCATTTTGCAAGTCCCACTTCAAGCTGGCAGGAGTATCTAGACACCAAGCTAATAGAGTATCGTGATGAATTGTCACTGTATTCCAATTCCCAGAATCGAAAAGTTGCTGCTGGAATAAAAAAACTAAATCCACAATGGATTCCTAGAATCCAACGTTCTTCTGCACAAGACATAAGTAGCGCATGGAAAAAGGAGTTATATAAAGATACAGGAATATGGAAAAAAATTTTAGATAAAACAATACAAAAACATGGCTCAATCCCTCAAAAGTTAGATTTGGCTATTGACAATGTTCCGGAACGTTTAGATGGTAAAGCTTTTATTTATAAGTACGCTGTATCGCTTCTACCCGTGACATTTGAAGCTTCAGAGAATACCCAAATAGGAATGTTAATATCTCGCTCTTACTTAGAAAGCTATTTAGAAGAGTTTGATGCGATTATGTTTACTAATACGCCTTTAGGACAGTTAGATTGTGGCTTACAACAGTTTAGTACTGAAGGGAAACTTCGCACAATCTCCCTCCGTGCATTATTCTCATTCTTAAAGTCGATAAGGATTCAACAGTATATTGATAACTCTCTGGAATGGGAGGAATTAATTGAACTACGAGAAAACTTCAAGTTCCGCTGGTTGAAAAAGCAAATTTTAGAAAATACATTATGCCCAAATCACCCCTTAGAAAGGGTTATTATCAAATCTAATTATAGGTTGGATGACAGACCTTTAAACCCAGACCCTTTACAAGCTATTGATGAAATTCTTGAGCAGCTAATAGTTACATTAGAACCTTTCCTAACTTAATTGAGTATGCAACATTTTATCTGTATTGCAGGAAATGTGGGAGCTGGAAAGACAAGTCTGACTAAACTTTTAGCTCAAAGAATGGGCTGGAAACCGCTATTTGAACCTGTAGACCATAATCCCTACTTAATCGAGTTTTATCAAAACATGACTCGATGGAGTTTTCATTCAAACGTAGCTTTCCTATCACATCATGCACGTCAGCATTCTGAATCGTTAAGGACTAATACTCCAATAGTACAAGACCGCAGTATTTATGAACACGCGGAAATTTTCGCATACAATGCCTACCGACAAGGTTACATGACTAGTCGCGACTGGAATTTATATTGTACTTTATATGAAACATTCAAGAGTCTGCTACCCATCCCAGATCTATTAGTTTACCTTAGAGCGTCTGTATCTACTTTGATAAAGCGCGTTGCTCAACGCGATCTTTCCTTTGATCGTGTTACTAGCGTTGAATATATATCTCAATTAAATGAGCTATACGAAAACTGGATATCAAGAGCTGTTTCCTGTAAAATATTAACTTTGAACACTGAGAATTTAGATTTTGTAAACAATCATGAACATCTTGAAGCAGCAATTAGCAATATATTGAGTGTACTTCCTTCTAAATCACTCGATTAATTGTTAGTGTTATTGTCGAACTAGCTTCAGCTTTTTTGTATTAATCTCGATATTGTACATCCTAGATTAGAGAGGTTAAGTAGATGCTAGTAACAGTTTATTGTTCTGGTAGTATTCAGAAAGGTTCAGCAGATACAGGGAAGATATGTTGGACTGATGTAGAACGAACTATGGTAGCAAGAGCGGCATTACCTATAGAAGTAAGATTTTTAAATCCTGATGACCCAGTAGCTGATCTGGGCAACGTTACTGCTGTTTTTGGGCGAGATATGTATCAAATACAGTTTGCCAACTTTGTCATAGTGGATGCAAGACAACGCAGAGGTCTTGGAATAGGTACAGAGATGGTTATCTCAAAAATTTTAAGTAAGCCATTGATTGCTGTTGTGCCACCGAATACGAACTATCGCAAAGATCAGCTTAGCTATCGTGGTTCAGAGGTCAGGGACTATATTCATCCGCATCTCAAAAGTCTTGCGGATGCAGTTGTTGATGATTTTGAATCAGCAGGCGTTTGGATAAAGAATTATTTGGCTACACCAACTTCATTGAAAACTACTTCAGTAGTTTTTGATGCAATTGAAACATATAAGGTAGAAATGCTACCTAATGATAAGCCTATGCAGGAAATAGTAAAAGAAATAAAGTTGAACAAATAGAATAAAAATAACATATTAAGACATTGATACAATTTGCCTCTTGAAGAGGACAAAGGAGGATGACATGCCCCAATCATGGCTAGAACAGGAGGGTAGTTACATGAGGCTAATTCAAATTGATGGTATAGACAAGGCGTATATTATAGAAAACGCTGCTCTTGAGAAAATACTTTTTAATCGAAATCTTATTGGACTCGAATTTACTCAAGCTTGTGAAAATGCAACTAGAGCATTCTTACTTCATTTAGAACCAGAGCTAAGTCCTATATTTAATAATATAGCTGAATTAATGATTCTGACGAAAGGTATATACTATTGGATGCATAATGCTTATGCAATGGCTTTCAATCGCAATCTTGAGATTAATTTTTCATCTACAAATCGTCTTGAAGTCTCTGGTGACTCAGCCCGTATTACAGTACACTCATCTAACTTTGATGTACCTGTTCCAAACTTAATTATCGGAGACACAATTGCATCGGGAGCAACCATTTGTGCTGTTCTTTCAGAGTATTTGAAATTCAATGAGCTGAAAAAAATTTTTGTTTTTACTATGGTAGGTAGTAAGCAAGGTGGGCAGGTAATTGCTCAGTTTTGTAAATCCCACAATATCGATTTGACATTAGGTTATGGTTTAGCCGCCTTTGGATTAGCAGATAATGGATTCGATCTATCATTTTTGCACCCTGACACGGTTACTAGCGTAGAGTACCAAGAGCGTGCGCGGAAAGTGTTTGAAGGAAAGCCTGTGTCTTCTGCTGGATGGGACTTTGGGACACAAGCTCAAGCTCTACGTAAGTATAGGATGCTTTGTTGGATTGAAGCTAAATATTGGGGATTAGAGGATAGTAATGTATTTCAGGAGAAAGAACCCCCTGTTGATAGGCATCTTGTGGAAAAAGAACGTGCAGCATATGAGGATATATATGGAGACATATTCTAAAATTTATAAGCTTATTAATTAAACTCTGTTTTCCTTTAGATATGTAAGAACTTTATTTAAAATGAATTCTTTATTATGAGAAGCGGGTATACGTAGAAGACTGTAATTTGACTCAAAACTTTGAATGACTGGCTTAACGTTACTATTGAACCAACTAATCCTAGAGCGAATTGATTGAATTTGAGTGTCGTCCAGCCTTTGGATTAAAGAGCCACCACACATTGAGCAAACACTAGAATTATTCTCAGACGGATTTCCACAACTAGAGCATATTACTCTTTTTTGTAATCTCTCTTTTATCAAAGTTTCACATGCATCTAACCAAACTCCAGTGATTGTTTGATAGCTGAAATCTAATTCTGAAAGTAAATTCTCTAAGTTCGTTAACTGTACTGCATCCCTAGGATATCCATCAAAGACAATATTTTTCAAAGACTTTCCTGCTAGCTCTTCTTTAATCAAACTAACAACCAAACTGTAAGGTGTAGAGGTTCCTTTAAGAATTACCTCCTTCGCTACTTTAGTGTTTTCATTATTTTGATTTTCCTCTAAAAGCTTTCTAAGTAAGCAACCAATACTTACTTGAGTGAAGTTAGTTTGGGCTGATAAGCTTTTAACGAGGCTACTTTTTCCTGAGCCAGGTAATCCTAGAACAAATAATGCTGCTTTTTTAGATGAAAACATAAGTTATTTCTATATATAGCCAGTCTAAATCATTGGCGAAATCCTACTCTTTACTGGACAAGGCATTCATACATTTGCGTTCACAATTCATTTAGGCGACTATACGAACTGTTAGTAGCTTGGTCTTGGTTATCATCACTTAAGTAAATCTAAAGTGAAAGCAACAGCTTCATAATTAGATGTTTGTAATTGAAAGCGATAAATCCCAGTAACGATTAATCACCATAACTGGTGTTGTCTTACTTGACAAGTACTAAATATGTAATCTTTGACAAAAGCGCCAAAGGCGTTGCCCAACACTTTCAGGAAAACGTCGAACCCTTGGGCTTCAAAGCCTTTCTCGTAGCAGTAGACCGGGTAGCCTGCGTCCAAGACACCTAAATAATCAAGAACTGCTCTCTGGTTCATCCTCTACCTCAACACCGTAGTCAGTGAACAGACGAGCGATAGATATGTCTAGCGCTTTAGCTAGCTTCTCAACGTTCTCCAGAGAGGGATTTCGCCCCCCTCTCTCAATGTCCGAAATGTAGGTTTGATGAAGCTCAGCTCGTTCGGCAAGTTCCTCTTGAGACAAATCCAATTCTCGCCGCCGCCGCCTGAGGGCTTTCCCAAAACGCTTGTTAATCTCTGATGTTTTTTTTTGACTCACCGCCTGATTTTCAGGAAGTGCCAGCCGTGAGTCCATAGACAATGAGTTTAGTTTTATTGACTATAAGTTATAAAATGAGGGCAATCTGATTTCATAACTCACTATGCCTGGTACTCCCTCTCAGATATCGCCATTTGCATTATCAGTGGCTTATCAGCAAGGACTCCATGACTTTGCAGTCACAGATCTACTTATTCACTTACAAAACTTCTCTAGTCCCGAATTCGATAGCCAGCCAATCACTCAACCTGAATTAGAGATGGTTGCTGCTTTGTTGGTTGAACAGTTAGCGAATAATCTCGATTCTCATTTAGTTGCTGCCTATCTCAAGGCAATTCGCCAAGGAAACGAGGAAGTAGTCCCTGAACCAATAGATTTGGAATATCCTCAATCTACTGACCTTCCTGCCAACTTCCCAACTGCTGCTCCTTCTCCTCGCTTCATCTATGGCGATTGCTTACGTCTGTGTCCTGTCACTATTGATGGTCAGACAGAAAGCGAGACTGATACGGGACGTTGCATTGGGCGATACTATGCTTATGCTCCCCATCATTGCCACTGGATGTGGAAATATGTAATTTGGCTTGATAAGGATTCACTAAGTGCTTCTTGGTGTGTCGCCACAACGGCTTGGGAGGATGAACTTGAACCTGTAAGCCAAGAGGAGCCAGCATGACAAATGGACGCTCTTTTGGGGCACACGAACAAGAATTGCTTCAACGCTTTGCCGAGCGTCGTCCCCTGGCACTAACACCTCAACAACTAGCACAGAAGTGGACGGGCATTAGTCGTAACGAAATTGCCTTCGTGTGCCAAACCGATATATCGCGTGTCAATCACTGGTTGAGCCGAGGGCGAAGCTATGAGAAACCACGTCCCTACTACTCTCAAACCCTGGCACTATTTGATATCTTCTTGGAGTTTCACGAACAGCTTCCAGAGAGCTTGAAGAGTCGATATTGCTAGCGCAGAGCAACCGACTCTGCCCATCATCAAAAAGTTCTAGCGGCGTAAGTGTTTCAAGAAAGTTTACAGATTCAAGTAGTACTCTTGTTAAATCCTGCCTAGCATTTGCTAGATTGGTAGGAATTTTTCGTGTTTTACCATGAACACAGCTCAGCTCGGTGTCCGTATTCCTTCCAACCTCAACGAACGCTTGAGTGCGTTTATCTCTCAAACGGGTATGTCTAAAACTGAGGTAGTCATCAATGCCTTAGCGTCTTACATGGGATGTTCTTCTGAGATTTCGTTAACAGAGCGAATGACTAGCCTTGAAGCGAAGATGGCAATGCTAGAAACGTTGTCAAGGGAAGTTGACTAAGTTGGCTGTGGAAAAAGGTTGACTTTTTTGAATCTTATTGAGGAACTTATATTAAATGACAGACCCAGTCACCCTATCAGCAACAGTGATTGCCACTTTAGCTTTTACTAAAGCACTTGAGAAAACCGTTGAAAAATTTACTGAAGGCGCACTCGCCAAGATGGACGAGTTACGCAAGAAGATTTGGAATAAGTTGCAGGGTAATCCTAGAGCGGAAAACGCACTTACCGCAGTTGAGCAAGGCAACAAGGAAGAACTCCAACGGTTAGCCGTGTACTTGCAGGATGCGATGGAAGATGACCCGCACTTTGGCAATGAGGTACGGGCGTTGGCTCAAGAAATTAATGCGGGTAAGCTGCAAGATAACAGCCAAATGACCCAAAGCAACTACGACAACGCTCGTGGTTGGCAAACCAAAGTGGACGGAGGAACTGCATACATTGGCGAGATTCACTTTAATCAACCACCAACTTGACTAGAGCCGCCCAAATCGGAACGGGCAAAGTCGAATCCGCAAAGTAAGAATAAGCCAACCAGAAATTACAGCCAGCGCGACCCAAAAGCGGTGCTACTCAAGGCTGTCAAAATGCAGGTGGAGACACGGCTAGAGAGTTCCTTACACAATCGGGTTTATGTCATTCCGGATGCGGATACAAATCCTTCTCAGGTTGAGCATCCTTGGAACATTGACGTTAAATCGGGTTCTAAACCCAAGTTTCGCTTGCAAAAAAACACTAACATTATTACGGTATTTGACCAACCGGGGGTTGATGGCAGGTTACTGATTTTAGGCAAGCCTGGGGCTGGCAAAACTACCATGCTATTAGAGTTAGCCAAAGTCCTGGTGGAACGTGCGGCACAAGACTTAAGTGAACCCGTTCCTATTTTATTGTCCTTATCATCTTGGCAGAATGACCAACAAAGTATTGCCGATTGGATAGTAGCAGAGCTTAACTCAGGTAAATCTTACAAAGTTCGTCGAGATATCACTAAGCAATGGTTTGAAGACGGAGAGATTATTCTCCTATTGGACGGATTGGATGAACTAGCAGCAGAACGACAAGAACAGTGCGTTGTGAAACTTAATGAGTTTTTGCAACCGGGAACCTGGAGTAGTCCGCTAGTAGTTTGCTCTCGGATTGAAGAGTATCAGCTCTACCCAACTCAATTAGCATTGAATACGTCAGTTGAATTGCAACCCTTCAGCGAGGAACAAGTTCAAGAGTACCTGCGGCGTACAGATAACGACCAGCTTTGGAACAGTATAAAGGATGACTTAGAGTTAACAAAATTAGCCCAAACGCCATTTTTATTAAATGTGATAGTGCTTTCCTGTCAAAAACTATCGCAAGCTAAGTGGCAAGAGCTTGAGTCTTCAGAGGAACGCTTGAATTACTTGTTTGCTGCTTATGTTGAGGTGATGTTGGCAAGGAAGTATGAGAGGAAACGCCCTAGTCATGAAATAACTAAACGTTGGTTGGGCTGGCTAGCTCTTAAGTTAATCGAGCAAAATGAGACAGAGTTTTTTATTGAAAAAATGCAGCCAACGTGGCTGGAGGATAGGAGGCATGAACAAATTTATCGGCTGATTGTCAGGCTGATTGGAGGAATCAGAACATCTGAAATCCTTCAATTAAATTGGAAAACTTTTTGGTGGAAAGGGCTGATTGGAGCGCTGCTTGGAGCGCTGCTTGGAGGGCTGATTCTGGGGCTGAATGAAGGGCTGAATGAAGGGTTGAATGAAGGGCTGATTGTCGGGCTGATTGGAGCGCTGATTGGAGCGCTGCTTGGAGGGCTGGGTAGAGGGCTGATTGAAGGATTGAAGAGTTCAGAAATCGAAACAAGAACAAGTCCGAACCAAGGTATCCGCGCATCACTTAAAAATGCTGTAATTACCGGGCTGATTGGAGCGCTGAGTCTCGCGCTGATTGGAGGGCTGAGTTTCGGGCTGATGGGAGCGCTGATTGAGGGGCTGCGTTTCGGGCTGATGGGATGGCTGCGTTTCTGGCTGATGGAATGGCTGCGTTTCTGGCTAATTTTCGGGCTGATTTTCGGGCTTATCAATGGGGGGATAGCTTGTATCCAACATTTCAGCTTACGTCTTATCCTCTACAGCAATGGTCATATTCCCTGGAATTATGCTCGCTTCTTAGACTACGCTACTAACCGACTATTCCTGCAACGAGTAGGAGGCGGCTATCGCTTCATGCACGACCTCTTGCGTCAACACTTCGCCACTAACTATCGCTAATCCCTGATGAAGCAGGATAACAGAGATAACAGTAAAAATTGGCAAACCACTAATACAGGTGGAACCAATTACGTTGGCGAGATTCACTTTCACGGAAATGAGCAAAATTCACCGTTAACCCAACAAGAGTACCGCAACCGTCAGGCTTTACTTACTAAGGTCAAGAACTTTTGGGTCAAAGGTGTTTTAGAAAAATCTCTGTACAACCAAGTGCTGCTCGAACTGGGTTTGGAGGAACGACTTGATGCTGTTGCTAATCCTTGGAGTGTGGTTTTAGAAATTGAGGAGTCTTTGCATCAACCTCTCCCTGATGGGGCAAAGGTAATTGATATCTTTGAGCAAATAGGAGAAGGACGAACGCTGCTGATTTTAGGGGAACCAGGAGCCGGTAAAACTACAACTTTACTAGAACTAGCCTGCAATTTGATTGCTCGTGCAGAACAGGATGTCAATCACCTAATTCCGGTTATATTCAACCTCTCCTCTTGGGCTAATAAGCGGCAAAAAATTGCAGATTGGTTGATAGAAGAACTGAATACTAAGTATCAGGTTCCTAAAAAAATTGGACAGCATTGGGTTAACCAACAGCAACTACTCCTGCTATTAGATGGATTGGATGAAGTTCAGGCTGAACATCGAAACCAGTGTGTTTCTCAGATCAATGCATTTCATCAGGAGTATAGCCCTGAAATTATTGTTTGTAGTCGTATGAAAGACTACGAAAACCTCTCGAACCGTTTAAATTTTCAAGGTGCAGTTTATGTAAGGTCGCTCACCAAAGAACAAGTCTATCACTACCTAGCTAGTTTAAGTGCTGACCTGGTAGGATTGAGAGCTTTGCTTGAAAGGGATATGGTACTACAGGAGTTAGCCAAATCCCCCTTAATGCTTAATATTATGGTTATAGCTTACCAAGGAATAGCTGTTAAAGACTTGCCTAAAATAGACTTGGCGGAAGAACGTCGCTTGCAGCTATTCGATGCTTACGTTGAGCGGATGTTCAAACGACGTTTGGTTAGCCAACACTACTCAAAAGCACAAGTGATGCGTTGGTTGACTTGGCTAGCAAAGCGGATGAAACAAAAGTCTCAAACAATATTTTTAATTGAGAGGATGCAACCAAGTTGGCTACAAAATAAGAATCAAAAAATAAAATATCGAATTGGAACTGCACTAATTGCTGGGCTAAGTTTTGGATTGAGTTTTGGACTGCTTGGTCAGCTCATTTTTGGAATACGTGACGTTTGGCAATCTGGTTTACTTTATAGGTTGATTGACAGGTTGATTGACGGACTAATTATTGGAATAGTTGATGCGCTTGTTGTTGCGCTAGCATTAATTCTTGGACTCGTTAGAGAAAAGATCAAAACAGTTGAAACCCTGAAATGGTCTTGGAGGAAGGCAAGAAATGGTCTCCTATGTTGGATGATTCTTGGATTTACTTTGGGATTGATTGCTGGATTAACTATTGAGCTGATTGATAAATTCTTTTTTAGAACTGAGCTGGAGCAAATTGCTAAACCTGGTCTAGTAGAGATTGTTAGGCTATTTGATGGAGTTCTTGGGTTAATTGCAGGGCTGACTTATGGGCTGACCAATGGACTAGGTGGCTCGGAAATAGAGACAAAAACAATTCCTAACCAGGCTATCTGGATGTCAGCTATGAGTGCTAAGATTTTCGGGCTAGTTGGCGGGTTAATTGGTGGAATAGTTGGCGGGTTAAGTAGTGGGCTAGTTGGTGATTTAACTGTTGGAATAATTGATGGGCTGATTATTGGTTTGGTTGTTGGATTAATTGGTGGAGGTGGTTTAGCCTGCATAAAACATTTTACCTTGCGTCTTATCCTTTACTTCAATAATTACATCCCCTGGAACTATGCCTGCTTCCTTGACTACGCCGCAGAACGTATTTTCCTGCAAAAAGTTGGTGGTGGTTACATCTTCACCCATCGAATGCTGATGGAACACTTTGCCCAAATGGAACTTGAAGTTGAGCGCAAGTCCAGTTAGATGAACTCATGAAATTTATCAGGTAGACGTGAAAGATAATGAGTGAGCCGCAAATTCACGACCTTGGCATGACTGATACAGAGTATGCAACTCTTGCAGCAAAGGGTTATGAGCCTCTATTGGAGCTTCAAATCATAGCTATAGGTGAAGCCCCTTCTCAAGCCCGGAAACTGACAAAAGTTGTGGGATTGCTAAAGGACAAGCCACCAAAAACTGATGAGGAGTGGAGTGAGTTCATGACAGCCTGGGAAGATGCTTGTCAGGAAAGACCGTTGGAAGCATGAATTGATTCAACGATATTCCTCCAGGCTTTCATCCATCATCTAGAGCTAGCTACTTCTAAGATACAACCTTCATTCCATTCTTCTGATGTTAAGTCGAAGCGCAATCTATTTAAAAAGTCAATGTCTGAACAGCATAGACATTGACTAGCCATTGATGGGAGGCTAATTTTTGCTGTAATTATTTGGCATAAGCACATCCTCCCCTTAAATTCATGATTGATAAAGCTCATTTAGAAAATCAACTTACTCCTTATGCAAAGGCTCCAGTTTACTACCCAGACTCCCTTGACCCAATTTTCATTAAGTACATGAAAAAACAGCATAAGAAAATCGAAAAATCTTCCAATCCTATAGATTCATGGTTATATCTTATAGAAGGGAATATTAGAGTTATTTACACTGTATTGGTACAAAATAATATTCCTGCAATAGTTAAACACGGAAGTTTAGACTGGAGCAATAAAGGTGATTTTCCGCCTACTCTTACCCTTCATTGGTGGATAGATGTAGATCCATACCGCATTGATTATAGAGGAAGAGATTGGTATAGTTTCAATCCTTCAAGTAAACCCATAATTGAACAAGTTCCTTATGGTGTTTTTATTCCTAGTGATTTTCCTCTCGTTTCCTATAAATTTGAAAGAGTTGAAGAACTTCCTCCTTTGAGATTTAGATGAATACTTTAAATCCCTTAGTAATGTTACCTGGCACAAAGAAATGCTCAGCTTAATCTCATGGACGATATTCTGGTTCAGGTCGTCAAGCGTCCGCACGTCGCGGTTTATATTTCGTAACTTTATAAACGGCTAACTGACCGGAAATTATTTCTTAGTATTGAAGTTATCTACAAGGCAATGAACTGAATTTTGCATAATATTAGATAACGGAGTATTAAAGTGTCTCAAAAAATAACAGTAGCCATTATTCATGGTATTGGTACGGCAAACGAAGACTTTGTTGATGAAACGAAGCCTGATAAATTTGCTGGCGGCATTGCTAAACCACTAAAATCTCGGTTTGCAGCTTTAATGGGAGAAACGCTAGAGGATACAGATTCAAAACTAAAGATTAAGCCTGTGTACTGGGCACCAATTCTTCAACGTCCTCAAAATGAACTGTGGGATAGGCTAGAAGTTAAAAACTTAAGCAGCTTCTTTAAATTACGTGAATTTGTGTTTCACTCTTTAGCAGATAGTATTGGTTACCAGATTACTCCTTCAAAAAGAAATATCTATGATCAAGTACATGAGAAGTTTGCTGAAACTCTTCAAGAGCTAGCAAAAGATGGCGATGAAAAAGCTCCACTATGTATTATTGCTCATAGCCTCGGTTCCGTGATAGCGAGTAACTACATTTGGGATTTACAAAACAAGAAGGCAAATATAGAAATTGGCAATACATCCTTAGAGAAGGGAGAAACGTTTGCCTTGTTCTACACCTTTGGTAGCCAAATCGCTCTTTGGAGACTGCGATACGACGACTTTGGTACACCTATTACAGTCCCTTCACCGGAACTCTCAAAGCATTATCAAAACCTTAAAGGAGAGTGGCTTAATTTCTATGATAGGGATGATGTACTTGGATATCCTATCAAAAATATAAATGAAGAATACAAGAAAGTTGTTACCCGCGATATAGAAGTTAAGTCTGGCAATTTTCCCTCCGAATGGACACCTCTCTCTCATAATGGATATTGGACAGATAGTGAGGTTGTTGAACCGATTGCTCAAGGTCTTGTCAACGCATGGAAGAGTGCCTACCTGTAACATAGATACAATTGCTATTTAAACCTGAATATCATGGTATATAACCTTTAGCTAATAAGATTTAAACGCCAATTCAGTAGAGTGTAACGCTGTTGATCTTTGACCTGTCTAACAGCTAGGGTAATTGCTTTCTGTTGACCAACAATGACAGCTAACTGCTTTGCACGAGTTAATCCTGTGTAGAGTAAGTTACGGCTCAACATTGGGTAGTGCTGCATAAACATCGGCAGAATTACCACAGGATATTCCGAGCCTTGGCTTTTATGAATCGAAATGCTCCAGGCGAGAGCGAGTTCATTTAAGTCAGCGTAATCATAGCTTACCTGCCGCTCAGCAAACTCAACTGTAACTTCTTGTTCCTCTAAATCAATGTGAGAAATAACTCCCATATCACCGTTGAAGATCTCACGGTTGTAGTCGTTCTTTTTTTGAATCACACGGTCGCCTACCCGTAGAATTGTTCCACCTCTAACAATCTCTATCTTGGCTTTACTAGGTGGATTGATTAATTGTTGCAACACTATATTGAGATTCTTCGTTCCTACGTCCCCCCGTGTCATAGGACACAAGACCTGCACATCAGTAGCTGGATTAAAGCCTACATCGGGAATCAGGTTAGCTACTAATTTCTGAATAGCTTGTACACCCTCTAATGGCTCTGATGCCTCAAACCACAAACAATCAGACTGTGGTTCGTTAGAGATTGGTTCAAGAGTAGGGTACTGCCCTTGATTAATAGAGTGGGCATTTGTGATGATTTTACTGGTTTGGGCTTGGCGGAAGACTTGTGTAAGTCTTACTACAGGCACTCGCTCACTTATAATTAAATCTCGTAATACTTGACCGGGACCAACACTAGGCAACTGATCAATATCTCCTACCAGTAAAAGTTGAGCATCTTGGGAAATAGCCTTTAATAAGGAGTTAGCTAAAAACAAATCCATCATTGATGATTCATCAACCACAATAGCCTGTGCTGGAATAGGATTTTCCTGATTCCGTTTAAAGCTAAAGGTCTTCGGATCGAACTCCAATAGTCGATGCAGGGTTTTAGCCTCCATCCCTGTCATCTCGCTGAGACGCTGAGCAGCCCGTCCGGTGGGTGAAGCTAAAGCAATAGATTTGCCCATTGCTTTCCAAAGGGCAACAATGGTACGAGTGGTAAACGTCTTTCCTGTTCCAGGGCCACCTGTAAGAATTAGAATTCTTGAAGAGGCTGCTGTCTCTACAGCTTTCTGTTGCTGAGTTGAGAGTTCAATTCCTGTTTTCTCGATAAATCGCTCAATCCAGCGTTGAACACGATGTAAGTCTACTGTAACCGGAAGCTCTAGAAGTGACAGAAACCGTTTAGCCAGATGCTTCTCTGTGTGAAAGAATTCAGGTTTGTAGCAGAGCAACTGACTTTCATAACCACCAGCCTCATCCTCAATGACCAGTTCTTGTTCCTGTACCATCTGAGTTGTTAGCCTCAGAAATTGCTCTGGTTTGGGTTGATGGTCTGGAAGTGTTAACAGTTTCACTGCTGCTTTTACAAGTTCAGTTTGGGGTAGAAAACAATGTCCATTTTCAGAAGCTTCACCCAAGACATGAATGATTCCGCAACGGTATCGGAAGTCACAGTTGGGTGCGATTCCCATATTCCGAGCAATTGTATCGGATGTAATGAAGCCAATACCGTAGACATCCTTAGCTAATTGATATGGGTTTTCTGTAACAGTAGTAATCGAATTATCGCCGTACTGTTTGTAAATCTTTACTGCATAGGTAGTCGAAACCCCATGACTTTGAAGGAAAATCATGACTTCCTTGATAGCTTTCTGACTTTCCCAAGCACTCTGAATTAACTTAATTTTCTTTTTACCTATACCAGGTACTTCAATAAGACGGTGTATTTGATTTTCAATAATATCAAGAGTTTCTAATCCGAAATGGGCAACAACTCTTTTAGCCGTGACTGGTCCTACTCCCTTGATTAAACCACTACCTAGATACTTCTCAATACCCGTTAAAGTTGCTGGTTTTGTTTCTCGGTATCGGGTAACTTGGAATTGAGAACCATATTGAGGGTGGTCTTTCCAAAAACCAGTTAGTTGTAGTGTCTGACCAGATTGAATATTAGCGAAGCTGCCAACGATAGTAATTAGTTCACTGATTTGAGGAGCTTTTATACGAGCAACAGTGTAGCCAGAATCCTCAGAGTGGTAGGTCAAACGCTCCACTACTCCCTGAATATCTTCAGGCTGAGGTTGTTGTTGTGAAGGAGCTTGCTCACGCATTAATAATCTACATCTGGAATCTCAGGTTGTTTTGTAGCGTGTTTCTTTGCTTCGGCAAAATTCTTCTTTTCCTGAGAGCGTTCAGAAGCCTCCAGTTCAGTAACCCGATTAAAAAGACGTTGATTTTGTTTCTTTAACTCTTCATTTTCTACTTCAAGTGATTCTATTGCTAGGGATTTAGCTTGAAATTCTCTATTCTTGGTATTCAAACGCTTAATGTCTCTCTGTTGAGCTAAGATTTTCTCTCTCAACTCTGCCTCTGAAAACCCACCTACCTCCTTTAATAAGTTTCTTAAATCAAGATTCTCAGCTTCCAACTTTTCTACTGATTTCTTCTGCTTGGATTGTTCATCGAACTCATGTTTTTCTGAGGTGGTAGATTGCTCATCAGCTATGTTAGGTGTCCATTCTTCCTTGAGTGCTTTCATCAGACATGCTGCTAGGCTGCCAACGTCATGTATGCTGCGGTATTGCTCGAATGCCTCGATTGCCTTAAGTACAGCTTCTTGTGAATGCCGAGGAATCTCTTGGCGCAGTGTTGAGTTGAGCTTGATGCCAGTTTGCTTCAGCGCTGCTTCAATCTGGACAGACATATTTTGAACAGGCAGATTAACCACCTTTTCTTGGGATGCCTGGGATGCCTGTAGTGTTGCCCACAACTCCCGACTCTGTGTCCGCAAGCGCTCCACCTCGTCTTCTAAATCTACAACTCGTGCTACTTGGGCTAGCAGCTCTTTGTTAGCTCTGCGCTGCTCCTCAAGTTGTTGCTGCAAGCGACGGTTCAATAACCTTAACCGCTCTAGATCTTTAACTTCAGCGCTAAGCTGACGTACAGTGCGCGATTTTTTGGTAGATTCCTGTTGCTTCCGCTTCGCTATCTCTATTTCATACGCTAAGTGCTTGTTAACAAAACCGACACTAAAACCAGTACGTCGAGCAACTTCATTTTGACTGATGGTTACACCTTGAGCTAGCATCTCCTCAATAACATCGTGAGCAAGAGCGACCTTCTCCTCCCTTTCATTAGCAAACCGTTCCCGCACCTGCTGCCCATGACGGCTGCGTTCTGCTTCATCCCAATTGCGCTGAACTTGTCGTTGTATCTTCTCGCTCATTGCCTGACTCCAACGCTGCAATCATCTCCTCCAAAGCATTCATCAACTCTTGGTAACTATCGAGAATCTCTGAAGAACCATAATTAAACGCTACTTGCTCCTTAGTACGCAGTCGCTCAAGCTGAGATTTGTAGTGGGAAAGTTTATCGGCAGAGGCAATATGAAAACCACAAGTGTAGCAGCGTCCGAAGCGAGGGCAAAAATCCCGAAAGCTACAATACCCATATAAAGGCTCCCCATTAAGCATCGTCAATCCATCGAGTTCGTGTAATTCTGGGTTGTCCCGCAGGCTCTGAGGATTGCTGTCGTAGGCATAGTATTTCTTGTCCAAGTTCGCCATCACAGTAGCTACATCCAGTAACTCACCAGCAGGATAACGTGTGTAGTGACGTTTGGTAGTTGTTGCGTGGCGATGTTTAAGCCAGATGCGAACAAAATCTAAGCTGAAGCCGTTGCGAATGAGATGTGTTGCCCGTGAGGGACGCAGAATAGCTCCAGTGAATTTGGCTAATTTCCCGTTACTATCTTTGATCTCACAATGTTCGATGAGGTAGCGAATCATTCTAACCATTGGACCACACCCAGCTGTAATAAATGGCGGGCGTTTTACAGCTTTCATTCTTGGGTAGTTTGGGTAGCCAGTTTTGCCTACTCCCTGATAGTGACAAAATAGGTACGGATAATCTTCTCCGTGTAGTTTTTTAATGTAGTGCTGCTGCTGTTGGATAAGGTGGACAAGATCAGTGGTAATAGGCAGGCGATGCTCGTCGTTGGCTTTGTCTCGTTGAAATTTTATCCACCATGTACTACCGTCAGGGTCAAGGCTAATACAGTCTCTACCAGTGTTACAAAGTTCGCTAGGACGGGCACCAATCCAAAAACCTAGCATAAACATGAGCTGTATTGGTTCCGGTAGAATATGTATGTTATCCCGAATTGAGTCAAGCACAGAGTCTTCTAATGGATCGGGTTCGTCATAAAAGATTTTTGGAAAGTCAAAACTGGTAATGAGAGTAGGCGAGGTACTAAAATGTTGCTTAGTGTTCCCCCAATTGAGAAACATCTTTAGGGTAGACATTTCACCCGCTAGTGTATTCGTTGTTATCTTTCCTCGTTGTTTTGTCCAGTAAATTCCTAGCAAATCTCGATCAATTTTTTCCATTGACATTACGCACTGCTGCTGAAGAAAGCGCCCAAAAAAGCTCAATTTATTGGCATACAAATACAAAGATCTAATTTGAGAGCCTGTTTCAATGGCTGAGAGAATGTAAGTCTTTAACAACTTCTTAAACCAATCAGAACCACACCGACTGAAATTCAGAAATAGCGTAGTAAGTTTGTGTTCTTCAGTATTTGGAAAAAATTCTCGTATATCCCAAAAATCATCACTAAACTCCCAAGGGCGACGGGGAACAATTTGTCCCATCCTTCGCTGCATTCCAGCCTTCCAGGGCTGTCCTTCTCCTTTGAACTTTTGACCACAACCTAAACAGAGTAGTGAACGAACAACTTTCCCTTGTACGCAATACTCTGTCTTCAGCACTGCATTCTTTTTGTTACACTTTGGACATGCAACATCAGGTATATGTTCTAATCCTGGAGGGTCGTAGTAACGATGTATGACTTTACCGTTAAGGACAATCTCTCGAATTTCTCGTTTATCTTTTGAAAAGCCCTTGCCACAAGTTTTGCATGAACAAGGTTGGCTCGTATAGCCCTTGTTTATTCTAGGACTTCCTAATTTAACTGTATTGCAGCTACCGCATTTTGGGCAGTTCTCGCCAGCAGGCTGGGCAGGTGGTTTTAAGTAATTACTAGAGAAACTTTTCCCACAAAGATTGCACTTGTATCGTTGTACTTCTTTTCCATTTGAGAAAGTATGAAATCCTCTACTTGTAATATGGTTGCCACCGCAGGAAGGACAGCTATTCCCACTCGCATTAACAGGAATATGGGAAAAATACTCTTCCATGAACGAACGGCCACAGCTTTTGCATTTGTATTGTCGTACTCTACCATTTGAGCGGAGACGAAACCCATTTTTCCGGAATGTACTGTTACCACAGTGAGGACACGTTAAATTACTCATGAGTCAGCTTCTGATTCCCTTCGGCCCATAAACCAGCAACAATGGTGTTTAGGATAGAAATAAATTGACGCGCACTATGTGCCTTTCGGCTATCAGATTGTCCAGCTTCCAGACAATGCTCCAACAACTCTTGATTTCTCTCTCGTACCTGTAGCAATTGAGGCAGATGTTCATCGGCAAAACGGACATGTTCGCAGCCCAGACAGACATATTCAAACTCGCACTTTTCGTTGATTTTGGGTCGAGTGCAAAGTCCTAGTTCTACCTGTCTAGCTCCCCACTCTTTGCGAAGAAACTGGCTGTCCTGATCAGTAGGATAAATGGTATGTCGCCCATCCTTATCTACCAGTACCCGCTCGGTACGCTTCTCCTGTTCCTGTGGCGAAACACAAACATAAGAATCTTGCATATCAGGATTAGCATGTCGCAGCCCGTTCTGAATTTGATCTGGGCGTTTACCCATACGGTCAGCTATCGTTGCATAAGTGCGTCGATACATATGAGTAGTGACATGAGCTAGACTGCCGTCATTGGTACGAATATCATTCTTTTCAATAATCCTTGTTAACAGGTTGTTCAATTTTTCTCTTAGTTTTTTAGGCTGCTCCCTATGGTACTTGACATTGGGTGGCCAAGAATCTTGATGCTGAAATCCTTTTGTGCTCCAGACCCAATGAGAGAATAACCACGGGAAGTCTTCCCCAAACTCCTGGCGCACTAACACTTGTTGTTGCTTGACTAGGAAAACTAGTTCCTCAGGCAAGTCCTGTTCTTGTTTGCTGTTGTCCTGTTTTCCTGTGCAGAGTCGTATTCGTGGTACTCCTTCTCGCCATCTCAAACAATCTATAGGAATCTTAGAAATTTCGCTGATCCGAGTCCCTAATGCTGCATGGAGTTTGAACATGAGATATATCGGTTTATCCAATTGCTCTAGAGCTATATCAAGTTTGTGTTTAACCTCTTCAGGGATGATTTTGGGAGGCTTAGTTCGGTTTTGTCCTAAGTAACTTACTTGAAACTGGATACATCCTGATTGTCTTAGCACATAAAGCAATCCTGACAAACAGTGCACTTGAGACATAGACTTATCCTGTGCCCACTGCTGTACTATCTGAAGAGTTAACAAAGATGGCGTAACATAGCCCTGCTCAACTAGCCATTTACTGAAGTTATTGGTAGCAGAGAGTATATTTAACAAACGCGACAGACTCCACCGTCGATTCCCAACAGCAACCAACACTGACAGTTTTGTCAACTCTTTCAACCACGGCAATGAGATAGCCTTAAAGGATATAGTCCTAGACCCATTAAGTTGGGCATCCTCTGCAAGTGTCGGTAAGTCTTGCCGTATGTCCCAAATATCCCGCTCCAGCTTTGTGTCATTCAGATGAACATAAATCGGATTGTCAGGATGATTCAATACCTCGTACAGTTCAGTTTGTTGTAACGCCAGTATCATTTTATCTTCACTACTCTTTCGATTCCTTCCGCAAGTTCAGCTTCTGCAAAGGAGTGGTCGTAAACATCCAATGTTGTAGCGATAGACTGATGACCAAGCTGCCGCTGTACAGTCTTTGCTACTTCTAACTTGTCTTTACCTTTCTGCCGTCCCTCTCGAATGTTGTGAGTTGCATAGCCATGTCTAAACAAATGTGGATAGATCCGCTTCAAGTCAATACCAGTTTTCTTGTGTAACCGCTTCAGCAGCTTGTTAAGGTTCTGCGGTTCTAATGGTTTGCCATAGCTAGGTGAACCACGGTGAAGGACAACGAAGAGCATGTCGTGTCCCAACCGCTCAACGACTTCACGGGGATACTCTTGTTCGGTGTATTCCGTCAAGATTTCACAGAACTCTCGGTCTCGCAGGAGGTCTGCGATAGATAGCTCTCGTTCCTTCCCCTTTACATAGGCGTGATTTGGATTGTTCCGGCGTACTATTTTTATTGTTCGGGCAGTCCAATCCAAATCAGACTCGTGTACTCCTAGCAGTTCACCCCTACGCATCCCGGTATCTGCCAACAGCCAAAGGATCAGCTTGTCTCGTGCAGTGCTGCAAGCATCGATGAGGATACGCACCTGTTCAGAGGTTAGACAACCAGGAAACTGCTTGGATTCCTTATACCGCAGTTGCGTGGTTTCAGTGGGTGATTGCTTGATGTATCCTGCAAGCTTCCCCCTTTGCTTGGTTCTACGGGATGTGCGATACTTCCTCAGTTTCTTATCCTCAACAGTTCCAATGCTCGTATGGAAATCATAGAACTGTACTACTACGGTGATTGCAAGATTAACGGTGCGCTCGTTGCGACCAGCTAAGATTTCCCCTGATTTGGGAGAAACAGCCTTCCCATCCAATAGCAAGCCACCACTGAGATACCAATAACCGAACTCATCCAGTCGCGATGAACTAAAGTCGCGCCAGTCAATCACCTTTACCTCAAGGTATTTCCAGAATGCTTTGAGTTTTTCGGCATAGGTCTTAATCGTTCCAACGGCAGCTCTAGATCTTTGCTTTGAGCGCAGAAATCGCTCAACTGGCTTGATGAGCTGGTAGTTTTCATCCAATAAGTGCCACCGAACTAGCTCTTCCCCGTTGGAAAGTCGCTCTACAGATTCAAGAACTTTTGCTCCCATGAATAATATGAATAACTTGAATAGCTTACATGAGAGTGATATTACTACAAGACAGCTCCTGTTGTTGTTGTTTATGTGAATAGATAACTAATGTCTATAAAAAAGGAACAGAACGCCTCGGTGAGCAAGGGAAATTTCCCCTGGTCGCGGAAAGCTACCACCACCAACTAAAGAGGGTCCAGAAGCCGAGTGGTGGGGACTACGATAAGGCCGATCGCTTACTAATGTTCCTTTATCTTTCAATAACCCAGCAACGGAGTGGATTTGCGTCACTTCAAGGGCTTCTTCAAACGAGAGCGGGGGTAAAATTCCAGGTAGTCGTCGCGCCAGCATTGTTTTACCACTCCCAGGCGGTCCAACAAAAATCAAGTTGTGTCCCCCAGCCGCCGCAATTTCCAAAGCGCGTCGAGCGTGAGCCTGACCTTTAACATCTTTTAAATCGGGTCCAGTCAACTTGGAGTGAGCCAACTCCTGCAACCCATCAATCTGCATCGGTGAGTAACGCTCTGGCTCATTCAAAAAGTCAGCAACTTGCGATAAATCCTTAAACCCATAAACGGCTAACCCTTGGACAACGGCTGCTTCTCGCGCATTGTCAACGGGGACAACCAAACCAGCAATCCCCAACCGCGCTGCTGCTGCCGCAATTGGCAGTACCCCAGCAACGGGTCGCAAATTCCCATCCAGAGAAACTTCTCCTAAAAATAAATAATCTCCTAGCAACTCAGCACTCACTTGCTCGGATGCTGCCATAATTCCCACACTGATCGGTAAGTCAAAGCTTGGCCCCTCTTTCCGCAAGTCAGCAGGTGTCAAATTGATCACAATCTTCCGCATCGGAAAGGCAAAACCAGCGTTCTTTAGTGCCGCCTTCACCCGTTCTCGCGATTCTTGAACGGCTGTATCCGGTAAACCCACAACCACAATTCCCGGCAGTCCCCCGGAAACATCAACTTCAACGCCCACCTTCACGGCATCAATCCCTACAATAGAAGCACTCCAAACCCTTGCAAGCATATCTATATCCCTTGATACTTGACTTGTGAGTATAGTGCTTGCAATCTTGGCAATTTAACCGGGAAATTACTGTATTTAGTTTCTTCCCAGACGCTCACCACGTAGAATTGCACGTAGCAGCCTGAGTAACTGCAATCAATGCCATTTGGAAAGAGCAGCATGAGCGAAACTATCTTTAGCAAAATTATCCGTCACGAAATTCCAGCGGACATTGTTTATGAGGACGACTTAGTACTTGCCTTCAAAGACATTTCTCCTCAAGCACCTGTTCACATTCTCGTAATTCCCAAAAAGCCTATTCCTCAATTGGCGGCTGCCGAGTCGGAAGACCACGCCTTGATGGGACATCTCCTCTTAACCGTCAAGCGTGTTGCAGAGCAAGTCGGTCTGGAAGACGGCTATCGCGTTGTGATTAACAATGGTGTTGATGGCGGTCAAACCGTTGACCATCTACATTTACACATCTTGGGTGGACGCCACATGAAATGGCCACCCGGTTAAGGTAATGCCCAAAATCTGAAATTTCCTTTAAGAACTTTACAAAACGAAATAAAGGAGTTAAGGTATTTATACGCAGACATCAAACCTCTGCAAAAACATCAAAACAAAGCACTAATAAACCAAATGACAACCACATTACAGCGCGAACGCAGCGCATCCGTGTGGGAACGGTTCTGCAACTGGGTAACCAGCACCGACAACCGCCTGTATGTAGGCTGGTTCGGAGTGTTGATGATTCCTACCCTGCTTGCCGCCACCACCTGCTTCATCATCGCCTTCATCGCTGCCCCTCCCGTAGACATCGATGGTATCCGCGAACCTGTTGCTGGTTCTTTACTCTACGGAAACAACATCATCTCTGGTGCCGTTGTTCCTTCCTCCAATGCTATCGGCTTACACTTCTACCCCATTTGGGAAGCTGCATCTCTTGACGAGTGGCTCTACAACGGTGGTCCTTACCAGCTAGTAATCTTCCACTTCCTCATCGGCGTATTTTGCTACATGGGACGTGAGTGGGAACTCTCCTACCGCCTCGGTATGCGTCCTTGGATTGCCGTAGCTTACAGCGCTCCTGTTGCTGCTGCAACAGCAGTATTCCTCATCTACCCAATTGGACAAGGTTCCTTCTCAGACGGAATGCCCTTGGGAATCAGTGGAACATTCAACTTCATGTTCGTGTTCCAAGCTGAGCACAACATCCTGATGCACCCATTCCACCAGTTAGGTGTAGCTGGTGTGTTCGGCGGTTCACTCTTCAGTGCCATGCACGGTTCCTTGGTAACCAGCTCACTGGTACGTGAGACAACCGAGACCGAATCTCAGAACTACGGTTACAAGTTTGGACAAGAAGAAGAGACTTACAACATCGTTGCGGCTCACGGCTACTTCGGTCGCTTAATCTTCCAATACGCTTCATTCAACAACAGCCGCAGCTTGCACTTCTTCCTCGCGGCTTGGCCAGTGATTGGAATCTGGTTCACGGCTCTGGGTATCAGCACGATGGCGTTCAACCTGAACGGCTTCAACTTCAACCAGTCGGTCATCGATTCTCAGGGTCGTGTGATTGGCACCTGGGCGGATGTGTTGAACCGCGCCAACCTGGGTATGGAAGTGATGCACGAGCGCAATGCTCACAACTTCCCCTTAGACCTAGCTGCTGGTGAAGCGACTCCTGTTGCGCTGACAGCTCCAGTTATCAACGGCTAATTCTTAGCACCTAGATAACGAATAAAGCGCTCTCCAAAAGAGGGCGCTTTTTGTTTTTGTGCTTGGTTGGGAAACAGGGATGCTATGTTGCGATCGCGTTTCATCCACATCGCAGTCAAACACAACCACTAATTGAGCTTCAGGCATGAGGCGACGAAGTACCTGTAAATGTCCCTCAGCATCAGAGCGTGTACGACAACGATCTACAACTTTCCGCTGCATATTGGGAAGCAAACGAACTACTAACCACCCGATAAGGCGATCTTTTTTAGGTGCTGTGGGTGCGATCGCATCTCCCGTCTGCCTGATCGGTTGCGCTAAATTGTCGATAAATCCATTGTGGGCAACCTCCTAAAGAATATGGAACCGGGAAATCAAAGGCGTGTTCTTGCCTCTAGTGCTGTCTTAGTTAGTCTATTTCTGGCGGGTGCCAGTTTTGCCCAAAATCCACAACCATCGTCTCCTAGCGCAGTTGCATCGCCCACGGGGAAAGCTTCTCCATCACTACAGCCTGCGGCTACAAGTAACCCAACTGCTTCACCTACAGCAAAAGCCTCTCCGTCATCAACACCTACTCCAAGATTCTTGCAACGCACTGAAGGCAACTGGATTGCATGGTCTGGCGTAATTATAGTTGCCCTTATCACTGGTGGAATTACGTTGTTTACGTTGCGAAAAAACCACCAGTTGGAACGGGACAAAATGCAAATGACAAGGGAGTTGGAGGAGTTGAAGCATGAGCATACAGTAAAACTGAAAACTTGGGAAGCAGAACAACAGAAACAACGGCAAGTAGAAGAGGCGGCAGCAGCAGCAAATCGGGAGGAGGAAGCTAAGGCTAAACAGGCACGGACTGCCCAAGAGTGCGCTGAAGCTTATCGACGCAGCCTGATTAAGACACTCTCTAACCTGAAGATTCTGGAAATGTCCAGTCCTCTTCACTTGGAGGACATCTACGTGCAGGTGCGAGTGCGGGAAGAAGAACCTCTGCGCTATGCCAAAGAGGAGGAGATGGCACCACTAGCAGTAGGAGAACCCACAGAACTGCTACAGCACTCCCAGATACGCTCGGCGGAATGGGCAACTAAAGCCATGTCACCGGAAGACGCCTTAGCCAGATTGCGACGAATGGTAGTGCTGGGCGATCCGGGGGCTGGTAAAACTACGATGTTGCGCTATCTGGCTCTGAGAGTGGCTAAAGGGGAGCTGTCAAACTTGCCTGAATTGCCAGTCTACGTTGAATTGTGGCGCTTTGTGGACAGCAAAATGGACAGCCTGCTCGATTTCGTTGCCTCAGACTGGGCTGAACGCTACGGCTTCCGGGAGGCTCGCTCCTACCTTCAGGAACAGTTGGAGCAGGGAAAAGCCGCCTTATTGTTGGATGGACTCGACGAGGTGCTGGCTGGCGCTACCCTTGAAGAGGCTAAAGACGTTTACAAGCAGGTTATTGATGAGGTAAATCGCTTGGATAGCCTATTCCTTGAGGCTCCCATCGCACTAACTTGTCGCAAAGCTGGCTGGCATAGGGGATTGACAGCATTTCAGACTTTAGAAGTGCTGGATTTTAGCTGGAAGCAGATTCAGGATTTTGTCAATAACTGGTTTAAAGCAGATACCGCCAAGGCTCAAGGACTACAGCAAGCACTGGCAGGAAATTTGCGGATGCAGACGCTGGCAGCAAACCCACTTATCTTGGCTCTGATTGCAATTGTCTACCAGAAAGACCTGGAATTACCGGAGCGTCGCGCTGAGCTATATAGTCGCTGCCTGGAAGTCTTGCTTAGAGAGTGGGATACTCATCGAAACATCAAGCGATGCACCCAGTTCACGACAGATCGAAAACTCAACCTCTTGAAAGAAGTAGCTTGGCATTTTCACCAGTCAGGGAAACGCTACTTCCCTGAAGCTGAATTGCTGCAACTGGTTGCCGATTTTCTACCTGCCATCAATATTCCTCCAGAAGAGAGGCAAGCGATCCTAGATGAAATTGCCACCCAATATGGTTTGCTAAAGGTGCAAGCTCATAGCTGGTATGGGTTTCTGCATTTAACGTTCCAAGAGTACCTGGCTGCTCTCGCTGCCAATGACAGAGGTACAGACGGAATCCAAACAGTTGTCGCTCATCGCCACGAGCCTTGGTGGGAAGAAGTCATCCTGCTGTTAGCTGGATGCATGGCAGATGCAACACCACTACTGTTGGGCATCTTAGGGCGTTCAATTGAATTGCCGCCTGAAGACGTAGACAGGCTAGTGTCTACAGAGGAACATCTAGCTGCAAATGATGACCTTTTCGACAGTGATTTACTCTTGGCGGCACGTTGTTTAGTAGGCACTCCTGTTATTAGGATGCGAGGTTTGAGAGAGCGCATCATTGCCGAGGTAAAAAATCTGCTTCAAACCTCAGCATACAAGCTTGATTGGGATCGGGCAGCTCAAGTCTTGGTGGAGATTGGCAACACAGATCTAATTGATGAGCTGCTGGAGATGCTCATTCCTGTAGGAAGGACTGAGCTAGAGAGACAGAGAAATGTTGTTGCATTAATGGAGAAGCGCTTTAGCATTGCCTCTGCCTGTGGGCAACATGGCGATCAAAATGTAGCTGAGCGCTTGCTGAACCTTTTGAAGAGGAGCGTAGAACCTGATGGACAGGTACTTGGGCGTATCTCATATGCACTAGCTGAGTTAAGAGCTAGCAACGCTGTTCCTCAGCTACTTACTATGTTCAATGCTGCGACAGAGCAATGGACTCAGATACAGTTGGCTACGGCTTTGTTTGAATTAGGGGAAAAATCCATAGTTCCTAAGCTGATAGATACGCTAACTGACGAGGATTGCTATGACGCTGAAAAAATTACAATCCTTGAGTTGATAGGCAATTCAGGTGACAAGTCTGTTGCTCCTAAATTACTACAGATGCTATTGACAGAAACCACTAACACCAGCATAAAGCCAGCGATCGCTCAGGCTCTGAGAGACTTAAAAGATTCATCATTAGTAAGTTCCATTTTGGAACAACTTCAAGATGAAACTCTAGATTGGGAGATTCGGTGGTTGTTGACAGAATCCTTGGAAGGTCTGCAAGAAAGTGCTATGACTTCATTAAGGAAAATGCTGGAAAACCAAAATATTGCCAAGCGCGTCCGAGCGGGCATAGCTGCAACTCTAGGAACTTGGGGAGAACAAGAGAGTATCAAATGCCTACGCGAGGCAATACAAAGCCAGGTCGTTCCTCCTAACTTGTGTTTGGGAAACTCTAATTGGATTGGCTATGTTTGGCGACGGATAACTCGTACTCTCAAAAGCTTGGGAGATAACTCTGTATTGCCAGCACTAGTGAGAGCATTGGAGCAGACTACAGCTAACTGGAGAGAAGAGGGCTTGTCATCCCCGTGGTTTATACGTGATGAGATCAACAGACTCTTCACTTGGACAACAAAATATAATGCATCTGTCTGTGAGGCAAAGGGCATTATCTTTGCTACCTTGGAATACGAGCCTGATGTAATTGCTCAGCAAGTGCTAGGGATTTTGCGTCAACAGACTTCACGCTCATTTCAAGATGAACTTCTAGACACTCTGCCGAAACTTGCTACCAAGTCGTTGGTGCCTGAGTTATTGCATCTACTAGCAGAGCGTGGGACGTACACAGCCCCGTACAAGACATGGGTTTCTGTAGTCAAGGTAATTGGTGAATTAGCCGATGACTGTGAGACAGTCACAGCATTGCTCGAAGTGGGTTCATCGCTGAGCAGCCAAGAGGAAAGCTATTTGGAACCTGCAATTTACCAAGCGCTCTATTCAGTTAGCCGCAGGGCTAGGGTGCGGGTGGGTCGTGACGAGCAGATAGAAGAATTAAAAACTCAGACCACACATTAAAGTCGAAGTATATACTTTGAAAACTAGCTATTAGGCTGTTGAACTTTTTTGGAAGTGCGTTGCGAGAGCAAGCGCAACAACAGCATTACCCAATTAGCGATCGCACTCACTACTGATTCCTCCCTAACTTGCCAGTTGTACGATTAAAGAAAAATAAAGCAATTCGAGGAGTCCATGACGCTAACACAGGTTTGGGGGTCTCTGCTCATCTTTACCGTCTGTCCGCTTCTCGGTGGACTCCCCCTGATTTCCTGGATTACTTATGCTCTAACCCGGCGACGGCTAGCAAAAGTTGGTACTGGCAATGTTTCAGTCTCAGCCGCCTTTTACCATGGTGGGCGCTGGGTTGGCATATTGGCTGTGTTATCGGAGGCAGCTAAAGGAATTGCCGCCGTTTTACTAGCGCGTTACTTCTTTCCCACTGAACCCACATGGGAGTTGATTGCTCTAATTGCTTTAGTCATGGGTCGTTACCAACTCGGCAAAGGAGCAGGTACAACTAATGTTGTCTGGGGCATCATAGCTCATGACTGGGTTGCAGCATTGTTTGTATTTTTAATTGGTGGAGTTGGCTTTACTATTTTCCGCGATCGCACTAGCGGACGTTTCGGTGTCCTTATTTTATTACCCTTAATCTTGGCACTCTTACACCCCCAAGACCCTGCCCGAATTGTTGCCGCGATCACATTGGGTGGAGTACTGGCTTGGATTTATCAAAAAATTCCCGATGATTTAGACCTTCCATCAAAGGAAGGAAAGGCAGAATCTCAAAAAGTGTTTCGTTTTTTTCGAGGCGATCGAACCATTATTTCTCTTGACTCTAAGCTAGATTCCAGCAAAGTTGGACAAAAAGCAGCTACTCTATCTCAACTCAAGGGGTGGGGTTACTCAGTCGCGACTGGATGGGTACTACCACCCGGAGATGACCCAGACCCATTGATCAAATACCTCCCCGTATCTGACTTTGAACCTTTAGTCGTGCGTTCTTCCGCAATTGGGGAAGACTCCGAGGAAGCATCAGCAGCAGGACAATATCGAAGCATTTTGAATGTTACCAGTAGACCTGCATTGCAAGAAGCAATTACTCAAGTCTTGGCTTCCTACCATGACCCTACCGCCGTTCAGTATCGGCGTGACTTGCTCCTGCGGAATCCCTCTAAAGCTAAGCGAGTCCAAAGCAAATCGCCAGAAGACTCAATGGCAGTGCTGATTCAAAAACAAGTCCAAGGCGTTTTTTCGGGTGTTGCCTTCAGCCGTGACCCAATCTCCCAACAAGGTGATGCAGTAGTAATTGAGGGGTTACCAGGAGACGCAACAAGGGTGGTATCCGGTCGAGTCACACCAGACCATTACCGAGTGTATCTTCAGGAATCAAAACTCCAGGGCAATGGAGATTCCTCCACTAGCCCCGACTCACCCGTACCCAGTGCCCAAATTGAAGGAAGTGGTGATTTACCCCCGGCATTAATTCAGGAAGTAGCTGTTCTAGCACGTCAGTTGGAAGACCGCTACCACGGCATTCCTCAAGATATTGAATGGAGTTATGACGGTCAGCAGTTGTGGTTACTGCAAGCACGACCGATAACTACCCTACAACCGATTTGGACACGCAAGATTGCGGCGGAGGTCATTCCTGGTTTGATTCGACCCCTCACTTGGTCGATTAATCGTCCCCTTACTTGTGGCGTGTGGGGAGAGATTTTTACCGTTGTTTTAGGGACAAGAGCGCACGGATTGGATTTTAATGAAACAGCGACACTGCACTATTCCCGTGCCTACTTCAATGCCACACTACTAGGGCAGATTTTTCGGCGCATGGGTTTGCCACCGGAAAGCCTGGAATTTTTGACCAGGGGAGCAAAGTTTTCTAAGCCACCGACCCGTTCTACTCTGCAAAATCTGCCGGGGTTATTGCGGCTGTTGGGTCGAGAATGGAGTTTAGAAACAGATTTTGAGTCGGATTACCAAAAGCAATTTGCTCCTATCCTCAGCCAACTGACAACTCAATCTGTATCTATCTTGTCTCCAACCGCAATCCTAGAACGAGTAGACGGAATTTTGGAGCAGTTGAAGCGAGCAACCTACTACAGTATTCTTGCTCCTCTAAGTCTTTCACTTCGGCAAGCAATATTGCGGGTTCAGGATACGGAATTGGATAATAGCCAGACACCGGAGGTTGCCAGTTTGCGATCGCTTACGCAACTGGCAGATGATACTCGCCACTTACTACGCCATTCACCCGATGTTTATGAAAGTGGGGCAGCTCTCTTTGCTACTCTGGCAGAAATCCCAGATGGTCAAAGCATTTTGGAGCAGTTTGACCAGTTTCTTGACCACTATGGTTACCTCAGCGAAGTCGCAACCGATATTGCTGTTCCCACCTGGAAAGAAGACCCCCGACCTGTTCGGCAATTATTCACTCAGCTTCTTTCTTATCCACCACCTCCGTCAGCACAACCAACTGACCAGAGTTGGAAAGCACAGTTAGTACAGGCACGACTAAACCTTAAAGGTCGAGTCACAGAGATTTATTCGCAGTTGTTGGCACACCTACGCTACAGCTTTGTCGCTTTAGAAACAACCTGGCGACAATCAGGTTTATTATCCGAAGCTGGAGATATTTTTTTCTTGGAGTTCTCAGAAATTCGTCGTCTTATTGCTGATGCAGACCAGGAACTGCGAGAACAACTGCCTCAAATCGTGGAAAAAAGGCGATCGCAACTTGAACAGCACCGCAAACTCGCCAGTGTACCTTCTCTGTTTTATGGCAATGAGCCTCCCTCTCCCCTTACCGTCTCCGCCTCATCCCACTCAGCTCAACAACTGCAAGGAATTGGTGCCAGTGCTGGGCAAGTAGAGGGCTTAGTTAAGGTTCTGACTAACTTGCAATCTGTTACCCACATTGACCGACAAACTATTCTTGTCGTGCCTTACACAGATTCTGGTTGGGCACCACTACTAGCGCGTGCTGGCGGTTTAATCGCTGAAGTTGGTGGACGTCTTTCTCATGGTGCAATTGTGGCGCGTGAATATGGCATTCCAGCCGTGATGGATATCCAGAACGCTACCCAACTTCTACAAGATGGTCAGCGAGTGCGGATTGATGGTCAGCGAGGTATTGTCGAAATCTTGTAACTCAAGATTTCGGGTTGTTTACTACAGCACTGATTCTAGGTGCAGCAGAGGGAACGCTCTTAAGCCAACGATAGCCAACGATTTGTAGAAAAGCGATCGATCTTCTTCCTCTTCAATCAATCTGTAAGGATAGCTTAAGTTAAATAAACTTCTTTAAACAACTCTCGCCTTCTTTCAAAAGTCCTGCTAACTTAAAGATAGGCACATAAAGAAATCGGTATTCAGGGCTGTGCCTCCCACCCTGAGCCTCTTACAGCTTACTTTAACTTGGTAGTAGAGATTAGAAGCGGACGGCGCGTGTTTTAACAGATTGGTGAAAATTTCCCAAAGCTTGAACTCAGCAATGAGGCTAGCAAAACTGTTAAAACAGAGAGCCAAACCACCCTTGAAAACTAGGAATGGAGGAATACACAAGTCTGATTAGTTGAAGCTGTGAGCATCTGTAAACCTTAGTTGGATTTTTTGTTGAATAAGTCTAAGCGTGAACTCGGTACCTTTACCGAGTTCACTGAGTTTTTAGGGGTAGTTGATTCACTGGTATTCTCAAAGGTAACGCTTCAATTTGTGCTTAGCTGTAATCTGTCTTCAATATCAGATTTTTTCAAACTGTAGAGTACATCTAAAAAGTGCATCTGTAAGCTACCAGGACCAGCCGCTTTTTCTGCCGCCAGCTCACCAGCAATTCCCATCACTGCCATAGCATGAGCTGCTGCGATTAAGCTATCTGAATTGACGGCTAGAAACGCTCCGATTATCGCTGTTGAGGTACAACCCATACCGGTCACTTTTGCCATCAGGGGATGACCATTTTCTAGCTTTATGACTTGGTTAGCCTTGATAATATAATCTTTGGCTCCACTAATTACTACCGTACATTTATAAGATTGAGAGAGTCTCTTTGCTGCCGCTACAGCCGCTTCCGATTCTTGGGTACTATCGACACCTTTAGAGACAGCTTCTGTTCCCAAAATTGCAGAAACTTCAGAAGCATTACCTCGAATCACAATTGGTGGAACTAGTTCAAAAAGTTTCTGAGTTGTTGCTGTTCGATAAGTAGTAGCGCCAACACCAACAGGGTCAAAAACAATTGGTTTGTTAAGTTTTTGAGCAAAAAGCATTGCCTTTTGCATCGCTTTTATCCAGGCTTCACTCAACGTACCTATATTGATGACCAATGCGCTGGAAATCCTCACTAAATCTTCTACCTCTTCTATAGCGTGTGCCATGATGGGTGAAGCTCCTAATGCTAAAAGAGCATTTGCAGTATTATTCATCACAACATAGTTGGTGATGTTATGGATGAGAGGATTAGTTTGTCGAATTGCTTGGAGGTCATCCCAAATGGTATCTGGGTTAATGTTCATGGGTAGTAATAGTTTTTAGTGCCAGCCTCGTAAGTTTTTGTGTACGCAAGCTAGATACCACATATAATCATCAAGCTTGTATTCATTAGCAGCTTTAAGGATGTAAAAACGCGATCGCAAAGTGCTGCTGCTTTCAGGAGATTGCTCTAAATCTTTTGCTGCTTCATAGTACAAACCAATGTAGAGATGGCTGTAAAACCTGCCATGTCTGCCATATTTCTTGCCCGTAGCAAGGACATCCTCTGGAGTACAATTTCCCGCATACAGGTCATACACGCTATTCATAATCGGTCGTGGGTCATTCTTCACGGCTAACAAGACTTGTCGCGCCTCTACCGTACCCTTAAGTTGAGCGATACAGAGATACCGCCAGATGGTTTCCTCCACATCTTGAGCATTCACATTTAAATCCAACTCAAACTGTGCTGCGCCTTCCTCAAATCTTTCGGCATAGTAGTACGATAGTCCGCGCTGCCACAGATAAGGTGAGACAGTTGGGTCAAGCTTCTCTGCTTGGTCAAAATCTTGAATGGATTCTGAAACATTAGCGAGTTTGAAGTTGACCATGCCTCGTCGAATGTAAGCTTTAGGGTCATTCGGGTAATTTCGGATGACCTCGTTCCACCGTGCGAGTTCCTGTTCGAGGGAAATTGAAAAAGCCATGAACTCAATAGTTCCAAGTAGGATAGACAAGTAATATGCACATTTGCCTAAACTGCTAGTTTATATGGAATTAGAGGGACGCTATCAACAAATTCAAAACAAGCTTGAAGAACTTTCAGATTTTTCTGTTGATTCACTAACTCGTTCTCGTAATCTTTTCCATTTAGAAACAAAACAAGTTATTCCGAGAAGATTTGAAGTCTGGACTCTTGTTGTTGGGCTACCTCTACCAAATCAGTTAACCCAAAGTTTTCAAACTATTGCTCAGCAGATAACTGAAAGATTTCCAGCGAATACCCGATTTTACAAGGTTCTTCCCCAAAATTATCATTGGGAACTTTTCATTGTCAAACGACCGGATGAAGACGTTACAGAGGATTGTCTACGAAAAACTCCAGATGTTTTGAGAGAAATGTTGAGTAATCAACCTTGTTGTAGAATCTCCTATCGAGGATTCTTGATCACAACCGATGGGACAATCATCGTCAAAGGTTATGGAGAATTTGATGAATTGCGCGATCGCCTTCGCAAGACACTCCCTTGGGCATCGTTGCAGCAATCGAATCTTGGGCATATTTCTTTAGGACGCATTCTCGATCCAGTTGGCTATCAGTGTTTTACTGAACTTAAAGATTTCGTTCGGACTTCAGAAAATGAGGTTTATGGAGAAATTGAAGTCAGTGACGTTAAATACATTCACGAAAGCCAGTGGTATATGGAAGATAGAGAAGTTGTTGCTGTTTTACCATTAGGAACTTTATGTCACTGAATCTTAAAGAAAATAGGACTGACTTAAGAAAAATCATCACACCGATTGCCCTTTGTGCAGGGAGTTTTGGGGAGGCACTCCGTCCCCCACCGGAGATGAGAGTGAGGAGGGGGTTTGGGGGAAGCCCCCCAAGCAGGGTTTTTCTACAAACGACAATTTTTCGCTTAAGTCAGTGCCATTCATCTTAAAGGAGCAATAGTTCAAAAATGCGATCGCTTAATGGCTTTCCGCCAACACATTAAATTGCTCCTCATTAATCCGACCCGCTTGATACAACGTTTCGGTAATTTCAGAAATGGTTAATACTGAATGCGCCTGATAGCCATTGGCTTTCAACCTATCCTTGACTCCTTGTTCATGATCCATAAACACCACAATATCCTTGACCTTTAATCCAGCCGATTTAAGCTTGTCTGCGCCTTCCATTACACTTTTGCCACTAATAAGAATGTCATCAACCACCACTACTGTTTCCCCAGGATGGAAGTTGCCTTCAATCACGCGGCGAGTCCCGTGTGCCTTGACCTCCTTGCGGGGAAAAATCATTGGGTGATTGAGGCGCAAAGCTAAACCAGTTGCCGTTGGCAATGAACCATAGGGAATACCAGCGATGCGGTCAAAGTTGAGAGTTTTGAGAATATCCGCGTAGGCGCTTAAGATTTGATGGAAGATTTGTGGGTTAGAGATGATTTTACGCAGGTCAACGTAGTAGGGAAATGTCGCCCCTGAGGCTTGGACGTATTCCCCAAACAAAATGCAACCGATATCATAGAGTTGCAAAATCAAATCTTGATAAGGATGCTGATTGAGCAAACAAACATCAGGCATCCATAAATCACAGGTAGACCCTTCTCGAATAATCTGGTTTCTAGTTTGGTTGACGGATTGACGTAGCGAGTCAATTTGTTCGGCTGGATGTTCGCCAACTAACATATCTATGGGAACTGGGATAAGCAGACCATCGCCATCTGTATTTAAACCTGCTGTCAGGATTTGATTGAGGTCGCTGCCGCCTTCTGCCCAAATGCTACGTGCTAGGATAACTCGTTCGGGAGCCTCGGCACGAATCCGTGCTAAAACCTCTACATTAGTGGTTCCCACTTCTAGCCCTAATTGTTCGGGAGTTCCCCAGGTTTTAGCTTCCTTCACCACTTGTAAGTAAAACGGAGAGTCAATTGTGGGATACTGCTGTAATGCGATCGCTGCCTGATTAGAAGTACAGCACAGGACAAATACAGCTTTATTCGGGTGAACTAAAAAGGATGCAACATGGTCTTGTCCAGCATAAGGACTTAGGGTAATGGCATCGACTTGCCAGTCTTCAAAAACAGTTCGAGCAAAGACAGTGCTAGTGTTGAGGTCACCATGCTTTGCATCCAAAATAATTGGGATATGGGAAGGGATAGCCTCTAGAGTCTTGTGCAGTAGTTCTAGTCCTGCGGAACCCAACGCTTGATAAAAACCGAGAGTCGGTTTATAAGCGCAGACTAAATCAGCGGTTTGAGCGATTTGGAATTGCAGCCAGTCCCACAAGCTATCAATGATGCTGATTTTACTGCCTGATTCACAGTATCGCTTCGGCATCATTTCTGGATTTGGATCGAGTCCCACAAACAGCAAGCTCTGATTTTGGGCGATCGCTAAATTCAGTTTCTCAGAAAAGTTCATCTGTCTTCACGGCAGGATAACTCATCCTATCGTTTAGTAGGGGGGTGAGGAAAGCGTTGGTAGTTAGGTTAAGAATACCGTTTTTGTTTTCAACCCCTGAAGATGGTTCAAGCACTCCGTTATTCTGTGGAGAGGTGAAAATTGATGCAGAAAATCGATACCACGCCATCCCGCGCACTCGACCCAGCCAAGAGTGACTGGAATTTTGTTGAAGTCTGGATTGACCCGATGCTTTCTCCTCCCTACATCTTGTTATTAGTAGGTGATCCATCCGGGAGGTGCCTTGTACATGATCCGGCTGAGGATTATAAAGTCGTGTTCAGTAGTGCAACTTATGATGAAGCTCAAACATGGTTGTTAGAGGATGAATATGAGCCAGTTGAAGGGCGGCTCTCAGCGTCAGAGTTGTAGGCAACCCTAAGTCAATCTTCATCGCGGCAACGTCGAGTCTGCCATGCTTTTCGGCTCAATACCGATGAGCCAATCCGTATTGATTAAAATCAGCAGAATCAGTGTGACAATCGCAACAAGTGCAACAGTATTGCTAAACGTCTTCCTGACATCGCGCTTACAGGCGTTGGCGCAACTCTCGAATGGCAACTCCAGTGCCACGCTCCTTTGCAGCTTCTAAGCATTGAGCTACAATCGCCTGCAAATCAACGTCAGGAAAGTAGCGACTAGTAGCTTGTAGTTGGTATTTGCTGTCCTGTAAACCGTAGATGGCAAGTTGGTTTCGTTTTAGCAACCAGACCTCTGGCACTTGATACAGGGCATAATCGTTAGCATCGGTGTAGGTAGTGACATCAATTTCAATCACGAGATCAGGAGACGGATCGGTACCCCACTCTAAGCGATCGCGCCCAACTACCGCTTGCCAGTTGTCGATGTAGAAGCAGTAATCTGGTTCTATACCACCTTCTTCTGGCAACTCCATTGTAATGGGAGTGAAAGCTTCATAGTTGCAGTTGGAGGCATCGAGTAGAGCAGTAACTACATTAGCGACCAAATGGGCATCACGTCCATGTTTGGGTAGAGGGGACATCAGCAAGATTTCTCCAGAACGGTACTTGAGCCGAGGAATAGATGAATCTCCCCGGCTTTCACATAAAGTAAGATAGTCTTGCCAGGAACCCAGCATCCGCACAACCATCCCTGGTGCTAGCTGAATTTTGTCGCGTGAAATGAGAGCGTACATGAAGATTACTTCCCCGTGAAAACTCCTGCGATCTACAACTATATTGCAGCTTGACGAAGGCAGAGGGCAGGAGGCAGATGGCAGGAGGCAGATGGCAGGAGGTAGATGGCAGAAGGGACGAAAGGGAAGAAAAAGTTTAGTTATGGGTCAAAAGTCCAGTTTAAAGAGAATTAGTACAAGAAAAGTTTTTATCACAACGCCACAAGACTTCATAGTTTAAGCCCACGTTGAAAAAGGTGGGAACCTTCTACCTTCTACCCTCTGCCTTCTGCCTTTTGCTGCATCTTCATCGCGGCAACGTCGAGTCTGCCAAGGCTTTAGGCTCAATCCCAATTAGCCATGCGGCAATGATTAAAATTGGAAGAATCAGTGTGATAATTGCAACAAGCGCTACAGTGTTGCTAAATGTTTTCCTTGATTTGATAGGTTGAGCGACTCTAAATTCATCAAATTTCACAACCTCTGATTGTGGATCGAGTGTGTTGAAGCGATAACTGCTGACTGTACCTGTACCTGTGTCTAAGATGCTAAACGCTGAGACTTCGTTACTCGCTATATAAGGTAGTGGCTGGTTGTCTTCTCCCACAAGTGGGGCAAGCGTTGGCATTATGGGTTGAAGACCATTTGGGTCACCTATTGCTGCATAGTCTGCCTGATTGCCAGTTGGTAGCGATCGCTTTTTGTCACCTGTGAAAGCACCATAGGTATTACCAACATTCGATGTCTCCAAGAAGTGTGTCCCATTCGGACTGATAAAGCGGTTCCAGACGTGCGAGTGTCCATAGAATACCAGTTGCACACCCGACGCCTCCAGCAGTGGCACCACATCACGAATAATGTAATCCGCCTCCTTAGGGTACTCATAACGTACTGCTTTGACTGTCCCGTCTGGATTCCGCTCAATGATCTGTACGGGGTCTGTATAAGCTGGAACAATGTTGTCACCCAAAGAATGAGGGGGATGATGAAACATCACGATTTTGTACTTGGCTTGCTGGAACGCTTCGCTGTTGAGTTCTTCGGCTAGCCAGTTATATTGGGCACTACCCTGACTCACTGGTTCAAAGATATGCTGTCCATATCCCCACTCCAGCGGATTGTTTAAGTCTTTTTCTCGTTCGCGATACCTGCCTCTAGCATCAGCATCTAAGCTGGGTGTTCTCCAGATATTAGTGATGTACAGGACAACCAAGCGGATGTCCCCGAAGGTCACGGCATAGTAGTTCTGTCCCTTCGGATTATCTTGGGGTAGTGAGAAAATCTCGTTGTAGGTGTCGGTATTAAAGGAATTGTTTTTCAGCCAAAATTCGCGCAAGTTTGGGTTGTTGCTGGTATTCCATTCCTTGGCATTTTTTTGATAGATGTCTTGGGCAATAGCACGAGGGAAAGGGTCGTTAAACTGTTCGTTTAAGTTGCTAACCTTGTCCAAACGCCCCATTACCTCATGGTTGCCAGTTGCTGTAAATAGTGGGGCATATTGAATCAGCGCACCGCCTGTGTAGGAGGCTTTGACACCATCCTTGTCTAGTTTGTAGTTCGCACGACCTTGAAGAGTGGGAAAGAAAGCGCCACCGCGATTGTCATCAAACCATTCCGAGGCGCGATCGGGAACGTTAACCAAGTCACCTGCGAAGAAAATGGCATCGACTTTCCCGATGGTTTGAGCAACTTTCTGAATATTTGCCGTTGTCATCGGCATCAGTTGATGATCAGAGGTCAGTAAAATTTTCAGTGGTGTCTGTGAGGTTGGTGTAGGCGCAAGGGTAAATTGGCGACTGCTTACACTTTGTCCATTGTCCTGCACACTCGTTACTTGATAGGGAACGCGATCGCTAGGACTTAAATCTGTCACTTCTGCCTCATGACGCCAGATGTCCCGCATCGTTGGCTGTTTGTAAATCTGACTATCTTCTGTCTGTTCCCCTACTTTTGATAACTGATCTTCGCGAGTGCGGCTGAGTTTGGTTGTTGTTGCGATCTCACTACGGGTGAGTCCCTGTCCATAGGCAACACTATGGCGGGAACCCTCAAATTCCGTAAACCATACCACTCGTACTGAAGTCTCTGTTGGCAGCTGCAAAAATGGGTCAGTTAGCAACTGGGGCGCAGATGTCATAGTTGGCTGCCTGGTAAGTAGTACAACAATTGGGGCAAGGGCAATGAAGACAAGACATACAGCCGCAATGAGGAGAGAACGACTGATTGGACGTTTGACCATTTCTTGTCTTCCAAAAAAAAAGGCACATCGTTGTTCGCACTCTAGCAATTCAGAGATACGATGTCATGTCTTTTGGAATACACTTCCTTGTTTTAGTGTTCCGAGGAAACATTACTAACCCTACTATTAAAAATCGCACCTGCTTTGAAGTAGAGGTGCGATTAGGAATTATTGAAGATTTAGTGAAATGGTTGGATTAAATTTTTCTGTTTTTAAAGATTAAGGTTCAATTAACTTACAACCCTAAACAATGATTACTTTAGATTTCAACTCTTGTTCATCAATCGCCCTCAACCGTTTAACCATTAAGGCAGTAATCAATGAGTGATAGCCTGCCTATTCACCCTTCTCAAGCGAAGTTTATACAAGTACTACGTCAGCCGTCAGCTTTACAGAAGCAGAAATAGTTTGCTCGTCAGAGACTGCTACCTCAGTGCTACCAAGTGAGCAATTTACAGAAAACGCCTCTTTTAGTATCAGCTTTTCATCCTGTAAAATCTCTTCAATGCTTTCCCAAGATGGTGTAAACAGGGGTAAGGCTAAAGAACACGCTTTCCAGTTTCCCCTAACCGATACACCGAGTTGCTGACACGTCCCTCCACGTCGTCCCTCGACATCGTAATGGCGGCAATACCGGCAGGCAGAAGTTGGAAAATTTAATGTCTTCATTGGAGTTATTCTCAGGAATTATCTTCATCTCCTCTTCACATTCAATTCTCCTACTTCCTGATTTAGGAGTTTAGAGCTAGCAAACATTGAGCCTGTCTAGGTTAGAGTGATCCCCGAAGTAAATAATAGTTTTAGATTTTCTTTATTTTTCTGTTATACACAGATACATTTTTGTTTAAGAAAAGACACAATTTTAACTATGCCTCTGAAGAAAGACGCTGTTTTATCCGTAAACATTATGGGGATCAAGCTAAAACACAAGGAAATATGTATAGCAAGTTACTAAAGTTTTGGCAAGTAATTGGGTTAAAACCAATGGTTAGTAAAAAAATGGAGTACGAACAATTTTTAGAGAAACTTGCTTTCATCTTGCCAAATCAGTCAGGAGCGCAACCTTACCAATCCTTTACCTTTACTGCACAAAGGCTACAAACCGTCCAGCGCTGAGTTCTCCAAGCGGTATGGGGCACTGGTATTGGGGGCAAAGTGGACTGGATAGCCGAGCATTCAGCTTCTTCAAAATTGAACGACGCTTAAATTTCAGGTTTTGTGCCCAAGCCGAGCTAGACGTGACAACAGAAAGAACATCTCTAGAGAACGAGTGCGATCGCCTCTGCTGCGCCACTGCATTACCCGCGATTTCAGCCAGCCGCGAATTAAGTATTGAAGTTGTTTTGGTTCTTGCCACTGCGGCTGATTTTCGACCGAACCTAATATATTATTGAGAGATTTCAGCCTAAATCCTGTTTATACTCATCCAGGAGCCTTATCGTTTGGAGCAATCTCATATGATGGCAGCGCATCTACACTAAATCCTAGACCAATAGCAAAAAGCCAGTTTTCTTCTTATCTTCATTGGATCACAACCCAAAAGCCATTAAAAAACTGACAGCGAGCGTCACGCAAGAGAAACTCCTTTGCAGGATTTGAATCAAAAACTTAACCCTAAAGCCCTCCTCATGAGCCAAAACACCCCCGTTGAATCCTCACGCCCCTCAATCAATCCCACCTTGCAAGCTGCTCTGGGCAGTTTTGATGTACAGCTAGAAGAAGAACTAGCACGTTACCGACGTCAACGCTCAGGGCGTCCAATCACACCGACTCGTGGTTTAGGTCGTAACCAAAGCCGTAAACCCATTGAGTTGATTCCGGTTGATAAGGGAGGAGAGCAAACTCCGCCGCTACCAGCATCGAGGAGGCTTCCTCCCTCGCAATTGATGCCATTTCCCCTAACATTAGGTAATCAGACACCAGATGCTGCCCCTCCAAAGGAGACACAAGACGAGCCAATAGCTCAACAGAATGCCAACTCACAACAGACAACGCCACAAAATGCCTCATCCCTGACAACTGAGGGAAGCGCGAATGAGCAACTTACTCCTCCTAGGGAACCAGCCGATATTGAAGGCGATTTAGCCAATTTTGCCGCTGAGCCAGCACAGCCAGAAGATTATCTGGAATCCTCAGAACAATTGCTGCGGAGTCTGGGGGAAGAAGAAGCCGATATTCATCAGCCAAGAAAGCGTTTTACGGATAGGTTGCTGACTCCATTGGGGGTTGGCTCAGTGTTGCTGTTACTGCTTTCAAGCGCTACAGTTGCCTACATCATTACAAATCCCTCTACCCTCGGTATTCTGGGTTTCAATAAATCCGCCGAGAAAAAGACAGCAACCATAGCTCAAAGCCCAACACAGACAACAGTAACGAACAGCGAAGTAGCGAAAGAGACACCCCTTGTGAAGGGTCCTGATTTGGCTTCTGATGAATTCGTTGACGTGAATATCAGTAACCTCAGTCAATTAGAAGCTAGTCCGCCACCAACACCTTCAGCAGCCCCGATTCCCCCACTTCCCGATTTGCCTAGTCCTGTGACGACACCAGTTGCTCCTAGCGCTGTTCCTAGCCCAGTGCCTCCTCGACGTTCTTCAGATTTATCTTCAACACTGCTACCACCTGCTGCACAGTCGGGAGTTGTGCCGCCGCCACTATCCGTTGTACCCGTACCAACATCACCCACATCTGTACCACAAGCAAGAACACAAAGTTCTGTGGCACCTGCATCACCGTCTGTAACGCAGCAGCCAGAAGCGTCTCCTTCTCAAGTACAAGTAGCAGCTAACGCCACACCATCTAAGGATAATTACTACTACGTGTTGCTCAACGATGGTAGTGAGAGTGCGCTACAGCAAGCCCGGACAATTGTTCCAGATGCCTATACGCGGGACTTCCCACAAGGTACTCGTGTACAGATGGGAGCCTTTAAGGTTGAAGCCGAGGCAAAAAGTCTGATTGCTCAACTCCAGCAGCAAGGAATTTCTGCCTCGATTTATCGTCCCTAGATGTAGTAGGGTGCGTTATTTAACGCACCCCACAAGTAGATTCGCTGCGTAAGTCCTATAGGAGTTATGCCGTTAATCAGTGACAGCCTGATTCGGTCGCAGGGGTTTGGCAAGCTCAAGCCCGTATAGCAGAGCATCCATGGGAAATTCAGGGGTTTGAAGCTATCAACTTGAGTAATTCATCCAAAAGTTAAACGGGGTCTTGACCCTGAGATACCATGATGTTAAAGATTCCCCCGACCCGCAACGTGAATGGAGAGCTGCCATGGGATTGATCGATCGCATTATGCGAGTGATTCGCGCCAACCTCAACAGTCTAGTTGGGCAAGCGGAAGATCCAGAGAAAGTTCTGGAGCAAGCTGTAGAAGATATGCAGCAGGATTTGATCCAGCTGCGGCAGGCTGTGGCGCAGGCGATCGCGACCCAAAAACGCACGGAACGACAAGCCTCTCAAGCTGAATCGACAGCGCAGGAGTGGTACAACCGCGCTCAACTAGCACTCTCCAATAGCGATGAAAACCTGGCACGGGAAGCTCTAACGCGACGGAAATCCTACCAAGAGACAGCAAAAGCAATGCGATCGCAGCTATTGCAAGAAGCGGATGTTGTCACCAAGCTGAAGGAAAATATGCGGGCGTTAGAAGGTAAAATCTCCGAGGCAAAAACCAAAAAAGACTTATATATTGCCAGAGCACGCTCCGCTCAAGCGTCCCAAAAAATCAACGAAATGCTGGGCAATGTGGGAACGGGTAATGCCTTAAGTGCCTTTGAACGGATGGAAGAAAAAGTGATGCAGATCGAAGCTCAGTCCGAAGCACTAGAAGAATTGGGAAGCAATGAACTCGAAAAACGATATGCCGCTCTAGAAGCTGGCAGTGAGGTTGATAATGAGCTAGCCGCACTGAAAGCCAACCTGAAGGCAGGCACAGAACCCGCAAAATTACCGTCTAATCAGGCATCATCCGTTAAAAATCCTGAAATTGATGGAGAACTTGAAAAACTGCGTTCCGAAACTGATGGGGCTTGATGAAGAAAGCAGGGGAAGCCGGAGGAAAAGATAATGGCATCTCCCGTTGGGGGAATCTTCTCAAACTCACTTAGTGCTTTGCCGTTGACACTTTGAGAAATTGGTTAGTATCTGGCACTTTTCATCTAGAAGTTTTTAAACTGGATTAAACAGCGTCCTGTTTTGATAGCTTGGGTATGAGTGTTTTAAATGATTCAAAGAAGCGCTTTAGACTTGAGACGGGACATCCATTGCTTAAACCTCAGCCCAACCACAGCAGACTGACGCAAAGCGAGTCTGCTTTACACCTACTTTATACATTCCGAGAGGATAGACAAGCGTCATGGGATTATTTGATCGCCTTAGCAGAGTCGTCAGAGCCAATTTAAACGATGTGGTTAGTAAGGCTGAAGATCCAGAAAAGATTCTGGAGCAAGCGATTATTGATATGCAAGAAGACCTGATTCAACTGCGTCAAGCGGTTGCTAGGGCAATTGCTACTCAAAAACGCACTGAGCAGCAATACAACAAAAACCAAACAGAAGCCAACAACTGGCAGCAACGCGCTCAACTAGCACTCCAAAAAGGAGATGAAAACCTGGCGCGTGAAGCACTGACTCGTAAGAAAGCGAATGCCGAAACCGCGGGTTCACTCAAAGGTCAGTTGGAGCAGCAGAGTGGTCAGGTGGACACCCTGAAGCGGAATCTAATTGCTCTTGAAAGCAAAATTTCCGAAGCCAAGACCAAGAAAGATATGCTCAAGGCACGGGCGAGTGCTGCCAAAGCCAACGAGCAACTGCAAAACGCTGTTGGGCGTTTAGGCACCAGTACCGCAATGGGTGCCTTTGAGCGGATGGAAGAAAAAGTCATGGAATTGGAAGCTCGTTCTCAGGCAGCCTATGAATTGACGGGAAATGACTTAGAACAGCAATTTGCCCAACTAGAATCCGGTAGCGATGTTGATGATGAGTTGACAGCGATGAAAGCGCAGTTGTCAGGCGGTTCCGTTTCACAGCAAGCTTTGCCAGCCTCTGAAGAGAAAACAACCACCTCCTCAGATTCAGCCGTTGATGCGGAATTGGAAGCACTCCGAAAGCAAATCGACAACATCTAGGTGTTAGCGATCTCGTCATAACGCTTCCTGCAATCAAACACCTTGTTGAGACTTCACTGACTTAAGCGGAAAGGTCGCCCTTTCCGCTTATTACAATATTTGATTGTTTAGACATATCGCTTAATAAAAAAACCTAAAGTTCAACTTATTGACGAGGAACCGACAAGCTATCCTGACCAAAGGACGCAACTACCTCAAGTTCGCAAACAGGAAGCTCTGGAGTGTAATTGCAGGTATAGGTTGCTAGACGTTCTCCCTGCTGGTTGAAAACTCTGACATCGTACTCATAATCTCTAGCAACCGTGCCGAAATTATTAACAAAGCGATAGCGTCCTAAATAGTCAAGAAGAGTCCAGAGTTGAGCGTTAACGACCATATCTATCCTCTTCTCATCTTGGTACGCTATCCAGTTGTTAATGAGCTTGCCACCAACCACATTGAACTGTTCCTTTGCCCACCAAAGGCTGGGAATTGCGACTTCAGTTGCAGAGATAGTATTTGCCGTGATTAAATCACGTCCTGGAGGTGGGGCATCCAGCTCTAGTAACTCTAATTCCAAAGGTTCCGAAGCAGGCTTTGGTGCTAAGGGCGTTTGAGCCAATGCTAGCTGAGGGATGAAAACTGTCAGGATACTCAACATTAGGAGCAATACAGTACGCTGGCTCCATCTTGAGTGAAGAAGTGGGGTTGACCTTTCCCTGTTTAACCCGTTTTCTCTGCATTCATTTTTTTTTAACGAAAAGCTCATACTCCTGCCTCAAATTGCTGAAGCACTCCCCGTTGCCGTCTTTACAGTGCTAACTTCCAATTTATGACATGACAGCCCTTTAATTGTTCCGCTTCAGGGAGTAACCAACAAGGGAGGTGGGGAAGTAGGAATGAAGTGCAAATTGCTACAAGTTCGTTCTTCAAACCGATATATAGAACCCATTTGAGATCTTGAGAAGAGGCTGAAAGCCTTTTAATCATTAGCCTAATGAAGCAAAGGTTGATTTTGGTTGTGGCATTGGCTAGGGTTCGCTCAAAGTTCTTAACGAGGATCTGGA
>JAHHIF010000020.1 GCA_019358875.1 Symplocastrum torsivum CPER-KK1
AAGCAGAAGATTCTTGATTTTATTAACTACTTCAACCGCACTCTGGCTAAACCTTTTGTCTGGAAATTTAAAGGGTTTCCCGAACCTGCTTAAGCTGGTCACTTATTTCTGCCAATATGGTCTAGTACTGGACTGGCACTCTAGAGGGTTTGCACATCCTCCGTCATTTCCAGAGTGTCTCCCATCAGATCACCTGTATGATAAGCCGACAGGAGAACCTGGCTTGTTTTCCCCCAAGCGATCGCACCTGTAGCATCAATGGCGATCGCACCGAAATCTCGGTGATTTTCCCTCGCTTCTGTAAATGAACGCTTCATCGACTCAACCAGGGATAAACCGTCAGTGACACGCACGACAATCCGCGCCGCTAGACACTCATCAATAATGTCTTCTCCAATCCCCGTACAGCTAACGGCTGCCTTTTTCGTCGCATAGTTTCCTGCTGGCATTGCACAGTCACTGACGCGACCAATTCGTTCAAAGCCTTTACCACCTGTAGATGTCCCCGCGACGAGGCATCCGTGAGTATCCAAAGCCACGACACCAATTGTTCCACGTCCCGCCTCAGCAGGCTTAACTAATTCTGTTTCCGCAACGACACCCGCCATCGTCTTGTCAAAATTTTCCTGCCGTTCCAGCATCCACTCTCCCAATCGCAAGTCAGTTAGGGGATTGTAAACAGGTGTATTGAGTTCTCGCATCAGTTCTGCTGCCCCGTACTCAGAAAGCACTCGGTCAGCAGAATCTTGCAAAAATGTAGCGAGTTCAATCGGATTTTGGACTCTTGAAACATTAATTACACCACTGAAGCGCTGAAACTTGCCTTCCATCAACGCTGCACTCATGCGGATTTGCCCATCCGATTGCAAAACTGAACCTGTTCCCGCATTAAAACGAGTGTCATCCTCCAACAGTTGACAGCCTCGCACAACCGCATCCCGTGCATCAGCACCACTTAACAATAAGGAATAAACATCCTCAATGATTGTATAGAGCGATTGGCGCACCGCGTCCGCTCCGGCTTTGCCCTTGAGGGAACTACCAGCACCGCCATGAATAATAAGTTTAGGTTGCACCTGATTGACTGATATAACAAAGTATGAATTTTGAAGGATGACGTGTAAAGTGTCAAGTACAAAAAGTTAAGGAATTAAGACAATTGACTAGCTAATTGGCTTGAGATTTACGTCGGCGGCAGCGTTCTGAACAGTACTTTACATCATCCCAGCACTCTGCCCATTTTTTCCGCCAAGTGAATGGGCGCCCACAAACAGGGCAAATTTTTGTAGGAAGGTCTGATTTAGAGCGCTGACGTACCATACTAAGTTGACGAGTAATTTATCTATTTAATTGTAAAGAAGTATTAAATATCTAAAAAAATGAAAACTTCTCTTCTCTCTCACTTCCCAACTTAGATACCCATGAACAGTTGCTTGCAGCGAAGAATGAAAATCCCTCTCCCCTACCACCTATCACCTATTTTCAGATTAGAAGGCTCACGATGGGTTTAGCAAGAGTCAAGATTGTTTTGGTAGAACCTGCTGGGGCATTGAATGTAGGTTCGGTTGCCCGTGTGATGAAGAATATGGGACTGAGTCAGCTAGTGCTAGTGAATCCTCAGTGTGATCCACTAGGAGTAGAAGCGCGGCAGATGGCAGTTCATGGCGTAGATATTTTGGAAACAGCGCAGCAGGTGGAGACATTGCCGTTGGCTTTAACAGGATGTCAACGTGCGATCGCAACGACGGCCCGTGTCCGCAGTCTCTCAACTCAACTGGAACACCCCAGAGTGGCACTGCCCTGGTTACTCGAAGAAGCCGTAACTTCGGCATTAATTTTTGGACCAGAATACCGGGGATTGAGCAATGTTGAACTCAATTATGCCCAGCGATTTGTCTGTATTCCCTCTAGTGCCGACTATCCCTCCTTAAACCTTGCTCAGGCGGTTGCTGTTTGCTGTTACGAGCTTTTTCAGCTTGCTCAAGGATTTCCAGAAGTCGAGCCTCAAAATTTCTTCCCGACTCCCCAACCGATCGATGCTGCCCCACTCGAAGTTTTGGAAGGCTACTACGAACACTTGGAAGCTGTTTTATTAAAAATTGGTTATCTCTTTCCTCATACGGCAACAGCGCGAATGGAGAAGTTCCGAAGCCTGTTCAACCGTGCCACGCCGACGGCTGGGGAAGTGGCGATGCTTAGAGGGATTCTCCGCCAGATGGAATGGGCGCTACAATGTCTGCCAACACCTATTGTGGGTCATGGCTCTGAGCCAAATGAGTTCTAAAATAGGCTTGGTTAAATAACTCGTTGAGATAATTAGGATGCCAGCAATTAACGAATTGCTGCTAAAAGAGTTAAGTGTAGGACAGCCGTATACAACTAACTGGATTGCGTTGGAGTGGAGGTGCCACGAGTGGCAGCGTCTAGGGACAAGAGGCATCAGCCTGAGGATTTGGAAATGGAACAGGGACAACGCGATCGCCTTCGTATTCGTCGGCGTCGAAACCAACAAAAACCACTGATTGGGCAGGAGGAATCACGTAAACTGCCTCAACCGCCTGATCTACGCCCCCAAGCTATTCCTGTGAGGGGGCAGATACCTCGCAAGCCAAAGCCACAATCAGTAAGCCGTATTCTGCCTCAGGTGCAGCCATTGCAACCGGGTTCTGAGCTTAATCCTCAGCAACCAAAACTCAGAATACCTCGCGGAAACCCTTTCTCACCAAACGTTGACGCGGCACGTAGACGGACTGTACGCGCTCCTATTGAGGCTCCAGCTTTCCCGCGCCCTAAACAGCAGGTGGATACCAGCAATCTACGTCCGGGCAACAAGCGGTTAAGAATGGGTGGAACAATACCTGTTACTCCGGCACCAGTGGGAACGGGAACTAGACGTGTTCGACAATCCCCTGCTTCTGTGTCGCCTCAAAGCAAGAAAGCTCGTTCACCTCGGCATTCCCCAAAGCGTCCTCTGAGTCCATTTATTCATATCATTCGTCTATTGATTTTGGGGATTGGTATTGGTGCCATTGTTGGGACACTATTGTCGGTATTAAATCCAGCAACACAAGCATCAGATAAGGTTAAGGAGACTCCCACAGCTGAAGTTCAGGAAAGCCCTAGTGAGGTTAACACGGGCACACCCCTAGCACTGAGCCAGGAAATCCCTGAGTTAAAAGCGCAAATGCAGACATTAGCGGCAGAACACCCAACCTTGCAACCCGGAGTCTTTCTTGTCGATATGGATACCGGGGCATATCTAGACTGGCAGAGTAATGCCACTTTTGCTTCCGCTAGCACAATCAAGGTGCCAATTCTAGTCGCGTTTTTTCAGGATGTGGATGAGGGCAAAATTCGGTTGGATGAACCCCTAACGATGCAACCGGAAATGATTGCGGCTGGTTCTGGAGATTTGCAGTACAAACAAGCTGGAACACAGTACACAGCCTTGGAAGTGGCAACGAAGATGATCGTAATTAGTGATAACACCGCCACTAATATGCTCATTACCCGGCTCGGTGGGGCAGCAGCACTAAATGCACGCTTCCGCGAGTGGGGCTTGTCGGCAACAAGCCTTAACAGCCCACTACCAGATGTCGAAGGAACGAATACAACGAGTCCTAAAGACTTGGGAAATTTGATGTCGCTTGTGAATCAAGGGAAATTAGTGTCATTGCGATCGCGCGATCGCCTTTTAGACATTATGCAGCGGACTCAAACAAATTCCCTATTACCTCAAGGATTGGGTGCCGGAGCAATCATTGCCCACAAAACAGGTAATATCGGCTCACTACTCGCTGATGTTGGTTTGGTGGATATGCCGTCGGGTAAACGTTACCTAGTCGCTGTTATGGTGAAGCGTCCCCACAATGATGCCACGGCTGAAGAGCTAATCCGCCAAATCTCTCGCACGGTTTATGACTACTTCAATCAACCGCGTGTAACTCCCAGTACAACCTTAACGCCTTCTGAAGGCACGGCTACAATTAGCCAAACCCTCACATCGGAAGACTCTGTTAATTAGTTGCTGCCATAATTGCGTTGTCCTACTTAGCTGGAGCGGGAACAACAATGTAACCCGTTGTGGCATCTCCTAGTACCCAATTGCGCTCAATGCCCCAGTACCACCAGTGAGCCGCAACGTAAGCGCAGATTAGGCTATCGAGTTGGTCTTCGACGGCTTTGAGGGCTGTGCCTGTGGTGGGGATTTCGGGGAGGGAGGAAGCACAGAGGTTTAAGGTCGGTTCTAGGGTGGGCAAGATATCCAAAATGTATTGACGAAGTTTTATCAGTTCTAATCGTCGCTCAGCAAGGGTGCCTTTTTTGTATTTGAGGATGCGAGTTAGACCAAATAAATGCACGCTCGCAGGATGGGGAAATACTTCGATTTGGAAGCGACCTAATTCTTTGGGGACAATTACAGGGGCGTGAGTAAAGCCTCGTGCTTCGAGACTTAGACCAAACTCGACTGTGCGTTGTGCAAATGGTCGTCCGAGGTTGGCGGGGTAGCATCCGGCGTGATAGTGGCGAAAGTGCTGGTGGGTGAGCTTATCCGGTAGGCGCATTCCTGTGAGGTTGGGGATAAGCGTTGGGGCATCAACGGCAATCATTGCGGGTTCTGTGGAGGATGCCCATTTATCTACCCATTTATGGATGTCTGTTATTGCTTGCTTAAGGCTTAGATCTAGTAGGTGCAACGATCCATTTGACCAAGCTAAGCAGCACAGTCCGCTAGCTCCAGAACTCCAACCTAGGTCAATTCCTAAAAATTTCATCAAGCAACCTGATATTTACCTGCTTTGAGGAGATTTAAAGTTTCCGTAAATTTACGGTGGCATTAGGAATAGCGTTTCCCGATTATTGTCTTTGGGCTGTGTAGATACTGTAGCTCTGGGAAATAGCCTTTGAAAGACTAATTCTACCTCTCAACTTACCTGCAATTATTAATATGTCAACAAAAAACAAAGTCCAATCTAAGGGTTCAGGTGTTAACGAACACCAAGCTAAAACTCGCTTGCTGCTTGCTTTGTGGGATATCGGAGCCAGCAAGGAAGAAGTGATGAAAAGTCAAGTGACAAGACGAATTGTATCAAAGAGTCAGAAAGTAGCAGACTATCAAGGAATTTTTGACCAATTAGAAAAGGATGGAGCGATCGCAATCAATAAAAATAAATTCAAACTCTCTGATAAAGGTAAGGAAATCCTAGGCGAGAGTCTGAAACATCCTGAAGTGAAGTTTGAGGGTTCGATTGTTGGGACTTGGGTTGCTAATGCTTTAGTCAGGTGGATTTCACAGATGGATGGTGGTGTCAACTCGGCAGCTACCAATGGCAAATCGGCTGACTCATATGCGATCGCATCTTACGACAAGTTTAAGCACATAGCGTTAGATGTCTACGACCAGCTTAACCGCGACTACAACCTGGACAATCTAGTGCCGATTTATCGGATTCGGCGGGAAATAGGCGATCGTGTTAGCCGTTCTCAGTTCAATGAGTGGCTGATGGAAATGCAAGCTAACGACATTTTGCAGCTTCAAGGCGGCAGCGTAGAAGACAGTGCCCCAGACAAGATTGAAGATTCCATCACCACAGAACTCGATGGACTACGCTGCTATGCCAGACTTCTGTAACCCTAAATTGTCATTCACTTCTCACTCAGTCATTCCACAAACCTATGAGCAGTAATCCATCTAATATTGACGACCTTATTAGAAGTCACAATCCGTTTGCGGGTCATATTGTTGTCAGACCTCCGCAGATATGGGCAAAGAGTTTTCCTGATGTTCCTTCAATCAATGCTCATGCCTCTAATGCTGTTTTGGAAGCAGTTGCACAAGTACGCCAAGGGCAGCGTCAAGTTGTAGGCATCACTATTACCGCTGAAAAAGGGCTAGGAAAAAGCCAAATAATCAGTCGGATTCGGCATCGTTTGCAGGCAGAAAACGGTGCCTTATTTATCTACATGAGCAAGTATGACAACCTCAATCAGATTAAGTATCAATTTCTTCAAACCGTAGCCTCTAGCCTCAGAGCATTTGGTAGTTACCAAGGGGTGATGCAGTGGCAAGAAGTAGCAGCAGCTTTGATTAATGAAGTAAAGAAATGGAATTACACACCTCAGCAGTATATTCGCCTATTCCCATCATGGTTGAGTAAACATTCAAATAAAGTAGTCGAACTCTTGACTGATAGTGTTCTTCAGATAAAGCCTCATATCAACAATCCTTACATAGTGAAAGCTATTCTGTGGACACTCTCTTCTGCACACGCTATCTATGCAACTCATTGGCTCTCTGGTTTGGAATTAACGCAGACACAAGCAGAGGCAATGGTACTCCCCAATCCCAAAAGAGAGGACAGGGAAGCTGAAGCATTAAGCACTATTCGCCAAATTTTAGACATAACCAGTAGTTACAGAGTGCCTGTAATCTGCTTTGATGAATTAGATGTTGCGGATGCTGATGATAATGGCTTTACAGCAGCACAAGTCGTTGCTAACTTAACAAAGGATTTATACAACAACCTCGAACGTGGCGTTTTACTGATGGCAATGTATCCTGAAACCTGGAGAGATCAAGTTAAACATTTGCCGCAAGCAGAAGCGGTGATTGATCGGCTGGTAAGTGAACAAAGGGACAGACAACCTATCACCTTAAACTATCTGAACTCTGATGATATTTTGGCAATAGTTTTTTATTGGTTGAAAGAGTTTTACGAAGAAAATCAACTAAATCCACCTCATCCGCTCTATCCATTTGATGAAAATAAACTTAGAGATCTGGGTAAGGGCAAACCTACCATAAGAGCAGTATTAAAGTGGTGTGCAGAACATTTTATTATACCAGAACCTGTAATCCCACCCAAGGGTGGTAAGCTACCACCGCGTCCACCAAAACATTTGGTTGAACCTTCCTTCGAGGCAGAATTGGCAAATATTGAAGAGAATATAGATGTCTTATCGGAAGAAAATAATGATGTAATTGCTGATGCTTTGTGGTCAGCCTTCTTTGCTCTAAAAAACCACACGCTAGAGAATATAACAATCAGTACAATTGAAGAGATTCAAGCCAACAGTGCAGACAAAGGATATATTCACTTTAAAATAGTTGGCAAAGAAAATCAAGAAATCATAAAAATTGGAGTGGCTGTTCTTCAGCAATCTGGAGGAAGATATCAGGGAGCTGCATTAAAACGACTAATAAACTATGAGAAATTTGACATAACTCGCGGTTGCTTGGTTCGCTCTAATAAAATAAATTCAGGAGCAGCCGGAGCAAAAGACTGTATAAAAAAGCTATTAAAAAAAGGTGGAGAATGGGTGCTTTTGCAGAGCCAAGATATCAAACCTCTTTTAGCTATCAGAGCTGTCTTGGATAATTGTGAAAGTTATGAACTGAGTGAGGAGGAAATTCTAGATTTTATACGGCAGAAAAGGTTAGCAATTGATAACCCGCTCATCCGAGAGATTCTAAGCGATCCTTCTGGTCAAGAGCCTGAAAACTTGTTGGATGAAGATATGCCTGTTAGCATTCCTCAAACTGTATCTGACTCAGTAGATAACATCGAGCTAAACATTTAGATAACCCAAAATGAGTCAGCAGGTTTCAATTCCAACAGCATTATGTCTGCCTGCCCCAGATATAGAAGCCTTAATCAGAGGGTTGATGATAGCTGCAATGCCTCGGATATTCGTTAATCCGGGGCGGCAATTTGCCCTCTATCCCTCCGACACTTCGAGTAATGTCCTGTCAACCGAGCAGCATTATCGCTCAAACTTTCTGCCTATTGCCCAAAAAAGTCTGGCTGAACTTGGTTCTGAAACCGTTTCGATTAAAGCCTGGGCAAGGTGTGAACTCTGCCAAGTGCTGGATGAATCCGAACCCCTTGATTTTTTGCCGCACCTGACGGTATGGACAAAAGAAGCCTTACAGCAAACTCTCTCAAAGCGGGGGAATATTTTTCTTGCTTACTTGCGAGTTTACCGACTTCCTCAACCCCTTAAAATACCCGTAAATCCCAATCCCCGATTTGTTCCCCTACCGCAATCTTTGACGGTTACCCAAGCAACGCCTGTCTTAAACAACACCTTCTTTGAACAGCGCTGTTGCCAAATGCAAGAACGACAGCCACCGTTGCATCCTGAATTGGAAGAGTTGGAGAGTGCGCTCGCTCTTTTATCAGCCACAAACCCAGTAGCCGAGGAACTAGACCAGTGTATAAGAATATTTCTGGGCTGGAGTAGTAATCAAACTGCAAAGCGAATAGATTCAGATTTGGCTTGGATTCAGAAAATTGCAGAGGTAGGGAATTCCAGCGAGGGTCAAGAATTTGAAAAATTAGTCCGAAGGAGCTTAATAAAGCTAGGTTTCACAAATTCTAACAGCAACCCAAAAGCTAGCCTCGATCCACAGGCTACAGGAGGCGCTGGAGGAATAGATTTTTACTGTGAAAAACCCTATCCAGTAGTTGGCGAATGCAAAGCCAGTAAAAAAGAAAGTGTACCGAACAGCGTAACGGCTCAGCTAATCCATCTCGGTCATACCCATCTAGGTAAAGCTGAATTTGACCGTGCAATCAAGTTGATTGTTGCCGCTGGTCCTTTAACTCCTCCAGCTCTTCAAGCAGCTATTGAAAATCAAATGAATGCCATCAGACCTGAAACGTTGCAAAGACTGGTTAAACTCCAAGCACAGCACAAAAACTCTATAGATTTGCTAGAGCTTAAGCTGTGTTTGCAACAAGCTCCCTTCGGTTTAGCTGACGATAAAGTAGATAGTTACATCGACAAAGTTAACAAAGATATCAAATTGCGATCGCATCTAGTCCAGCTTGTGAAAACCTTTCTGGAAAACACAGGCTTAGATCAGGCTGGAGTTGATGCTCTTTATGGAGCCTATTTCGGTTCTAATCCTCCTCAGCCGTTGCAGCTTCGAGAAATGCACGAAATTCTGATTGAGCTTTCCTCACCTTTAACAGGTTACGTGGGGCGAATTAAGGAAAGTGATTGGAGAAGCGATCGCTTTTACTTCCTGCGTAATTTACAAGTTGACTGAGGAGTAGATGGAGGAAATGCGATCACACTTGGGAAGAGAAACGCGATCGCCTTAGTGCCAAATTTTAAAGGCTATTCCACTCTTCAAGGGTAATTTCCCTCTCTAGAATCTCTTCAACTTCCTGAATCATCATTCGCAGTTGAGAACAGAATATTCATCATTAGAGGGAATAGTAAGGCGATGCTGCTCGTAAACCATGAATTGATGCCTTGTTCCAGAAAAAAGCCCCTCAAAGTTAAGTTTTCGCAACTTCTTGACAAAATCTCGACGCTTAGAGGGTGTCCATCGGCTCAAAAGTTGGCTCCTGGTTTAAATCAATACCATCAATCACAGGTAAGGAATGTCTAAGTTTTAACCCCAGCAGAATCCAGTCTTCCAGTGTTGAGCGTAACTCATCCTCGCACTCTCGCAACGTCATTCCGAAGGCTATCACTCCCTTACAAAGGGGAATTTTACCAACAAACGTGCCGTCTTCCAACTTGTCGTAAATGGCTAGTGCGTTCGCTTTATCCACATAATCGCTCAAGATAAACCGTACACTGCGTACACTCATTCAGACTCTCCAACGCCATTGGTATTTTACCATTGTAATTTTCAACAGTGATGAGAAGGAATAGGATGGCTTTGCGATCGCTTTTACTTCCTGCGTGATTTGCAAGTTGAGTGAGGAGTAGATGGAGGAAAGGCGATCGCTTCTGCAATAAGTCATAGGTAAACGCGATCGCTAACGATACGATTGAGTAGAGGAGTGCGCTCCAATTAACTTAAGTGACAGACGAAACCAGGCAGGAAATAGCCAGACAACTAGCATCAAGAACAGAGGTACAGTGTAATGCTTACTCTAGACGTACAATCAATTTTAAATGCAATTCCAAGTCAGGTTAATTGGCAAGATGTCGTGCAGTTTGAGAAACTCGATGAGCGTGTTGCTAGAGCAAATGACCTTTGTGCCAATGTTGTTGGTGTGAATGAAGACTATATCGAATGGTGCCCCAATAATGAGCCACCAAGCCTGATGGAAACCTTAATTTGGTGGTGGGTTGTTCGTCCCGATTTAGGAGCCGCGATAGCTATTGAAGCACCTCAAGAACTTAAGAAAATTATTGGTCAGTATATTCTGCAAAACTAGCTAGAGAAAAGCCACAAGAACTGCTCGAAATTCTACTATGGTTTTCCTCAACTTTAACAGGTTACTTGAGGCAAAAAAGAGGAAGTGAACAGAGCGATCTCTTTTACTTCCTACGGGACTTACAAGTTGACTGACGACTAGATGGAGGAAATGCGATCGCACTTGAGAAGAGAAACGCGATCGCATTTCAGACTGGGCTTGCCCAAGGCGATAATTGAGATTAATCGAATGAATCAGGCAAATAGTAATGACTTCCCCAACGACGACCCCTCATAAGTACGTGCAACTTGATGAGCGCAATGTCCCAATCATTGCTGGAACTACCATGAAAGTCGTCGAATTGGTCATGGCTCAGATAGCGTATGGTTGGAGTCCTGAAGAGTTGCAATTCCAACATCCCTATTTGACAATGAGCCAGATTTACTCGGCATTAGCTTATTACTGGGACAACAAAGAGGAACTTGATGCCGATATCAAACGACGAGGGGAATATGCCGAGAAGTTACGCCAAGAAGCAGGTGAATCTCCTTTCGTTGCTAGACTGCGGGCACAGGGACTATTGAAGTGAGTCTAGCCTTATATATGGATGAGCACGTACACCGAGCAGTAACGGCTGGGTTGCGTCGGCGAGGTATATTCGTTAGGGGGAGAGCAAGAACTAAGAGCAGGATGCTATGCATTAATGCGATCGCTTTTACTTCCTACGGGACTTACAAGTTGACTGATGACTAGATGGAGGAAATGCGATCGCGATCGCTTATCTTGAAGTCAGTAGAGTTGGCAATCTGAGGCAGAAGACATAATGAGCGTAGTCATTCCCGATGACATCCTCCAAGCCGCAGGAATGTCAGAAGCCGAATTAAGGCTAGAAATTGCGATTATTCTCTTCCAAAAATACAAAATTAGTATTGGAAAAGCCCGTCGCCTAGCAGGGATGCATCTAATCGAGTTCCAACAGGAGCTTGCAAAGCGAGAAATTTGCGTTCATTATGATGTAGAAGATTTTCAAGCTGATCTCAAAACACTACGGAAACTAGGTGACTTGTGACGGTTGTCAGCAACACTTCTCCAATCACCAACCTTGCAGCCGTTGGACAGCTAAATCTATTGCAACAACTTTATGGCAGCATTATTATTCCCCAAGCTGTTTACAATGAAATGGCAGGTTTAGGCTATACAGTACCAGGTACGATTGAAGTCCAAACCCGTAATGGATAATTTGATTGCTCAGGCAAGTTTCCGAATTAGCAAACAACTGTACGCTAATGTCTTGCAGTCTGCTGGTGAACAGTAGATAGTCCCTCATCTCCTCGTTGTAAGCCGAAGGTGATAATCAAGAGCGCGATCGCTTTTACTTCTACGTGATTTACAAGTTGATTGATGACGAGATGGAGGAAATGCGATATCTAATACGTCTTTAGAGTTTGGAATCCTTGAAAAAATCACCAAAATTTAGTTAGTTCAACATACTGCATAATCTGTAAACTCACGAATATAGGGTGGATGAAATCCAACAACAATATCCTCCTTCGGTACACCCATTTCAACTAATCGCTGCCCAACCTCTTCCTCTGTTCCATTCCACTGAATCCAAATTTTGCCATCTTTGATGTCAAAGTGCATCACAGGACCAAAAACTCGCCGCTTGTTTTGCCAACCCATATAAAGTAGTTGATAATGATCGCCTTCTGTATCTGCAATAATTTGAGCTTCAATTTCATCATTTGAAGAGACATACTCTGCATATTCCTTTAGGATTTGCTGAATACAGTTTCGGTATTTACTCAAGTCTGCCATCTTACGATTTCCTCTACTTCCACGTTATAGACTAAAAGATTAACTTGACTTCGTTGAATCACTGATTGAATAAAAGATTTTGTAAAAAAAATCGTTTGACAGGTTACTTGGAGCAAAAAAGAGGAAGTTAGGACTTAGGCACAAGCCCCATATCATAGTCATTTCCGATAACATCCTCCAAGCAGCAGGAATCTCAGAAAAAGCTGATGGCTGATAGCTGACCGCTAAGTGCTACCTATCACTCAGACTTTAATGAATGAGCATCGTAGACTTTTGCAAGGAGTTTATCAATCGGCGTGACAAGAGAATCTATGAAAATATACGACTGGATTGTGGTCGGTGGAGGTATTACAGGTGCAGCACTCGCTTATGAACTAGCGATCGCAGGCTTTAGTGTTCTGATACTGGAGCAACATGCTACCCTCCAAGGAGCCACCCGTTATGGGTATGGTGGACTTGCCTATTGGTCAGGCGTATCAGACTTAACACGAATCCTCTGCCAGGAAGGAATCGAACGTCACCGTCATTTATCTGAAGAGTTAGAAACGGATACTCAGTTTCGGGAGTTAGATTTACTGCTGACCATTGAAAAGAAGAGTAACCCGCAAGCTGTGGCAGACAACTATAGCCGTTTTGCGATTCCCCCTACCTTGCTGAGTGTAGAGGATGCTTGTGAACTAGAACCACTGCTCAACCCAAATGCGATCGCCGGGGCACTAACGGTTCGCCACGGTCACATCCGACCCAGTAAACTGGCTGAGGGTTACAGGCAAGCCTTCCACCGTGCTGGGGGGGAAGTTCAGATTACTCAAGTTGTGGAACTGCTACGAGAAGGCAATCAAATCAAGGGAGTCAAAACCAAAGAGTCAACCTATCACGCCGCTAAAACTGTGGTTTGTGCCGGAGGACTCAGCCGTGCCTTACTCAAAGCCGTGGGGATTCAGGTTCCTGTGTACTTCACCCATGCCGAACTAATCGAAACCCCACCCGTTGACATCCAACTCCATACCCTAGTAATGCCAGCCCATACGAAGCGGTTTGACCTAGAAGAAAAAGCAAGTAGGACGGACGTAGACCCTTTATGGGATGAGCCAGGTCATGAACCCCTGCCACCCATTTTAGACGCAGGTGTAATCCAGTTTCTCGATGGTAGTTTACGGATTGGTCAAATCAGTCGTGTTCTAACTGACCCCAACGCGCAGGTTGATCAAGCTACCAGCGAAGCCCTGATTCGCTCCCAAATTGGGACTATCTTGCCTACTCTTGAGAACCTACCCGGAACTTGGCATCACTGCCTAGTCGCTTTCAGCAACAACCGTCTTCCTGTTGTTGGGGCGATTAGTAATATAGAGGGAGCTTATGTCTTCTCTGGATTTACAAACCCACTGGTGTTTGTCCCACCCCTAGCCAAGCGCTTCGCTAGTTGGGCAACTGGGCAAGAGGATGCGATCATTGCTCAACTTTCACCGACAAGTTAATCAAATAGTGGGCGGTTTGGGGAACACCCCCAAGCCTGGTTTTTCTACAAACGACTATTTTTCGCTTAAGTCAGTGACATTCAGCCTAAGACTAAAGCAATCCCAGCAATTGCTACCAAGACACCCAAAACAGCTCGAACCGTCACGAGTTCACCTAGCCAAACCGCAATTGGCAGTACGAATAGAGGACTAGTCGCGGCAAGGGTTTGGGCAATTCCTGCTGCTGTAAATTTGAGGGCTGTCTGTTGTAGCCAAATTGCCAGGTAGGTACCAAAAAAGGCGGCAAAGAAACTTGCTCCTAATACCTGCCTGGACGGTAAATCTTTCCACTGAAAGCCAAGCTTTTGCCTTGATACCATGTTGCGGTCAAACGTAGTACTTTCGCTTTCCCCCCGGTATATCAAGAAGTGCCGCTGTCCCCGTAGTTTCTTCCCAAATCCAACTTCTGGTTTACCAAAAACGTAACTTTAGTTAGATGTTAATGATACAAACTTGGGGGACATACTATTGGTTAAATCTTTGTAGAACTTACCAATAGATAGGAACACAGGGATGAAATACACGTTTGAAATCTTAGGTATCTCACCAGTTTTAGATTTCTTCAACCATCAACAGACGTTTATTCAAAGAAACGTATCAACAGGCATCGAATACGTGGGAACTTATCAATGCACACTCGATGCTTTCCTTGAATCTATAGAGACTGTTCCTCCTAAAGGTGGTTGGGAAATGGATCGGGTTGTGGATACGGTAATTCAATTTTGGATGAATCACTCGGAAGGGATTCGGTATTGGAAGGTACGGTTAAATGATGCTGGTAAGGAAAATTTGTTAGTGGCGAGAGTCGCTGATATCCAGTCCTTAAGAGCTGAGTTTGAATCGTTGTTAGGCAACAATTCTTAATACTAGAACCAATAAATAGTAGTGATCAAAACACATTATTAACTCACTCTGTGTTCTTGCGGATGGTTAAGCAAACAGTATTGACCGTCAACGCTTGAGTATTGACTGTGAAGTGGAAATTGAGCATTTCAAGTGAAGCGATCACACATTCTTTTCACAATTTACAGGTGCGATCGCATTGTTTTGTGCGGGATAGCCTACGCTACTTTGTTAATCCTGCGTTTTACCTACCCTTTTGGGGTTTTTCGAGCTTGGGTGGAAGCTCACCTGTTTTTTGAGCTTCCATTACAGCCACTTCAATCAGGAAAGCCCCCAGATTAGCTGTAGGTCTTCCCTGTTGATCAGCCCAGCGCTCCAAAGCTTCATAAATAGAATCCGGCAATGTAACGTGAATGCGTCTACTCACTGTCAATGCTTGCCTTTTGTTATTGTTCTTAAAGGAGCAATTCAGTGAATTACCCCCTAGATGTCCTCTATGTTCCCTACTAACAACTAACTACTTCATTCCGCAGAAGCAGGTGCCTCAGGCGCCGCCGGAGCTGGGGCAGAGGGCGCTTTTCTAGAAGCAGGAGGAGCGGGAGGGGCTGCAACAGGTGCGGGTTCAAACTTGGGAGCGGGAGGGGCTGCAGCGGGTCTTGGCGCTGGGGGAGCAGATTGAGCAGCTTGTCGTCGCACGCGAACTGACTCTCTAGGAGCTGATTGTCTAGGAGCTGAATTATTACTAGAATCGTAGCTTCTACGAGACGACCTTCTGCTAACGGGTTGGCTCGGAGCGGGTTCGCTGGAAGCCTGATTGTCTGAGGTACGGCGACGACGAGAACGTCTGACGGGTTGTTCTTGCTGAGGCTGAGGTTGGCTAACTGTTTCACTGCGCCGACGCCGCCTGGAACGACGAGGTTCTACTGGTGTTTCCTCGGAACGTGTAGTGCGATCGCTTCTTCTACTTCTTCTAGATGTACCTTCAGAAGACCGTTCTGACCTGTCCGACCTCTCTGAGTCAGGAACTTTTTTGGTTATTGCTCGCTTAAATCGAATTCGCTTAGCTTCAATCGTTGGCTTACGACCTTCAATTTTGTCAGGTCGGTCGGGGAAGGCTTCAACTTCCATATCTTCTACGACCTCCTTCATAAACTGACGCCAAGTTGCAGCCGCTGTAGTACTCGCACCACCGGTCGGCTTGTTGTCGTCATTGCCAAGCCACACACCGCCTACCAGTTGAGGAATATAGCCAATAAACCAGAGATCGCGAGCATCATCAGTGGTGCCAGTTTTCCCCGCAACAGGTCGCCCTAGCTGAGCCGCACGACCGGTTCCGTTAGTTACAACACTTCGCAGCATCCAGGTCATAATCGCAGCCGTTTCTTCGTCAATTGCTCGTTCACCCTTAAAGTTTTCTTCGTAAATCACCTTGCCGTGCTGGTCAAGAATCCGCCTAATGCCGTGGGGTTTAGTATGAACTCCTTTGGCGGCGAGGGTGCCGTAAGCACTCGTCATCTCTAGGAGATTCACCTCAGACGCTCCTAATGCCAGGGAGTAGGTCGAGTGAAGTTTCGATTCGATGCCCATTTTCTTTGCTACTTCGATGGTTGGCTCCCAACCGACATCAATTAACGTTTTGACGGCAACAACGTTGATTGAGGAGATGAGGGCGTCACGAATTGAAATCCAGCCTCGGAATTTTTCACTGTAGTTTTTCGGTTCGTAGCCATCGACAACGTAGGGAGCGTCTAAGTAGCCACGATTTGGAGAGATGCCTGCGGCAACAGCAGTGGTGTAAAGAAATGTTTTAAAAGTAGAACCAGGCTGACGTTGAGCCTGAGTGACCCGGTTAAATTGTTGATCGTAAAAATCTTTTCCCCCAACCATGGCTTTGATCTGACCATTACGGGGGTCAATTGCGACTAAAGCAGCTTGCTTAAACCCTTGCCAGCGACCATTTTCTTCAATGGTGTCTTTAATTGCTTCTTCAGCAGCGGCTTGCCATTCCATATTTAGAGTGGTTTCAACGGTCAAGCCTTTAGATAGCACATCTTTAGGGACGTACTTGGGTAGTTCTTGTTGAACGTATTCGGTAAAGTAGTAGGCTTTGCGGTCAAGCCGTTTGGGATTACTACGTTTTGTCGTTAGGGGGGTTGCGATCGCCGCTTGAGCTTCAGCAGGTGTCAGATATCCAACGTCCTGCATCCGTTGCAGCACGATATCACGGCGCTGTTTCGCAAGTTTTTCGTTAATAAACGGGGAGAATTCACTAGGAGCAGGAGGTAATGCCGCCAGCATCGCTATTTCTGGCACAGTTAGTTGATTGACGGTTTTACTAAAATAAACCCAAGCTGCATCCGTCACTCCATAGGCTCCTGAACCCAGATAGACCAGGTTCAAGTAACGCTCAAGAATTTGATCTTTGCTCAAATTCTCCTCAATTTTTTGCGCCATCCGCATTTCTTTGAGCTTACGCATGATGCTCTGCTCTTGGTCAAAGTAGACAATCCGCGCTAACTGCTGGGTGATTGTGCTACCGCCTTCAACAACATTCCCTGCCTGGAGGTTAGACAGCGCCGCACGGAGAACACCTTGGAAATCGACCCCATGATGGTTTTCAAAGCGTCGATCTTCAATCGCGATGAAGGCTTGAATTAAACGTTCAGGTATTTCCTGAACCTTCAGCGTCTCACGGGTGGCTGGGCCAATTTGCTGAATGATTGCGCCATCTGCGGCTTTAATCGTTACGGTGTCCTCTCGGACATACGTTAAGACATTATCTGTTGAATCAGGAACACTAGCCTCCAGCGCTTGCCAGCCTACACCTAACGCGATCGCACTACCCCCAACCCCCAACCCCAACCAAAACCAGGAGCGACGATGTAGCTGTCTTGGTCCTGTGAACTGCTCGATTACAGTGCCCGAAAGACGCTTCATCCCGTTCAGTGGGACTGCGGCTCCTTGTAGGAAGCGTGTCAAGGGCAAACGCTTTGATTTAGATAGCTTTTTCTCATCTTGTTGAACATCACTATGAGACGTCCCTTCCGGTTTCGGTACCATCGAAGCTCCCGAATTCAACTGGCTCGATAGATCTTTATTCTTTGGGATGAATTTTGACACTTCAACTCCTCAATTACACCACAAGCCACCACAACTTCTTGCTTATTTTAGGGCTTGGGATCAAAATCTGGGCTAAGTAGTAATTTTCTTTTTGCTATAAATTAAGACTCAATACCTTGAAACCCTTAGCCAGACTATGGCTCAAAGTTCTCCAAAGAATTGCATCAGTTTATGTAAGTCCTCAAGGAACGGTCTAAACAAGCCTCCTCGCTTTACAATCCTCCGGTAAAGCCGCCATTAGTCGTTAACAGTAGTTGCTGAAAATTTATAACAATGGACACAGAATCAATTGATATTTTAGGCTACATCGCGGCAACACTAACCACGATCGCTTTTTTACCCCAAGTGCTTAAAACATGGCGTTCTCGGTCAGCTAAAGATGTTTCTTTAGTAATGATGATTACCTTCAGCATCGGTGTTTTCCTCTGGCTTCTGTATGGGCTAGCAATTCAGGCAATGCCAGTTATTCTGGCAAACACCACAACCCTGATTTTGGCGTTGTTGATTGTAATTCTTAAAATTAGATATAGGTGAGACACTTTCGCTTACACTCACGCACTGCCTGTGACCCCTGTTGTATTTGCATCTGAACGCCTTCTTTTTACACCAGCCACTCCTGATGCTGGTGCGATTCCAACCATCTTTGCCTTTCCCAATGAATACAGCGTCGGGATTACTAGCCTAGGCTATCAGGTCGTGTGGGCAACACTCGCCATGCGCTCTGACATCCAGGTGAGTCGCTTGTTTACCGATTGCCATGAGCCATTACCGGGACGACCGGAATTGTTAGGCTACTCTTTATCATGGGAATTAGATTATGTCAATATATTGAATTTGCTGGAATTTCTGGAGATTCCAGTAAAGTCGGCAGAGCGTTCCTCTGACCACCCTCTCGTTTTTGGTGGTGGACCAGTGCTGACGGCAAACCCAGAACCCTTTGCGGACTTCTTTGATGTGATATTGCTAGGAGATGGGGAAAACCTCCTAGGTGATTTCATTGACGCTTACAAAGAAGTCCGCACGGCTGACCGAAAGACTCAACTGCGTCGTTTAGCGCAGGTGCCAGGGGTATATGTTCCCAGCCTATATGAGGTCATTTACCAGGAATCAACAGGTGCGATCGCATCAATTCACCCAATAGATACCGAAATTCCCGCCAAGGTAGAAAAGCAAACCTATCGGGGTAATACCTTATCCGCTTCAACAGTCGTAACTGAGAAAGCCGCTTGGGAAAACATCTACATGGTGGAAGTGGTACGTAGTTGCCCAGAGATGTGCCGCTTTTGTCTGGCGAGTTATCTAACATTACCGTTTCGGACAGCAAGTTTGGAAGATTCCTTAATTCCTGCGATTAAGCGGGGGTTAGAGGTAACTGACCGCATCGGCTTATTGGGCGCATCAGTTACCCAACATCCAGAGTTTGAACAGTTGCTAGATTTCTTGAATCAGCCTCAGTATGAAAACGTGCGGCTGAGTATTGCTTCAGTACGGACGAACACAGTAACGCAGAAGCTAGCAGAAACCCTCGCCAAACGAGACACCCGCTCAATCACGATCGCGGTTGAAAGTGGTTCAGAACGGTTGCGGCAGATTATCAACAAGAAGCTGACGAATCAAGAAATTATCCAAGCGGCAATCAATGCAAAAGCTGGTGGATTAAAAAGTCTCAAACTCTACGGCATGGTGGGTGTTCCCGGTGAAGAGATGTCAGACGTGGAGCAGACAGTGGCGATGATGAAAGACATCAAAAAAGCGGTTCCTGGTTTACGATTAACGCTGGGTTGCAGTACGTTTGTCCCAAAAGCCCATACTCCGTTTCAGTGGTTTGGTGTAAAGCCTGATGCAGAGAAGCGACTGAAGTTTTTGCAGAAAAATTTGCGATCGCAAGGCATGGAGTTTCGCCCGGAAAGCTATAACTGGTCAGTGATTCAGGCATTGATATCAAGAGGCGATCGCCGTCTCTCCCCTCTTTTGGAACTAACACGACATTACGGTGACTCTGTCGGTAGTTTCCGCCGTGCCTTCAAGGAGTTACGAGGACAACTACCGGAACTTGACTTCTACGTCCATGCTGACTGGTCAACTGATCAAATATTGCCTTGGAGTCACTTACAAGGACCACTTCCTCAAGCCACGTTACTCAAGCACTTGGATACCGCTAAATCTCACTTCGAGCCACCTCTAGCTGTTAGCATTCGATGATAAAATTTCAACCTTAGAGTCATGACCCAGAGCGTAAACCCTAGTGTTAAACTTCCTCCTCCGTTTCCCGACCACACCCAATTGCCAGAGTCGGATGGAACGTTTGTGAAGAACTTCCAGGAGCATCCGCAAAGCTTAATTCTCACCGACTCGATTGGACTCGTTTTGCAGCAGCTACATCCTGATGGACAATATGCGATCGGGCAAGACTGCGGCATCTACTGGCGAGAGACTGAACCTCCTGAAAAAGGGGCAGAGGCACCTGATTGGTTTTATGTTCCGAATGTGCCACCCAATCTTGATGGTCAGATTCGGCGATCTTATGTGCTTTGGCGGGAACATATAAAGCCGTTGATTGCTTTAGAGTTTGCGAGTGGTAATGGTGAAGAAGAACGCGATCGCACTCCTTTATCTCGCTCTATTGAAGGAGAGGCAAGGAAACCAGGGAAGTTTTGGGTGTATGAGCGTATTATCGGGATTCCCTACTACGGCATCTACGAAATCAACAATGGCAAACTAGAAGTCTATATTTTGGTGGGTGGACAGTATCAGAAGTTAACGCCAAATGACCGAGGGCATTATCCAATTGAACCCCTAGCTGTGGAATTGGGGTTATGGCAAGGAAGCTATCAAAATCAAACCCAACTCTGGCTACGGTGGTGGGATGAGCAAGGGAATCTATTATTGATTGGCGATGAACGAGCCGAACTGGAGCGATCGCGAACTGAACAAGAACGGCAACGCGCCGAACAAGAGCGACAACGCGCTGAGAGTGTAGAGCAGACGCGAATGGATGCAATACCTCGGTTATTATCAATGGGTTTGACTGTGGAACAGGTGGCAGAGGCGTTGAGTTTGTCTGTTGAGGAAGTTAGGCAAACGAGTACAGGATTTTGAATTGCTTCATCCCATCAATCTATAAAGACTGCTCCTCGCTGCATCAACTCAAGCTTCATCGTGTTAGACAGTCCTAAATTGTTGCCAAAGTAAGCCTTTTCCACATTGGCACTTCCCAGTTCAACTTGCTTGAGGTCAGCACCTTGCAGATTCGCCTCACTAAGATTCACCTCACTGAGTTCTGCCTGTTGAAGCAAAGCCCCGCTCAAATTCGCACCGCTTAGGTTAGCCTTTGGTAAATACGCACTGCACAAATTCGCACCGCTCAAGTTGGCACCACTTAAGTTCGCACGGGGTAGCATCGTCCGCAAATCTGCTCCCTGAAGATTAGCACCCCGCAAGTCAGCATCCCGGAGATTAGCATTAATCAGACTGACCTCGCTGAGGTCAGCGCCACTCAAGTTGGCACGACTCAAGTCAGCATACACAAAGTTAGCACCACAAAGGATTGCCTTACTTAAGTCAGCCTGTTTCAAGTTAGCGAGACTGAGATTCACGCCAGTGAGATTGGCGTGGCGAAAATCTACACCAGTGAGTTCTGCACGCTTGAAATTGACGCGCCTCAGGTCAGTACCAGCAAAATCCTCAAGAGGGTTTCGACCAAGAATTTTCGCTAACTCAAAAAAGTCGTCTATACCTGAAGCAATAACGCGCTGGATGTCAGCTTGCAGTGTGTTGCTGAATTTTCCATCAGTCATACATTAAACGATTAGATCAGTAAGGTTTAACGTAGGCAAGCAAAGCTATTAAAAATCCTTATCGCAAAACCAATCAGATGCGATCGCTCTAAACAAATTCTCCTTTTGCAACCATCATCACCTTACCACCGACCAACACTTCTATCGTGTTTTCCTTCTTCTGCGCCTTGAGTAATAACAGAGAGGGTCTACCCATTTCATAACCCTGCTCAACACGCACATCCACAGCCTTTTCTCCAAAGTAGGAATACTCAAGCAAATACCCCGCCAAACAACCATTTGCACTCCCCGTTGCTGGGTCTTCTGGAATCCCTAAATATTCAGCAAATACCCGAACGCTCAGATTATTCTCCGGTGAGTAGGTTTCTGGACAAAACACGAGGATTTCTTTTGCTTCAGTTTTCTCTACGAACTCAAAGTATTTATCCCTATTGACACGAATTCGTTTAAGAGATTCATGGGTTTTCAAAGGGACAATAATAAACGGAACTCCTGTAGACACTTCTTGAATAGGAAAACGAGAATCAATCTCATCTTGCTCTAAACCCAAAACTACAGCTAGGGCAGAAGCATCAAGTTTTTGATGAAAGGTAGGTGGATTTTGACGCATCCATAGGACTTCACCAGCCTCTTCCGAATTGTGCCAAGTTACAGGAATTTGCCCGACCTTTAAGTTTAAACTAACGGTTTCAACAGATTGTTTGATAACTTCTTGTTGAATAATATAGGCAGTACCTAAAGTCGGATGACCCGCAAAAGGCAGTTCTTTCGCAGGTGTAAAAATCCGTACATTATACCCTCCCTCTTGCACCTCTGTAGATGTAATAAAAGTCGTTTCTGAATAATTCATCTCTTTAGCAAACGTTTGCATTTGAGCTTCAGAAAGATGAGCAGCATCCGTGAAAACGGCTAGTTGATTACCTGAATATTTTTCGACGGCAAAGACATCAACAATATAAAAAGTTAGTCTCTTCATTTTCGTGATTTTATAGATTCACTATGACGAAATGAACAACTGGAGTCTGTTGGGTGCAAATTGGGGATCACTCTAAAAAAAACGCTAAAGTGCCGCATTAGGTTACTTATTGGGATCATCCTCAAGATTGATCTATTGATCCCCGATGTCTATATAATGTAGTACTGTTCATCAGTCAGTGTGCATTTTACATTAAGATTTCACTGCTCATGTCATTTTTCGGACTTGTTCGAGTAACTTCCTGGGTTAGCTGTTTTCTGGCATCTAGCCAAGGGTTATTTAGGGTACCTGATTACCTCAATAATGCTAGCCCTACCGGAGTTTTATCGGTTGTTAGTAGCCCAATTGAATTACCAAATCCTCGACTTTTTCCATCACCGCTCTACCCAGAAATTTGGTCTTCTAAATTAGCTGTTGCAGCGGTTCCTAACATTGGATTTCAGTTCGGGTTAGGTACTTCTGAGTATCAGCCCCAGCCAAAAGAAGTCGCTGTTCGCCCTCCCTCTCGTGTTCATGGAACGGACAATAGATTGTGTTCCCCTCACTCAAATTCAGCAGAAAATTTCCAACCCATTGCAACCCATCAATTATCTTCATCGGCTTCGTGGAGTGAAGTGTCGTACCGAGAGCAATCTAAAGCAACACTTCCTCAGCAGATTTTGCAGGTGATGCAGAATCTATTACCTTGGCGCCAGCGTGCTGAATCAGCGGAAAAAGCCCTAATATCTTCGATTGTTGTTGTCACTACTCAGGCTTCAGAACGAGTTGGGAATCAAGAAAATAGAGTAGGACGAAGTATACGGCGAGGCTTTTGGCATTCCTCGCAACGGCAAAAGAATCAAGCTGTTGCGGCTGTTTCCCAAAATGAGGCGAAGCAGTTTCAAGTCTGGGTGAAGGGACAGTTAATTGCCCAACTTCCTAAGCAGCAGCAAGCTAATTTAATCGCTCAACGTCTGAAGCGGCTCTTGTCTGACCCATCGTTGGATACCTCTTTAATTGAGCCGACACGCTTTGATGGTTCACCTGCGATAAAAATTGGCGATCGCATTTTATTTAAAGTTAGCCAACACCTAGCGACAGACTTAAACCGCAATGGCGAACTACTTGCAATTGAATGGGCAAACAATCTCCGTCTTGTATTGGGAAAAGCTCCTTTGAAGCTAGCAGCAGCACAGAGGCAACTGCATAACTTAGTCGAAACATCAAAAACATTTGAAGGACAGGCTTCCTGGTACGGCAGCTATTTTCATGGTCGTCTCACTGCAACAGGAGAAACCTACAATCAGCACGAACTCACAGCCGCTCATCCCTCCTTACCATTTAATACTTATCTCAAAGTAAGAAACCTAGAAAACGATGAGTCTGTAATTGTCCGCATTAATGATCGAGGTCCCTATGTCCCTGATCGGACTTTAGATTTATCACGGGAAGCTGCTCGTTGCATTAATGGAGAAAAAGCAGGCATTATGCCCATTGAAGCCGTCATTATGGAACAACCCTCAACCCCATCCGAGCAATTCCTGGTTAACAATTTCTTATTTACGAAGTAGGCACCATGAGATAAAAGCTTACGAACGTTGAGAGGAAAATTTTCCTCCCCTGCTCCCGCTGCTATTTTCAGATTAGGCACATGAGACGAAAGCTCACAACAAATGGATGAAAATCCCTACAACCTACAACCTAACCCCCAACACCTATTTTCAGATTAGTTTGTTCTCAGCCTTCAACTTTTTCTTGCCCCGTTGAGCGAAGACAGCGAATTGCCTCTAGTAAGCCTCGCGCTTTATTGAGAGTTTCTTCGTATTCTTTTTCTGGGTCAGAATCAGCAACCAAACCAGCACCTGCTTGAACAGAGACAGTATGCTGACCAGAGTCTTGCAGGCGAACAATCATTGTACGAATCGTAATCGCACTGTTGAGCTGACCCTCAAAATCGTAGCAACCATATACTCCAGAGTAGGGACCACGACGCTCCTGCTCTAGTTCGTGAATAATTTCCATTGCCCGAATCTTGGGCGCACCGCTGACGGTACCAGCAGGAAAGCAGGCTTTGAGTAAATCCCAAGTGGTTTTATTTTCGTCGAGTTCTCCCACGACATTGCTGACAATATGCATGACATGGGAGTAGCGCTCAATTACCATCAGTTGATCAACACTCACTGTCCCAGCCTTACAAGCGCGTCCTAGGTCATTACGACCTAAGTCAACGAGCATGACATGTTCAGCAATCTCTTTTGGGTCTTTGAGTAACTCCTCTGCTAAAGCCTCATCTTCTTGAAGGGTCTGACCTCGGCGTCTTGTCCCGGCAATCGGTCGCAAGGTTGCCTGGAGTCCCCCGTGAGGTGAGGTGGTTGCCTTAACCATCACTTCTGGACTAGAGCCAATAATTTGCCAATCCCCAAAGTTGAAATATGCCATGTAAGGCGAGGGATTAATTAGCCGCAGAGAACGGTAAAGGGCAAAGGGGTCACCACTGTAGTCTGCCGAGAGGCGCTGGGACAGCACAACTTGAAAGATGTCTCCGGCACGGATGTAATCTTTCGCTTTTTCGACATTCGTGCAGAATTGAGAGGCTTCTGTGTTGCTCGTATAAGACAACTCCTGAGTCGCGCTTTCTGGAGGTGTCCACTCTAGTACCGTGTCTTTGCCAGATAAGGGGAGTTGAAGTTTGTTGACCAACGCCTGGACGCGATCGCACGCTTGTTGATACGCTTGCTCTAAATTCCCATCCGATCCTCGCAAATCCGCGTATGCGATCGCCCAAATCTTACGCTTCACCTGATCAAAAATAATCAGATTGTCCACCTGCATCCATAACCCATCCGGTAAGTCCTGCTCAGAAGGTGGATAGACAGGAACACGCGATTCCACCCAGCGAATCAGCTCATAACCCCAGAAACCAAATAAACCGCCAATTCCCGGCGGTAGTTGGGGCAATTTTACGGGCTGATAAGGTTTCAAACAATCGGCTAGGGTTTCAAAAGGGTCGCCCTCAAACACCGTAACCGAAGCATCGCGATGCGTCTGAGTTGTGCGTTCTCCTCTTGTTTCCAATACCCACAACGGGTCACATCCTAAAAAACTGTAACGTCCTAGATTCTCGCCACCTTCTACCGATTCCAACAAAAAGCTGTAAGGCTGACCCGCACAAACTTTATACCAAGCTGATACGGGTGTCTCCAAGTCCGCTACCCACTCTTGGTAAACCGGAACAAAATTACCCTGTTGAGCCAGTGCTGAAAATTGAGAAAAATCTGGGAGAATCATCCGTTTGCTAGGGGCTAGGGGGTTGAGGCTAGAGCGTGGGGACTAGAGGGTTAGGGCTAGAGGGAATAGAGATAGAGGCTATTCACCATAATCTCTAAATTTTTCCTCTTTCCCCAGTCCCTAAGTCCCCAGTTCCTAGTCCCTCAGATTAGACGATATCGTAGGGTTTCTGCCCACTGAACTTGACCGTAGCTGGTTCTACATTGCTACCGATATTGCGCTCTCTCTTCCCGACATAAGGACGTCCTGGATTGACCTTCTCAGGGAAAACGCCATCGTTAGGATGCAGATACTGGATTTCACCATTAGGGTAAATCCGGTAAATCTTGTAGTTGTTGATTTTGAATTTTGCCCGCAATTGCTGACCGCCTAAGGCGATGCAGTATTCTTTGCGAGCCAAATACAGCAAGTTGTCACCTTGACGCATTGTAGCCGCGCCACCAGTCGGCAATTCAAATACTTGCTCTTTGGGGCTAGTCCAGGTGATTGCGTACTTTTCTTCCACTTTGGCTTTGGTCAGCAATCCGCCAGTACCGCCACCAAAGAGAGGAGCTTGTCCAGTAAGGGTGTCTACCATACTATTTTTTTCCACCTTATTAAGGGCATTTAGGGAATGCTATCACCGAGGTCACACCTGTCTTGCCACTCTGTCAAGAACTGTTACAGTTCGTTGGTTGGTTATTGGTTGTTGGTTGTTGGTTGTTGGTTGTTGGTTGCAGAGAAATGATGAATATCACCTTAGCTTTTTGGCTGTAGTCCGTTGTCGGTTTCTGACTGATTTTTGGCGGCTGAGCGTTTGTTACGAGGTGTGACTCTTTGAATGCTGGGTTTTGAGGGCTTTGATTCTACGGGACGGGGGCTAATTGGGACAGTGAAGTGAAACTGACTGCCTTGGTCTTTGCCTGCGGAGTCTGCCCAAATTTCACCACCCCAACCTTTGACAATCTGACGACAAATTGCCAAGCCTAGACCTGTTCCACCAGCGGTTCGTCGCAGCGCTCCTTCTTCCTGATAGAAACGGTCAAAGACAGCTTCCAGTCGATTGGGTTCAATGCCTCGGCCTGTATCGGCTACAGTAACTTCTAGCATGAGACCGCCGTTAGATTTGGTCGCGATTGTGACTTGCCCTTGAGGGGTTGTAAATTTACAAGCATTGTCCAGAAGCTTAGCTAGAGCTTCGACCAGCCACTCGCCATCTGCTCGGACAAGCGGGAGGTCTTCTGGCACTTGTGCAGTAATTTGCGGTCGCTCCTCTTCAGACCGACGCGCTCGGATATTGCTGAGCGCGAGGTCGATGCACTCTTGCAAGGAAAGGGCTTCCGGGTGCCATTCCACACGACCGCTTTCTAGGCGAGAAAGGGTAAGGAAGTCTTGAACCAGCTTCCGCATCCGTTCAGCGTCAGCAAGAGCAGTGTTGAGCATTACCTGACGTAATTCTGGAGACATATCAGGTTCAGTGGCGAGACTTTCTAAGCAAACCTGAATGGTAGACAGAGGTGTGCGTAGTTCGTGACCTGTGATGGCAACTAAATTGCTACGAGTACGGTCAAGGGCTTCTAGTTGCTGGTTTAAGTCTTCGAGGTTAGCGTAGGCTTCGGCTTGAATGAGGGCAACACCGACTTGAGTTGCGATCGCTTCTACCAGTGACAATTCATCTTCTTTCCACCGATAAGGCGTTGTCCCACAATGGTGTAACTCTACCATTCCTAGTAACTGACCCTGATACAGTACAGGTACCAGCAGAAGCGATCGTATGGAAAACTGTTGTGCCAGATTCTTCAAGTAGGATGACGAATCGCGAGTTTCATCGGACGGCTGCGCTAACCCCTCTGGAGCTGAGTTGTTTCCTTGACGCTGTCGGCGCACATTCCGTTGACGCGGTTGCTCTGAACCACTGGAATCTTTACTGGGTAACGTAGCGCCATTAGAATTTTCCCTTGGGAGGTCGCCCTGCGGCTTGAGTAATTCTTCAGTGCCATCAAGCCATGTTTCTACCTGTGTGTTTTCTACATAGATGAATTCTCGACGCTGGACAACCGCTTGAAATAGGTGATTATCTTGCAGCCGCCAAGTTTGCCCTAGTGCAGGAGCAAGAGATATTTCACCACTATCCCCAGTTTTGAGAAATTCATGGGTAATCGTCGCCACAGCATCTGTTGCTTTACAGCGATAAATCAGACAACGACACGATTCGAGCGCTTGTCCCAATTCCCGCACCGCGACTTCAAGAATTTCATCAGGATTCAGGCTACGTCGAATTGCCGCCGTAATTGAGTTCACCATGCGCTCTTTCTGTTCTTGAGCGGAGATTGAGCGATAGGCTTTGAGCAACTTGTACTGACCCGCTTGTAAGTAAGTCACCAGACGTTGGACAAAGGGGTCGGGATTAGGAGCATCTCGTAGCGATGGCGAAACAGTTTCTCCCCTGAAGGACAAATCTCCTACATATAAAGATTTTGCCTCTGCAATCTTGGTCGTCAGTTCAGGTCGGTAAGCCTCAATGCGAGTCAACAGTAAATCAGCGGCTTTCCTACTAACGTTTCGGTCAAACGTCCAAATTCCCTCAAAGCGGCGAGACGGGTCCATCTCCATATTTGTGCTGTCTATGGGGGCGAATCGTTCCCGACAAATCAAGCAGTTAGCGTACAGTTGCCCAATTACGACTAAATGCCACTCTTGAGAGAGGGCATCTCCAGGCTCAAAGGCAACAGTCTCGTAATAGTCCGAGCTATTCTTAAAGTCGGTTTCCGGTGCTGCCAGCACATAGACTTGAGAAGTTTGTTCGGCAATTCGTCGATATCGGTGCGCTTCTTGACGATAGAAGCGCTCTCGCTGGAAACTGGCAATCACCAAAGGCTGCTCCGCTCCCGCTAAGACCTGATCTTCCATAGCATGGGAGAGTGCAGTCAAAGAAGACTTGAAATAAACTTGCTGCCGCAGGTGGGGCATGGCTTCCAGTAAGTCAGCCAGCACGGAAGTCGTGATGATCATCAATCAGTTTTTTTAGCTTTGTCCAGGCATATCGACGTGATTCGGCACCCATGAGCTAGGTGACGAGGTTTTTCATAATGAGCGGGTTACTTCATTCGCATCAGTTTGTCTAGAGAGAGTGTGTTAGCTAATCGGTTGTCAGTCGAGATCGCTTGCGCCTATTAGACTACACCCCGATTCACTAACGCTTTTCGAGTGTCAGCACAAGCTCAGCAGATTTGCGCTGTAGACGTGGCTAACGTCTTTAGCACCAGTGCCTCGCCTTGCCACGACTAACATGCTTAGCGTGCTAGCCATTATAGTTATGCCGTAGAAATCGCCCTTGGTAGTGCAGATTTTGCTACCTGCTCTATCAACTTATCGTACAAAATAAAGGATAATTCCCCACTAGCTTGTTCACAACGGTTTGTAACTGCTACAAAAAATTAACGTAGGTTATGTAATTGGCACTTAAGAGCCAAGATAGGCACCACTCTTCACTTGTGTACAAATCAACGACAATCTTGAACCCCACTTGGGAAAGAAAGAAACACTAAAAGATTTCGTTTGAGATCAGATACTTAACATTCTTTAACTTAATTGGCTTGAATCACTTAATCACTTAATCACTTCATCATTTTGTCGCCTGTTCAAAGAAGTAGGGTTGCGATCGCACTTTTTCTACACCCATAACAGAAACCCCACTTGCGAGAAGCGGGGCGACTAGTAGTAACGATGAAATTAATGATCCAGCCGTGCTGAAAGCTTTTTTAGCCTGGGTTTTTAGGAGGCTGAGACTGAAGTTGATTAAGTTTGTTTTGTGCTGATAGCAGTAAGTTTTGAGCTTCTAAATAAGCCGTCGTACCGTTTTGAACTCTTTTGAGTTTATCAATAATGCTCTGTAGCTGACTAATAGTGCGATTGCGATCTAGAGATTGGGCATCGGTAGGAGTATTAGCCAACAAGTTTTCAATTTGGCGTTGTGCTGACCCCAGCGCATATACAGAAGTTTCCTCAGCTTGTCGTCGTATCCGTACTTGTCCCAAGTTTGTGTTGTACTGTGCTAGCAATCGCTGTGCTTCAGCATAGCCTGTAAGATCATCTTGAGGAATCTGCTCAAGCCGAGCAATTGCTTGCTGCCATAACTTTTCCACTTGTTCCCACTCTGCAACAGTATGCGGTGGATTTTGACCCGCTTTAGCTGCTTGCCAAGAAAACTGTTGCGCCCCTAGAATTAGCGTACTCATGCGCTCGTTCCCAGCAGCAAGCCCAACAACTTCTTGAAAATCACGTTGGTAGCTTTCTAATTTGGCTTGTGTCGTTTTTCCTGCCAAAGTGGAGCCAGGAACTTGCTTTAGTTGGTCGATTGCTGAACGCCAAGATGCGATCGCAATTTGTTTATCGGTTGGTGTTGCTGCCTGTTGATACTGCTGTTTGGCTTTATTCAGAGCAAGTTCACTGTCTGTGAGCAACGTCTGGGCATTTTGTTCTTGAAACACTTTGGCTTCTAGTTGCCCAACCTTAGTACGGGCGGAATTAAATCCGTAGATGCTAAACCGCGAGTCATACCACCAATATCTATACTCTGGCAAATCGTTTAAGAACCCAATTGGTAGAGCATTGAGATGCTTTTGTGCCTCTTTGACCTTTTTTGCTCCCATATCCAAGTCGGCTGGACTAGTGGGGTTGTCAATTAGTTGTTGGGCTTGTTGAACCGAAGCGATCGCTTGCCGGAAGTTCTCGTCTAAGCTCATATAGCTAGGTACCAGCAAAATTGGCGCAGTCCGTGCCACTGGGCGACGAATGACTGGATAAGGCAGGTTCGCCACCCAAACCGCACCCACAGGAATACCGAGTAGTATCGCTGCCCAAATAAGTTTGCTAAATATACGGGGCTTCGCTTTTACGGGTTGGGCTTGTGGTTGCTTGTGAGGGTAAGTGGCATAGTATTTTGCCTCTGCTTCTTTTTCCAGCTCAGCGAGTGATTTTGGTTTCTGGGGTGGTGCTGGCGACTTCAGCACGACTGGCTGTGTACTTTTGATAGACGGGTCAATTCCAGAGGTAGTATGAGTATTTCGGCGCAGGAATTTGAAGGGTAGAGAGTTGAAGCCAACCATAAAATATACCAAACATCAATGTAAGTATTCCCTTTAGTAGATGCGTTCTAACACCTTCAGTTTATTGAGCGGTGGGAATTGCTACGTGTTGATTTGGTGAAGGATTACGTGTTGATTTGGTAAAGACAATCAGCCGTTATCTGTTACTTGCGTTCAGGAAGGGCAATGCTAGTGCCAAGTGCTACAAACACACTGCCAGTGAACCATTGCTGGAATTGCGAGAAGCGAGGGCGGGTTTGGAGCCAGTCACCGAAGGAACCGGATAATAAGGCAACTGTTGTGTTTACGATTGTCCCTGTCGTACTAAACAAAGCTCCTAAAACAGCAATCTGCAAAGCTACTGAACCTTGTGAAGGGTTGGCAAACTGAGGTAAAAAGGCGATGAAGAAAAGGGCGACTTTGGGGTTGAGGACACTGGTTGCGATCGCTTGTGAAAAAATCCGCCTCAGACTAGCATCGGTGAGCGTTGTTAAAGAGCTATTGTGTTCATTCTTCAAAATCATCCGAACGCCCAGGTAGATTAAATACGCAGCACCTACATACTTCACCACACTGTAGGCAATCGCTGAAGACATTAACAGCGCTGAAAGTCCAAGTGCAGCCGCCAACGTATGTACTAAGTTACCGACACCAATTCCGATTGCCGAGACAACACCTGCTTTGCGCCCTTGTCCTAGGCTACGTGTGGTGACGTACAACATATTCGGTCCCGGTGTCACGTTCAGAGTCAAGGCAGCAATCATAAAAACTGCTAGGGCAGTTGTATCTGTCATGGTTTTCTACATCAGCTTAGATGTGTAGGAGCTTACTATTTACGCTCAGGAAGGGCAATGCTTGTGCCAAGTGCAACGAACACACTGCCAGTGAACCATTGCTGGAATTGCGAGAAGCGAGGGCGGGTTTGCAGCCAGTCACCGAAGGAACCAGATAATAAGGCAACGCTTGTGTTGACAATCGTTCCGGTTGTACTAAACAAAGCTCCTAAAACAGCAATCTGCAAAGCTACTGAACCTTGTGAAGGGTTGGCAAATTGCGGCAAGAAGGCAATGAAGAAAATTGCTACTTTCGGGTTGAGGACACTGGTTGCGATCGCTTGTGAAAAAATCCGCCTCAGACTGGCGTTCGCAAGTGTTGCTAATGATTGACTGCGTTTCTGACTCAAAATCATCCGAACGCCCAGGTAGATCAAATACGCAGCACCCACGTACTTCACCACACTGTAGGCAATCGCTGAAGACATTAACAGTGCTGAAAGTCCAACAGCAGCAGCTAGAGTATGCACTAAGGCACCAATACCAATCCCAATTGCCGAAAGAACACCTGCTTTGCGCCCTTGTCCAAGACTACGGGCAATGACATAGAGCATATCTGGTCCCGGAGTCACATTTAAAGTTAGGGCTGCAATCAAAAACAAAGTTAGGGAGGTTGTATCAGGCATGGTTTTTCCTACTGGCTATAAGAAGATTGGCGTTGCATAATCCTGTAATAAATTGTCTTCTGTAGGAGCGCTGCGTCTTGCACCCTCAGGATTTCTGGCATCCATGCAACAGATAGTAGGGATGTATGGCATAAGCCCCTAAAGTTTTACACCTCTTCCGTGCGATGCCAAAAGAGCAATATCTCGTTTTGAATGAGTGCTGAGATAGCGATCGCAACACCAGCAATGTTCCCCAGTCCAACTGTTGCGGAAAGCGCTGCGGCTAATGCCTGAAAATGGCTGACTTCTCCAGGTTCATCAGGGTTGTCATAGTGTCCTCGCACAACATCAAGGGCATGACGGAAGGCGCGGATATTCACAAACTTCATTCTTAAGGTGAAGAAAATCGCACCCACCAGCAGCCACAGCACCACCAAAGGCATACCAGCGATGTCGAAGAAGATAATTTTTTCCAACGCTGCCACAATTGCAGCAAACACGGTATCTATTGCACCGAGAAACACACCAGGGGCAGTGGCTTCAGCCGCTAGAGCGGTTCCGGGTAAAGCAAGCACTAGCGCCAGAGCAAGCCAAGCGCGTCTCATCAGCGGTTCCGGGTAAAGCAAGCACTAGCGCCAGAGCAAGCCAAGCGCGTCTCATCTGTTTCATATGTTTTGTCAAGGATATTTTAATTCTTATTAATTAATATAAAACTATATAATTTCATGAATAAAATTTGTCATGAAAACTACTTTTCCCTCTTTTTAAATGGATACAGACAATTCAAATTCAATCCTTATGATTTAGGCATAGAAAGGATTTTGGGCTTTAGATGTTCTTGGTATTCAATCACAGCACACTTAATTTATACCGAAAGAAATAGGAGTAGTCTATCTAAAGAAATAGCAAAATATTTAAGTTTTTTGACATTATCAAGGTAGCGCAAGTGTTCATGCAAATGAAGATTTGGCTAGTCTGAATAAAATACCAAAACGAAAAAACTTGCAGTTCTAAACATCATTACAAAGTCTACGCAGCGTTAACAAATGCTTCCTTGATTTCATGCAAGTTCAGAGTATATAAAGCAAGCAAAAAAATTAGTAGTAAGTAGCATGGCAACAGCTTTAATAACGGGTGCCTCTGCTGGAATTGGTGCAGTCTTTGCCCAAGAACTAGCTGCCCGTCAAACAAATCTTGTTTTACTGGCGCGTTCAGAAGCCAAACTTCAACAGATAGCTCAACAGTTGCAGGAGCAACACAAGATTCAAGTAGACTGTTTAATTCAAGATCTTACGGCACCAACAGCGGCAACAGATGTATTCGATGCCGTGAGTCAGAAGGGACTGACGATTGACTTGCTAGTTAACAATGCAGGTTTTGGGGAGTATGGTTCCTTTGCAGAACTGGATGGGGAACAGCAACTCAAGATGATTCAGTTAAACATCCTCGCTTCAGTAGCTCTAACGCATAAATTTTTGCCAGGAATGCGGCAACGCCGTCATGGTGGCATTATCAATATGTCCTCGGTTGCAGCGTTTCAACCGATGCCTTACTTTTCCGTCTACGCTGCTACTAAAGCTTTTGTTCTCAGTTTCAGCGAGGCGCTAGCGGCAGAAAACAAAAGCTATGGAGTTCATGTCCTAGCCGTTTGTCCTGGCCCAACGGATACAAATTTTTTCCAAGAAGCTGATTTTCCTTCAATGTTGGCAGATGTGGCGGCTCAAAACTATACTCCTTCAGAAGTGGTGGTGCGTGAAGCGCTCAAAGGTTTGGACAACAAGCAGACTACGGTTGTCCCTGGGGCGCTGGGAAATCAATTGATTGCGAATTTGCCCCGGTTCTTGCCGCGAGAAGGTGTGCTGAGCCTATGGAAAAATATTTTAGGAGCCTCGAAAAGTAAGAAGTAAAGATTCCCTAACTCTAACGAGCGGTGGAAGCAGCTACCTATTAGTTATGCGAACCTTATCGTCAGTATCACAAAGCTGGGGTGAGGTTCTGTATGGAGTCTAAGATTGAGCAACGTAATCACAGTGGATTATTGGTTGCTGCTGGTATCTTGATTGGTGCAGGTCTTTTGGCAGGATTTGTGGATGGCATCTTGCTGCACGAAATTCTCCAATGGCATCACATGGTAACAAGCGTTCGACCTGCAACGAATCTATCTAATCTCGAAGCGAACACACTAGCGGATGGTCTTTTTCATTTAGGAACTTGGACGCTAACGGTTATTGGTGGTGTGTTGCTGTGGCGTGCGGGTGGACGTGATGACGTACCTTGGTCACCCAAAATCTTTGGTGGGTCTTTACTCTTCGGTGCTGGATTATTTAACTTTATTGAAGGTATCATTGACCATCAAATTCTAGGAATTCATCATGTTAAACCAGGCCCCAATCAGTTGGCTTGGGATGTTGGCTTTCTGATTTTCGGTGCAGGGCTTGCGTTAGTGGGTTGGATTTTATTGCGAAGTGGACAAAAGGAAAGCTAGAGACGTGCCAACAGCGCTTCGCAATCTTACGGTAAAAACGTCTTTGAGAATTCTGGAATCAATAGTTAGTGTTCCCTATGCTTTGTAGAGACGTTCCGCCGGAACGTCTCTACGACTTTGGTTTGGTGCTGGGAGTACGTCAAGAGAGGATATAAATACTAGCGTTTTTTAGGGCAAGTTCTGTTGATAAGGTAACTACTTGCACCTGTTCAGTTGCACCTGTACCATCCGCATCAAAGAACAAACCACCTGTCGTGTTGTCGTAGATGAAGCGAGTTGTGGTATCGGCTGCACTTGTACCAAGAGAAAACTGAGTTTCGGGAAGCACGGAACCGCTGACTAGTTCACCACCAAAACCACTGGCAGAGAAACCAAGACGATCAACACCTACCTGGAAATCAGTAATGGTGTCGAGTCCTATGTTATTAATACTCAAGAACAAGAAACGGTCACGTCCAGCCCCACCAGTCAGTGTGTCATCACCGAAACCACCGACGAGGCGATCGCGTCCTGCACCACCATCAATAGTATCGTTGTCATTACCTCCATACAAAAGATCGACGCCACCGTTACCAATGATGGTGTCATCGCCATCTAAACCGTAGGCAAAATTGTCTAGATCGTCACCAAGTAGATAATTATCTTGAGACGGGTCTAGAGTCCTGAGAATCTCAGCTACTCCGAGTACAAAAGATAGTCCGCTTTGTCGAAATTCCTCAGTTCCTGCCCTTGTTGTTAATGCCGTTGCTAATTCTGGGTTGTTGGCACCGACAGCCGCCAGAAACTCTGCATAATCAGAATCATTATAGTAACCAAAGCTTGGGCTATTTAATTCCTCAACAGAAATTTCTTGCTGAGTAAACCCTAGTGGAGGATTGGTTAAAAGGTCTTTTGGTTCTACATGCTTAGAAGAGGCAGCAAGAGGGTTGATTTGAGGGTCTCTAAATGACTGGAGAAAGACTGTTCCTGGCAAAAACGCATCCCCAGCTAAGCTCACATAGTCTCCACTAACAACATAGTGAGTTATCTGTATCGCCGTGCTGCTTGGGTCAAAACTATCAGCAGTTAGTTGGTCAATTCCTGTTGAATTGAAGGTAACAGCTTCTCTAATCAAGTTGGAAAATTCAGCGGCAGCCCGTTGTGTCAATGCCCCACCCAAACTGTGACCCGTAACATCAGGAAGAAAACCGTTCGGGTTGTTAATAGTATCTTGGCTAATTTGTGCCAACCAATTGCCGATCTCCTCCTGATTGGCTTCAAATTGGTCAAAACCTACGCCCTCTGAATCTATATCAGCGCTATAGTCTACGACAGAGTCTGTACCCCGAAAGACTAGAACAGGTGGGTTATCTGGATTGAGTGAGACTAGTCCCCAAGCTTGTAAATCAGTTACTACGTCATCGAAGACTGTATTAATGGTGTAGCCTGTAGCACTCAGGAAATCGACAACTAAATCGTCTGTTGGGGAGGAATAAACGATTGACTTAGAAAGAACTTCATAAACTGGGTCTTGTACGCTCATAAATCAGCCTTTATCAAAAAGTAATGCTATCAAGAGTGGAGGTATACCGTAACGAGTTACCTCTCTAATCTCCAACTAACATTTGATATATTTATGAGTAGTACTCTTTCTATCGCTCAATAGGCTCATCCGTTTGGACGATTCTCTTATTAAGCCTATCAACCCGATCAGAAGGTTCAAACTCCCTCTGACTAGAGAGATAAAGCCTTTACATTTTTGCTAATCAAGGGCAGGATTACAGTAAATGTCGTGTTAACTTCTTCAACGCTATCGACCGTAATCTGACCTCCGTGCAAGTCCACACATTTTTTGACGATCGCTAATCCTAACCCAGTACCAGGAATCGCACCGACGTTACTAGCGCGATGGAATGAATCAAATAATCTTGGCAGGTCTTCTGCTGGAATACCAATGCCAGAGTTTTTTATCCTCAAAGTAACGACCCCTTCAATGCATTCCAGGTCGAAGCAAACCGTGCTACCTCTAGGTGAATACTTAATGGCATTAGATAGAAGATTAGTGAGGATTTGTCGTAGCAATCTTTCATCAAGACTTGCGTTGGTACAGTTGCCGCGACTATAGAAAGCGATCGCAATCTCGTTCGTTACACCCAGAAGTTGCATCTGTTCCACCAGTTCCTGGCAGAATTGTTCTAAATCCAAATGCACAGGGTTAAATTCGAGTTTACCTGCCTCAGCTTTACCAACAAACAGCACATCACTAACAAGATCACTCAGATGTTTGGTAGTTGCTTGAATTCGCTGGAGATGAGTGAGTTTTTTTTCCTCTGTCCATTTGTGGCTGTAATGTTCAAGTAATTCAGCAGAAGACTGGATGGTGGTTAGTGGGGTACGGTACTCGTGAGAAATCGTGGCAACGAGGCGGGATTTTAGCGAACTAAGTTCTTTTTCTCTTTCCAATGCCTGCTCTAGCTCGGATGTACGCTCTCTGACTCGATTTTCTAGATCTTTATTCATTTGTGCCATAGCAATAGCACGTTGACGCAAGGCGTTCTCCGCCTTTATCCGTGCTGCGTTGAGGTAGCTAACCAGCAACGCTGTTGACGTAAACACGGCTAGCACTAAGATATCAGCCGTAGCATAGCTCAGCGCAAAGTAAGGAGCCAGAAAAAAGTAGTTTATACACGAGACAGACAAGATAGTAGCGAGTACACCAGGTCTAAAACCGCCATACCAAGAGCTAAGCATCACGGCAGCAAAAAACAACACGCCAGGGGTCTTGTGTAATAGCGGATATAGTAGCAGCGTTAACAGCAACGCCAGAGTAACCATCGCTACAGCAAAACCGTAGCGCAACTGCCAAATGTACTTTCTGTTGTCGTTACTCATCAAGTTAATTATCAGCAAGCGTTGATTCAATGTTTTGCCGTACTTGGTGGGTATGAGCTACCCACTTAGCTGTTTCTCGATTCTTGTTAAAGCTCCCGTAGGAGAGTGCATTGATAGCAACCAGAACCGCTGTGGCTAAGCCAAATCCGACTAGACTTTTCTTCTCAAGAGAAATTTTCATAGGACGTATTGTTTCGTGCAACGTTCGACCTCGCCAGTAAAACTGCTGTATCACTTGCTAAACTAGCGGAACTTTGCGGCGCTCGGATTCGTATATTTACGGAAATTAAAACTGAACGTGAGGACGACGTTAATCAAGGATACAGAACATCACCCGTATTGGGGTCAAAGACAAATAGCTTGTCGAGGTCAAGTTGAACGCTAATGCGATCGCCTGGATGTCCACGCCAATTTGCAGGTGCTTGGACATTTAAAACGATATCCGAGGCAATGAGATTGCTACGAACCAACGTCTCGCGTCCGAGTGGTTCTACTACACTCACCTCTAGCACTAATTGATTATTCTTGTTGTCCTCAATGCCTTCACTGTCAATTAATCCGTTAATTTCTATATGTTCCGGGCGAATTCCTAAATCAATGGTTTGTGCCGGGGTAAGTTGCAACTGAGTTTGAAGGGCGATTGGACAAGGCAACACTTGACCACTCACCTGAAAAACCTCACCTGTGTAGGTTGCAGGAAAAACATTCATCGAGGGATTGCCCAAGAAGGTGGCTACCATTCGGTTTGCAGGTTTTGCATAAATGTCTTGGGGTTCACCGATTTGTTGAATCCGACCGCGATTGAGTACCACAATTTGATCAGCGAGTGTCATTGCCTCTACCTGATCGTGAGTAACGTAGATGGTGGTGATGCCGACACGCTGGTGCAACTGTTTTAATTCTGCTCTAGTACCGTCCCGTAACTGGGCATCTAGATTGGATAGAGGTTCGTCGAGTAAGAAAACTTTGGGTTCACGCGCGATCGCTCTTCCCAATGCAACCCGTTGCTGTTGCCCTCCAGATAGTTGCTTGGGTTTACGATCTAGCAAGTGGGAGATATCAAGCGATCGCGCCACGGTTTCCACTCGTTCTTTAATCGTCGTCGAGTCAGCCTTCCGCATCCGTAACCCGAAAGATAGATTATCAGCTACCGTCATATGAGGGTAGAGGGCATAGTTCTGAAACACCATCGCCACATCTCGCTGCCGTGCTGGGACACCATTCACCAAAGCATCTCCAATATAGAGATTGCCGTCTGTTGCGGATTCCAAACCAGCAATCATCCGCAGAATCGTTGACTTGCCGCAACCCGATGGGCCAACTAAAACCCAAAATTGCCCATCCGGCACCTCAAAGGTAATGCCCTCAATCGCGGTGACATCTTCAAACTTGCGGGTAATCCCTTCTAAGCGAACGTTTGCCATTTGTAGCTATCAGTAATGGGGTGGGTGAGATGCAGTATTCGCTTTAGAGCGATCGCATAAAAAATAGCTTAGACGACAACAAAAACGCCGTCTAAGCCATATTCACACAAGTAATATTCTTTTACCTCTTTTGAAAAACATCAACATTAAGCAAGCCAATTGGTAACAAGCTGTTCCAAGTTCAGGCTTTTTGTTTACCTCCTTTACCTAATTTCAGTACTTTTATTGGTACAGTGAATGAGGTTGCGTTCTTGACGAAAGTTACGCGAAAATTCAATTAAAAAAAGGTTGACTGGCTTCCCTCACTGTGTTTATTGAAGCGAGGTAGAGAAGGTGTCGAATTAAACTAAAGAATAGGAATTTACAGCCTTATGCCAGAAAACTGACTAAGTATTCCCCCTCGCGATCGCTGCGAAAAGCGAGGGATAATCTACAGAGCAACATTACTCATAAAAGCTATGAGGGCTGCTATTAGAGATGGGTAGCGTATAAACTTGTCAGGATGACGCACTGCTCTAGGCTGCGGCTGTTGAAGCCTTCCTCTCACCACAAGCTGTAACTGGAAGTGCTGTTCGCGAGTCCTTAGTCTTAGGATACTACACTTTTTAGTACAACTGTATTGCTCAAAAATAGAAAAAGCCGAACCTAGAGGTACGGCGATGACTATAGCACTCTAATTAATGTCCACTAATGCAGAAAACAAATGGGGATCAAGCAGCTATTGCATTGATCTCAATATTGTGTAGCTAAATTTACTAAACGCCTCTAAAAACTCTTATAGGAATGGTTTAGATAACTGAGGCATAGGATTTATAGAGGTTTATGACAGCCAAAAAAAATCTCATTGTGATTGGCAACGGCATGGTAGGACACAAGTTCTTAGAACTAATGATTGCTAAAGGAGCAACTGAGCAATGGAACTTGATTACCTTCTGTGAAGAACCGCGTGTTGCCTACGATCGCGTTAACCTCAGTGGCTACTTTTCTGGTAAAACAGCAGCAGATTTATCGTTAGTTGAGCCGGGATTATATCAAGAGAATGGTGTTCAGATTCATATCGGTGATAAAGCTGTTGCTGTTAATCGAGACCAAAAAACAGTCACATCAGCCAATGGTTTAACAGTTACCTACGACAAGATTGTCCTAGCAACGGGTTCCTATCCCTTTGTGCCACCGATTAAGGGGAATGACGCTACAGGTACCTTTGTCTACCGGACAATTGACGATCTAGAGGCGATGTCGGCATACGCTAAAAATTGTAAGGTTGGTGTGGTTGTTGGGGGTGGTTTACTCGGTTTAGAATGTGCGAATGCTCTCAAAAGTATGGGATTGCAAACCCATGTCGTTGAATTTGCTCCACGACTGATGCCAGTGCAAATTGATGAGGCGGGTGGAACGATTCTTCGTAAGAAAATCGAAGAACTTGGAGTTACGATTCATACTAGCAAATCAACAACTGAAATTGTTAGCGAAAATGGCAAAGTTGCTAAGATGACATTTGCGGATGGTTCTGAGTTGGAAACAGACATGATTGTCTTTTCTGCTGGAATTCGCCCCCGTGATGAAGTTGCAAGAAGCTGTGGATTAGAAGTCGGGGAACGCGGTGGGATTGTCATCAATGATTATTGCGAAACGTCCGATCCAGATATTTATGCGATCGGTGAATGCGCCCTGTACCAGAATCGCATCTATGGCTTAGTCGCTCCTGGCTATACAATGGCAGGAGTAGTGGCAGATGTCTTGAATAACATCACCAACAGCAGCTTTACTGGCGCAGATATGTCTACCAAACTCAAACTTTTGGGAGTGGATGTTGCTAGTTTTGGTGATAACTTTGCTAAGACTCCAGGTGCTAGAGAAATTGCGATTAGCGATACCGTTCAGGGTGTGTACAAAAAGCTGGTTCTGAATGAGGATGGTAGTCGTCTGCTTGGTGGAATTTTAGTCGGAGATGCTTCGGCATACGGCACATTATTGCAGTTTGTACAGAATGCGATCGCCTTACCACCCCATCCAGAAGATTTGCTGTTGCCGCCACGGGAAGGTAAAGCAGCTACGGTTGGCATGGGAGTAGAAAGCCTGCCAGAGACCGCCCAGATTTGCTCCTGCAATAATGTAAGTAAAGAGCAGATTTGTACAGCTATCCAAGAGAACAATTTTACTGATATTGCCAGTGTCAAAAAATGTACGAAAGCCGGAACAGGCTGTGGTGGTTGCGTACCATTAGTAACAGATTTGCTCAAGTATGAGATGAAGAAAGCGGGGATAGAGGTGAAGAATCATCTCTGCGAACACTTCGCCTATTCCCGTCAAGAACTTTATCATTTAGTGCGAACCCAAAAAATCCAGACGTTTGATGAGTTAATTCAAAAACATGGTCAAGGTAAGGGGTGTGAGATTTGTAAGCCTGCTGTCGCTTCGATTCTCGCCTCCACTTGGAATGAGCATATTTTGGAGACACCTCATGTTAGTCTTCAGGATACCAATGATTACTACTTAGCTAACATTCAGCGTGATGGTACTTATTCGGTAGTGCCACGAGTTCCAGGTGGCGAAATTACGCCCGATAAACTGATTGTGTTAGGGGAAGTTGCTAAAGAATTTGGGCTTTACACCAAAATTACAGGCGGACAACGAATTGATTTATTTGGGGCGCGAGTCGATCAATTACCGCATATTTGGAAGCGATTGATCGATGCTGGATTTGAATCGGGTCATGCTTATGGTAAGGCACTTCGCACGGTGAAGTCCTGCGTGGGTAGTACCTGGTGCCGCTTTGGGGTGCAGGATTCTACCAGTTTGGCGATTGAGTTAGAACTACGTTATCGTGGTTTGCGATCGCCTCACAAACTAAAATCGGCTGTATCGGGTTGCACCCGCGAGTGTGCCGAAGCACAAAGTAAGGATTTTGGGATAATCGCGACTGAAAAAGGCTGGAATTTGTATGTGTGTGGCAATGGTGGAATGAAGCCGCAACACGCGATACTGCTAGCCGAGGATATTGACAAAGAAACCTTGCTCAAATATTTGGATCGGTTCTTGATGTTCTATATCCGCACCGCAAATCGCCTGGAACGCACAGCAACTTGGTTCAACAAGCTTGAAGGTGGAATTGATTACCTCAAGCAGGTGATTATTCACGATTCCCTTGGAATTTGTGCTGAGTTGGAAGCAGAGATGGCACACCTTGTCAGCACCTATCAATGTGAATGGAAAGCCACAATTGAAGACCCAGAAAAAGTACAACGCTTCCGGCATTTTGTGAACTCTGATGATTCCGATCCAAGTCTTGTTCATGTAGAGGAACGGGGTCAAAAACGCCCAGCTTACGAACAGGAGAAATCCTTAGTGGGGCTTTCACAATAGCCTGCCCCCCCTGCCCCTCTTGTTAAGGGGGGAGATAGTAAAATGCCCCCCTTATATCAATTTCCTAAAAGCTTGCTACAAACACTTTTCTTGTTCCCCTCTTTATAAGGGGGGTTAGGGGGGTCTTAACTGTGGCATCAAAAAGTCAAATTGGTACTACAAGAAAATCGCAACACATAATTAAGAGGAAAACACAATGGTTCAAGCATTAGTTCGTGAAACAAACGCAACCTGGGTCGATATTTGCTCACTAGAAGCGATCGCACCGAATACAGGAGTATGTGCCTTGGTTGAAGGTCAACAGGTGGCGATTTTCCGACTAGGAACAGAGAATGAGGTTTTTGCCCTTAGTAATTACGACCCATTTAGCAAGGCGTTTGTTTTATCGAGGGGAATTGTAGGCGATCGCAATGGTATCCCGAAAGTTGCTTCCCCAATTTATAAGCAAAACTTCAACCTGAGTACCGGACAGTGCCTCGATGATGAAACAGTGAGCCTCCCTACTTACAACGTTAGGGTGGTTGAAGGTAGAGTGCAGGTAGCTGCTGGCGAAGCGGCGTAAACTCGGACGCGAATAATTGCTGCTATACGTCCTTAGAAACCCGTTATCTCTGTGATAACGGGTTTTTCAATGAATTTGAGGATGTGGACTTTCGCCAAAAAGCTACACTTGACCCAAAGATGCTGAGCGGGTGTGAGTGCTAGTGACGAACAAGTACACAGTTATGAGGTTTCCCGATGACAAACGCAGAACTGCTCGACATTATTGAACAAGCAGCCAAGGATGGGGTAACCTCCCTTAACCTCTCAGAGAAGAAACTGACGGCGCTGCCAGCAGAAATCGGAAATCTCACCAATCTGACAGAGCTATTCCTTGATAGCAATCAACTGACAGCACTGCCAGCAGAAATCGGGAATCTCACTAATCTGACAGAGCTATCCCTCTACACCAATCAACTAACGGCGCTGCCAGCAGAAATCGGGAATCTCACGAATCTGATAGAGCTAAACCTCGGCAGCAATCAACTGACAGCGCTGCCAAAAGAATTTAGTAGTCTCACTAATCTGACGTGGCTAAACCTCCATGACAATCAACTGACAGCGCTGCCACCTGAAATCAGTCAGCTCACCAATCTGGCATGGCTATCCCTTAGCAATAATCAACTAACAGTGCTGCCAGCAGAAATCAGTCAGCTCACTAATCTGGCATGGCTATCCCTCAGCAGCAATCAACTGACGGCGCTCCTTCCCGAAATTGAGAATCTCACCAATCTGACAGAGCTAAACCTTAGCAACAATCAACTAACAGTGCTGCCACCTCAAATTGGGAATCTCACCAACCTGACATGGCTAAACCTCCATGACAATCAACTGGTAGTGCTGCCCGCTGAAATCGGTAGTCTCACCAATCTGAAATGGCTAAACCTCTACGACAATCAACTAGCGGTGCTGCCAGCAGAAATCACTCAGCTTACCAAATTAATATGGCTATCCCTGAACAATAATCAACTAACGGTGCTGCCAGGAGAAATCCTTCAGATTACCAATTTGATAAGGCTATCCTTCCGCAGCAATCAACTGACGGCGCTTCCTCCTGAAATTGGGAATCTCACCAATCTGACACACCTAGCCCTCTGTGACAATCAACTGACGGCGCTGCCAAATGAAATTGGGAATCTCACTAATCTCACACAGCTATCCCTCAGCAATAATCAACTAACGGCGCTACCAGATGAAATCGCTAATCTCACCAATCTGACAGAGCTATGCCTCGATTGCAATCCACTGACTTCGCCGCCCTCTGAGATTGTCGAGCAAGGAACGCAGGCAATTTTGGCATATCTTCGGGAGCATAGGAGAAGTTGATGCTGGCTATCGTTTCTTGTGTGCAAGAGTTGCTTAAAGATGCAATCATCCCATTGTTTTACAAAGCCCATCCTACTGACTTTCTATCGAATCACTTGCAGATTCTCAATTGTAAGATATATTTCTTCATCAGCCATCTGAGCGTCTTTATCAATGTTAATTTGGGTTGGGTAGCCTAGAGTACGGTGGTAGGTAATCTGCATACTAGCTGCCTTATTCGCGATCGCATTTTGTACGATATTAAAAAGCTTTGGAACAGAATTGTACTGTCTGAAGTACTCCTGATTCACTGGCTTTCCGGTATTCGCAGCAGTGATCGACGTGACTCTGTTATTACGAACTTCAACAACCACTGGTTGAGTAACTTCAGGTGTACAGAAGCAACTTACTCGTAGCGTGTAGCGGTAACTGGAGATGTTTTGATTTCTCCATAATTGTCTGTGTTGCTGTAACTGCGCGGCATTTAATCTGTAATTAACTGGTGTTTCTCCCTCACCCAACACAGCTAAATCAGCTCGTGCATCAGAAAGGCGTTTTGTTCCACTGCATAACCCAGTTTTTAATTGAGCGTCTTCATCAGAAGCATAAACAAGATACTCCTGACCTTCTTGAAACGAATACCCACAACTAGCACTAGAATCAGAGGTCGTTACAACAAGCCGTCGCTCACTGTTTCCCTTCCAAACTTCTGAAACTTCAAACGTTACCTTGACCCCATTTAAAAAATTTGGATCTTCATTGCGTCTACCAGGGCGTCGCTCAGCCGGACTCTGCTCAGTAACATCAACAACTCGTCCAGAAAAAACTGCCTCAGAGTTTTGAAGACTCTGTTGAGGCGTCGTTGGAAGACAACTACAGGCACTTGCCGCATTTGCACTTAAAACAAACAAGCTCGTAGCAATAACTAATATCTTTTTCATGGCTCACACCTCAGAATAATTTTGCCTAATTGTAGTTAATCTTCACAGTTTGTTGAGTTCGTTTAAACTGTAACTGACCCAACTCTGCTCAAATCCCTGACCTAAAGTTATGAGCAAAAGTTCCACAACTTTAATCCGTTACAGATTGCGTTACAGCCATAATTGATGAGCTTTCAAATGGTAATAATGAATTATTATTTCCGGGTAAAAGGAAGCAGAAGCGCTTAATTAGAATTCGCGTTCACTGCTGACTTATCTGGAAAATTCCTTGCGTCAAAACTCCAAGCAACCCAGGTACTTGCATATAACACGCATCGCCTTTCCTAAAAAGCCTCAACCTCGCCAAGCATTTCGTATAGTTTTCTAGTTAATGCGGTTCGCGATCGCGTAAAGTCATTGTTTGAAAAACCAAACCAGAAACCCTAATAAATTGCCTGTTGGGTTAGGGAAAAGGGCGACACGCCAATCTCTCCCCTTCTCAACAGGGGTAACTTACTTTTTCGTGCCCTTGTGCCTTGTGCCTTCTGCCATGCTTGACCCAACAGGAAAATCAATAGCTCATAATGGTGATTGTACTTATCCTGCAAGTAACTGCCGTTTGGGGTGTGGATTGCTGAATAAAAAAACCTCAATAAACCCGATCTTTTCACCTGTCCAACAGTCTTTGATCACTTGGCTGCTGATCTTAGTGACGGGTTGGATTACAGTGAGTGCGTTGAGTTACGTTGGTGAACTCATTAGTATTTTGCTGACGGCATCTCTGATTGCCTTTTTGCTCAACTATCCTGTTGCAGTGGTTCAACGTGTTTTACCACGGAGTGTCGCTGCCGGACTCGTCTATCTTGTCGCTGGCTTCGTCGTTGTAATCCTTGCCCTGACGCTGGTACCGCCAGTGTTTAACCAAGGACGGCAACTAGTGACTAATTTACCCACTTTCTTGGAAGAAGGTCAGCAGCAGTTAGCTAGCTTCCAAACTTGGAGTGTGGAACACAATTTGCCCTTTGATGTCAGGATTCTTGCCTCTCAACTCTTGGCACGAGTGCAAACCCAGGCAGAAGCGATCGCATCTACGGGTTTAGGCTTGGTGGTAGGTACCTTTAACTGGTTTTTGGACTTAATTTTAGTTTTAGTCATTGCCTTTTATATGCTCATCGATGGTGAGCGAGTTTGGCGGGGAATGACGGGGATTTTTTCCCAAAAAATCCGAGATGGCTTAACCCAATCACTGCAACGTAATCTACAACGATTTGTTACAGGTCAGCTTTTGTTGGGTTTATTCATGGCGGCTACCCTCTCGCTTGCCTTTTGGCTGTTAAAAGTGCCGTTTTTCCTACTGTTTGCCGTCTTTATTGGGTTGATGGAGGTAATCCCATTTATTGGTGCAACCTTGGGGATTGCAACAGTCGTGACTATCGTAGCCTTTATTGATTGGTGGCTGGCGCTGGAAGTATTGGGAGTTGCGATCGCATTACAACAAGTCAAGGATAATTTGATTGCTCCCCGCATCATGGGCAATTTGACGGGTTTATCACCTGTAGTTATCTTTGTCTCTCTACTTCTAGGCGCTAAATTAGGTGGATTATTGGGTGTTATTTTGGCAATTCCCCTAACTGGTGTGGTCAAGAGTCTGACAGAGATTGTTCTCGACCCAACGCTGCCCCCTCAAACCGGAGCATTCTTTCACAACCCTCTCCTTACCAGAAATAATTTTAAGTCTGCACTCTCTTCAGATTCTGCTGCTGAGGCAGATGGGAGGACGGAGACTAAGGTAGCCGGAGTAGGAAATCGGCAAACTTAGGGAGGAAAAACACTTCAGCTATCAACGGTAAATCACCCAGGAAGTAAACGCGATCGCTTCTGTGTTTCACTGGGAATAAGAGACTTGCAAGCGACTCAGTAAATAGTCACCTGCTGATATAGGGGGATAAAGTGGAGGATGATTGGGTTCTTTGCAACTCTCAAGACAACTAATTTCTGTATCGTCGTTCGGATGGCAGAAAAATGCGATTGAATAACGAGAACGCTGTACTTGCTCATCTGAGGGAATCAAGACTCGATGCGGAGTGGAACAGAAAACATGGTTTGTCCAGCGCTGCATCAAATCCCCCGTATTGACGATGATTGTACCCGGAATGTACGGCGCAGTAATCCATTCCCCCTGTGCTGTACAAACTTCCAACCCTCCAATTTCATCCTGAAATAGTAGGGTGAAACTTCCATAATCAGAATGTTCACCTGCACGGATTTGTCCGAGTTTCGGGGCTTGGTCTAAGCGTGGGTAGTGAAGTAAGCGGAGTGTATGATTTTGATGAGTATGCCTGTCTAAGAAAAAAGACTCAGGTAGGTGAAGCGCGATCGCAAAAGAGTGACAGATTCGATTAGCCGATTCAGTGCAAGCTTGATAAAACTCTAAAACGATTTGGCGAAAATCATCTTGTCCTGTCGGCCATTGATTCAAAATCAGAGAACTTTTATCCTCTAGATTACTTCCATCAGGATTAACCTCCTTGCCAACATTAAAAGCTTCTTTTAAATCTCCCGGTTTATCCGGTGCAAGGCGTTCTCGTTCAATACCCACATATCCACGATTGCTAATTTCATCAGACCAAGCGAGTTGATTTTTTACGGCTAAGGGCAGGTCGAAAAACTGCTTAGTTCGAGAAAAAATTTGGTCAAGTAAGGTTACAGAAATACCTGGATTTTTTAGGTACATGAACCCAATTTCATGACAAGCCTGATAAATTTGATTAGCAATGGCTTGTTGCTGAGTAATGTCGCCTTTAATAAAGGATTCAAAATTGATGATAGGTATTTTAGTTGGAATCGTAGACATACTGAGCCTCTCTTAAAGAACAGTTTTCGATTTTGTGCAATATTGATTACATCAACTGTTTTCCTTAACAAAATTCTCATCAAGCATCGTGAGCGGCGATCTGCTCAAAAAGCTTGCTTATTTGCCGATCGGCAAAGTTACGGTGAACGTTGTCCCAACATTAACCTCACTACTCACTGAGATCGTTCCACCCGCTTGCTCAACCACCTGTTTCACAATTGCCAACCCTAAGCCAGTTCCTGGAATCTTACCGACATTGCTGGCACGGTAGAAGGATTCAAACAACCGTACTTGATCGGTTGGGGAAATGCCAATGCCCTCATCCTGCACTTGAAAGATTGCCACCTCGGCTTGACACTGGAATTTAAGCCGGACGGTGCTTTGGGGAGCTGAATATTTGATCGCGTTAGATAGTAGATTCGTCAGAACCTGTCGCAGTAGTGCTTCATTGACGAGAGCCGTAAAGCATTCATCTTCACAGTCAACCTGAACAGTGTGATTGCTTCCCATGCCGACTTTAATTTCTTCAATCAATTTGCGGCAGAACGGCTCGATCGCCAGCACCGTAGCATTAGCAGCTAATACACTCGTTTCAACTTTGCCAAACGCCAGGACATCATCGAGTAAAGCCGTCATGGATTTAACCGCCGTTTGAATCCGTTGGGAAAAGTCGGCTCGCCGTTCGGATGGCAAGTCGCGCTGCTCTAACAGGCGAGTAAATCCAGAAATGATATTGAGCGGATTGCGAAATTCATGAGAAACCATTGAGACGAAACGAGATTTTAGTTCTTTGAGTTCGCGTTCTTGCTCCAGTGCAGCTTGAAGCTCAAGGGAAAGCCGTCGCGATCGCAGCAGCATTTCCACCCGTGCCTGCAACTCTAACTTTTCGATCGGTTTGCTAATGAGTTCATCAACGGTTTGCCAGAGATGTCGCGTCAACAGTTTGACATCAGAATGGAGTGTAATCAGCAGGACGGGCAAAAATACAGGCTGCTCTGCCTGTTTTCTTGCCTGTACCCATTCCCATGAATGATGCAAGGCTGGACCATCTAGAATGCACAGGTCAAACGGTTCGTTTAGCAGTGGGACGGCTTTGCCTGCTTGCACCACAGATTCTCCTACCACCACCTCGTAAGATCGTCCAAGCCACTCTGCTAGGATGCGGCGGTTTTCCGTCTGCTCAATAAAGATCAAAATTCGGTTCATCGCTTACTCATCTTCCAGCAATTCGGGGACACCCGTGAGGATACCTCGAAGCTGTTTGAGTGGACTACCAACCTTAATCCCGTAGCGACTGATTTGAAATTCGCGCAGGTTTTTCTCAAAATCGCTCATACGCTTCTTGAGAACGCCAATCACTCGTCGCAGTTCGCCGCGTATTTCCAGGTAGCGCAGAAAGATAATGGTGTCTGCTAAATAGCTAATGCCAATTTCGGTTGCCCGAAATTCTCCTGTAATCGATTCAACCTCGTTGATCAGCAGGACAGCGACTCCCATATTTTGCAGATACTTACAGAGGGCATGGAGGTGAGGTGTTAAGTCTTCGCCTCGAACCGAGAGTCGATAGCCAGACACACTATCAATCATGACAATCTGTGCCTGCTGGTGTTCTACTTCCCGCCGCACGAGGTTGGCAAATTCGTCCGGGGTGTAGTGAAGTGGTTCGATTGGCACGATCGAGAGGGTGCCGCGCTCCTGCATCGCGTGAACCGGAACATTGACTCCTTCAGCCCGGTGCAACAGCGTTTCCTTGTTTTCCTCAAAGGTGTAAATCACCGATCGCTCTCCCCGTCCGGCTGCCTCTTTCATAAACTGAAGCCCCAGCGTACTCTTTCCCACGCCGCTAGGCCCGCTGATGATCGTGATCGTGCTGCGCTCAATGCCACCATGCAGCAGTTCGTCAATTTCTGGAATCCCAGAAGAAATGGTTTCCGTGGTAATCGCTCGTTCAAACACTTGGGGTATCAATTTTGGGAAAAGCTGCATTCCGTTACTGGTGAGGCGAAGGCTGTGGTTGCCGTTCTGAAAACCACTGCCTCGAAACTTGGAGACATATAGGGTGCGATCGCCCTCATTAAAGTTCAAATTGAGTACTCCATCACTCATGAACTGTAAATCATCGTCGGGAGATTCGATGCTATGTTCTGAAGTAAATAGAACCGTGGTGTCTTGCTCTGTCAAAAATCGCAGAAACGACAGCACCTGTTTGCGAAACTGGAAGGTATCTGTCGCTAGATAGCGAAACTGCGTCATCGAGTCAATGAAAATTCGCTGCGGCTTCAGGGTTTCGACTTGCTCCACAATGCGATGGGTCGTCGGTTCGCGCTCTACTTCAGCAGGTGAGAAAATATCATAGGTCTGCACTTGAGCAAAAAATTCGGAGGTAGGGCTAAGGTCAAGAAAAGTAATGCCCTGAGTGTCAAACTTCAATCCTTCAGCCGTTCTTTGGAGTTGGGCAACCGTTTCTGCCAGCGTAATGAACAAAACGGGTTCGCCGTTTGCGGCTCCCAACGTTAAAAAATGCATTCCCAACGTTGTTTTGCCGGTGCCCGGTCCCCCTCGAACCAGGTAAGCACGACCAGGAATATAGCCGCCGAACAGAACTTCGTTGAGTCCCGAAATTCCTGTAGACAAACGATCGATAGACATCTGCAAGCCGCCTCCTCGCCTCCACTGACCCTACAAAACGGTGATGTAGCGTGTCCTTCCTGCTGCGTCGGAGTTGACCGTCCGTTGAGAGCCAGAAAGTTCAGGCTTCATTGGGTTGAGACAGCTTTTCTGCGGAAGAATGAAGGCACTTATCGCAAGATAGAAATTTAAAGCTATGTCTTCCAAGCTTGAGAATACCATTAAGAAGCCGTTTCTAAAGATTGCTTAGTTCTCATGATCGGGGCTTTCAGAGCTACTCATGACTAGAACGGGCAGATTCACAGTTGGCTGTTGTAATTCCTAATTCTTCTAGTACAGCAGCAACTCGTAGAATTAGTGCTTCATTGTAAGGGGCGGCAATAATTTGTACTCCCAGTGGCAAGCGATTGGGATGATGGACTGGGACAGATAATACAGGCAAACCGATAAACGATAAGGGTTGAGTGAATAGTCCTAAATTAGGGCGAACTAGCACTTCTTCTCCGGCAATTAGCATCTTTTCTACTCCCAGTGGAGGTGCAACACAAGGCGTTGTGGGAGCAAGAATAATATCAACCGTCTCAAAAATTTCTCGAACCCGATCGCGATACCATTGCCGGAATCGTTGCGCTTGAATGTACCAGGTAGCAGGAATCATTGCACCTGCTAAAAAGCGATCGCGTGTGGCGGGGTCAAAATCTTGAGGACGCGATCGCAAATTGGCAAAATGTAGATTGGCTCCCTCCGATGCTGTGATAATATACGCTGCCGCCCTCGCACGATGCGGTTCCGGTAGCGTAACTGATGCCGTGACATCCAATGCCTGAGCAACTTTCGCTACCGCGTCCATCACTTCGGGTTCTGCGCCTTTAGCAAAATAATCACCAGCAACGGCAATTCGTAACCCCTCAATCCCTTGTTTTAGTTGAGGTAAGCACAGTTCTGGGGGACGAGTGGTGCAAATTGGATCACTAGCATCTACTCCCTGAAGAACATCAAAAGTGGTTGCAATATCCTGCACAGAACGCGCAAATGGCCCAATATGGTCGAAGCTACTAGCAAATAAGAAAGCACCGGAACGTGATAAACGTCCATAGGTAGGCTTCAAGCCAAAAATTCCGCATAGGGATGCGGGAACTCGGATAGAACCATTAGTATCAGAACCGAGAGTAAGAGGAACTAATCCTGCTGCTACTGCTGCGGCTGAACCGCCAGAGGAACCGCCAGCAACGCGAGTCAAATCGTGAGGGTTGCGAGTAGAACCGTAATGGCTATTTTCTGTCACGAAGCCATAGGCGTATTCATCCATATTCAACGCCCCAACTAGCACTGCACCCGCTTGTTTCAGTCGAGTGATAGCTGTAGCGTCTTGGATAGCTGGCGGATTTTCGGCGTTAATTTTTGACCCTGCGAGAGTTGTTAAACCCGCAATATCAAATAGATTTTTTACAGCAAAAGGAACGCCTGCGAGAGAACCAGGATTTTCACCTTTGGCAATTGCCTGATCGATTTCCTCAGCATCTTCCACTGCTGTCTCTGCTGTGACAGCAGTGAAACAATTAAAGGTTTCGTTATGAGTAGAAATTCGTTCTAATGCCGCGCTAACAGCAGCTTTAGCAGTAATTTCACCTGCTTTGATAGCTTTAGCAGTGGTAACGGCATCAGTGTTTTGTAAGTCCATTATTTCATGGTTCAAATACAGGGGCAGCTTCTATATCTTCAGGGATGGGAAAGTCTGTTACCGAAGTAGCGATCGCACAAATGCTTGCAAAGTTTTTGATAACACCAGGGCGATATTCTGGGTTAATTGGCAAATCAAGTATTTCACTCATTTGCTCAATATAAGCAGCCGGATTAATGTTTTTTTCCATTAGGAATTACTAGCTCTCCTTTGTGCCGTTTGGGGAATAACTTTGCTCAGAATAAAGTAGAGGACAACAGCAGCAATAATGCCATTAACAGGCTTAATCCCAGGGGAGAAATAAGCGATCGCTGAAGCAACAATATAAGCAATCACACCAGCCCAGTTAAACGCTGGTTGCCGTTCTTCTAAAGCAGGAAACTCACCTCTACGATATAACCAGTAATCAGCCATGATTACACCGCCAATTGGGGGAATAAAAGTACCCAGCAAAATTAAGTAAGGAACCAACATATCGTAAATGCCGCCCCAAGCTAAAACGAGAGCAACCGTTGCTCCACCCAGCACAAAGGCAGTGCGCTTGCTTGTGCGGAACATATGAGCACCTGCAACGGAGAAAGCATAGATGGTGTTATCTTGCGTTGTCCACATATTGAGGAACAACAGCACCAAACCCCAGAATAGTAATCCTTGCTGTGCCATCACTTGCACAACGTCTTCGTTGCCGTAGACTAAGGAGCAGAAAGCACCGCAAAAGATTAAAAAGCCGTTGGCAAAAAAGAATGCCGCCATCGTGCTGATTGCCCCGATTTTCCCAGTCTTTGCAAAACGACTCCAGTTAGTCGCTTGGGTGCCTCCTGAGACAAACGTGCCAACAATAATCGTCAAAGCCTCACCCCAGCCCAAGGCTTTGCTGGGGGCAATCGCTTGTAATCCCTCAAAGCCACCGACTTTCCCTAAAGCGATCGCTAAACTCCAGAACATGAGAATCAGCATCGCCGGAACAGCAATCCGACTCAGCCAATCCATCGCGCGATAACCAATGTAAGCGGTAGAGCAGAAGAAATAGGTAAAAAATAGAATCGTCAGCCAGTTCCAAGACGGCGGAACTCCTGCCAACTTATTGAGCAAATCAGCGATTAACGCTGAACCCCAGGCATACCAGCCAATTTGAGTGAAACCGAGGATAAAATCAACCCAACGGGAGCCAACACTGCCGAAACTGAAACGTGCCATCAAAACTGTAGAAAGTCCTGTATTGGCAGCAATATAGCCAAGTGCAGAGGCATAGACACCCAGGATTAAGTTACCAAGAATAATCAAGCCAACCAAATCTGGAAAAAAGCGATAAGCTGGGCCAACTAACCCACCTGCAAACAGTGTCCCTGAATAAAGGGTAAAACCCATCAGCAACGGAGCGAGGGACAAAATGGACTTCCGGGCACTTAAGGGAACAGCACTGAGAGGATAGTCTTCACCTGCCTGTGACTGTTGCACCAACTCTGGATCGGAGGTTGTACTCATGAGATGTTGTTATAGCAATTTAGATGCAGACATTTTGAAGGCGATCGCGCCGACTGAACGGTATCGTAGTTAACTTTGCCCAATCTGTTGCAGGGATGTTAGTTGTTACCTGCAGCGGACAACTGACTACTGACAAAAAGCGCCAACTTGATCTACAAAACAATCAAACTATAACAATCCATGACAATCGCTGAAAGCAAAAGCTAAGATATGGGCGAAAATTGTCCCCTATCCTGAGGAAGACTTTGCTAAACCAGTCAGCACGTACACTTGGCATGAGCTTCCTACTGCTAGGGGCGTTAATCTCTCCTCTATCTGCCCAAACCGTAGAAGAATCCTCTCCTCCCTCACCCACAGGTTCAGCGGCTGACTTAACAATCCGTCCTCGCTTCGGAGTTGGCTACAGTACCTCTGGTGCAAGTTATGATGCCTTTACCTCCTTTGAGGGCTTTGTTCCCCTACTCCAAACTCCCGGTAGCACCCTCACCTTTTTAGAAGGACGACTGCTTCTAGACAACAATGCCAATCTTGGCGGTAATCTCCTTTTGGGACACAGAGTTTATAACCCAACCAGTAACCGTGTTCTTGGTGCTTATCTCGCCTATGACAATCGAAATACAGGTAGCAGCACCTTTAACCAAGTTAGTGCTGGATTTGAAAGTTTAGGCGAAATCTTGGACTTTCGAGGTAATGTCTACGTTCCGATTGGTGATACGCGCCGCTTGGTGGAAGAAACGGGTTTTGATACTGGATTGTTGGTTTCAGACGCTGGGTTCTCTGGCAATTTTTTGACGATTACGGGAAGCCGAGAGGGGCAAATCAACCGTCGCTTTGAAGCAGCAATGACAGGCGTTGATGTTGAGGGAGGTGCGCGGCTAGTTCGGATCGGGACAACGGGTGATATTCGGGGCTACGTCGGGGGATACTTCTATGATGCTCCCGGTAGTGATGAGATTTTGGGCTGGAAGGCACGCTTGGAGGTTCGCCCGACTGATTACTTCCGCTTTGGGTTGTCTGTGCAAGATGACGATACCTTTGGCACGAATTTCATTTTCAATGTAGCCGCGAATTTCCCCGGAACTCGCCCTAGAGGTAGCACACAAAGCCAAGAAGTTCTGGCACGATTGGGAGAATCCGTTGCCCGTCAAAACAACATCATTGTGGATGAACAGGTTGAATTCGAGTCATTCAACGAGAACTTCACAACCTTGGTAACGAACCCTGCAACTGGACAGCCGTGGCAATTCCGACACGTCAACCCAAATGGGGGGGCAGGTGACGGTACGTTTGAAAATCCGGCTGGGACAATTGCAACGGCTGTGGGTGTCGCGCAAGCAGGTGATATCGTTTATGTGCAAGCTGGGACGAGTCCAGGTGGGTTTACCATTCCGGATGGCGTGCAACTGTGGTCAACTGGGCCAGAGCAACAGATTAACACGGTAGAACTGGGAACAGTTCAGTTGGCGGGTTCGGGTAGTGGAGTGCGAACGACGATTACAGATACTGTGACGCTGGGGAACAATACTCTTCTTTCTGGGTTTGCGGTTACGGGTGTGACGGGTGCTGGAATTGTCGCAACGAACATCAGCAATGCTGAGATTCGAGACAGTACTATCACCAGTTCAAGCGAAGCAGGTATCTTCTTGGGAACAACGACGGGAACTGTTACCGTAACGAACAGTAGCATTACAGGTGAGGGAGTTGCCGCGATCGCAGGTACAAACATCAACAATGTTGCGATCGCAAATACCACTATTACAAGCCGCAACTCTACAACGAACGGCATTTCACTCGACACGCTTACTGGGACACTCACATTTACAAACAGTCCGATTATCATCACTACGCCTACAGTTAATGGCATCTCTGTTGTTAATGCCACTGGTTCAATCAGCACGGATAGTGCAATTACGATTACCAACCCTGCGGCTATTGGCATCTCCGTCGCCAATACCACTGGTTCAATCAGCTTTGCTGGGAACAATGAAAGTGAGATTACGAATGCAGGGAGTTTCGGTGTTTCACTATCCAATTCTCCAGGCGCGATCGCACTTTCTGGTTTTCAAATTAGCGATTCTGGCGATAGCGGGATTTCCGGTGAGAACCTGAGTAATCTGACGCTTAGCGGCAATGCGATCACAAATGCCCGTAATGAAGGGATTGCACTGAGTAACACGGCTGGAACAGTTGCGATCGACAACAACACCATTACCGATACCATTGGTGTTAATGCTGCTCTACTTCCCTCTGGACAAGGCATCTCCCTGCAAAATGTTACTGGTACGGTTGCGATTACCAATAACACTGTCAGTGGTACAACAGGTTTTATTCCTGGTGGTTTGCTTCCTTTACCTCCGAGTGGACAAGGAATTAGTTTATTAAATACTGCTGGAGATGTTGAGCTGACAATTTCCGGAAATCGAGCAGAGAATAACTTTGAAGATGCGATCGCGATCGCGCTAACTGGAACTGCTCAAGGAGAGTTAACGATTACCAATAACATCATTACTGGTAATGGCACAACTCCCGGTACTCCAATCCGTGGGGATGGTATTTTTGTCAGTCTCGATAACGCTGCTGAAGCTGACTTAACAATTTCTGATAATCAGATTACAAACAACAATGATGACGGAATTGATATCCGTATGGCTCCTGTTGTGCCTCCTTTTTTCCCTGTAAGCGGTCGTACTCCTGTCTTGAGGGCAACAATTAGTAATAACACTATTGAGGGGCAGACTAATGGTTCAGGAATCAACCTCATCATTGATGATAATGCTCGCTTCGATACTAGTATTCGGTTGAACAGCTTGACCAATAACTCAGCCACACTTCCCGGTTTGAATGCAGTAACGCGAAGTACTGCTAACCTCTGCTTGGGGCTGAACGGTAACATCAGTACCACTGGCTTCCAACTAACGCAAACAGCCGGAACATTACGATTGGAAGATACTCAGCAACCAAATAATGGTACGGTCACACAGACAGGAACAATTACCAACGTACCAGCCGGGACTTGTAATGAGCCGTAATGCTTTCATGAGATGGTAGTTACAGAAACATTAAGACTGCTTCTGAGATATTTTACCTGGGATGACTTGAACGACATGGCAACCATTTATGCCGACCCTGTTGGGATGGCGTTCAGGGGGAGTCCTCGAACATTTGAAGAGACGCAGCAGTTATTCAAGTGGATATTTGATAACGACTCCCAAGTTGGCTTTGAGATGTGGGCAATTATTCACAAAGCTGACAATCGATTGATTGGTAGTTGTGGGTTGATTCCGCAGGAGGTAGAAGGACAGCCGGAAACTGAAATGGGCTATGTCCTTGCCAAAGAGTATTGGGGGCAAGGACTAGCAACAGAAGCCGCCTTTGCCGTTCGGGATTATGGCTTTGAGCAACTAGGATGCGATCGCATTGTTGCGCTGATTAACCCTAAAAACATCGCCTCTCAGAACGTTGCACGGAAAATTGGCTTAATCTACGAAAGGGACATAACCCATTTGGAAAAGATTGTTCGCCTCTACGTCATCCACAAATCTTCCTTACCGAGCTGACAAAATATTAAATTCAAACAAAACCTAGACCATTTCAAATTCTATTTGATGACTTTCTAGAAAACTGTGTGTGAAATGGTCAACGACATTCGTATCACTCAGTTCTAAATTATAGAAATCCACAAATTCATGCTCAAAATAAGGCCCAGCGTGCCAAGTTCCTACCTCTAATTTAATAAAACAATCGCCTGGAATTCGGAAAGCAGCAATGTCCTCTAATGCTGGTTGTTCAGTCTCCTGATTAGGTGGTGCAACAGCAATTAACCAATCTTTTCCTTCCAAGGAGCCTAAACATTGAGTGCATTGGACATGACGAGTGATTTTATTAAAATTGCGACCTTTTTTATAGAGCCGCATGATGTAAAACCGGGGTGTTCCGTTCTGGAGATTTAACTGAGCATCTTCTGCATCAAAGAATTTGCCATCTTCACTAGCCGAAATAACTTGCCCGTAAGGACGAAAGTTTTCTGCTGTCACCCATTTAGCTTGCAGTTGTTGAATTGTCTTTGCTGTACTCATCAGTTACTCCTACGACTAGATTTTCTAATACACTAAGAGCCTAGCGGAAAAGCCTTTTAACTGAACATCTGCATTCACCTATATGTCTCTTTACAGCGACACTAGTCGTCATGGTAGAGTACAACTCGTTGCAATACCTGCCCACAGAAGAAGATCTGCCTGAAACTGACAATACCCCTGTGGATAATGAGCTGCAAATCCTCATCCCTAATCTGCTACGAGCAATCCTGGCTTGTATTATGTCTGTAGCATAAATTAGGTGAAGGGCGATTGTACTTGCAACTTGGTTGGTAGGCAAAATGTCAGAATTTGGGGGGTGAAGATGTTTCTTGATGAAGATTTGGTTGGGCGGCAAGAAGATATAGAGTTATTTAACAACATCGGTTGTTTAGATACTTTTGAAGGGCGTCTAACAGTTTGGCTTAGCATTAATCAAACTCCAAGAGTACGTTGGGAATTTGAGGTAGCTAGAGGAGACTACACATTTGATGCACTATCCCTTGATACTCCTCCTAATAAACTCACTTCTTGGGACGGCTCTAATCCTCAACTTGTAGTAGAAAATCCTACATTTACATACCGAGGTGGGCGTCGCCGTCAAAGTATTGGTTATGCCAAGCAAGTATTGTATGGGGATGTCGGTGCCAATGCTCACTATTTTGACTTTTACATTCCTAACACGGACTTTATTAGAGAAGCTACAGGTGATGACCTTAAAGCTATTACTGAAGCTCTAAAGAATGAATCTTTCAAAGTAGAAATTGGAAATGATTGGAGTATTGAAATTTTTACAGCTCAGGAGGTTTTGAATTGGTTGAAGCCAGAAAAACAGAATAGAGGTTCAATGATTACACTAAAGATTCGCCTCTTTCAGACGAAACAAGCCTTTACAAGTGTTCAAGACCTAGCCGTTAAGTCTCTCATCGAAGCCAAGCAACTTATTTCAGATTTGTTCCTAATGCTTTCATATGCGAATGGTGGTCATGTTAAGCCCGTTTATGTAATAGCTAATAAATTTGTAAAGAGTAGCACAAACCAAATAAGAATAGAGAATGTGGCAGCGTTAGCGGAAGCTCCTCTAATATCTCCGCAAGAGGAACTTGAACAAGGATTTATAAGGTCTTATGGCATAAAAGACTTGTTAGATTTTATTAAATGTTTTCCAAGTTTTCAGCGAATGCTTCAGACTCCTCATTGGCGTGAAAAGTGCCTTGTGATTCTGGAATGGTACTTTCAGGCAACTCCAAGACTGTCTGGGCGTAGAAGAAATGCTTTGCTGCCTGTTGTGGCTAACGCGCTTGGAACTCTATTAGAGAACATAGCTAAACTAATTTTAGTAGATGAAGAACCTAATCCTATCCAACGAAAGAACAATGAAAGTTTAAGCGCAAAGCCGCGTATTAAGGAACTTCTTAATCGTATAGGCATATCAGGGGAAGATACAGTAGTGGAAAATTTTGTAGATATCCGTAATAACTCAACTCATGCAAAGACAAAGCTTATTCCATTAACTGAAATTCAACAATGGGAAGTAGTTTTAAGAGCAGTTCAATGGGTAGATGAGGTGCTTTTATGGAGGCTTGGCTATGGAGGTCAATATCGACAGAGAAACTTAAGATCGGATCATGGAATTCAACCACGTTACGACCTCTCCCGTCGCGACTCAAGCTGGTAAGCTTATTCCCTCAACCTCCCTGCACCGAACGGACGGGAGATTGTTAGCTATGTTGCAAGTCCTTCTGCCGCAGAGACGCTTTGCCTCGGAGCAGGGGCACCTCGTAACATACCTTCTGTACTGAGATCCTCATCTATCTCCTCCCAGTGAATGCCGTAGCCCCCGCCGCTTACTTTCCACTGCGATCGCTGTTCAGGTGTAGCGTTAAGCAATCTTGGATACCAAACCAGAGGCACGGTAATCGTTCGACCATCCATCAAATCGACACTAATTGTCTCTTCGGTAAAGCGAACATCCTTAACTCTCTCGTCCGCTCGAATCGCCAAAATACCCATACCAAGCCTCCAATAGCTTTTCTCGATTCTCCTGTACCATCGACTGCAATTTCCGAAGCTCTTTGGCACTAAAACCAATATTATTTGCCAAACTAACTGACTCTAACCAAAATTTAGCCGATGAGTCATCGCGGTCAACGTGTATATGCGGTGGCTCATTTGGTTCATGACTGTAGAAGTAGAAACGGTACGCACCTATCCTTAAAACTGTTGGCATATCTCAAGATTACATAAAAACCCCAGAATCTAATGCATAATCTATCGCCCCTCCTAGCCAGCAGAGTGTTAGTGGAGCGATTGCCTAGTGCACCAGCAAAGCTGATCGCACAATAGTATAGAGGTATTTCCAGAGCATATTTTTCTCTATGACGACTCTGCTAGAAATCGAAGCAGCCATTAAACAGCTTCCAGAAAGTGATTTTCATCAACTTGCAGCATGGCTTCAGACCTATTTGGATGAAACGTGGGATCGGCAAATCGAGGAAGATTTGACCTCAGGAAAATTAAATAACCTTATTGCTCAAGCAGAAGCAGATATTGCCGCGAATAACGTGAGGGATATTGATGAAGGGCGATTGTCCCTACCGAGTATTTATTGAGCTACCCGAAGAGGAGTTGCCAACTGACGATCGCGATCGCTAACTCTGCAAGAACATGGCTGAAGTAACTATGCCAGATCGAACCATCGAACGATCTGCTGGTACAGTTTAATGCTGTTTCACTAGAACAGTTGACCGATTTAACAACTGTTCTAGTAAAAGTTTAAAAGACTGTACCTTTTCAGATTAGTAGCTTTTAGATGACAGTAGGAATACGGGTTGAGTGAGCTTGCCAACTAAGAGTCTGAGCTAGTCGGCAACAATCTATCTAATTTATTCATAGTTATCATTCAACCTATGATTAGGTTCTTAAGAGGAGAACCAATACCTTAAAGACATCAGCTAAGAAATACTACCTAAAACAAAGAGAGGTTGGGACTCATGCGTTTAGTTATGAGTAATACTTTAGTGAACACTTTTTCCCTATCAACACTATTAAGTTATTTAGGTTCTGGCTCAAACCGATTTGGAGTTTTAACAAATCTGTTTAAGAGCAATCTAGAGCTTTTAGTACCCTGCCAGTTTACCCTTGAAAAAAGCGAGGTGTTCCGGATTCCCTCAGCCTGCAAAGAGCTACATATTTTGGCTGGCACTGCTTGGATTACCGTTGCCGGAAGAGACATTGTTTTAACTACTGGAGAAAAAGTGTCGCTTGAAACTAATAAAGATCGTGCCATTTTGTCAGCTTTAGGTAACAAATCAGTGAGTGTAGAATTTCTTCTAACTGCTCATTCTTCAGGCTGAATTGTTCCTGGAAAGTGACTTTCTTTAGATATTAGGAAAGAAGCAAGGTAGTTTGTAAATTATCAATATAAATTACCTCTTCGTTTGTGTAGTAGTAATGATAAAATCAGGCTCGACATCCAGGCAGCAATTCATAAAGGCTACTCACAGAAATATCATGAAAGTTTTTCTAGAAACACAAAGATTAATTCTACGTCAGTTTACTGAAGATGATGCTGACCACTTATTTGAGTTAGATAGCGATCGCGAAGTCATTCGCTTCACCAATATAGGACTTATTAATGGAGGAGACCCTATAGATACAGACTATGAAGCTATTAAAAGCAAAATCTTGCCTAAATTTATTAATTACTATGAAAACTATGAGGGGTATGGATTTTGGGCAGTCATTGAAAAGCCGAGTAATGAGTTTATCGGTTGGTTCCATCTCAGACCAGCATTAGACAACATTACAGTGCACGTTAATAACGAGAATGAAATTGAGCTGGGATATCGTTTGCGAAAAGTTGCCTGGGGTAAAGGCTATGCAACAGAAGGTTCCCGCTCATTAATAGTTAAAGGCTGTTGTGAGTTAGATACTCAACGAATAGTATCCACGGCTTTAGCAAGTAATGCTGCCTCCATCCGTGTTATGGAAAAAGCAGGATTGAAATTTGAGCAGACGTTTATTCATCAGGTAACCAATCAAGAGGCGGTCAAGTATGCTTTAAACAAAGATGAGTTTGAGCCTGAAAAATATAGGCAATAACCTGATTTATGTGCCAAAGTAGGAGGTTGCCTATAGAGCCTGATTGCTGATGAGTAATACCCTTAGCATGACAACCTTGATCTTTAGGATTTTTCTATCCAGCCTGTTAATAACTGTATTGACCACTGTGCCTAGCAAGGGCGTTACTCAAGCAAAAAATGATTTAGGGTTTCGAGGCTCGAAGTCTGGTTCCCAATCAAGTCTTACTTCAATACGGCTGAGTAACAGGGACAATCAAGACGGTTTACAAGCGATTCTTGAAGATAATACGCAGGTAGAAAAGGTAGCTTCTGGCTTCGAGTTTACAGAGGGACCACTGTGGCACCCACAAGGATTTCTACTTTTTAGCGATATTCCTGCCAATACTATCTACCGATGGACACCGAATAGACAACCTAGTACATTTCGTCGCCCTTCTGGAAATGCCAATGGCAACACACTAGATCGGGAAGGACGCTTGATTACGGCAGAACATGGTAATCGCCGTGTATCCCGTACTGAAAAAGATGGCACGGTAGTTACGTTAGCGAGTCAGTACGAGGGGAAGCGGCTCAACAGCCCAAATGATCTGGTAGTTAAATCAGATGGAAACATTTACTTCACTGACCCTCCTTATGGTATTAATTCGGAGCAGGAAGAACTAGGCTTCTACGGTGTCTATCGACTAGCACCAGATGGGACAGTGACATTGTTGGTTAAAGACTTTGTACGCCCGAATGGCATTGCCTTTTCACCGGATGAGAAAAAACTATACGTGAATGATACGGACAAAGGTCACATTCGTGTCTTCGATGTGAAGCCAGACGGCACCCTGGAAAACGGGCGGATTTTTGCAGAATTGAAAGACCCTAGTCAAAAAGGTGTGCCCGATGGCATGAAGGTAGACGAAGCGGGTAATGTTTACAGCACTGGGCCAGGGGGCGTATGGATTTTCTCTCGTTCAGGCAACCTTTTGGGCAAGATTGAAGTGCCTGAGGTAGCTGCTAACATTGGCTGGGGCAATCGTAATTACAAAACTCTCTACATCACTGCAAGTAATAGCCTTTACCGTATCCGCCTCAAAATTCCAGGCGTGCGAGTGGGCAAAATATAGGGTGGCTGATCAACTTGGGATTGGCGCTTGACGGGAAGTAACTTTGTTTTATGTCGTTATGTAGCTTGTCGTACCACCTCAACCTCGCCAATAACTGCCTGAGAGCCTTGAGCATTCCCTGCTGCATCGCGTGCTTCCAGTGCTTGTCCCTTGTTAGGCGAAAACCATCCTACTTCAAGGCGGTAATGCCCAGGTAGTACACCAGGCACAGTTGTTAACTTATGGACATCTCGCACAACTGTACCTGGCGCGATTTGATCGAGAGGCAAATAGCTAGCTAGCAGAGGCGCATCGGAACGGTTCTGAAAATTTCCATCTTGATTACGGAGGCTCACGTTTATGTTGAAATCTGGCGGAAGTGGTTCTAGAAATTTCCAGTAGAACGTAACTAGAAGCTCATCACCTGGTTTTAGCTCTGAGCTATTGAGGTCATATCCTAGCAAGCGTATCTGCTTACCAAAAGATAGAGAGAGGGGAACCTGGATGTTTTTTAAATCTTCAGGTAGAGGTACAGAGCCTGGATAGACTCGCACATAGTCAACTCCGTGTAGCTGTACCGTGTACAACGGTTGCTGTGCTGTAAGGTAAGCGAATAGCGGTGGATCTGGCTTCTGGCGCTGTATCCCGTTGATGTAAAATACAACTCGATTAGCTGAGTTCCACGTATTTAGTTCTACAGTTCGACCCTGAAAATAGGGGACAAACGCTGAGGCGTACCATACAGCAGCGGTGATTTCTTTAGCATTGGGTGACTGGTTTAACCAGTGAGCAGCTCGATCTAGACCCTCTCCTTGACCTATCATCAACAGGTTTTGAGCGGTACGTGAACCCCCCAACAAGGGGTTGTAGTAAGTCAAATAGTAGGGATAGTGAGGTAAAAGGACAACTATTTGAGCTAGTGCTAGCAAGATCCCAGTCTTTACGCCTCGGTTAGTCCTCCATCTACCAACCCAGTTATCATACAAGCGAGGTTGTAGTGATACCCCCCAGTGTTTAACCCAAACTCCTATTGTTCTCCATCCAACCCCAGCCAGCAAAGCTAGCTCTGGCCAAGCGAGAATGAAGTAGCGATCGTACTTCCTTTTGATAGTAGATAAGAAGACTAGGACACACAAAGGGATTAAGAACAGGGCAATTAGCTCAGGGATTTTCTTGCAAGCACGACGCAACTTGGGAATGAGCAGTAAGACTAAACAAGCTAGCAACCCAGCTTGCATAGCGGGTGATAGACGATAGGCTAAGGCTAACGGATAGAAAGTAAGCCCTAATGAATCCGTTACCTGTCCTAAGAAGAAAAGACCACCCTTATCAGCTTCTTCTTCAAGACCCTCAAAGAGCTTGCCAAATGTTTGTAGAGGTGCCACCCACAATGCTGGCCAAATCAGGAAGATGACCGCGCCTAAGGTCATGCTCCACAACATCAAATCTATAATCTGTCGCTTCCAGCCCCTTTGAGGAAAACTTGTCCGCCAGAGTCCTAACTCAATCAGAACAATCCAGATAATAACTCCAGGCAAGAGGAAAAGAGTCGGTATTTTAGCAGCCGTTGCCAATCCCATTAATACACCTGAAGCTACAAGCCATTTGCGATCGCCATCTCCCCGTAAGTAGAGCAGAAGCAGGAGTAATGCCAACCCACTAAAGTCAGCTTGTAGGGCATCAGTTGTGATTAAGCGCTGATAGCCTAAAAAGAACGGATCTAGTATTAGTAAGCTAATGCCGGCTAGAGCCGCAGGTCGCCCTAATAGCTGTTTTGCAACTATATATATCCCTACCATGCAAGCTGACGTAATCACGGCTTGCAGCAGGCGAGGTATGACATATAAGTTGATCGGTATAGACCACGGTATTATTGTGTTCAAACAAGCGTTTAGGTTTGGAGAAGGATTCAGGTTTAACAAACCGGGAAACAGCTTGTCTAACCAACAATTAAGTATCATGCCGCTGCCATTGAGCCACATATTGGTGACTCCTGGATGATGGCGGAGAAACGTCTCTGCTAGGTTTCCATCCAATAGATTCTTGAAAAAGAGGGTTCCGCGAGATAGCCACGACACTTCATCGACATTTAGGGGAACAGTAATGTCCAGGACACGCAGCGTTAGCGATAGCAAGAAAATCCCTAACAAAAGCGGGGAGAATTTCATAGTTGCAAAACTCTTAAGAGGACTGATGCACCGTTTGATTAATGTTTGATCAAAGCGATTTATCTCTGCTGTTGAAGCAAATTTTCAACGGTAGCCCGTGTCGTCGTGGCATTGATATCGCTTGAAGATAGTCGATGAAGACTCCAGCGCACAGTATGCTGATAGCGATCGCCCTTTTTTAAAAGATGGAGTGGAGAAAGAAGTTCTAGTTCGACATAATTTTCTTTGGCATCGCCATTGTTATACACTTCTATAGGAAAACCAGCACCCCCTACCGCACCATCCGGGTATTCGCCATCCTGACGAGTTGCTTTTTCTATCATGGCTATGCCATCTTTGACTGCGGCTACCGCAATGACGGGGGTATCAGCACCAACCTTATAGCTGTTCTTCGTAGAGACTCCCACAGAGGGACGCACCTGTAATAAGGTCGCCGTCCTATGCACAATAGGTGACTCATTCTCCGGAGGCTGGAGCCAATGAAAATTTTCTTTATATACGCTTTGGGAATTGAGGGGCACAAACATGGCATCCGGAGGTTCAATTTGGGTAACGTTCCAAATCGATAGGAGCAACGGTTCTCCTCTCACTTTCTCCACAGTTTGCTGGATTATGAAGTCCTCATTGTCCTCAAACCAGAACTCTCGCACCACGCGGGAACCAAAGCCTTTTGCCACTTGACTCGTCATTTGCAAGTGACCATTGGAGAGAACTCGTACCGTGTGGGGATTACTATCCCAAGCTGGATCGGGAGGCCAACCGTGTTCTGCGATCGCACTCCACCACAGTTGGGGTGCTGGCCAGGTTTTATCACCTCCCCAGTTTTTCCATTCATTTTCGCCGTAGGTTTTTCGGGGTGAATTCCACAAAAAATTAGAACCTCCCACAAAGCTATAACGCATGACTCGCCCAATTTCCGGCACGACAACAGCCTCAGAGCGACCATCACTCAGCCGAAATGCGGTGCGACCATCGTAGAGTGTGGGTGTAATTGTGCCGACAGCCGTGGGAACTTCCGGTTGCACTTCACTTTGATAGTTGATAGACTCCGGTGAAGGGACAATTTTTCTGACTTTCCCGTCTTGCTTGGATGTTACATAGAGTTCTCCTGCTTGGTCTATCCCAAATCGGACATCGGTTCGGTTGTGACCAACAATTTTTAGAAAAGAGCGTTCTCTATTACCCTTAAAGAGTCTGAGTTCTTTAATCGTTGCCTGTTTGCCATCAACAAGTTTATCGACAGGGACATGGAAAAACCGCCCATCACTGCCGAAGTCGGCAAAAATATACTGACCAACTAATTCGGGAATAGCAGTTCCTCGGTAAACAAAACCGCCAGTGATCGCAATTCCGTAAAAGTCCTTCACCCCTGACGGTATGTCATGCTCGTATTGAGCAACTGGGTAGGTGTAGTTAAAATCGCGATCATTTTCAGGTAACTTATAAAGGACATTTTCATTGTTTTCATCAACAACCCAGGTTCCTTCACGTTCTCCCCAGCCGTAATTAGCTGCTTTTTTACCGAGATTTACTTCCTCAATAAAAGCCTGACCTGTATCGACTATCAACATTTTGCCATCGCCCCCAGTATCCCAACTGAAACGATGAGGATTACGCAATCCATACGCCCAGATTTCACCCAGTGTCTTCGGGTCGCCATCATTCACAAACGGATTGTCAGCAGGAATGCCATATTTACCATTGGCGCTGTTATTGCCAAGTGGATTGATGCGTAGAATTTTTCCTAGTGGTGTACCCAAATTCTGCCCATTATCCAAGGGGTCTGTATCGCTCACAGGAAAACCGTCACTCCCACCATCAGCTACCGCGATGTAAAGTATTCCATAATCAGCATCACCGGGTTTTGCATTGGGATTAAAGGCTAATTGTCCCGTATTGTGATCGGGGTAGGGTTCTTCGATGCGAATAAGTTCTCGCATTGTTCCAGAAAACGTATTAGCGGAAGGATTTGTAGCCTTCCACTCGCGAATCACGTCATGGTGAGAGCTTGCTATCCTCTTACCGTTGCTGTTAACAATTGGTTTAGTAACTGGGAAATCAGGTTTTCCAGTATCTTTATCTTCGCTAGTTACTGTATAAAAGATTCCATTGATTGCAAATCTTGGATGAAAGACGAAATAGGAAAATCCTTGCTGTCCAGACTCGTCGTGAAAACCTTTGCCCACTAAGCGTTTCACGTCTATGTAAACGGTAGCTTTGCGGTCAATAATTACATAGAGCTTGCCGCGCATATCATTAACAAATAACCGTCGGCTACCGTCGCCTGCATGGGTAAGCAGATTCAATCGAGCCGATGGATTATTTTGATCCCCACTACCAGGAATTTTCACAATTTCTTCAAATCCAACAGATAGCTTTGATTTTTCGATAGATGCAGGAATGGGGTTTACTGGTATCTGAGCTAAGGAAATACTGGAAAAAAGAGAGAACGCAAAAATTGCACAACAAGTCCAATAAAGGAGTTTGATTTTTTTTATGAAGTTTGGCTTTTTCATTGAGCGGAATTTTGATAAAACGTTTACCTCTTGCCCAAGCGGAGCAACAACAAGAGGCATTAGTAATACCAATTTCATTAATGACTGCTACAAATCGTACACCCGGCGTTCCCTACCTCCTGGAGATTTACCTGCTCTCCATCTGTCGCAAACATTTTTGAATTTGGTACAATCTCCTTCCACTGAATTAAACCAGTAGAAGGAGATACAGGCGCGATCGCATTTACCCATTACTTCGAGGTCATTCTACTGCTCGATCTTTAGCTCAATGCCATGCAGGTAGCAAGCCAACTCTGCCACCTCATTCGGGTGTTGACGAACTAGTGCAAAGACAACGAATTTCAACTGGGTAGCCGCTTCGCTTAGCCATTAAATTGCAGAAACCATCAAGCTACTCGGTTTTCCTAAATCACCCTCTAAGACAACACCTCGTTTGTTGGATTGGAGATGACGCAGCAGTTTATAAACCGCTTCAACTTGGTCAGATGCCCCAGCTTTTTGTGCTAAGTCAGAAAGAGCGATCGCACTATTTTCATCCTCTAGTACCTGCATCACCCGTTTCTGTAAATCCAGAATAGCCGCTGCCGCTTTCTTCCCAGCTTCAACTCCAGGCTGATGGTAAGCGTTGACATTAACCAGGAAACCATAAATCCCTACAGCACGTTCATAGAGGGCAATCAAAGCACCGACGGTTCGAGGTGTCACACGAGGAATGGTGACGGTGATTGAATCTCGGTGATTTTCGTACAGCGCTTGTCGAGTTCCTTGCAACAAACCTGATAGGTAGTCGCCTGAAGTTACTCCGGCTTCGACTTCTGGCGAGGTTCCCTGGCGATCTTCTAGGACTTCAATGAATGTTAAGAAGAAATTAGGTACACCTTCCCGTAGTTGTTGCACATAGGCGTGTTGGTCGGTTGAGCCTTTGTTGCCGTAGACAGCAATGCCCTGGTAAACGGTATTGCCCTCTAAGTCTTTCTCCTTACCCAGAGATTCCATCACTAGCTGTTGCAAGTAGCGCGAAAAGAGCAACAAACTGTCTTTGTAGGGCAACACCACCATATCCTTCTCTCCCTTGCCATTGCCAGCGAAGTACCAAGAAATGGCTAGCATTGCGGCTGGGTTTTGTTTAATCTGGGGTACGCGAGTAACGGCATCCATCTCTTTTGCCCCAGCAAGAATTTCGCGGATGTTAATCCCTTGCAACGCGGCTGGGACGAGTCCCACAGTTGACATTTCTGAGGTACGTCCTCCTACCCAGTCGTACATGGGAAATCTTGCTAGCCAACCTTCGGATTGAGCGAGTTTATCCAGGTTGCTGTCCTTGCCAGTAATTGCAACGGCGTGGGGAGCAAAGTCAAGATTTACTGACTCGTAGGCTTTTTTTACTTCAATCATGCCGTTACGAGTTTCTGGTGTCCCTCCTGATTTAGAGATGACGAGTACCAGAGTGCTAGCAAGTTTGTCTTGCAGCTTGGTGAGAACCCGATCGATCCCATCCGGGTCGGTATTGTCAATGAAGTGAATCGTTAAAGGGGGTGAGAGTGGGGCAATCGCCTCCGAGACGAACTCCGGCCCAAGGGCAGAACCACCAATCCCGATGGAAATAACATCGGTGAATTTGGATGTTCCAGGGGGATGGATTCCTCCCGTATGGACTTTTTCGGTGAAGGCTTCTATCTGTTCTAGGGTATTGATGATTTCTTGTTGAAGTTCAGGCGTTGGCGCTAAGTCGGGATCGCGTAGCCAGTAGTGACCCACCATACGGTTTTCATCAGGATTTGCGATCGCACCTTTCTCTAGGGCGTCCATCTCCTTAAACGCCTTTTCAAACTTCGGTTGCATTGCCTCGACAAAGGCATCATCAAACCGCATACGGCTAACATCGAGGTAAAATTCCAATCCTTCGTGATAATAAAGCCAGTCTTGGTAACGTTGCCAAAGTGCAGCAGCATCCATAAGTAGCTCTCAAACGTTTGCTTTCACCAATCACAAGTTTAAGAGGTTGGTTGTGAGTTGTTCACGGTTTTTTAGTAATGACTTTAGATATAGGGTTTGGGTAAAACTCGCAGAAACTTGACAATTTGACCTGTCACTTCGATACCGACCATATAGTTATCTACGTTAAATCGGTAAAAGATCGTATTTGAGCTAATCCGTTTCAGCCCTGGCAGGTCTTGAATCTGGTTTAGCACTAGAAACTCATCAAAGACTACTTGACAGACCTGCTGGTATGCCGCTGACTCCAAGTTCCTAAGATCTCGCAAAAAGGATTGAGCATAGCGCACTTCTATCCTCACAAGGCGGACTTTGACTCCAAACTACAAATTTTTGTCCACAATGCTCGTTCACACCTCATCCGGTAATCTTAAGGAAACCACAGCATTCGCAACGCCTCTTCACGAGTGAGTAAATCCCCTGGTCTAACATTTCGCCGTGCCTCGTGCATAGCTCCGAGCATATACAAGTCATAGTAGAGCGGTTGTAGAACTGTCCAGGCATCTTCCAAGCTCTCATCCGGGAGTTGCTCAATCAAGTCAGGAAGCTGTTCAGTTAAACGCTGCAATCGACTTCTAAGCAAATTCATAGTGAACAACCCTTAAGGTTAGCGCAGTGAGTCGTCGCGTCGCCCAGTTTCAAGCGATCGCTAATACTCTTCCCTTACTTCTACTTCCCAATCCCCAACAGACTGCTAGCCCCAATCACGCTCCCCGATTAGCATTGACTTGCCACGCGATCGCTCAGGCAAGACAATGGTTAATTATCTAGTTTTTCGGGCAATTTTTGCAGTAACCGTTGCATTAATTAGCCTGGGCTTAAACATCTCTCGGATTGAGTCGCATCAATTCCCACGTTGCGTAGGTTCCAATCGGACTCCAAATCACATAAGGTAAAAGCAACACAGATGCCCAAATTGAGACAGATAGGACAACTAAGGCAAGGATAATTCCTAAAGCCGCACCTATTCCACCAACAATCGTACCAACCTTGAGGCTCCGGAGCCTGAGCGACAGTGGTTGATAAGCGATAGTAACCACTTCTAGCAGGAGATACAAGCCCATCAGTATCCAGGTTCTTGTGCTACCTGGGTCACTCTCCCAAACAATATAAGCTGACCAAGCACCGCAAATAAAAACAACAGTCCAGATTAAGGGAATTATTGGCACAAAAATATTCAGCCATCTTGGGCGTCGTAGGCGCTTGAACCACTTGATATCGTTGGGTGTAATCAATGCACCACCCAGCGACACCACAAACGTTACAGCCGCAATCACCATCCAGGACTTAATCATTGCTTTGTCCTACCAAAATCCCCTATTGCTGCCCCTGTAGAGTCAGGCTAAGCAGTATGAAGTGATTGTCCCTAGTTCAAGAGGTTGATGCAATCCGCCCTTGGTCTGAATCAAGATGCTGGGAGAAAAAGTCTCAAGGTTCATCTCCATACCTCCCCAACTCCCCAACTCCCCCAATTTCTCTAACGACAATAAATTAGCCCTGCCCATCACCCCATTCCCTCATCCTCCTTTTGCCTACAGACATGACCTGACACCTTAGATTGAGGTGGAACATCCAGGGCTGGGTTGCAATCAAAAAAGCCAAGTGGTTTCAAAATGAAGCCTGTGTAGGCAGTTGGCATGACTGGCCAATCTTCTGGGCGAGGAATATGGTGGTGACCGAATGTATACCAAACCACAATATTCGTATTTTCAATTGAGCGGTTTGCTCGTGTCCAGGTGGGCAACCCTTCCCCGCCAGGGTGCTGATTGGGATAGTCACCGGCGGCAAAGCGTTCTTCTGGATGGTAAGGTGTGACCCAGAGGTGTTTGATCATGAATCCAGCGCGTTTGAGGATGTAGGAGTCGGGGTGAGCGAAGGGTAGAATATTCTCACCGGGTATGAGCTTGTAGCCAACAGGCTGACCAAGGCGATTGTGGATATTGGGGTTAACGACTTTCCAGTAACGTCCTGCGAGGGGGTCAATAATCCGTTGTGCTTCCAACTCAGTTTTGAGGAGGGTGGATTGCGCGAAAAATGCATTACCGTAAGGATTTGCCTCACCCATGGGTTCAGCATGACTATTGACTTCGTAGATGGAGTTATTTTGTCCATCGATTTGCATATCCAAACGGATGTTGAAGAAGTGCTGGTGATTTAGGGCGTTTAACTCTGGGGCAACGAGTGTACCGTACTTAGGCGTATCAGCTAGCGCCCCGCACAAGAGGATTCCTGTTAATTTCACCTCATACTGAATCGTGCCGTCCTGGTAGAAGTACCAAAAAAAGCCGTATTCATAGTTATCCACCGTGGCAATGAAGGAAACAACGAGGCGACGACTTCGCCGAACTTCTACCTGTTCGGTTCGCCAATCCGTGTGCTTCCAGAGAATGCCGTAGTCTTCTTCGTGCAGACAAATGGCATTTTCAATAATCGCCACCTCGCCTCGGCTATCTGTCAGGACAGCATCAAAGTAATAGATTTCCCCCAAGCAGTCGCAACCAAGTTTCAGGGAATTCGTCAGCATCCCGACACCATGTTCGCCAACATCGAAGGCATTTTTCCGAAAATGCTGGGGTCGAGGGTCACCATAGGGTACGACCATTTCGGATAAGGAGGCACGGTAAATAATTGGGCGCAACTGTCCTTGGTCTTCATAACCAATCGTGTAGAGGACAACACCCTCACGCGGCGTAAAGCCGATACGGAACTGCCACTTTTGCCACCGAACAAAGTGCCCTTGTACTTCAAAGCTAGGTCCAGAGGGTTGTGTAATCTCTAACGGTTTGATGTCGTTGCGGAACTGGGGTATAAACTCACTGGCATAGTCTCCCGCTTCTGGAGGGATGGGGACAACTCCGTAGTCTTCAATTCTGAGGACTTCCATTTTGTTGAGGTCTACAACTGGCACTACCCCATCAATGGGTCGAGCATAGCCGTTACTGTTGGGGGTGGAACGTAGCCAGCATAACGCTCGTGACAAACGGACTCCCTCTTCCTCCTCAAAGCCAAAGTTACCCACTGCCCAAGGGTCTACCATGACTAAATCTAGATTTGTGATTCCCCTCTGCTTGAGAACTGCCTGAAAGTCTGGGTTCGCTTTGACTGCTGCCTCACATTCGGCAAGTTCATCAGCCATGATGTTGGGCTGAACTCCGGGCATAGCTTGCCATGAAGTTACAGTACCTTGGTTGAGAGAGACAACGGCTTCGTAGGTAGTGCCAGTGGCATTGTCCAGCAGAATGAGGAATGCCTCTCGCTCAATTGGGTCACCTTCTTGAAAATTGAGAACGACTTCTTTGGCGGGTTCGTTCAGGACAACGGTAGGAAAACGAAAGTAGGAACCCACAGGGTGAGAGGCACGGACGATAGCCACAGCGGCTGTGATTTCTTCGACACTTAGAGGTTCGAGGGGATGAAGAATCGGTTGGGTAGAACTCGGCTTGCACGATTGGGAAATTGTCATAGACGGTAACTCAAACAGATAGCGCACTTCTCGTTGTGAAGGATATCAGCTCACCTTGGGTGATTGTGTTTTCATTCACACTCATTGCTGGGTCAGTAGACTCGTGTGAGCTACTGTATCTATCGATTTGGGTACAGTTTCCAACTCCAAATTCATACTTGGGGTTTGTCGGGAACCTTTGGTGTCACTATGCAGTCTCTAGGATTTATAGCAGTAGCCACGAATGTTAGGACATTAACGGGAGAAGAGCGTTCCTAGCTAGAGGCGATTTGACCAAAAGCTGACCGCCCAAAGCTGACTGCTGATTGCTAGATGTACCCTAACAGGGTTTTGAGCAACTAGCTTGAACTAGCTGGAGCAAGGCGATCGCTTCTTGTGCTTTGCTCAAGTTCTGGCTTTGTTATCTTAGTGAAACATTAATCAATATTCACTATTAATCTAGAGTTTTTTCACTAGTAAAGAAAATTTCTATTGAAATCCAAAGTAAATTTTATTTGACAGCTACAGCCACCACTGCAATAAATAGCCAAAGCAATCTCAGAGGGTTGAGATTTAATGAAGTAAACTTTACAATACTAGAAAGATGTCTCTATACTCTATGTTGAGTCACCAACGGCTTTAGAGTACGGGAACTATATCTAATTGCTAAATTTGAGCATAAGTGTTGAATAAAAGCTAAGTTTCTAATGCGCTTGAGTCTTTGATGCTTGCTCTTATCCTTCAAGAGTATGAGGTATTACGTAAGTTCCAAAGCTAAATTTGGATATAACGTCTAATCAAAATTCTCCTGCTATTTAGTGTGGAGATAATGCAGTGTAACGGTAGAGGATAACTAATTGTTTTACCAATATGTCTAGAAATTCCCTGCCAACAAGTTATCCGTCGCGTTCATCCTTAGCGGCAAAACTACCTGCTCCTCCTAAGCGAAAGCCGAGAGGATTTCAGCAGAGTTTTAGACGAAGCTTGCAGTACTGGTACTGGCGCTTACTTCGTTTGCAAGGACGGCCAGAAAAGCTTGCAAGGGGCTTAGCCTGTGGCGTATTTGCTGGAGTGTTTCCCTTCTTCGGACTCCAGACAGTAATTGGCCTTTTGTTAGCGATTCTCTTTCGGGGAAATAAAATCCTAGCCGCTGCTGGAACTTGGATTAGTAATCCTTTGACTTCTGTCCCAATTTATGCGTTTAACTTCCACATAGGGCAATTGCTGCTAAACGACAACAGTTTGACTGATATCAGTTTGCAGTCTTGGCAGGAAGTGAAGGAGTTAGGCTCAGAGATTATTTTGCCACTGTTTGTCGGCTGCATGGCGGTGGGAGTAGTTTGTGCGATTTGTAGTTACTTTCTTGGTGTGTGGCTGGTTTGCCGCGTTCGGGCCTCGCAGCAATTGCGCCATCGGCGGAAGCGCTTGCACAAGCGGTATCCTAAAGGCTCATAACTCACAACATTGCCTGAGATTCAATATCCCTTAACAAACGATAGAGTGATGTCCTGAGTTAGGATCGAGATGAGTATTACTTCTTAAATGTTGGGTATGTCATCAACCTCAACTCCCTTACCAGATGCCCTCGCTCGAATTGTAGAGCGCTTTCAACGGCGTACAAATCCCAAACAGCGTTATGAACAGTTGCTCTGGTACGCCAAGCGGCTTAAGGAGATGCCAGAAGCCGACAAGGTGCCAGAAAACAAGGTTCCTGGCTGTACATCACAGGTTTTTTTAACCGCCAACCTGGAAGACGGTAAAGTGTGGTATCAGGGGGACTCTGATGCTCAATTAGTCAAAGGGTTGGTAGCGCTGTTGATTGAAGGGCTAAACGGCTTAACCCCAGAGGAGATAATGCAAATCTCTCCCGACTTCATTCAAGATACGGGATTGAATGTTAGCTTGACACCTTCGCGTGCCAATGGGTTTTACAACATTTTCCAGACAATGAAGAAGAAGGCGCTGGGATACCACTTAGGAACAGCATCCCAACTACTGAATAATTAAAAACTATGGTGGAATGTCACTAGTGCAGCATGGCGGAAGTCAGTGACCAGTTAACAACAGAGCCAAAAGTAAAAAGTACAAGCCTTTTGGCTTTCTGCCTTCTGCCCCCTGCCTTCTACCTTCTTGCACTAGTGCAAGAAGGTAGAAGGCAACAAGCGCTTCTACGAACTGAGGATTCAGTCGCTAGAACAGACAATCCAGGCTTCAGAAGCACGAATTCAAAACCTCTCGAAACAATTAGATGCTGCCCTGAAACAAGTACAGGATTTAGCCGTCAAGGCAATCGAGGGTGCTTCAAATATCAGTTCCTATCAGGCATTTAAAGAAATTGCACTGGAGCAAGCGAAAGCGCAATTGAAGGGTAAGTAAGGTTTGTGGTAATTTAGGGGACGATCAAGTTGCCTTCCAGGGAGAGGCTGTACGTGTACTCTCCCGACAAACACCATCATCCCGTAACGATGCAAAGCCCTGAGGATAGGCTTTCTGCTTGTAGAAAGAAAAAGCTGAGTTTGAATAGAAACCCTAAATCAGCTAATCTAACTGTTCAAAGCACAATTCAATCTGGAGATATGAATAAGAAGCTTGTCCTAGCTCTGCTTTCGAGTCCTACTATTTTTGGCTCAATGCTGTCTATGCTAGTAACGGTTAACCCCGTCCATGCAGCAGAACCACTAACTTCTGCCACAGATAGTCCCTCCTGTATATCCAATTCTCCAGCCAGTCGTTTAACCTGTGCGCGTTTTTCGCAAACGACTCAAATTGCTAGCACAGGCTCTATCACTGAAGCACAGGTAGCTAGCTTTGATTCGTCATCTTCAGAGCCGCCAATGCTCAATTTTACAGAAGAAGAGAGTGATGCGGCTGTCCAACTCTTTGGCTGTGACTGTATTGTTTGTATCAATGCGATCCGTCAGATGCGTGGTCTAGCTCCAGTTTCGTAAGCTAGTAACTGGGGACGTGAAACCCTAGCTCAAAGAGGATTTGCACAAGTGTTTGGCTTAGAAATTGGGGGCAAAAACTTACTTGAAGAGCAATGGCAAGGAACGCTGAATGATTATGTAACAGCGATCGCGTGGTCGCCTACGAGTGAGATTCTTGCCGCCAGTTCAGCGATTGGTGAAGTGAGGCTGTGGACGCCTGGTGCATTTACCGCCTTACAAACTAGCACCAGTGAATCCATAGATAGCCTTGGCTTCTCCCCAGATGGACAATTTCTCGCCGCAGGTGGACAGGATGGACAGGTAAGAATTTGGCATTTACCACCAGACTCTAAGAATATCTCTGCCGAACTTCGCCCCACTACACTGTCCTCTCCTCACTCACTTTGGGTTGAAAAGCTGGCTTGGAGTCCCATCGGCAACCAACTAGCGTTTAGTAGTGGGCGTTCTGTGCAAATTTGGGATGCTGATCTATGTGAAGTTCCAGCAACGCTAAATTTTGCGGCATCCTCAGTTCTCGGTATCCATTGGCGTCCGGATGGACAGTATTTAGCAGTTTGTGGGCATCGAGGCGTTAAGGTTTGGAATACCCAAAACTGGGATGATGCTCCCTATAGCTTGGATATACGCGCTGCTAGTATTGTGATCGCCTGGTCAACGGATAATCAGTATCTCGCCTCTGGCAACATGGATCGCACCCTCACGGTTTTGGAATGGAATAACCCTGACCCGTGGGTGATGCGGGGGTTTGCTGGTAAGATTCGTAGTGCTACCTGGTCGGAACCCTTGACACCCGTCGGTGCCCCGTTGCTGGCCGCGTCCTGCGCTCAAAGTATCACAGTATGGGAAAAGCAACTCGATGAGTCAGCAGGGTGGGAAGCGAGGGTATTAGATCTGCATGAGGGAATTGTGCAGGCGATCGCATTTCAACCCGGTTCTTTCCTCCTAGCCTCAGCCGCGGACGATGGTTACCTCTGTCTGTGGCAAGACGCTGAGCAAGTTGCCCAAATCTTGGAAGGAGCAACGGCTGGATTCTCTTGTCTTGCTTGGCATCCCCAAGGACAAAGACGAACACAAGGATTGCCATTACTAGCGGCTGGTGGTCAGAATGGTGAATTGTTAATTTGGGAAAAAGCTGAGTAAGCTGATGTGCTTTTAAATTCTCTATTAAATTGAGTTACTTTTTCTTGACTATTGACCGCTTAATTAAACAAATTAATTATCTTTTGCTTAATTTATATTAATGTCCATGTGCGATCGCGCGTGAGCAAGACCAATTACTCGGTAGTGCAGAAGGCCATCCCATGCGTAGCGCCTCAGGACAAATGGTATGAATTGTCAACTGGCAGTCAATCAACTGGAAGCCGTCTTTTTCTACTTGCTTCATCCCTTGCTTCAAAATCGAATCATTTTCAAATTCAATCGTCCAGTTGCATTGAATACAAACTAGATGATGATGATGATGGGGGAAAGGCTGATTGAGTTCGTAATGCTTATGTCCTTCTGCCAATTCCAGTTCTCGTAAGATGCCCATCCGCGACATTAACTTGACGCTGCGGTAGATTGTAGACAAACTGATTAATTCACCACGTTGATGCAATAAATCGTGAAGTTCTTCAGCGCTCAGATGGTCACCTTTAGGAAGATTTTGAAAGACGTGTAGAATCGTTTCCCGTTGCGGAGTTAAACGCCAACCACGGGAATTTAGCTCGGATTTGAGTGAAGCCGCTGTGTAGGGAGCCATAATAACCCTCTCAAAAAAAACCCATTATTGACAATGATAGTTATCTCATGTCTTACTTGCAACAAAATCAGCTAATTGAGAATGAATCGCATTGCATTGTTGAGAACTGTTGAAAAGCTTGTCGCTACTCCAATCACCGTGTAATTGTTCTTAGAATGGTAGTGGTAATTGTTTTTCGGTATACCAGTCATCTGAGTACACATTTGGTAGGAAAAGGCACCCCGACTGCGAGGAGTAGTAGTTAATTCACAAAGCGCACAGCAAATACCATTCTCCTGGGTTTAGCTGATTATTCTATAAGCAACACTGGACTACAGGTCAGCATCCTGTCACCACCCCTCAAGCCAAGATTATTGATATGTCCAAGTACGACTCATATTTAAGATGTTCGTTTTGCGGTAAGTCTTCTGAGCAGGTACGCAAATTGATTGCCGGGCCTGGCGTCTACATTTGTGATGAATGTGTGGAACTGTGCAACGAAATCTTAGATGAGGAACTGCTCAACTCCTCCAATGACAATGACACAGCCATTCAACCGACCCTGAACTCTGAACAACCGCCAAAGCCACAAAAAAGCGCCAACCATCGTGCTTGGCATCTCCTTCACAAGCCAACCGAAATCAAGCAAGCGTTGGACACTCACGTTATTGGTCAACAGCAAGCGAAAAAAGTCCTCTCTGTTGCCGTTTATAACCATTACAAGCGTCTTAGCGTTGATCAGAATAACGGTGGCAAAACCGTCCCTGAGGACTCGATCAAACTGCAAAAGTCGAACATCCTTCTGATCGGTCCTACGGGGTGCGGCAAAACACTGTTAGCGCAAACGCTTGCCTCTCAACTGGATGTCCCCTTTGCTGTCGCTGATGCCACGACCCTAACGGAAGCCGGATATGTTGGGGACGATGTAGAAAATATTTTGTTACGACTGTTGCAAGTTGCGGATTTCGATGTTGAGACAGCAGAGCAAGGCATTATCTATATTGACGAAATTGACAAAATTGCTCGTAAGAGTGAAAACCCATCAATTACGCGGGATGTTTCAGGCGAGGGTGTCCAGCAAGCTTTACTGAAGATTTTGGAAGGAACGGTGGTGAACGTACCGCCTCAAGGTGGACGGAAGCATCCCTATCAGGAGTGCATTCAAATTGACACCAGTAATATTCTCTTCATCTGCGGTGGTGCCTTTGTTGGTTTAGACAAAGTAGTAGAGCAACGAACTGGGAAGAAATCAATTGGTTTTGTGCAACCAGGTGAGGGGCAAACACCGCAAGAGCCATCACCGGAAATGTTCAAGCACTTGGAACCAGAGGATTTGGTGAAGTTTGGTCTAATTCCAGAACTGATTGGACGCTTACCTGTAATTACAGCCGTAGAAGCACTGGATGAAGAAGCTTTGATGGCAATCTTGACACAACCTCGCAATGCTTTGGTGAAGCAATATCAAAAATTACTCAAGATGGATAATGTCCGTTTAGAGTTTCAGTCCGATGCCCTAAAAGCGATCGCACAAGAAGCCTTTCGACGCAAAACTGGCGCAAGAGCCTTGCGCGGCATATTGGAAGAACTCATGCTAGATGTGATGTATGAGTTACCATCCCGCAAGGATATCAATCGCTGCACCATTACGCGGGAGATGGTAGAAAAACGCTCCACGGCTGAACTACTAGTACATCCCTCCTGGTTACTGAAACCTGAATCGGCTTAAGTGGTTGTTGGTTGTTGGTTTCTAGTGGTTGGTTGTTGGTGGTCAGTAGAAACAATTAACTGACCACTGACAAAAAGACAAAGCGATCGCGTTGGACTTCATATTAGGCACCATGAGCTATCGTTCACTAACGTTGCAAGGAAAATCCCTTTCCCCTGCCACCTACAACCTAACCCCTTCTTTCCGATCAAATATTCCATTCAGCTAGCGCGATCGCAACTCCTTGTTTTAAGGCTGGTGTCAGTTGCTCATCATTGGCTAGCTGTTCTAATTGCTGATGGGCATGGGGAAAGTTTTTTAGGGCAGCGATCGCATGAAGCCTTACAGTATCAGTTGGATCTGCGAGTAGCTCAACTAATGCCTCCATTGCACAAACTTCTCCTAACTGGCCCCAAGCAAGGGCAAGCGCTTGTCTAACGATTGCAACCTGTCGTGCTGGGTGTTGTGAGTTGAGATCGAGCAGAATCTGGGTAGCTTTTGCCCTGAGAACTGGCTCATCTACCTGTCCTAGCACTCTGATGATTTCCTGAATGCACTCTATGGAGGCTGTGTCAAGGGCTTGCTGTAAATAGTCCAAGCTCTTAGCTGTTCCTACCCAACCGATCGCCCGGATAAGATCAATTTGAATGGGAACAGGAGTAGCGGGTGACTGGAGTACCTTAAACAAAGCCTCAGCAGCTTCATCCGTTCCCATGCGCCCTAATGCGATCGCAGCTTGCTGGCAAACGTCCGGGTTGAAGTCATAAAGTAGCGGTTTTAGCTGGTTCAGTAAGTCTAATTCTTCCCGTAGATCAGAGCGCAAACCTAAACCAATTACGGCTTCTTTTCTCACCACGGCGGCGTGATCTTTTAAAGCCTTGAGGAGGACTGGGGGAATTCTAGAATCATGGAAGCTACTGAGGGCTTCAATCGCCATTGAGCGTACTGCCACTTGAGGGTCGTTAACAACACCTAGTAAGGGAGTAATAATCTCTGGACGACGGATTTGGGAGAGTGCTGTAGTCGCAAGCAACCGGGAATTTGGCTCTGATAATAGACCCGTCAGAGCCTCAATTGCTGAATCACCGAGATTAGAAAGTGCGGTTGCTGCCATGTCCGTTAAGTCTTCATCCTCAGCGGTTTTAAGCAAATCGACTAATGTCGTAATCACCGTGGGATCGTTAAATTCTCCTAAGATACGAGCCGCAAACCAGCGCACTTCCAAGTCGGCTTCGTCGTCTTCTAGAATTGCTATCGATGGTGCGATCGCAATTGACCCTAGTTTGGGAAACACTTTTGCCACCTCCCAGCGATCTTGAAAATCACCCGATTCAAGAACCTCCAACGCTAAATTCAACACCTGCTCTAAATCAGAGTCATTCAGTGGTGCTGAATCCGCCTCGGCATCTTTCGCCTTCTTACCCAGTGGTAGTTGCTGCAAGAATTGATTGAGCGATGACCAATTACCCTGCTGTGCCGCAGCGGTTGCTTGTTCTAAAACATTTGTCATTATTCAAAGTTTTTGTTGTTTGCGGCGAGATAAATTTACTTTGACCGAGGTTCGAGTATCGCGCAAGTCCCATGCCACCTCCAGATGCCCAGTTTATAGAAAACGCCTTATATCCCACGTCTTTCAATCGTCGGATATAAGGCGGCTCAGCGGAGGGACGGAGCTGACCCATAAATCTTGCAACGAAGCCACAAAACTTAATCAGCGACCTTATGTGAAGTTGGTTAATATAAGAAGCGTGGAAGTTAGGTCGAAGCCATGATTGTTTACGAGTTTAAAGTTAAGGGAAAAGAGGCTCAGTATCGCGCCATAGATGAGGCAATTCGTACCAGCCAATTCATTCAAAACAAGTGCTTGCGCTATTGGATGGATAACAAGGGTTTGCGCCAATATGACCTCAATAAATATTGCGCTGTACTAGCGTCTGAATTCCCCTTTGCTGAAGAACTCAATTCAATGGCAAGACAATCTGCGGCAGAACGAACTTGGAGCGCAATTGCTCGATTTTTCGACAATTGCAAAAAGAAAGTCAAGGGAAAGAAAGGTTTTCCAAAATACAAAAAGCATTGCCGCTCAGTTGAATATAAAACTAGCGGCTGGAAACTTTCGTCAAATCGGAAGGCTATTACTTTCCGGGATGGTAAGAGCATAGGGACTCTCAAGCTTAAGGGAACCTATGACCTTAATTACTATGACATTAAGCAGATTAAACGAGTTCGATTGCTCCGCAGGGCTGATGGATACTACGCCCAATTTGCCGTTGATGCCAGAGTTAGAGTAGAGACTGAACCTACAGGGCAAGTTATTGGCATTGACCTAGGGCTTAATTTCTTCATTGCCGATAACAAAGGTAATACCGAGAAGTCCCCCCAGTTCTACAGAAAGTCAGAGCGTCAGCTCAACCGAGCTAATCGTAAAAAGTCCAAGAAGTTCGTTAAAGGTGGCTTACCGCAGTCTAAAAACTACCACAGAGCTAGAAATCGATACGCTCGAAAACATTTAAGAGTAAGTAGGCAGCGAAAAGAGTATTGCAAGCGAGTTGCGTACTCCGTGATCCAATCTAACGATTTGGTAGCCTATGAAGACTTGAATGTGAAAGGGCTAGTAAAGAATCGACATCTAGCTAAATCTATCAGTGATGCAGGTTGGTCAACATTTCGTCAATGGTTAGAGTATTTCGGGCATAAGTATGGGAAAGTCACGATTGCTGTACCTCCCCATAACACAAGTCAGAATTGCTCTAGCTGTGGCTCTAAAGTGAAGAAGTCCCTATCAACAAGAACTCATGTTTGTCCAGACTGCGGGTTAATTGAAGATAGAGATACAAATGCCGCGAAGAACATCCTGAAATTAGCACTATGTACGGTAGGGCATACCGGAACTTACGCTTGGGGAGATTTGCCCTCTTGGGCGGTTGGAGCAATCCTGTCGTCTAACGGCGAGTTGTTGAACCAAGAATCCCACGCGCTTTAGCCGTGGGAGTGTCAAGATTGAGAATGAAGCGATCGCAAAATGAAATGGACAGTACTAAGCCAAAACTAAGGTTTTCTCTCATTGCAGGACTATTTATCCTGTTTTGTTGCGCTTGTTTTTTCCTGACTCGCTTAGATCAAGCAGCAGCAAGCCCAATGTCTCTAGATGGTCTAACTCACCTAAGAGCAATGGCACAACAGTCTGTCCCTTATGACACCGCCCTGAGTAATGGTAAGCCAACTCTGGTTGAGTTTTATGCTGATTGGTGTACTAGTTGTCAGGCATTAGCTCCCAGCGTTACCAAGTTCCACGAGCAATATGGTTCGCAGGTTAACTTTGTCATGCTGAATGTTGACGAATCTCAATGGCGTCAAGAAGTCCAGCAGTATCATGTCAGAGGTGTACCCCAGCTTTTCTTCATTACACCCGATCTTCAGGTACTCAAAACCTTAATTGGTAAAGTACCAGAACCAATTCTTGCCCAGCATTTAGAGCAACTGGTGAATCCGACGTTGTAGAGACAGCTAGAAAAATTTACTCTGTGTCATCGTCGGGGGGACAGCAATGCTGTCCCCCCGACAGTTCATTTTTTGGAAGTCCTTGCTATAAATACTTGTCCAAAGTAGCTCCTTCAGAGCCGCTTCGCTAACAGGAGAATTCTGAACTCCTGAACTCCTGAACTCCTGAACTCCTATATTCTTCTTGTTCACTGTATGGGTCTGCACCCCTGTATCTACCTTAAGAATGAATCATTCTTTCTCAAAATCAAAAAATGCATCAATACTATGCATTTTCTTCATGAATAGAAATATTTTGTAACTAAACATACAAAATATACTATCTAGCTTACATAACCTTATGTGCAATGAGCAACCGAATCAGCGCTCCAGACCAACTTCAGGCATTTGAGCGCTACGCACTAAGGATAAACCTATGACAAGCGCAGCCACGCCAGCAGCAAGCCTAAACAAATTTGAAAAACTTAAAGCCCAAAAAGATGGCCTTGCAGTAAAGGCACAACTCGATCAATTTGCCCAACTCGGCTGGGAAGCGGTTGATGAAACAGACCGAGATCATCGGTTGAAGTGGGTCGGAGTTTTCTTCCGCCCTGTTACCCCTGGTAAGTTTATGTTGCGGATGCGTCTACCCAATGGCATTCTTACCACTGCTCAAATGCGGGTACTTGCCGAAGTTGTGCAGCGCTATGGGGATGATGGCAGTGCAGACATTACTACACGGCAAAACCTGCAACTACGAGGCATCCGACTCGAAGATATCCCAGATATTTTCCATCGGTTTCAGTCAGTGGGCTTAACCTGTGTGCAATCAGGGATGGATAATGTTCGCAATATCACTGGTTCTCCGGTTGCTGGGATTGATGCCGATGAGTTGTTTGACACACGGGAGTTGGTACAGCAGGTTCAAGACATGATCACCAATTGTGGTGAAGGGAACTCAGAATTTACTAACCTACCCCGAAAATTTAATATTGCGATCGCAGGTGGACGTGACAACTGCGTCCATGCTGAAATCAACGACCTCGCCTTTGTTCCCGCCTATAAATATGGCGTACTGGGCTTTAACGTTATCGTTGGTGGCTTCTTCTCTGCCAAGCGCTGTGATGCTGCCATTCCCCTCAATGCTTGGGTTGCCCCAGATACAGTCGTAGCGCTAAGCCGTGCCGTTTTAGAAGTCTACCGCGACCACGGTTTAAGAGCGAATCGGCAAAAAGCACGGTTGATGTGGTTAATTGACGAATGGGGGATTGAAAAATTCCGGGCAGTTGTAGAAGAGCAACTGGGTCATACTCTACAAACTGCTGCTGAAAAAGATGAGATTGACTGGGAAAAGCGCGACCACATTGGTGTTTTTCCTCAAAAGCAACCAGGTCTAAACTACGTCGGTTTGCACATTCCTGTTGGACGCCTCTATGCCGAGGATATGTTCGACCTAGCCCGGATTGCAGAAGTCTACGGCAGTGGGGAAGTTCGACTCACCATTGAGCAGAATGTGATTATCCCCAATGTCCCCGATTCTCGCTTAGACACGCTCCTTGCTGAACCCGTACTGGAACGCTTCTCCATCAACCCAGACCCCCTAACGCAAGCTTTAGTGTCTTGCACGGGTTCACAATTTTGTAACTTTGCCTTGATTGAAACAAAAAATCGTGCCCTAGCACTAATCAAGGCACTGGAAGCCGAACTTTCCCTGCCACGTCCAGTACGGATTCACTGGACAGGTTGCCCCAACTCTTGCGGCCAGCCACAAGTCGCCGATATTGGTCTGATGGGTACTAAGGTACGCAAAAACGGTCAAGCTGCCGAAGGCGTCGATCTCTACATGGGTGGCAAAGTTGGCAAAGATGCCCAACTCGGTAGCTGTGTCCAAAAGGGCATTGCTTGCGAAGATTTGAAGCCCTTGTTGCGAGACTTACTCATTGAACAATTTGGAGCTAAACCACGGCAGGAAGCCGCTGTTTCGTCCTAAAGTCATCCCACTTGTCAAGGCAACGCTTAAGTACATCCTTACGTTCCAACCGTAGCACCGCAACTGGGAAACGCTTCAACCTACCGCCATAAAACCACTACAAGCCATCAATACACAATGACAAAGTTCACCAGACGGCAATTTATCATCACCGCAGGCGCAGCCACCGCAACTTCTCTGTTAGCTCACGGTTGTTCCTCTGGCCCCACCTCGACATCAAGTGCCAGCAACACTCAATCTGCCAATATCAGCCCCGCCGATACTCCAGAAGTCACGACCGCCAAGCTAGGATTTATTGCCCTGACCGATGCTGCGCCGTTGATTATTGCGAAGGAAAAGGGCTTGTTCGAGAAGTACGGCATGAAGGATGTCGAGGTCGTCAAGCAAGCCTCCTGGCCGGTTACTCGCGACAACATAGAGTTAGGTTCTGCTAGTGGCGGTATTGATGGGGCACATATCTTGTCCCCCATGCCTTATCTCATGTCCTTGGGCAAGATTACCAAGCAACCTGTGCCGATGTACATCTTGGCACGGTTGAATACTAACGGTCAGGCAATTTCTGTTGCCAATACTTATAAAGACATGAAAGTGGGCTTAGATAGTAAGCCACTTAAGGAGGCTTTTTCCAAAGCCAAATCTTCTGGCAAAGAACTTAAGGCAGCGATAACCTTTCCGGGTGGTACCCATGACCTCTGGATGCGCTACTGGTTAGCCGCTGGTGGCATCAATCCAGACACCGATATTTCCACAATCCCCGTACCACCGCCTCAGATGGTGGCGAATATGAAAGTCGGTGGGATGGAAGCTTTTTGTGTCGGTGAACCATGGAACGCACAGCTAGTTAATCAAAAGGAAGGTTATACCGCTCTAATTACAGGAGAACTGTGGAAAGACCATCCTGAGAAAGCTTTATCCATGCGGGCGGATTGGGTGGACAAAAATCCTAAGGCAGCTAAGGCTATCCTCATGGCGGTGCAAGAAGCCCAACAGTGGTGTGATAAGGCGGAAAATAAAGACGAGATGGTCAAAATTGTCTCGAAGCGCCAGTGGTTCAAGGTTCCAGAAAAAGACATTATTGAGCGCTCTAAAGGCAATGTTGACTATGGTGATGGTCGTACTGAGCAGAACAGCCCTCTGTTAATGAAGTTCTGGGCAGATAATGCCTCCTATCCCTTCAAGAGTCACGATGCCTGGTTCATTACAGAAAACATTCGTTGGGGCTATCTTCCCGCTAATACAGATATCAAGGGAATTATTGATAAAGTGAACCGGGAAGATTTGTGGAAAGAAGCGGCAAAAGCGATTGGTGTTGCCGCTGCTGATATCCCAACTAGTACGTCCCGTGGGGTTGAAACGTTCTTCGATGGAGTCAAATTTGATCCAGAAGATACAGCAGGATATTTAAAGAGCCTCAAGATTAAGAAAGCATAAGCTAGCGACAACTAGGGATTTTGAATTGGGGCTAGGAACTAAACCTTTATTCAAAATCCCAACACACTTTCGGTTGCACTCCACGACTTTTAAAAGGAAAATGACAGCAAATCTTGAAAGCCGCTCTCGGCGCAATGTTCGGCAAAATTCTCCGCTTTCTCTAATCCAGAAGCACTCTCAAAAAATTATCCGCCCGTTGGTTGCCCTAGCTATTTTTCTTGTAATCTGGCAACTCCTCTGCATGAGTCCAGATTCAAATTTACCTAGCCCAATCACGGTTTTTCAGGACACTTGGGACCCTCTGATTATCAATCCCTTCTTTGATAACGGTGGTACAGATAAAGGGTTAGGATTACAAATCGCGGCTAGTTTGGCACGGGTTGCGATCGGGTTTACTCTGTCTACGATTGTCGGGATTGGTCTAGGGATTTTGATTGGTAGTACCAAATTCATGTATGACGCACTAGACCCGCTTTTTCAGGTCTTGCGGACAATCCCTCCTCTCGCTTGGTTGCCGATTTCACTAGCTGCGTTTCGCGATAGCCAACCTTCAGCGATTTTTGTAATTTTCATTACAGCAATTTGGCCAATTATTATTAACACCACAGTGGGTGTGCAACAGATTCCTCAAGATTACAGAAACGTTGCGAAGGTATTGCGGTTATCGCGCCAAAAGTATTTCTTCAAAGTTCTCTTTCCAGCCGCCGTTCCCTACATTTTTACAGGCTTACGAATTGGAATTGGCTTGTCTTGGTTGGCGATTATTGCGGCAGAGATGTTAGTCGGTGGTGTGGGAATCGGATTCTTTATTTGGGATGCTTACAATAGTTCCGCTATGAGTGAAATCATCTTGGCACTCGTTTACGTGGGAATTATTGGTTTACTTCTGGACAGACTTGTTGCTTTTGTCGCCAGTAAAGTTGTGCCAGAAGAACAGAAATAAAAAGGTTGATGGTAAGGGCTAATAGCGGTTAGCCATAAACACTCTCACAATAAGCAATCACCATGTCTGTATTTGTTGAAGTAGACCATGTAGGCCGGATATTTCCCCTACCCAATGGCGGTAGCTATATTGCCCTGAGCAATATTGAACTGAAAATCAAACAAGGAGAATTTGTTTCCTTAATTGGACATTCAGGTTGTGGTAAATCCACACTTTTGAATATTGTTGCGGGTTTAGATAAGCCGACTTATGGCGGTGTCATCTTGGAAGGACGGCAGGTGACTCAACCCGGCCCCGATCGCATGGTGGTATTCCAGAACTACTCGCTACTCCCCTGGTTAAGCGTTCGTGAAAATATCGCCTTGGGTGTGGACGAAGTGATGGCAAATCGTCCAGCCAGCGAACGCAAAGAGATTATCGAACATCATATTGATTTGGTCGGGCTGCGACACGCCGCGAAGAAGCGACCCAGTGAGCTTTCCGGAGGGATGAAACAGCGAGTTGCGATCGCACGCGCCCTCGCCCTGCGTCCGAAGCTGTTGCTCTTGGATGAACCCTTTGGCGCATTAGATGCCCTAACCCGTGGTGGCTTGCAAGAGCAGTTGATGAAAATCTGCGAAGAAAGCAAAGTCACCTGCATCATGGTCACTCATGATGTTGATGAAGCCCTGTTGCTCTCTGACCGGATTGTGATGCTGACCAACGGGCCAGAATCTCACATTGGGCAAATTCTCGATGTTGACATTCCCCGCCCTCGCCAGCGCATGGAAGTAGTGAATCATCCCAGCTACTACAGCTACCGAAATGAGATGATTTACTTCCTCAACCAGCAGAAGAAAGCGAAACTGCGTCAATCGAAGAAGCAGCAAGTTATTGCCCGTAATGGCTTGGAAAAAATCAATCTGGAAATTGGCTTTATTCCCCTCACCGATTGTGCGCCCTTAGTCGTTGCGAAAGAGAAAGGCTTCTTTGAGAAACACGGGTTAGAAGAAGTCACCTTAAACCGCGAACCGAGTTGGAAAGCGATCGCAAAAGGGGTCGCTACCGGACGACTAGACGCTGCCCAGATGGTCGCTGGGATGCCCATGTCCCTAACCCTAGGGGCAGGCAATAACACACCAGTGCCGATGGTGAGTGCTTTAACACTGTCCCGTAACGGCAATGCCATTACCCTCAGTAAGCGCTTATATGACCAAGGTGTTCGTACCTTGGCTGACTTGAAAGCAGCCCTGCAAGCGACTCCTGATAAGGTTCACACCTTGGGTGTCGTCTATCCCTCTTCCATGCAAAACTTGATGCTGCGCTACTGGCTAGCCTCAGGTGGAATTGACCCGGATCGGGATGTCAGTTTAACGGTAATTCCGCCACCGCAGATGCTCTCGAACCTGAAAGCGGGAAACATTGATGGTTACTGTGTGGGTGAACCCTGGAACTCCCGCGCTGTGAATGAAGGGCATGGCTTTGTCATTGCTAACGATTTAGACATTTTTCCAGGACACATCGAAAAGGTTCTAGGTGTGCGGGAAGAGTGGGCAAATAAGTATCCCCAAACTCATCTTGCCCTCGTCAAAGCCTTGTTGGAAGCGTGTGAATACTGCGATGACCTACGCAATCGAGAAGAGATTGTGGGCTTACTCAGCCAAGACCAATACGTTGGCGCTTTAGCCGAAGATATTCGTCCGGGATTCATCGACCCATACGACTGGGGAACCAATGCTGAACCCAAAATACTACAGCGTTACAACCAGTTCTTTGTCGAACAAACCAACTATCCCGAACGGGTAGAAATCCTCTGGGTCATGACTCAGATGGCACGTTGGGGACTGACTTCATTCCCGAAAAACTGGGTAGATATTATCGAGCGCGTTCGGCGGGCGGACATCTTTGGTGAAGCGGCACGGCAGTTGGAATTCCCGGATTTCGGACGCGATCGCGATCCAATCCAACTATTTGACGGTACGCTCTTTGACCCCGATAACCCAATCGCCTACCTCAACAGTTTGGAAATCAAACGTGAGATTCGCGTTGAAGAAATCGACATTGATCCTGTCGCTGCCTCATTTGCTTAAGTTTTGACTTTTGACTTACTTACTACGTTCCCTATTGAACTCTTTATTCCCCCTACAATCATGACTGCTCTCAACACGAATACCCTTCTCAACTCACAAACCCAAATCCAAAGTCCGAAGGCGAAAACTAGCGAACCCTTTCTGGTGATTGAGGATGTTGCAAAGGTTTATCCCACCCCGAATGGTCCCTACACGGTGCTGACTGGCGTTAATCTGACTGTTAATGAAGGCGAGTTTGTTTGTCTGATTGGTCACTCTGGTTGTGGTAAGTCAACACTGCTGAATATGGTGGCAGGTTTCTCGCAACCCAGCCATGGGAATGTGTTGTTGAAAAATCAGCGCGTAACTGAACCTGGGCCAGACCGGATGATGGTGTTTCAAAATTACGCACTGCTGCCTTGGCTGAGTGCGTTTGAGAACGTTTACCTCGGAGTCGATTCAGTTTATCCCAACAAAACGCAAGCTGAGAAGCGGGCAATTGTGCGGGAGCATTTGGAGATGGTGGGACTGACTGAGGCGATGGATAAGAAGCCTTCGCAGTTATCAGGAGGGATGAAGCAACGGGTTGCGATCGCGCGTGCTTTATCAATTCGCCCGGAAATCTTGATTTTGGACGAACCGTTCGGTGCCTTGGACGCGATTACTAAAGAAGAACTACAGGAAGAACTGCTGAAAATTTGGCGTGAACATCAAGTTACCGTCCTGATGATTACTCACGACATTGATGAGGCTCTTTTCCTCGCTGACCGACTCGTGATGATGACCAACGGGTCTGCGGCTCACATTGGTGAAGTGATAGACATTCCCTTCAAGCGCCCCAGAAATCGCGCTCGGATTATGGAAGACCCGAAGTATTACGAACTGCGTAACTACGCTCTAGACTTCCTCTACCGTCGCTTTGCTCATGACGATGCAGCGGCATAGACATTGAAAGTAAGGAGGTTGAGGAGTCAGGAGTTGCAGGAGTTCACAAGAGGGGACTCCTTATACGAAAGAGTGGCACTTGAAACTCCATCCCTTAAGGGATGGAGTAATTCTGAACTTTTGTATTCTGAACTCCTTTCGCTTTAACTCATCAGGGACGACCAATCGGAGGAATTGTGGTGGATAGTATCAAAACCCTTTGCCCTTACTGTGGCGTTGGCTGCGGCTTGGAAGTAACACCCCCAGCGCAACAGGGTAAAGAAACCAATCGAGATAGTGAAGGGACACCAGCTTGGAAAGTGCGAGGCGATCGCGCTCATCCCTCAAGTCTTGGTATGGTTTGTGTCAAAGGGGCAACCATCACTGAAGCAACTCAGAAAAGCCGTTTGCGCTACCCAATGATGCGTGACTCCTTAGATGAGCCATTCGTGCGTGTTACCTGGGAAGAAGCTCTCCAGCGCGTGGTGAGCCAACTTCAGAGTGTTGTCACAACTGCTGGAGCTGATGCAATGTGTATGTACGGCTCTGGTCAACTGCAAACGGAAGACTATTACGTTGCTCAGAAACTCATCAAAGGCTGTCTGGGTACGAATAACTTTGATTCCAATTCCCGGCTGTGTATGTCCTCAGCCGTTACTGGTTATACCCAAAGCTTGGGTTCCGATGGCCCCCCCTGCTGCTATGAAGATTTGGAATTAACCGATTGTGCTTTTTTGATCGGTACCAATGCGGCTGAGTGTCACCCGATTGTTTTCAACCGTCTGGCAAAACATCACAAGAAAAATCGCCAGGTGAAGATGATTGTGGTAGACCCTCGACGGACACCCACAGCGGAAGCGGCTGACTTGCATCTGGCAATTCGACCCGGTACAGATATTGATTTACTTAATGGAATTGCCTATTTAGTGCTGCGTTGGGGCAAGATTGACAGCTTATTTATTGACGAATGTACCGCGAATTTCCATGCTTTTGCGGAGATCGTTCAGCACTATCCTCCCCACATCGTTGCTCAACGGTGTGGCATTACAGAGCGTGAACTCGAAACGGCAGCTCGATACTGGAGCCAGTCTAATCGCGTCCTCTCGATGTGGTCGATGGGTGTCAATCAGTCTTCCGAAGGTACAGCTAAGGTGCGTACCCTGATTAACTTACACCTGATGACAGGTCAAATTGGTAAGCCAGGGTGTGGTCCGTTTTCTTTAACAGGTCAACCCAATGCCATGGGAGGGCGAGAAACAGGGGGATTGTGCCATATCTTGCCGGGATATCGGTCAGTGAAAAATCCCCAACATCGAGCAGAACTTGAGGAGTTTTGGGGACTAAAACCAGGACAAATTTCACCTCACCCCGGTCGCACGGCTTGGGAGATTATTCGGGGATTAGAAACTGGGGATGTGAAGTTTCTCTGGATTGCGGCAACAAATCCAGCCGTAAGCTTGCCGGACTTGGAACGAGTGAAAGCGGCTTTGATGGCATCGCCTTTTACGGTTTACCAGGAAGCCTATTATCCGACAGAAACCACTGCCTATGCTCATGTCCTACTGCCAACTACCCAATGGGGGGAGAAAACTGGCACGATGACGAACTCTGAGCGTAGAGTCACACTCTGCTCAGCCTTTTGCCAACCTCCTGGCGAAGCGAAAGCAGATTGGGAAATCTTTGCTGAAGTCGGATGTCGATTAGGTTTTGCCGACAAGTTTCCCTTTCATACCTCGGCTGACGTGTACGCAGAATATGCTCGGTTGACGAAAGGGCGAGTCTGTGACGTATCCGGTATCAGCCACGAACGTCTCAAGCAAGAGGGTCCTCTACAATGGCCTTGCCCTGAAGACGGGAGTAGGGAAACGGAGAATTCTGCCAAACGCCTCTATACCGATTGGCGCTTCTCTACCCCTGACGGACGCGCTCGATTTGCCGCTTATCACTCACGCGGACTGGCAGAACCACCTGAGCCAAATTATCCCCTTGTCTTGACAACAGGGCGACTTTATGGGCATTGGCACACCCAAACCCGCACAGGACGCATCCCGAAGATTCAGCAGATGCATCCCAATCCCTTTATTGAAATTCACCCTCGTGATGCTAAGAAATTAGGAATTGAAGATGAAAGCTGGGTTGAAGTGCGATCGCGTCGTGGTAAAAGTCGTTTCCCTGCAAAAGTGACAAAAGCGATCGCACCTGGTACGGTCTTCGTACCGATGCACTGGGGCGCACTCTGGGCAGACAATGCCGAAGCCAATACTCTCACTCAACCAGCATCCTGTCCTGAGTCTCACCAACCAGAACTTAAAGCCTGTGCTGTGCAGCTTGTGCCAATCAAGAGCCACTCTAGTATTGCAGACGATTTACTTCAATCGTCGCGATCAAGTATTCTCACAGCATCCCCTTCAGTGTAAAGCCAGTAGAAGAGATGCGGTGGTTTCAGAAATTATCTAAGCGACTTGAGAGTGTTACCGGGGTTGAAAATTTTCTCCATTTTCTCGATAGAACAGAAAGCCTGGTTGCCAAGCTTCTCTCACTAGCAATGGTGCTAGTACTAATATTCACTGTCTTTGACCTCGGTGTATATTTAGTAATAGCACTATTCACACTTTCTCCAGAAGTTCGTTCTGAAAAGTCATTCATCCTTGAAGTTTTCGGACTATTTTTGAATGTCTTGATTGCCTTGGAACTAATGGAAAATATCACCGCTTACCTACGCAAGCACGTAGTTCAGGTTGAATTGGTATTTATCACAGCTTTGATTGCTGGCGCTCGTAAAATTATCATTCTGGATTTTGAAAAAGTTTCTGGAGGACAATTGCTTGGCTTGTCAGTAGCGATTCTCTCTCTTTCAATTAGTTATTGGCTCATGCGACAGGCTAATGTCAAAAATCACTGAGTAGTAAAGCGTTTAATCTTATGACTAATTTCTTTCAATTTGAAGCAGATTTTGTTGATTCCCTACGCTGCATCCCCATGCAAGTACGGATGAAATTAGATACCTGTGGTACAAAACTCAAGTTAACGCACTGGCACCAGTTTACACAGGAAGAGCGTCAGGAACTTGTAGAGAAGCCTTGTACAACAGCAGAAGAAATTCAAACCTATCGAGAATATATACAAAATCTGGTGATAAACCATACTGGTACACCAGCATCTGACCTTCCTGTTGAAGATAATCCGGCATGGATGGATGCAACAACAATTCCACCGACTGTTCAAGAGAAAGTCCAAGAATTAGGTGTATCTTTAACATCACAACACTGGGCATCCCTAACATCCACTCAACGTTTTGCACTGATTAAACTTAGCCGTCCTAGCCATGAAAATAAAAACTTCCTCCCTGCCCTCAAGGAGTTTCAGTTAGTTTAATCAACAAGATTGCAAAACCCAACGACGGAAGAGTTCAACAATGATGCGCCAGGAACCCTCGTACTATTGAACTACATCGTGGCGCGTCAGAGTCTTGAGGGCTTCTTGCAACGTTTCCTCCTGTAGGGGCGCACAGCTGTGCGCCCCTACAGTTTTATCTAATTTGATTTCCGACTATCTTGAAGAATCGGAAAAACTTTTCCGGGTATTTCTATTTACCTTCAAAAAATGAAGTTTATCTTAATTGATGAAGTGCGATCGCTACCAGTCCAACTTCTGTCTAATCGCACTCCAAAACTCAGTTACAGCATCATACTGGTAGACCGGAGTTCAAAGTCCCCCAGAATTGGGGAACCAGTGCGGTCCTGGAGTCTCCCCAAGTAGAGCACCTGGCGTGGATTTAGGGGGCGAGAAAGACTTTTGTATACACCGTCGCTTTACAAGGGGGGTAGGGAGGTGGATTTTGGATTAAAGCTTTGCTTGCGAACCATAACCTCCGCCTCCAGGTGTTTCAATTGTAAACATCTCTCCTGCCTTCATCTCCACAACAGCAGTGCTGCCTAATTCCTCCACTGTTCCATCACTACGTTCAACATAATTACGTCCCAAAGCACCCGATCCACCCCCTTGCAAACCATAAGGAGGGACAACGCGATGACTGGAGAGAATTGCTGCTGTCATCGGTTCGAGGAAACGTAAGCGACGAATAACCCCATTTCCACCGTGATGTTCCCCTTTACCGCCACTATTAGGACGAATTCCGAAGCTTTCCAGGAGAACGGGGAACCGCCATTCCAACACTTCGGGGTCAGTTAAGCGAGAATTAGTCATGTGAGTGTGAACCGCATCGGTGCCATCGAAATCAGCACCAGCACCCGAACCCCCACAGATGGTTTCATAGTATTGATAGCGTCCATTGCCGAAGGTGAAGTTATTCATCGTTCCCTGAGATGCTGCCAGCACTCCCAGCGCACCATACAATGCATCGGTAATTGCTTGGGAAGTCTCGACATTTCCTGCAACTACGGCGGCAGGATAACGGGGATTGAGCATACAGCCTTCGGGAATGATGATTTCCAGAGGTTTGAGACAACCTGCATTGAGAGGAATATCGTCATTTACCAAGGTGCGGAAGACGTAGAGAACTGCTGCTTTGCAAACAGCAGATGGTGCATTGAAATTACTCTGTAGCTGAGGAGACGTGCCAGTAAAATCAATCTTGGCAGTGCGATTATTGCGGTCAATGGTAATCGTTACCTGAATTTGACTACCATCATCCAACTTAGCGGTGAAGCTACCATCCTTGAGTGATGCGATCGCACGTCGTACCGATACCTCTGCATTATCCTGCACATAACCCATGTAGGCTTGCACAGTCTCCAAAGAGTACTGCTTTACCATCCGCCGCAACTCTTGCACACCGCGTTCATTTGCCGCAATTTGAGCTTGCAAGTCTGCAATGTTTTGCTCCAGATTCCGGACGGGATAAGTGCCAGATGAGAGTAATTGCCGTAGTTCCTCTTCCCGAAAATGTCCTTGCTCAACTAACTTGAAGTTATCTAGTAATATCCCTTCTTGCTCAACCGTTGTACTAGTAGGAGGCATTGAACCAGGGGTAATGCCGCCGATGTCTGCATGGTGTCCTCGTGAGGCGACGTAGAAGAGAGGGACATGGGGAGATGAGGAGATGGAGGAAGTGGGGGAGTCTGCAACAAATACTGGGGTAATAACGGTGACATCGGGAAGGTGAGTGCCGCCGTTGTAGGGGTTGTTTAGCACATAAACATCTCCTGGTTTGAGAGTGTCGCCGTAGGCTTCAATTAAACTACCCACGCTTTCACTCATTGAGCCTAGATGTACAGGAATATGGGGTGCATTGGCAACTAACTGTCCCTGTTGGTCGAAGATGGCGCAGGAGAAATCTAAGCGTTCCTTGATGTTGACAGAGGAACTGGTATTTTGCAGGGTAATTCCCATTTGCTCCGCAATTGAGCGAAATAGGTTATTGAAAATTTCTAATAATACTGGATCGACGTTAGTGCCGACTTCTACACTCTCATCTAGGGGTTTGATTCGCTTTAGGACTAAATGATTGCGCTGCGTTAATTCAGCTTGCCAACCGGGTTCAATAACATTTGTACCCGTTGCTTCAATAATCAAAGCCGGACTAGAAATACAATCTCCCGGTTGTAAATCCTCTCGCTGAAAGACGGGTGTCTCGTGCCACGCACCTGTGGTGTACATCTGAACGGTTGCAACGGGTTCTGGGTTAGCCTCTGTCTTTCGCTCAATGACTGGTTCTTCTGCGGTAAACGTCTTTTGCACCACCTCAACTGAAACTGCCTCAACAATTAACCCCTTCTCTGGTGCAATGAAACCATACTGTTGCTGATGCGCTGCTTCAAACTGCTGCTTCATCGCGGCAACATTGCCGAAACTGACAATCAACGCTGTATCTGTCCCCTCATATCGGAGGTGAACCCTTTGAAAGAGTTGAATTTCTTCCTCGCCCTTAGTGTTGTCGAGGTGTAATTCCTGCTTTGCCTCTGTCGCTAACTCTTCCAACAACTGCGGTAAGGGCGCAACGCCTTGCGCCCCTACATTGACTAAATCCTCATCAAGTTTGGCTTCTACTGCTCGTTCTCGCAACACCCGCACATCTGCCAAACCCATTCCGTAAGCCGACAACACTCCAGCAAACGGATGAATGAATACCTGCTTCATCCCCAAAGCATCAGCAATTAAGCAAGCGTGTTGCCCACCTGCACCACCAAAACAGCAAAGGGTATAGTCCGAAACATCATAGCCACGCTGAAGGGAGATTTTCTTAATCGCATTTGCCATTTTCTCAACTGCGATCGCAAGAAATCCAGCCGCCACCTGTTCCGGTGTCCGATTATCCCCGATTTCTGCCACCAGTTGCTGGAACTTCTGCCGTACCACCTCAGCATCCAACGGCAAATCCCCATTCAAACCAAACACTTTGGGAAAGAACTCCGGCTGCAACTTCCCCACCATCACATTGGCATCTGTCACGGTTAAAGGGCCACCCTTTGAGTAAGACGCAGGGCCAGGATTTGCCCCGGCTGACTCTGGACCCACCCGATAACGCGCCCCATCATATTGTAGAATTGAACCACCACCTGCCGCTACGGTGTGAATCGACATCATCGGTGTCCGCAATCGCACACCTGCTACTTCTGTCTCAAAGGTGCGCTCATATTCCCCGTTGTAGTGGGCGACATCGGTAGACGTGCCACCCATGTCAAAGCTAATGATTTTTTGGAAGCCTGCGATCGCACTTGTCTGCACTGCCCCCACAATTCCACCCGCAGGACCCGATAAAATACTGTCTTTCCCTTGAAACGCTGTAGCATCTGTCAGTCCACCATTGGATTGCATGAATTGCAAAGACACAGCATCCGGTGTTCCTACCCCACCTAACTGACCCGCAACTTGGTCTACATAGCGGCGCAGAATCGGCGATAAATAGGCATCCACAACAGTGGTATCGCCTCGGCTCACTAGCTTCATCAAGGGGCTAATTTCATGGGATACTGAAACTTGAGAGAAACCAATCTCTAATGCTATGGTGGCTACTTCCTTCTCATGAGCTGGATAGCGGTAGCCATGCATAAGAGCGATCGCACAACTGCGGATTCCAGCCTCGTAAGCTTCCTGCAAAGACTTCCTAACTTCCTCAAGATTGACAGGAATTAACTCTTCACCTTGAGCGCTATAGCGTTCCTCTACCTCAATCACCCGCTCATACAGCATTTCTGGCAGGATAATCTGACGAGCAAAGATATCCGGGCGGTTTTGATAGCCAATACGCAGCGCATCTCGGAAACCTTTGGTGATTACAAGGACAACGGCATCCCCTTTTCGTTCCAATAGCGCATTCGTCGCTACTGTCGTCCCCATCTTCACCACTTCAATCTGCTTAGCCGGAATCGGGGCATCAGCAGGAATCCCCAAGATTTCTCGAATCCCCTGCACTGGCGCATCGGTGTAGCGTTCCGGGTTCTCCGACAGCAGCTTGTGAATGATTAACTGCCCATCCGGACGCTGCGCCACGATATCAGTAAAGGTTCCTCCCCGATCAATCCAGAATTGCCAACGGTTATTTCCAGGTGAAGATGCATTCATGGAGTGCCTCTGTCGAAGTTGATGCAATTTAGCTCATAGTTACAATGATGAATCAGCATGGGTGTCCCTGATATTCTTTCGTCTTACGCGCTTGTGAGAAGCTAGAAGTCAGGTTAACCCCAGCTTGATACCGAGTTGCGTTTAAACGTGGGTCTTGCACCTACGCTGTCAGTCCGTCAAGGGTTTAGACTCCAATGCCTTATTTAACCAATTCAAAAGATATCCAAAATTTGATGGCTAGGTATGCTCAATCACCAATCCTTTGGATTGATACAGAAGTTGCAGACCATCAAACTCGCAAACCTAAAGTATCTTTAATTCAAGTCTTAGATGACCCTACTGATTTAACGGGTGAACATGTTTCTATCCTAGATGTTCTTAATCACCCAGAACTGATAGAGTATTTTGTTGACAAAATCATTGTGAATCCTGCTGTTGAAAAAGTCTTTCACAATGCCAGTTATGACTTAAAGTTATTGGGCAAAACCAAAGCTCAAAATGTTACCTGCACATTAGAACTTGCAAAAAAAATTCCCTACTACCTGTTGCAAGTCCGCAATCTGCAACTCAAAACCTTAGCAGAAGAATTATGCTACTTTCCACCCGTGGATAAAACAGAGCAAACTAGTGACTGGGGGGTGCGTCCCCTAACAGCTAGTCAGCTTCATTACGCTAAAATGGACGCAATTTATGTAGCGCATGTGCATCAACAACTACTGAAGCTGAATCGGCGCACTGAACCCGATCCAGCGACAGAAGATTTAACGGCACTTAGCGATCGCTATCAGCAGATTGCCTATCAATGGAAGCTGCTTGATACAGAAATGACACATCTCCAAGAACGTCTGAAAAAAGCAATGCAAGCGCAAAACGTATCAGAAACAGGGGTTTTTGAGCTGTCGAGTTACCACCGAACTAGTAAGAAAGTTCAGTTTGACCAACTAGCAAAGCTGGCACAAGCGAAGGGAATTGAGCTAGATTTTCCTGTTGCCTTAACACAAAAGCTTCAGAAAGAACTGGGCGACATGATTGAACAACTGCAAGTAGAAGAGGAAGTAACCACGAATTGGCGGCTCTCAGCCAAAGACCAGAATGATGAGGAACTACCGTTTTAGCACAGAGATTTAATACTTATTTCCACAACAAAGTTCCATATTGGCTTTAACATTCATAGCGGACTACTTTAGTTCCGGAGATGGGTGCTATGCTTGCTGATTTGTTAAGCCGTAAACAGACTCACTTTGTTCTGTGGCGTCCTGGAGCATTAGAACCTGCTCCTACTTTGTACATTGGTAACTTCCAAACTGGGAATTTACAATCATTTGAGAACTTTCGAGAAATTCCCCTAAACCAATCTGAGCAATACCTTGAATTGTGGGAGATTCCAGCACAAGAGTGTGGTTTAACGTCAGGACAGGTCTATTTCTACTGGTTTAAGGTACAAAATACTAATGTTTACAACAGTACGCCCTATATTCTTTACTGCACAGACCCGATAGCCTGGACTGTTGACCGCCGCGTTAGTGCCCCCGATGCTGCACAGACTGATGGAACAACGAGTGATGACCCTGCTAGTGTTGTGCTGTATCAAGATGGTCTACTAATTGCTTGTGACCCAGAGGGACAAACGGCAAATTGGGAAGGGGATGCGCCTGTAGATAGGCTACCCAACAATACTCAGTTAGTAATTTACGAGTTACCGACTCGCTGGACTCGGATTGAGGCTGAGGGAGAGAAAGCAATTGGAACGGGTACGTTTCGCGATGTGCTGTCGTTGTTGAATACAGAAGAAATTGCTCCTGATTTTCCAAGTATTTATGCTTTAGACAAGGGTCATGCTCATCTTGTTGAGTTGGGTGTTAATGCTTTGGAACTCCTACCCCCAGCGGATAGTGATGACAATCTGAAATGGGGTTATGGGACAGCAAACTATTTTGCAGCAGATTTTAACTTGGGACACCCAGATTCCCAAGCTGCACCTACGGCTTCGACTGATTTAGTAGAACTGATTAAGGCGTGTCATCAGCAGGGAGTGCGCTTTTTTTATGATGCGGTGATGGCATTCTCCCGAAATAATCCTTATAACAACATTAATTTTTCAGATTTTTACATTCACTATGGTAATAGCGACCCAGAACAAGGTAGCCGAGAAGGTTTTGGGGGAGATTTGTTTAAGTACAACTACTACGTGGAGGGCTATCACCCAATTACAGGAAAACGCGATCGCTTTGTGCCTGCCCGTGAGTATATGAAACTCCACATCGCCCACTGGATTGATTACTACCGAGTGGATGGACTGCGGTTGGATAGTGTCAACAATACAGGTAGCTACGACTTTTTGCAGGAGTTCAAAGATTATGCGCGAGCGCTTTGGGTAGAACGTGGGGGAAAAGGTGAAGACTTCCTCGTTGTTGGCGAAGAGTTAAGTGTACCTCTTGCCCTAGTCCAGCAAAATCGATTGGATGGGTTGTGGAACGAACGATTTAAGCACATCTTGCGACAAGTAATCTTAGGTAAGAGTGCTGGTGACGAACCTAGCTTTGAATGGAGTGTTCGCAAACTCATTGACTGCCGCCTCTTAGGGTTCAGCGATGGTTCTCAAGCAGTGAACTACGTTACGTCTCATGATGTGGAAGGTTTTGGCAATCAACGCCTCTACAACTACCTGGAAGATAACGGAATTGTCCACAAAGAAAAACACATCAAACTTGCATTTGTATGTCTGCTTACAGCCGTCGGGATTCCCATGATTTTTGCGGGTGAAGAATTCGCTGACAAACATGACCTTTCACCCGATGAAGTCAAAGACAAACAAGTTGACCCGGTTAACTACGCCCGCTTAGAGGATGATTGGCGTAAAGACATCTTTGATTATGTAGCGAGACTGGTTCACTTGCGGACAAGCGTCAAAGCCTTAGCGGTGAATGACACCCAGTTTATTCATGCTGATTTCACTGAAGGGAAACGGGTTGTCGTTTGGCAGCGAGGTGAGGGGGAAGAGTTCGTGGTTGTTGTGGCGAATTTTTCTGACTACGGTACGCCCAATGAAGCTGAATATGTAATTCCAAACTGGCCTAGCAAACCCGCCCATAAGCAATGGCGAGAAGTCACGCAAGACCGAGTAGTTCCTGATGCCCAGGTGGGTAGAGAACCAATTTTTCCTTGGGAAGCAAAAGTTTACACATTAATCTAGGGAGACGGAATCAACTGATTTTCCTGATGGAATGCTTCTTTAGCAGGAGGTACTTGAGTATCAAATCAACCAACCTGGTAGAAGCTGTTAGTAGAAACTCATAGAATATATAAATACCAATGACAGGTAGCTAACCTCATAGGTAAAGACAATGAAACTAGGAATGCTTGCAACTACTGCAATCACGACCACCTTCCTGATTCCTGCCTTCTCGGTAGGCTCAGCAAACGCGCAGACGTGTGAGGAAATGCTTTCGATCAGGAATGTAGTGGTCTTTTGCAAAAAATCTGATCGAAGCGCAGAAATTAACAAAATTTATCGTGAAGTTTTGGGGCGCGATGCCGAACCCGAAGGCTTAAGGGCATGGTCTCAGGAACTAAGTAGAAGTACCCTGAGAAACATTCGCCGTGAAATTGCTGAAAGTGATGAAGCTAGACTTGCCCTGAACCGCATTTATCAGGAAATACTTGGTCGCGATGTTGATAAGAACGGGTTGAAGACCTTTACCAAGACCTTGAAAAAGGATTGGTCACTTAATGATGTCCGTTCTTCTATTCAACAGAGTGAAGAGGCAAGGCAGAAAATAGGCTAATTGCACCAAGTTAATTTTGATGGACTACAAACAAATTCCTCAAACTACCTTAGATTTGAGGTAAAGAAGGATGCCTAGTTGCGTCCTTCTCGTTTTTATCGCAGAAAGCCTAGAAGAAGGCAGAGGGCACTCTGTTTAGGTTGGTTTCATGGTACTAATTTTTCTTCAAAGAGAGCGAATTCCACGTTCTAAACCCTGTGTAATGCCAGTAAGAAAGTCTAAGTCAAGAGTTGCGATCGCATCACTTGCCTTGTGATAGTGGGGATTTCGCATAAATGCCGTATCCGTTACCATCATTGCTCGATAACCCTTGTCCCAAAATGAGGCATGGTCACTCTGTCGTGTCTGGCTAACCATTAAACCCCGATTTGGTACAGGTAACCACTCACTCGGTACTCCAGCGTTACGGATACTACGACTGAGGTGAATTAAGTCAGGAATTGTCGGCAAATTACCAATCAACGCAATGAAATCACCACGATTTGGGTAGAACCGTTCCAATCCGGCTGGGTAACGTTGCGAGTGAGGAGCCTGATTACAATAACCCAGCATTTCTAGAGAAAGCATCAGGCGTAATGGCTGCTGTTGTTGCCGCAAGTCAGCCGCATATTGAGCGCTTCCGAGTAAGCCGTATTCTTCCATATCAAATGCTACTAGCTGGATTGGGTAATTGGCGGGTTCCGTTGCGAAGGCTTTTGCCAACTCCAACAAGGCAGCAACACCTGTTGCATTATCATCGGCACCTGGGGTTCCAGGCACAGCGTCATAATGAGCACCAATTAATATTGGCGGTTTCTGTTTACGGCGACTAGTGGCGTTTGCAGGAAGATTGAGGATGAAATTCTGATGGGTTTGCCCGCGAATTGTAAATTCGTGGGTTTTGATTTCTCCCCATTGTTCTAACTCTTGGCGTATGTAGTGCTGCACATAAGAATGCCCAGCTTTTGCAAGATAGGGATCGCGATCGCGTACTATCTGCGTCAGGTGTGTGTGCAGAGATTCTTTTAAGTCCAAGATTTGCTTCTCCTGTTGTTATGGGTAGTGTGAGTTAAGGAGTGTCAGCATCCAGCACAAGTGCGATCGCTTTTGCCACAATTAGAGTGAATTAAGCCCATAGACCTAGATACAGCAAGGAAAACGAAAAAGCTGATACGCGACAAGCTGACGGCGTTCTGCTATATAGGAAAGAAATCAGCTATATTCTCAGTAAACACTAACGCTGTGACCAGGTGGAGAGTAGCATAACTATTCCTGTATCAAATTTCAGATATAGTGGTAGCTCCTCTTTTAGTAAAGAAAGCGCTAGGTTAGTTGCAATAAATGATAAAGCTGATGGGCTTGCGCTAGATGGCAAATGAGGAACATCTTGCTTTGCTCAGGCAAGGGGTAGAGGCTTGGAATGAGTGGAAGGCAAATAACCCTGATATAAGACCTGATCTCAGCTTTGCGACAGGCAGTGGGATAATTATCAGGGAGGCAAAACTTAGTGGTGTAGACCTCAGTCGCGCTGATTTAAGTAGAGCTGATCTCAGTCGCGCTGACTTGATAGGGTCAAACTTAAGCGAGGCACACCTCAAAGAAGCATACCTGAGTGAGGCTGACTTGATTGGGGCAAACCTGTGTGAAGCATATCTGGGTGGAGCTGACCTGATTGGAAGTAATCTCATTGGAGCCAACTTAACTGAGGCGTATCTGAGTGGAGCTGACCTTAGCAAGGCAAATCTGAGTGGAGCCGACCTCGTTGGCGCAAAACTCATTGGAGCAAAACTCAGTGGGACAAATTTGAGTGGAGCAAAACTCACTGGTGCTAACCTCAGCGGCGCATACCTTAAGGAGGCAAACCTCAAGGGAGCAAACCTCAAGGATGCCAACCTCACAGGAGCCAACCTCACAGGAGCAAACCTTCAAAGGACAAAAGCACTAGATACCAATTTCAACAAAGCTACCTTAACGGGAGCTTGCTTAGAAGATTGGCATACCAACAGTACGACCAATCTTGAGGATGTAATTTGTGATTATGTCTACCTAGGAGCTGAGCAACAGGAACGCACACCAACTCAGGGAAAATTTGCACCAGGAGAATTTACAAAGTTATTTCAAAAAGCTTTAGAAACCATTGATTTGATATTCCAAAATGGCATTGACTGGAGAGCTTTTTTCGTTGCTTTTCAAAAGCTACAAATTGAGAGCAGTACTTTAGGACTATCTCTTCAATCACTTGAAAATAGGACTAATGGTGCTTTTATTATTCGGATAAATGTTAACCCTGAGGTGAATAAGGAAGATATCGAAAATCACCTAAGACAAGAGTATGAATCTGCACTGAAATCGATAGATAAGGAATATCGATATCAGTTACAAGCCAGTTATGAACAGATAGCTCTCTATCGCCAGCAATGTGCAGACTTGACGGAAATTGTTAGAGTAATGGCGATGAACCCGATTAATGTTGAGATTAAAGCTTTAACAGAAGATAAAACAGTATCAGATGCTTCTATCAATGGTCAGTCGGGTAGTAATCTTGTCCGCTTTGCTAATCCCATCCAAGTTAGCAACAGCCAGCTCTCTATTCAATACGATTACATATCTAGGCAAACTCAAAACCTAAGAGAAACAGCAGCGAGAATTCAGAAGTTACTACAACAACTAGAGCAAAATTATCCTACTAGTACGCCATTAGAAAAACAGATGGTAGTACTTGAAGTTGTTAAGAAAATTGAGAGCAATCCAGCTTTGAAACAATGGGTGGTGCGGATTGTAAACGAATTTGACACTCAAGACTTGAAAAAGCTAGTTGATCATCCTCTAGTTAATGTTTTAATGGCAGCTTTGGAAGGCTATCTGGAAGTAGACTAATACGGTTAGGAGCAAATATAGCGGTTTCCTGGAAAGATGAGGTACAGCGGGAGGTGTGTGAAACTTGCGTAGAAAGAGCCAGGAAACAAAAAAGCTGATAGCTTTATGCTATCAAGGGCTAAAGGGTAATAAGGAAGACTTACCTTGATATTGAAAGACTTCAAAAGCTTAGCGCTTGGCAAGACTTTGCCGCGTTTGCTTGGTCACTTTACTTAAGCCCACTTGGTCGAGGAGGGTGAGAAAATCTTCGGATAGAGAAATCCTGGAATTCGGGCTTTGAGTAGCGATCAGAGCGAGGGCATCATACCAGAGTCCGGCTTGGGCATAAACGGCTGCGCGATCGCGGACTGCCAAAGATGACTCTGTTGCCCTCATCCCCATCGTTGCACGAGTGTTAGCCCCATTAGCTGACAATTGCTCCTCCAAAGCGGGTGGTATCGGTACGCGCTCAATCCAGCTATAAAAATAGGGATTTGCCGAAGGGCGCTTCGCGTTACAAACCACGGTAACAGACCAAGTGTAGATTTTTCCCGTTACAAGTTCTGGTCGGTCTTTGGGAAGTTCTAGCTGTACAATCCCAGCTTGGGGTGAGTCAATCTGTTTGACAAATACGGGTTGAGCAACTCCAGGTTCTACCAAGCTGAACTTCATCGGTACTGATACAGCTTGCGACAGGTGCCAGAAGAAGGTTGGATGTCCTAATGTGGTTTGTGCGGTGTAATCCTTGGACGGAATCAACAGCGTTACTAAGTCTCCTGGTAAAGACTCATTACAACCGCGTGAACCCGATCCTTGGCTTCGTCGTGGGTTCCTCGCAACTGGCGGAACATAACGCATTCGTGAGCCTGTGGCTTGACTTAGCAACAGGGTTTTGTTGCCCTGCACAGCCGTTTCCTGGAATGGACTTGTCTTAGCGACCTGATTAGCAACGCTAGTTTGCACTAAGTCTAAATCCCTGAAGGGTTCACTAGCTAGAGTTGAAGGCACGTTGACAAAACCAAGTAGCTGCACGGAAGTGAGCAAGGCTGTGCCTGCCACGGTAATGGCGAATTGTTGGGAAGTTGCCATATCGGTTAAGTGCTACTTTCGAGTTTAGTTTCCTAACATAATTTTCAGTAACTGTAGTAGTTCACCCTCATTATCGAAATCTATCTTAACTGCTACTACAATCTAGTAGCGAAACTATCGTAAAACTTGATAAATTGCTGTAGGCTGCTCACGACCCTTGAGTATCATAGAACCAAGGACTTTTGTAGAAAAATATTCTTTAATATATTGGTAAGTTTCCTCGTTAATTAAGATTCGGCACACACCACCATCTAGCGATTTATCGTAACTCTCCAACCGGGCTGCAATATTAACGGTATCTCCAAGGGTGGTGTAGTCTAGCCTCTGAGAACTGCCCAAGCTACCCGTCACCACATTGCCCGTCGCAATCCCAATTCGCATCGCTGTTTTCGGGCGCCCTTCCTGCTGCCATTGGTGATTGAGTATATCTAATCGCTCTGCCATGGCTAAAGCACAGGAGACAGCCGCGATCGCATCTGAAGCGATCTGATCAGTGGTAAGACGCTGAATCGGCACACCAAATACCGCCATCACAGCATCCCCCATAAATTTATCAATAACGCCGTCATGGTTCAAAACCACCTGCGCCATCGCCTCCATATAGTCATTGAGCCAAGACATCAGGGTTTCTGGGTCAATCACTTCCGCAACAGAACTAAATCCCCGAAGGTCTGAAAACAGCACCGTAGCCGTCATCTGACGACCTCGAATCCGTCCTTCTTTGAGTAGTTCCTGGCGATTTTGCCAAATCGCTTGGGCAATTTGTGGTGTGACATGACGCCCAAACAAATTCATGACAGTTTGCCGATTTTCCGACTCAACATTGGCGATGTAGCCTGTAATTGCCGTGGTAGACCCTAACAACGCTAAGAGTGGCGGCACCACTGGTATCCACCAACCACCGATTAAAAAGGCGAGGTAACTACCCCCGACTAAACCAACTCCAACCACTAACAAGCCGAGAATTGTCCAAACAGACAGTACCTTCCTCACACCAGCAACATCTCGCAACGTCCAACACACGACAGCACCCGTACAAGACCAAAGAAAAATCCACAAACCTTCCATTGGTTCAGACCAGGTTTTAATTGAAGGACGCCCTTCTAGGGCAGCACTGAGAATATGGCTAATGATATTGGCTTGAACTTCAACTCCAGGAGTGCGTGCAGCAGTCGTAATTTCATCACCACTGTAAGGAGTATAAAAAAAATCATTGAGACTGCTTGCTGTGGAACCAATTAAAACAATGCGATTCTTCAGCAAATCTTGTGGAATCTGATCGTGTAACACCTCAGACATCGACACCGTACGGAATTGTCCAGCCGCGCCACGATAATTCAACAAAAATTGGTAGCCACCGCCATCGGCATTGATGTAGCCGCCATCATTGGCAATAAACGGTCGAAAAACCGCTTTTCCCCACTGAAAAACTCTGGGGTCATTAGTTGTGGGTTGAGAATAAATCTTTTGAGCTTCTAAATAAAACCAAGCAAGGCGCAAGCCAAAGGAATCTACAGTTTGACCCTCTTTTTCCAAAAAGAGCATTCCCCGTCGCAACTCGCCATCAGCATCGACAACCAAGTTATTCGCCGCAACTTGACCTCGTTGTGCAAGGACTGGTGGTGGTGCGATCGCAGAATTTGGGTCTTCGTCGTTAATCTTCTCAATGCCAACTAAGTTTGGGGTTGTCTCAAAAACCTTTTTTAATGCCGGATAACCGGGATTAACGGGTAAGTCTCGGTAAATGTCAAGTCCAATCGCCGTTGGTTTTTGGGCTTTGATTTTCTCTAACAACTGGGCAAGCATGGCATCGGGGATCGGCCACTGCTTTGCCTGCTTTAAATCCGCTTCATTAATCCCGACAATGACAATGCGCTCATCTGTCGGTTCTAGGGGACGCCAGCGAAAAAACTGATCCAGTGCTGCCCATTCCCAATGTTGCAAGCTGCCACTCAAGCGTAAGGCGATCGCAATTCCGGCAACGGTTGGTGCAATGAGCCAGACACCACGCCATTCCCAGATCTGAGTTGCGAGGTGTCTGGCTGTGCCATCTTGATCGTCATTACCCTTATCAATTGGCTTTGTTACCGAACGTGCTGCTGCTTCGTCGTGACGAGCCGTCATCAACGGCGTTTTGACCTGGGCAAGAGGTAGCCGTGACACAACAGACCAAAGGCGACGGAGATTCATAGCAGGAGGAGGTGATTAGTTTTCTGTAGCCTGAACACTGCTATTACAGATTAAGTCCTGAGGCTGGGCGGTTGCGACTAGTTGAGGCATCGTACCCACAATAATACGTCCATCTCTGGTCACTGTCATGCCCCGTGCTTCCTGAATCGGGTCGCCGAGTTTCCAGGAAGTAGGAGGTAGGGATTGGGGATTGGGGATTGAGGAAGAAGCTTGTTGTTGAGGAAGTGGTTGCAGTCCTTGAACTGTACTGAGTTGATACTGACCGCTAATTGCTTCGTAGGGATTTTGGGGTAAGCCTCCGGTGCCTGTAACGGTGAAGCTACCTTGTTCGACGTTGCGACGGGCGAGGCAACTAGATGCGATCGCTTGTTCGGTATCAATAAAATTAGCATTTAGTTGGTTGAGGTCGCCCTGGACGTTGACATCTGGGGTATTCAGTTCGACAATGCCGCTGAGTTCAGGAGTTTTCCCGAAGGCAGTAATGTCACTCTCTGGAGTTAGTTCTTCACGGAATTCTGTACCAAAGATGGCTTGGGCGTTGACGGTAATTTTCCCTCCGGAACCTTGGGGAGCATTGGCAGTGATGTCGCTGTTTTCCAGAGCCACTAAGGTGTCTGTGTTGATTTCAATATTCCCGCCTTGGTTAGCAATTTCTGCCGTTGCCGTTATCTGACTTTGATGGCGAAGCTGGATGTTTTGTGCGTTTATCGTGATATTGCCAGCAATTCCGTCTGCCAAACTACGTACCAATAATCCAGCTCCATCCTCAATCACCAAATTTTCAGTCGTAATTTCTAGGTTTCCCCCCTGACCGGATGAGATTGTTGAGACATCTAAAGAACTAGGAAATGCGCCATCTAAGGCACTACCTGTTAATCTTAAAGACTCAGTGGCGATTACCTCTAGGTTCCCACCTAGCCCACTACCAGCCGTTCCTGCTTGAATTGCAGCTCCGTTCTGGAGCGTCAACCGTTGAGTAGATATCAATGCATTTCCTGAGTTGCCCTCACCGATGGTATTGGTAACTATTGCTGTTTGAAGAGACACACCGTTGTCCAATGTGAGTGGTGTTCCACTAATCAAGTCTATGGAGTCGGAAGCAAATATTCTAAGATTTCCTCCCTGTCGTGATCCGAACGTGGTGGTGGATATGATCGCATTATCTTGCATCACTAACTGAGCGGTGTTAATCGCTAGCAGATTCCCCTCCTCTCCAGTTGCTTCCTGCCCAGCCAGCGTGAAAATTCCTGTAGCACTGAGGTTTACGGCATCAGAGGCGTTTAGCGTTAAGTCCCCAGCTCGCCCTGATTTGAATGTATAGCTTGCAACAAATGCACCATTAGTAGCCGTGAACTGTCGCGTGTTGATCGTAATATCTCCAGCCTTACCAGAGCCTTGGCTTAGGGTAAAGATGCCATTACGCAATTCAAAAGGATCGAAATCGCCGAATGCGAAGGGAATTGCATCAGCTACATAAGTTCCTAATCCGGTGATTTGGACTGATTCAATGGCATCAATCTGTATACCCTCTCCTGGCTGCGACCCCAATGTGTTCGACAAGAGACGCGACTCACCATCAAGCGTAACGTTGCGACCGTGTACCTGGATAGCGCCGCCGCCCTCCCCGCTAGTATTGACGGAAGCGCCTTGAGACAGTTTTATATCTTGAAAATTTTGGACTCCTCTATAGTCCAAATCCCAACCTTTAGGGATAGAAGTCAGGTTGACAAAATCTGAGCCAGCAATGCTGCCTAATTCAACTCGTCCTGCTGGTGCTATTAAATTCCCTCCCTGTAAGGTGACGTTACCTCCAACTAGTGCCAGAGTTTTTTCAGGTGGCATCCGGAGATTAGAACCTTGTACTAATAGCTCTCCGGGTGTAGTACCAAATCCCAGTCCAACCGGAACATTTACAGTTAACAGGGGCGAAGTTTGGGGACTGGACGCACTAAATTGAGTGCCATCTGCAAAATCAACAGAGTTGGCTGTTGTTGCTAAAAATGAACCGTTTAAGTCAAGACTGGCAGTTTGCCCAAAGATAATGCCATTCGGGTTTAGCAACAAGAGATTGGCATCGCCTAAAACTCCAAGGGTGCCAAAAATGTTGGAAGGGTTGCCTCCTGTGACACGGCTGAAAATATTTTCAATCCCTGCTGGGTTGGTAAAATACGCTCCCTGTCCTGCCGTAACGTTGAACTCTAGAAAGCTGTGGAACAAGTTTGTCTCCCGAATTGCTCCCCCATCAATCTGGTCACTAGGAAGACCGTTGATTAAAACATTACGTTGAATAGTAGAGCTTTCACCTCCCAAGGTTACATCTGGTGTAATCTGAGCTAAGACTGCATTTCCAGAGGGAATAAGGCTCAGGAATAAAGCGGTAGTAACCTCTAATAACCGCCAACGTGTTCTTTCAAAAGCTGAATGTTTGGACAACACTTCACCTTTAGCCTCATTGGGGGCTGTATCGCTCAGGCTTTGAGTCAGCTTCATACCTTATACAACTTAATAGTTTCTATCTACTAAGTCATTAGTCTGGCATATAGCTTTAAGGTCTAATAGTGGTTGCTATTGGTTTGAGCGCTAGTAGTGTAAGACACTAGTCTGGAGGCTAAAGATAGGGACAAACAAGACATTCCTTGATTAAAAGGCTATTCCAACTGACTGAAAGAGCATCTGAGTACCGAGCTTAGACAAAATTGATTTCAGAGAAGCTAGCTCTTCAGGAGTAAGGGTTCTTAGGATTTCTTTTTCTGTATCTGTCAAAGCTGATCCGAACCTGGATAGAGCGTCTTCAATGCCAATATCTGCGGCATTATTGAGAACAGCTTCGAGAGCTACTGCCCGCGCTTGCTGCTCTTGCAATGCTTTTGCTACCTCGTTTAGATCAATATCAGTCATAAACCCTCTGGTAGATATTCAAAGACTGAATGAGCTTAAATAAAAAAGCTTTTTCTGACAAGAACTTTTAACTTTTCGTAAGGAATATCTGTTCCTAACAGGAGTTTAATAAGTATTAGTTATTTTTTTGCGCTAGCTTTGTATAAAATTTAGTCCAGCCTAGTAACGTTGCGATCGCAGCTTTAAGTATTGTTCTATACAAAAAATCGTTTGAGCCATAGCGATCAACCAACTCTATTATTGGCTTGCGGTGTTCCTGGTCTACTTCTGCATGGTATAAAATTGTCCTCAACCCTTCATCGGGAATCGAAAATCTTCGTCCTATCTCATTGATAGCGGCAGATGAGCTATTATATCCCTCTAATACAAATACATATCCCAAAATCGAAACAGGGTGAGCTGTAGCCATTAATGCAAATTGCACCCCCAGCATTTCAAGGATTACCTCATCAGCAATCAGGTTCTCAAGTTCAGATTGGCGAAAACCAATGGCTATCAGATCGTCTAAAAACCATTTATGATGGTCTTTTTCTTCTGGAGCATGGGTTTTCGCCCAATCAATAAAAGGAGCAAGATTTTCATCATCCCGTAAGACAGCTTGTTCAGCCGCAAAATTGAGCAACGCCTCAGAAGCTTTGGTCGTCAAATAGCTCTGCACAAAGTATTGCAGACATCCATCTCGTTGCTTTTTATTGAGCAAGTTTTCCCACTTCAAAGTTTGGAGAATTTGATAGGGTTTGATGGTGTCAGCGAGAGCATTGGCGCTGTTATTTGAGGCGCTAGTTTGGATATTTAACATAGGGATGAAAATGTAAACTACTCAGATGCTTGAGGTTCAGATTCTCGACTTCACGAAGCAAAGCTTGGCTTTAAGGATTTGGTTCCTCCTTAAAAGGAACGGCTAAACTTAAAAGCGAATTATCCTCTCGAAGCATCAGCCCTCCTTCTATTAAAGGTTGGAGAATTTCCTCGATTTCTGGGACAGATATCTCTTGGTTAAGTTGTTCTTTAGCCACCTGCCGTAAGGAATTCATTGAACGAATGGCATCACAAGCCAGGTAAAGTGTTCGTTGAGGCTCTGTTAGATTGACTAAAAACTGCTTAGCAACGGGACGTAAATCCCAAATCTGTAAGTTTGTTCCCTTATCTATGGAATAAAGAGCGCTAGTTTCAGAGGCTGCTTTCCAAACAGCTACCTGCTCTCTAATAACTTTGGTATAGCTCTCTACATCTTGTGGCTGACGATATTTGAAGGTGAAATAATAAGCCAAATTTGCTACTACTTCTGGTGGAAACGGATAGATATAATGGTAAGCCGGATAAGGGATAATCTCTGCAAAGCCAAACTGCTCAGGATGATCAAAATTCGGGCTAAAGCGATCAACTCGGATAGTTGTAGCGGATTCGGGAGGTTTCAGATGAGTCAGCAAGGGAACAATTTCTGCCATCCGTGCGTAGTCCTCCGGCGTTTCTCCGGGAAATCCCCATAACAAATTCCAGAATGGAGTCACTCCAAACTCCTTGCACCATTTAAGCAACTGAATGTTCTGTAAACCTTTTACGCCTTTACGCATAATCTCAAGAACATGATTGCTAAAGCTCTCAATTCCCGGCTGAATCATCGTAATTCCAGCATCTCGTAAAAGGCGAATTTGCTCCTTTCTCAGATTTGCCTTAACTTCGTAAAACAGTTCTAAGTTAAGCTGTCGTTCAGCCAGTTCTGGAATCAAGTCTTTAAAGTACTTCATGTCCAGAATATTATCGACCACAGAGACGGAGTAACCCGGATATTTGTCAGCTAAATAAACTAATTCATCCAAAGCACGAGTCGCTGACTTACTCCGGTATGCCATCTCCGTTCCATTGAGTCCGCAGAATGTACAATGCTGTCTTTCTCCCCACCAACATCCTCGCGATGTTTCAAATAGTAGTCGAGGTTGATAGCTGTCATTGAGATGAGGACGAACTGTTTCCCACTCTAAGAAGTAATCATCATAATCAGGGAATGGTAGAGCATCGACATTATGTAGAGTAGGTGCATTAATATTCAGATGATTACTCGCAGACTCAATGTTGTCGCGGGTATAAACTCCCTGCAAATCAGCTACAGGTTTGTTCTCCAAAACCCGACGCACAAATTCAGGAAATCCCTGGTCTCCTTCACCTGACATAATCGCATCAATAAAAGGAAACTGACGGATATTTTCAATTGCCATAATGCCTTGACAATTCGCGCCGCCAAATTCGATAAATACATCAGGAGCCTGAGCTTTAATACGCTTAGCCAGAGACAAAGCGGCAACGTGCTGATGAAAAGTGCTAGTAAAAACAACTAGACGAGGTTTGTAGCTAAGAACTTCATTAAGGCATTGATTCAGAAAATCATTGACTAAATGACGCGCCTGAAGAATTTCCTGAATAAAGCTATCTGAAAGCGGCTTGATTTGAGGGTATGCCTCTTTGTGTGCTGAAGAACGTCCCCTTAGCACATCTTCAATGAAGTTTTCTACATTATCTGGAGTTGAGTCAAACAGCGCCTCAGCGAATATCCATTCTCCCACCAGATCGCAAATCGAAACGTTCCTACCATCTGTGATCTCCGTGTAAAAAGAACCCCCAACTTCTTGAGCAAACCTGAGTGTAAAATAGCAAACTTTTGTTGAAATATTGAGAGGCGCAAGCGACGCTTTTAATAAACCCAGTCCAATAGAAGGAAGTAGAGGACCAAACGGCATATTGATAAATACAACGTCGGCTTTTGGGTGTTGATGCACTGTCATGGTTTGCTATCCCTGAGAAGATTATCAAGACTACTAGAGAAGAAGAACACTATCCTCTATAACCAATTACCAATAAGAACAAACGGTGACCAAACAGCCGGATGGTTGTAGTTTACATCCGTAATCATTTTGATTTGAGCATTTCTTAGAGCTTCTGCCTTGCTGCTATTCGGTTGACGCAACTGGCTGTAGAATTCCTCAATTAATGGAACAGTCGCTTCGTCGTTAATGTACCACAGCGTTGCTAAAGCACTCTCAACACCTGCACGAACAGCAACCCCAGCAATTCCTAAGGCTGAACGGTTGTCACCTGTAGCGGTTTGACAGGCACTCAGCGTTAGCAATTCTACAGATTTTCTGCCGTTGCGAAAACGTAGAAGTTTGTCGATTTGCTCAATACTAATTCGTTGGTCAAATCCTACGAGAAATGTACTTTCTGCATCCACACCAAACTTGCCGTGAGTCGCGATGTGAACAATGGGGAAACTCTTTTTTTGCAGTTGTGCTTGCAAGTTCGGGAGAGTAAAGGCTTCATCCAGCAGTTCAGTACCGCCTAAAATCTTATTCACCGCTGTTACCTCTGCCTCGACATTCGTGAGAGGGGCAAAAGGCGATCGCTCAACCGTGAGTCCCAGACTCAGTGCTTCTAAATTGCTGTGATCCAAAGGCTTACGAGCCGTAAGAGTGAGACTTGGTGCGATCGCAATCGGGTATTTCTGTATCAAAAATTCTTTCCCATCATGCAGTGCTGCCATCGGCACTTTTCGCAAAGCCCCATCGTTGATGAACACGAGAGTTGTAGGTTGGATTGCCGCCAAGTCAGCTTCCATAGGGCGAATCAGGAGATCGTAAATCTTCTGCACCTTGGGGATATATTCTTCAGTTGCCCGTGATTCTAGGAAGTAGCGCAACTGGTTAATTTCTGCCTCAATCTCCTGCTTGCTAATCGCCGCACGATAATTCGTGAGTGAACCATTAGGCGATCGCAAAATCATTTGGGTTTGGTTATTCAGAATCACCGAATACACCACAACTGTATTGATATCAGTTAAACTGCTACTCCCTTCACTTTCCGCCAGAGCAACCTGCACACACTCATCTCCAAAGAAGTTCTGCAACTCGGCTAGTTTCAAAAGTTCTAGGGTATCGACGACTTTCTCCACGTTTGATTTAGGGCTTTGGTTCGCCCTTACCCTCTGCTGCGCGATTAGTCCCTCATTAAGGCTACTGTTTACACACCAGTCAGCAAACCTCTCCCCAAACCTCTCTCCGATGCGGAGAGGGGCGATGACTCCGGCTCCCCTTCCCTTGCAGGGAAGGGGCTGGGGGTTAGGTCTGGAAGTCGATTTTGGCTTGGATAGCTGACTGTTAACGGAAGCCTCAGGAGATTCAAGCAACAATTCCATCAACTCTCGATAAACTGGCTCTACTTGTTCAGTGAAGTCAAATTGCAATTCTCGATTCGCGGCAACAATGTCACCCCGAATACTTTGCAGAGTTGCGATCGCTTGTTCGTAAGCTGCGATCGCTTGTTCACGAGCATCCATGCTTTTGAGAAGCCGTCCAGCTTGCCACTGCCAGCGATACAGGCTATCTGGCGCATTGACTTGCTGAGCAGCAAACTGAGCTGTGCGAGTTAGTTCCATCGCCTTGGCATAGTCCCCTGCGTCTTCTTGCAGTTTCCCCAAGCTACCAACGGCAAAGGATTCTGCCCTAGAATCCCCAATCGCTCTAGCAACAGCCAGCGCTTGCTCTAAAACCTGGACAGACTCCTGACTTTCTACAGACTCGTGACGGCGAAAACTCTCTGCAAGGTTAATCAGAGCATAAGCTTTCTCTCGCGAATCTGGAGCATTACTCAACAACTCCCTCAGCCGATTCCAATTACTCTCAATCAAATCCTGGTTAGGAGATTGGGGTAAATCTTTCCCATTCCCCACCTCTAACAGGTGAGTGAGATTTAGCAATGCCCTAACCTCTTCCAACACGGCTACACCTCTAGCCGTTTGCACACTTTGCTCAAAAAACGTTCTTGCCTCAGCTCGATCTTGAGTCGCCGCTTGGGTTAAGCGGATAACTTCTTTCTCATCACCTTCTGAATCTGCAACATTGGCTTGATAGCTAGAGCGAAGGGCTTTGCTCACGTAAACATTGCCCAGGTTATTTAACGCTGTGGCAACGTAACTGACATTATTCAATTCACTGGCGATTTCCAACGTCGTTTCATGAGCAGCCAAGGCTTTCTCATAGTCACCTAAAGCCCAGTACGCATTCCCTAACGCTCCTTGCGCTGCCGATTCCGTTAAGCGCTCGCGGTTTTGCTGTGCTAGTTCAATTGCCGATTCTAAGAGAGTAATCGCTCGTCGATGTTGTCCCAAACTGCTGTAAGCTTGTGCTTGCTCGGTTAACAGTCCCGCTAAGAGTTGGCGAGTCGTTGCATCGGCTTGAGAGCGGTAAATTTTAATCGCTTCATCCCAATATGCGATCGCTCGATCTAGTTGACCTGTTTGCCGATAAGCTAGCGCTAGGTTAGTGTAAATAATCGCCCTTTCTTTTACCTCAGAAATTTGAGGCAGTGCTTCTTCCCATAGGGCGATCGCTTCCATGAATTTTCCAGCCTGATAGCGTTCAATTCCTTGCTGAACGGTAGGACTATAGGGTTGTACACCCTTATTCAGCATGGATGACACAAGGGTTTGCCTTGCTAAAATAGTTGGTTGCTCGGCTTGCCCAGTTGAGCAAGTGTGGAAAACAACGCAAAAAACGAGACTAGCTAGCCATAAAACACTAAACCGATGCCAATACCGCCAATTTTGGAACATTAGTCGAGTATCTGACGAAATATAATCGTATTTTATTCAGTAGATTGGACAGTGTCCGTAAAGATGCAGATATTTCTTAATTCGGATAGTCATCGTTAACAGCCCCATGAGACTTAACGTGATCGTGCTGGGTACAGGTTTGTTGTACCTGAGTTGGAGTTCTGTTGCACTTGCTCAATTAGGGAATGATGATTTTGTGAGGGCGGTGCCCCCCTGTCCACCCTCTAGGGAGTGTTTTCAAACTTCCCCATCAAATTCAGATCCCCCCCAGCCCCCCGTAAACAGGGGGGAGAATTCAGTCCAAGATTCGGACGTGAAATTCCACGTTCCTCAAATAGCCCAGATTAATCCTGATATTCCTCCTGGAGTCTTAGAACCGACTCGTCCAACGCTTTCTCCTCTACCTGCCATACCGTCAGAAACTCCCACACCATCACCGTCACTGACTCCACCCGAACTCCCACTCACTCCACCACCGGAAGTAGGAGTCACCGTCAAGGTAGAACGAATTGAGGTGTTGGGAAGTACAGTCTTTTCCGCAGACGAACTACAAACTGCCGTTGCCTCATTTATTGGGAAGGAGACTACGTTTGAAGAACTCTTAGCAATTCGCACTGCCATTACAGATTTATATACAACCCAAGGCTACACCACATCTGGCGCATTTTTGCCACCCCAGGATTTGACGGATGGTGTGGTGCGAATTCAGGTAGTAGAAGGGGCAATAGAAGCGATTGATATTCAGGGATTGAAGCGTTTGCAAACTAGCTACATACGCGATCGCATTGGCTTAGCGACTGGCGCACCGATCAATCTCCGCCGCTTAGAAGAAGCGTTGCAACTGTTGCAAGACAATCCCCTCATTCGTAGTGTGCAAGCAGAACTCTCAACAGGAAGCGCACCCGGATTGAGCATTCTAACGCTCAATGTCACAGAGGCGCAGCCAATCACAGCATCTGTTGTGGTAGAAAATCGTGATTCTCCGAGTGTTGGGGAATTGCGGGGGACGGTTGCGATCGCACATAATAATCTACTGGGTTTTGGCGATCGCTTTAGTGCTAGTTATGGCATTGCTGAAGGCATCGACAGCTATAACCTCAGCTACGGGATTCCCGTAAACCCCCGTGAAGGCACCCTGAGTCTAAGTTATAGCAATGACGATAGTCGAATTGTTGAAGACCCGTTTTCCGATCTTGATATTAGGGCAGAGTCTTACACCCTTTCCCTTGATTTTCGGCAACCGCTTGTTCTCACTCCGACAAGTGAGTTTAGTCTCTCACTCGCCCTTGACTTGCGCCAAAGTGAAACATTTTTACTCAATGATATTCCTTATTCATTTTCTGAGGGTCCAGAAAAGGGTAAGTCCAAGATAACAGCACTGCGGTTTAGCCAGGACTGGACTAATCGCTCAACTACCCAAGTTTTAGCCGCGCGATCGCAATTTAGTTTTGGATTAGATGCCTTGGGAGCAACTGTTAATGACAGTGGTACAGATGCCCAGTTTATCAGTTGGTTAGGGCAGTTTCAGTGGGTTAAAGCATTAGGTGAAGATGTAATTTTAGTTGCCCGTACTGGCGCTCAACTCTCCCTTGACTCACTCTTACCCATTGAACAATTTAGTATCGGTGGTGTTGATACAGTACGAGGCTATCGCCAAAATCAACGAGTTGCTGACAATGGTGTTGTTGGTTCAGTGGAAGTGCGCTTTCCCATTATTCGTGACTCAAATGGAATTGGCACAATCCAACTCGCTCCTTTCTTTGATATCGGTACAGCTTGGAACAACAAGGGTCAAATTCTTAGCCCTAGT
>JAHHIF010000021.1 GCA_019358875.1 Symplocastrum torsivum CPER-KK1
CAAGCAAAAAATTATTAACTTTATTGCTTATTACAATCACACATTTGCTAAACCCTTTCAATGGAAGTTTGAGGGTTTCCCAGATGCGGGCTAGGCTGGTGGGTTATTTCTGCCGAGCTGGTCTAGTTCGGCTAAGCCGCTACTGTAGCAGGTAATTCTCCATTCACAATGGCTAAACAAGGCTTTGAGGGAACTGTCAAGCTTTTCGTAGAGGCGTTGTCGTTGTCCCCGAACAGTTGAGAGTTCCCTCGCGAGGGCATAGTCTTCATCGCCAAGGGGAGAGGGTTGATCACTACTGTCTCGGTTCATGGCTGTTCTCCCAGTACGGCGCTAGTGATTGATAATACTTGGGCTATAGCTGGAGGAGCCGTTACTAAAAGACGGGAATCATTCGGTTTAGCATCAAAATGTAACAGAATGCAAACTATAATGAGTTCGAGAATACACCTATCAGTACCTAAATTAAGAGTAGTACCAACACACATGCGAGTTGCGATCGCCGGAGCGGGTTTAGCAGGACTCTCCTGCGCCAAATACCTGACTGACGCGGGTCATACCCCAATTGTCCTAGAACGCCGAGATGTTCTAGGCGGAAAAGTTGCCGCTTGGAAAGACGAAGACGGAGACTGGTACGAAACTGGGTTGCACATTTTCTTTGGGGCTTACCCCAATATGCTGCAACTGTTCAAGGAGTTGGATATTGAAGATCGGTTGCAGTGGAAAGAACACACGATGATCTTTAACCAACCCGAAAAACCTGGTACTTATTCCCGGTTTGACTTCCCTGATTTACCAGCACCCGTCAATGGCATAACGGCGATTCTTCGCAACAACGATATGCTGACTTGGCCAGAGAAGATTCGCTTTGGTTTAGGATTAATCCCAGCTATTGTTCATGGGCAGAAGTACGTTGAGGAGATGGATAAATACTCCTTTGCTGAGTGGATGAAGCGGCAAAATGTACCGCCAAGGGTGGAGAAGGAAGTTTTTATCGCGATGTCCAAGGCGTTGAACTTTATCAATCCTGATGAAATTTCAGCAACGGTGGTATTGACTGCCCTCAACCGATTCCTCCAGGAAAAGAACGGTTCCAAGATGGCATTCTTAGATGGTGCCCCGACGGAGCGACTTTGCCAACCGATGGTCGATTACATTACCGAACGCGGTGGCGAGGTGCGATTGAATGCACCGATTAAAGAATTTTTACTGAACTCTGATGGTACGGTACGGGGATTCTTGATTCGTGGTTTAAATGGGGCAGCCGATGAAGTCCTGACAGCCGATGCTTATGTATCGGCAATGCCAGTAGACCCATTGAAGGTGATGCTGCCCGAACCTTGGCGTAATATGGATTACTTCAAGCAATTAGATGGCTTGGAGGGTGTTCCTGTAATTAATGTTCACCTGTGGTTTGACCGCAAGCTAACGGAGATTGACCATTTGTTATTTTCGCGATCGCCTTTGCTTAGTGTCTATGCTGACATGAGCAACACCTGTCGGGAGTATGCCAATCCTGACCGTTCGATGCTGGAATTAGTCTTAGCACCAGCGAAAGATTGGATTAATAAATCTGACGAGGAAATCGTTGAGGCGACGGTGGTAGAGTTGGAAAAACTTTTCCCCAATCACTTCGGTGGCGATAACCCAGCGAAATTGCTGAAATCTCACGTAGTCAAGACTCCGCGTTCTGTTTATAAGGCAACGCCAGGTCGTCAACAGTATCGCCCATCTCAAGAGACACCGATTACCAATTTTTATCTAACTGGCGATTACACCATGCAACGCTACTTAGCGAGTATGGAGGGCGCCGTACTTTCTGGTAAGCTTACAGCGCAGGCAATAAATAACACTCAGCGCTCAGCGCTCAACTCCCAACCACTGGACGGTAATGGGAAATCAACCATTGGCACGCCGTTGCCAACTCTCGACTCCCAACAGCCAGTACTCAGGGCTGAAAGCTAATCGCTGATAGCTGCAACTCTTAATAGCTTGCTACGAATGCTCCAACTGCCTAACTCTCCACGCATGAGAACGCTGGCCCCCCGGTCGGATGCTTACGAATTCTGCCGTCAGATTACGGCAAAGTACTCCAAGACGTTTTACCTTGGCACACTGCTGATGCCAGAAGAGAAACGTCGAGCTATTTGGGCGATATATGTCTGGTGTCGCCGTACTGACGAACTGGTGGACGGTCCTCAGTCTCCTCTAACAACGCCGGAAACGCTTGACCGTTGGGAACAACAGCTAGAGTCGATCTTTGCAGGTCAGCCAATTGACGACCCTGATGTGGCTTTGGTCGATACACTGGAACGCTACCCGATGGATATTCAACCCTTTCGGGATATGATTGCGGGTCAGCGTATGGATTTGTACCGCAGTCGCTATAAGACGTTTGAGGAACTCAATCTCTACTGCTACCGGGTAGCGGGAACGGTAGGGTTGATGTCCAGCGCTGTTCTCGGTGTGGCTGACTCTTGTAGCAAAACGCCTTGGGATCGCCAGCTAGACGATGATGACCCCGTGGAAGAAGCAATCGCCCTCGGCATTGCCAATCAATTAACCAATATCCTCCGGGATGTTGGAGAGGATGCCCGTCGGGGCCGGATTTATCTACCCTTAGAAGAACTTGCTTTGTTTAACTACACTGAGCAAGACTTGTTTGATGGGGTTGTTGATGATCGTTGGTGCGAACTCATGCGTTTCCAAATTCAACGGGCGCGTAAGTTTTATACTCAAGCCGAACGGGGTATCAGGGCACTCAGTACGGACTCTCGTTGGCCAGTTTGGGCAGCTTTGATGCTCTACCAAGGCATTCTTGATGTCATCGAACGCAACCAGTACGATGTCTTTAACCAAAGAGCCTTTGTACCAAAGCCTCAGAAGTTGTTGACACTGCCAGTTGCATGGCTGAGAGCGCAAGCTCTCTAAAGATAACGGAAAATATCGTTAATGATAGTCCTCTGAAGGGACTGATTGGCGCTTGCGTTTTTGAGGTGCAAGTGGTGACTCTATTTTGATGTCTGGGGGAGTTTCTACGCTTGAAACTTGTCGCTGAAATCAATCGAGGTTTGACCTGCTTCCTCCTTTGACTGAGTGAGAAAAAAGCGATCGCCTCTACTCTTACCTAAGTCTCACCCAAGCCGCGAATGGCACTGACGCGAAGAAATTCAGTTACAACCAACCCTTGCGCGGGGGGTTTGGGGGCTTCCCCCCAAGCAGGGTTTTTCTACAAACGACTATTTTTCGCTTAAGTCAGCGGCATTCCACCTAAGCCCCCATTCCGGAGTACTGCTTCAATCCCTTGCGCCAGAGCCAACGGTTCACAACGAAACAAAGTAAACTCCAACCCAGCATCATCAACAAACCCCGCACAATATCTACAGGTAGCCCAATTAAAAGCGCAGCGGGGAAGTGAATCAGATAAGGGAAAGGTGTCCATAAGGCAACCTCACGTACTAGGGGTGGAAAAACTTCTAGTGGGGCAATCATGCCAGAGAGAAATAAGTAGAACAAAAACCAGAATTGCTCGATCGCACTTGCTCGTTCTGTCCAGAAAGCAAACATCGCAAATGTATACTGCATCAGAAAGCGCAAGGCAAACGCTAGCCCCAACACTGGTACAAACAGTAAAACTCTCCACAAGCTTGGTACCCAAATTGCCTGAGGATAAAGTAAGAAAAATAAACCAACTAGAGCCAGCGCAAAAGGTAGACGGGCAAGACGTTCCGATAGATGTGAGGCGACATGGTGCCATACGGGGTCAATAGGTTGTAGTAGTCGAGGAGAAAGCCGCCCTTCCACAACTTCTTTTTCAAACTCCCAAATCACCCAAACCACCGTAAACTGGCGGATTAGAAAGACGATCAGAAAGTAACGTGCAAATTCCCCAGGATTCAGACCAAATTGCCCCTGCGCTGAGGCTTTTGTCCAGACACCCATCAGAATTAGTGGCAAAGTCCCTGACAGCGCCCATAAAAACAACTCTGCCCGATACTCCAGCATGTAGGCGTAGTAAACCAAGAGGAACGCCTTCGCTTTTGGAATCACTCGGTTCATGAGGCTACTCCAGCCCGGAAGACGCGACCAATCACTTCCTCAACAGGCGGTTCAGTTACCGTTAAATCAATAACTTCTAACTCAGCCAAAATCCGGGACACTACGCTTGTTAGCCCTTCACGCCGTACTAGGAAACGTACTTCCCGACCTTCCACCGCTTGCAATTCCCCAAAGTTAGAAAGCTTGTCTTCTGGCAAGGGGTTGGCTAGTTCTACCTTGACCTCACGATAAGGCGCAAAGCGATCGACGAGTCCATCTAGTGAGCCATCGTAAATCAACTGACCTGCGTAAATCAGCAGTACTCGTTGGCAAAGGGCAGTAATATCAGCCATATAGTGACTGGTTAATAATATCGTTGCCCCAGTGAGCCGATTGTACTCCCGCAAGAAATCCCGGACACCAACTTGAGCATTGACATCCAATCCTAAAGTTGGCTCATCCAGAAACAGGACTTGAGGTTGATGAAGGAGTGCTGCTAAAAGTTCAGCTTTCATCCGTTCACCGAGAGAAAGCTTCCGCACGGGCTGAGTTAGCTTGTCTTCTAGGGAAAGCATTTCTGTGAGTTCCCCCACTCGATGGCGAAATTCCTTCTTGGACATCCCATAGACAGCCGCGTTGATTTTTAGGGAGTCCATCGCGGGTAAGTCCCAAAGCAACTGCTGCTTTTGCCCCATCACGAGGGTAATCTTCTGTAAAAAGTCTGCTTGGCGCTGGAAGGGGATGTGTCCTGCCACTCTCACGCGACCACTGGAGGGGTGAATCAGTCCTGTGAGCATTTTCAGTGTAGTAGTTTTTCCTGCCCCATTGGGACCGAGAAACCCAACCACTTCCCCCATGCCAATCTCAAACGAAACATCTTGCACAGCTTTCACTGAGCGGTAAGTGCGGCGAAAGAAGTGGGTTAATGTGCCTTTAAGCCCTGGCTCCTTGACCGCTACCGGGTAGACTTTGCTCAGGTTTTCAACTACAAGAATAGACATAGATTTAACTGTACTTGATTGCTCGTAAGTCTGCATCCAATGCTTCTCGGCTACCAGCAACCAAACCTTTCTAAATTCCGGCTTCAGTCATAGCTAGATTCAAATCATCAGTTAGCTTTAGTCGTTCAGCCCACTCTTGTAAGTATCTATAGTCTAGGGTTTCAGCTTGTACTTTGAGTACGCCCAGAACATCACGCCATTGTTTTTCAGAACCTGAATGCTGCCGCCAACGTAGTTTGTTCAAAATGACATCTTCAGGGGAGGCAAAGTAAAGTGTTGTACCTTCAAACTCAATCACTCGTCGCCGTTCAAATTTCAGGCGATCGCACTCATCAGTTCCAGATATCATCAGGTCAGCACGGCTAATACTCTCCATGTCTGTAATTTGTAGGGTTTTCATCCGACCCGATTTCACGTCATCAATGCCAGGAACATAAAAACCGCATAGCGTGAGTGCTTCACTGAGGCGATCAATATCCAAAGGAGAAATCGCCAGTACCAAGTCTAAATCCTGTGTTGTACGGGGTTCGCCATAAGCGATTGCCGCTACTCCACCAGTAATGTAATAGGAAATTTTTAATTCCTCAAAAATGGGATGCAGCTTGGTGGCAAGTGAAACCGAATCCTGAATCCACATAGAGGACTCTCCTGTTGGGATGTAGTTAGGAGGGCAATGTTCTTGCAACCACGCCAAAGCAATCTTTTTGGCAAACTGACTTGGAGAAAGGTGCCCGAATTGTTGACGTAGGGAACACAACGAGAGCTTACGGGCACTACGGGTTAGCGATGCAGCACTACTCAATCGTTCGCTTGGTGACCGCTGTCGGAGCAAGTGAAACGTCAGTAGATCTGTTTCTACGCTGGTGTCCTCTGCCTGGGGACGGTATCCGGGTTGGATGGAGAATTTGGGCACTTGAATCATGGCGGAAAGCTCCTTAAAAAACCCAATCATCCAGTAAATTTATTGCAGCGAAAACTACCTTGAAGCCCGATAAAGGCAGTAATCAATGCGTCGTATCGCTTATTGCTAAAAAAGTAGGCAATAACAATCCAACTTTCTAAAATCGCCTTTCGTACTCAATAAGCGCTCTGCTATCCCCAGAGAAATTTGTACCCCCGCGTAAGAGAAGCTCATCATTGAGTCGATAGCGCAGATTGTACTCAAACGGCTGCTCAGTCGTTAACTCCTTTAATACAGAAATTGAAAAACTCCGGCTAATATCAAGACTTGCTTCAGCCGTTAGTCCTAAGCTAGAAGAGCGATCGTCTTCATCAGTATTAATTGTCGGGAACAAGCGAAACTCACTGAGTCCCAAAGCATCACCAATGATGTTTTGCACATTACTTAATAGTGCTGATCCAGCCAGGTTTGCTAATCCGAGTGTAGTATCGCCTCGACCCAAGGTATCAACGAAACCGCCGCCTAGGAGTGCAACAATTTCCACCTCGCTACGGGAGGGGCTGCTGGTGAGTTCGATGTTATCAGCTAATTGGCTGGCTGGCCCTTCCACCCGTGCTTCAACCCGTACCGTTTGTGCGCTGCCATAGCCAAACGTTGGGGCATCACTAATTTCTGCTGATAGAGGGTCAGTCGGAAGCCGCCGTTGCGTTGTTTCTGCAACCGATGCTTGCAGCCGCACATCTAAAACTGGGTCGAGTCCTCGATTGGGAAGAAATTCAGCCGTGTTTTCGTAGCTCCTTGCTAGCCGGAACTGAGTCGTAAAGAGATTCACCTGACCACGTTCTAGCCGAATTATTCCTTCAGGTCTAATTCCATCTAAAGGTCCATTAAGCGTGAGAGTTCCGTCAGCGAGGAAATTCAAAATTGGGTCTTGCCTAATTTGAACACCCTCACCCAGATTTAACGTTAAGTTATTGAACTCAGTGAGATTACTCGCCACCTGTCCACCACCAGCCGCGCCAGCAGTTGTAGCCCCCCCAGCACCAGTTCCTCCAGCGCCAGCACCTCGTTGTCCTATCTGCACCTGACCATCAAAGAGGTTGACTTCACCACCAATTTGGGGAGCTAAGGCGGTGCCAGTCACAATAACGTCACCTTGGACACGACCGTTGTAGAGTCCTTTAAGATTGATTGCCAATTCACCAATATTGACAGTTAAGGGATTTTCTTGGGGGACAGGTTGAGAAATGGGAATCGTTCCTGCTGCGGCTACAGTACCGCCACTAAACTGACCCTGCACATTATCAACTTGGATACGGTCAAAGTTGAATAAGACTGTGCCATTAACATTCGTTAGAGGTTCAGGAAGCGCACGGGCAGCGATTGTTGCAGCTTCGACAGTCGCAGACCCTTGAGCAACCAGGTTTAGAGGTCTGCTGGCATCTTGGTCAAGCGTTCCAGAAATGGCTAACTGCACATCACCGAGTCCATCAACCCAAGTCACTTGACCTCCGGAAAGGAGATTTAAGAAAGCGAGACCCTCATTTTGGACATCAATGTTAAGCGCTATTTGGTTATCCGCTGGTTTCACAGACGCAAAAGGCAGCTTGTACGGGATACTACCGTTGATGTTAAGGGGGTCAGTGCCAGAAACCAGAACAGTGCTGCCAAAGTTGAGGCGAGCATTGGCGTAGCTGAAGCCACCCTGAGCGGATTGTACAGGTGTTCTGTTGATTGTGGCATCAGTGATGCTTAGTTCGCCTCTGGCTTGGGGGTTGTTAATACTTCCTGAAAGTGTAGCGGTGGCATTCAACAAACCCGTGAAGCCAGACAGTGCTGGTGGTACATTCTGAGTTCTTTGCAGAACGGTTTGCAACTCGTCGATGGGGATATTTCGTAGCTGTAGCTGTCCGGATTGCGCCTCACCACCAATGGTGCCAGCGTAGGAAATTAGACTGTCTCCCGATTGGATACGCAGTGGTAGCAGGGTAATGACACCATTTTGAAAGCTGCCTTCACCAACAATACTTACCTGGTCAACGTTGTAAGTATCCCATTCCCAGTTTTCACCCTGGATATTAACTTGGGCGGTGATGCCAGAGGCTAAAGAGCCATCAACCTGAACTGTGCCACTAAAGCGACCATCCACTAAGTTAATATCTGGTAAGGGGGAGGTAGCTGCTTGAGCTTCACGTTGTTGCGCTAGGGCTTCGATTTCTGAAAGACGGCGCAGTTGGGTTTGCAGAGATTCGTTTTCTAAGTTCACCGCCACGGGAGCCTCAATCGTACCGTCGGAGTTAGGACTTAGATTGGTAAGGTTGAATACTTCTAGAGCAGCCAAGAGGGTTTCGAGTTCTCCCTGTTCAACCCGGAGTTGCAGGTTCTGAAATACAGGACTCGTGGCAGTTCGGGCAATTGTACCAGAAAGCAAGTAGCGACTATTGACTGCGAGGGAGTCGTCGCCTGTACGGGGGTCAAAAATTGGGCCTGTGAGCGCCAAATCATTAAACGAAACAGCGAACGTGTTGAGGTTTACATCCAGGTTGCCGGAGACTGTGCCGGAAAAGGGTTGAGTTGCGATCGCCGCCGGGACAGGTGCGAGTTCTTTTATAATTGCGATCGGAAAATCTTGTGTACTAACCCGCAACACTTCCCCTTGTCGCTCACCGCTAGCGATCGCATCGCCACGCTGGATGAAAAATGAGATGGGTTGGTTGTTCGGTGCTAGCGCCACCCGAATCTGATCAGTCTCACCTTCTAGATTGAGGTTCAGTGATTGCCCCGGTACTGTATTCACGTTTCCTTCTAATGGGGATTCAAACCTCAAACCCGCAACGACAAAATCTCGCAGTGCCAGCGTTCCATTAACATTGGGAGCAGAAACTGTACCCGCAATGCTACCGTCAAAATCTGCTCGTCCTGCTACATCCACTGTATTAGGTAGGATTTCCCCTAGCTGTTGCAGATTCAAATCTGTAGCGCGAACATTGAGGTTAAATGCTTGAATTGCCTGGACTCCAGGATTTGCAGGGTTGAGACTTACAACACCGCTAGCGTCGAACCCTTCAGCATTTGCCTGTTGAATCGCTAGTTGTTGACCATTCCACGAGAGTGATGTTGTCAAGGGTTTGTCAATAAACGCAACACCTTCACTAAAACTTAGCTGCCCATTAGCTCGTATCCCAGAAGGTGAAAGCGCCGCTAAGGAACCAGAAACATTGAGTCTACCATCGAGGTTTCCTCGTAAATCTTGGGAAAATCTTGATAACTGGACATCACTAGATTCGACAACAGCTTCAAAACGACCATTGCGTAGTTGTACATTACTCGCTGTGAGCGTACCTTCACCAAGCTGTAATCGTCCTGAACCACTACCCTGAATCGTGCTGGGACTAAAGGACGCGAGGCTACCAGAGAGGTTGAAGCGACCAGAAGCTAAACCACCTCGTAACGAGGGCGGCACCTGGGTAAAACGCTCCAACGGTACATCGGATGTCTCAACTGCAACCTCAAAATTACCATTACGCAGTTGGACATTGTTGGCGGTAATCGTGCCTCCGTCAACTTGCAATCGTCCTGAACCACTACCTTGAATCGTGCTAGGACTGAAGGATGTCAGACTTCCGGAGAGATTGAAGTTACCAGAAACTCCACCTTGTAATGATGGTGGAACTGAGGCAAGACGACCTAACTGTACACCAGAGGCTTGGACTTGGGCGGTAAAGTTACCATTGCCCAGTTGCACATTCCTTGCGGTGAGAGTCCCTCCGCCAATATTTAATCGTCCTGAACCACTACCTTGAATCGTGCTAGGACTGAAGGATGTCAGACTTCCGGAGAGATTGAAGTTACCAGAAACTCCACCTTGTAATGACGGTGGTACTGAGGCAAGACGACCTAACTGCACACTAGAGGCTTGAACTTGGGCAGTAAACCGACCGTTACGGAGTTGCACGTTGCTTGCCGTGACAGTCCCTCCGGCAATATTTAATCGTCCTGAACCGCTACCGCGAATCGTGGACGGACTGAAAGATGTCAAACTTCCAGAGAGATTAAAGTTGCCAGAAACAGGAGTTTGCAATGCGGGTGGTACTTGAGCAAGACGCCCTAATTGCACACCAGCGGCTTGAACTTGAGCCGTAAAGTTACCATTGCGGAGTTCGACATTGCTGGCGGTGACAGTACCCCCAGCGATATTTAATCTTCCAGAGCCACTGCCTTGAATTGTGGAAGGGCTGAAGGAAGCTAGAGAACCAGAAAGGTTGAAATTACCAGAAATCGGACCTCGTAATGCGGGTGGGACTTGAGCAAGACGATCTAACTGCACACCGGAGGCTCGAACTTGGGTGCTGAAGCGCCCGTTAGCGAGTTGGATATTATTGGCTGTAACGTTACCTCCAGCAATATTTAAGCTCGCTGAACCATTACCCCGAAGTGTGGAAGGGCTGAAGGAATCCAGAGAGCCAAAAAGGTTGAAATTACCGGAAACTGGACCTCGTAACGAGGGTGGGACTTGGGCAAGACGATCTAACTGGACACCGGAGGCTCGGACTTGGGTGCTGAAGCGCTTACCGATTACCTGTACATTGTTCGCGATGACACTACCGCCAGCAACATTGAGATTTGCTGAACCTGTAGCACGAAGGTTTTGGAGATTGTCGAGGGAGCCAAAAATCTGGGTTCTCGCTGAGACTGCCCCAATTGGAACAGGTAGGTTGACATTGTAGTTTTTGGCGATCGCATCTCCGGGAACATTAGCCGCCTGAACGTCGAAGACTACGCCCCCCTTCTCACCCAGTTGTACCCTGCCATTCCCTGTTATTACCCCTCCTACAGTTGGTATGGCTCGGAGATTGCTAATCGTTAACCTGGAATCGACGAAGCCAAATTTGGCACTAATTGCTCGAAAATTCACGCGGTCAACTAGAGCAGGCTTCGTTGTGACGACTTCTCCAGAAACAACAGGTTTAGCCAGAGGCCCAGTCACTCGCAGCGCAGTTTGGACTTGTCCCGATACTGTTACTGGCAATTCTTTAAAATTAAACGTCTGCAACACCTGCTTCACAGCAACGGGTTGTGTCCGGGCTGTCAGATTGTAATTTGACTGGGTATCGACTACCCCATTTGCTTCGGCAGGAACTTGACCAAAAAGCGTTTTAACGTTTTCCAGCCGCACTTGTGTCTCTCTAAAGCGCAACCGCCCATTTGTATTGGCAAAGGGTTTCGGAAGCTGGGGAATTCTGGCTGTAACATTTTCCAGGTTTGCGGTTCCAAAAAACTTCAACGGCTGCTCTTTCTCGATTCGCACTTCCAAATTGCCATCTAGGTTACCCGCTTGAAGCACTAGTGGCAGTTGGAGCAATCGACTGATTTCTGTCGCCACCAAGTTCTGCCCAGCAAGCACTAAGTTAGTTTGTTGAACCGAGGGGCGGCTTTGTCCCTCAATGGTGAAATTTCCTCCACGAACTAGCTGACCTGCTAACTCAAACTTGATTAACTGATTCTCTTCAAGAAAACGAGTTTCTCCAGAGGGTACGACAACGGTTACAGGGGCTTGAAGTTTACCCGCTTGTGACCTGGGTACCAGCACAACATCAGCATCCCGAAACCGCAACGCCTGAAGCTTGACATCAATTGCTCCTTTCTCTTGAGGCTGAAGCTTAGTGGAAACCCATTGTCTCTCTTTGTTCTGCTCCAGGTAGACATCCGGTTCAACTAGAGTGATTTCCAGTTCTAGCGTGCGAGTCAACAGAAATTGCACTGGGTTAAATGCTATCTCCACCGCCTTTGCCGTTGCGCGATCGGGGTCTGTTGCTGTTGCTGGGATGCTAGCAGCACCAAAATTCAAGCCATTAAAGGTAAGGCTCTCCACTTCCCCTAGCTGCAACGGACGATTGAGGAGCCGTTCAACGTTTCTCTCCACCAGTGGTGCTAATTGCCTCTGGACAAAAAACCAGCCAAAGCCAATCCCTCCACCGAGTCCGGCAAGAAAAATTACACCAAGGGCAATACCGATACGACGCGGCTGTCGCCACCGTGAACGCCTGGTAGAAGCCTGTGCTGGTTCGTTTCCTGAATTGGATTCAGGTTCGTTGCCTGGATTGGGGGCGTTTGTCATCTTCTCCTCTTCGCGCACCTCAGACTACAGATGGCATTGCTGCCGCTGTCATAACCTAGTCCCACTCGTAGGGACGCTTCTACAAGCGTAGTAAGAGCAAGATTAGCCAGACTGAAGCCAAGTTATTGACGCTTCCTGCCCTACCAGAGCTTGAGGGTGGGAATCTTATAGAGGTTAACTCATAAAGTAATCAAGAAATCCCTCAAGTAACTCAACCCCACCTTCTGTCCGTTTAACTGGCACATTGGGTATTTTGTAGGCCATGGATGGTTTGCAGCCTTTTTCACTCCTGTTGACTTGACTTGAGACAGGCTGCCTCTAAGACAACTAAACTCTCTGTCTGAGCAACCAAACAGTTTTCTATGACGCTACTCAATGCAGGGAGAGTTCCCTGCCGGACTCTGGCTAACGCTTCCCCAGTCACTGGCTGAAATAGGTGAAGCCAATCGTTGTTGGCTAAATACTCCGCTGTAAAGGCACTTCGATCCAACAACCAAAAATCGACACCGTACTTTTGAATAAACGTTTGGACATCTGCTAAGTCGGGACTATATTGAGCGCGAATTAGGTCAATTACCCGTTGGCGAAATTGACCATAGTAGCCCAAATGATAGGGAATTGCATATTCCCGCCCGACTAAAATTGGTCGCTGAGCAAACGTTGGGATGTTGTTCACTTCCTCTGCTAGGGAGGCAATCAGGCTATCTTTTGGCTGTTTTTGAAAAAACTCATACAATTGCGGTGCCTCTCCTACTTCGTAGGCAGTCATGGGGAAGCTTTTGATAAAGCTAGGATACAGAATGAGGGTAGCTCCAATCAGGGCTGTTATTCCGAGAGCGATAAACTGTCTTTGGGGACGAGGGGATTGAGTTGGCGACAATGCCCAACCTAGAACGGCATCGACAATGAGACTCAAGGCGATCGCACTAGCTAAAATTACAATTAGCCGAAAGCTGTAACTGGTATAACGGCTAGGCAGGTGTAGTTTAAACAGTAGTGCGTGAGCCGCAAAAAACATCCCGACAGATACCAACAGCAGTTGCGGTAAAACCAGCACACTGGACTTAACTTGTTGCCCTAAAGGAAACTGAGAAGGAAATTTCAACAGCACAGGTAACAATAACCCTGTACAAAGGGTTACAGGTGTAAATAGCGATTTGGGAAACATCCCACTCCGTTCGCCTGAGAACCAAAAATCTGCAAATGATTCCTGAAAAAATTCAGATCGTCCATCTGGAGCAAATTCAGGTAATTGTCTCGCTTGGGCGACTGAGATGACAGGCCCAAACTCAGAAGAAGTCAAGGCAAAGGGTAACATGACAAGAATAATTACTCCCAGTCCAGCAAAGCAGAACCGATAATCTCGTTTATCTTGAGTAAGGCGAAGCTGTCCATTTTGCCACTTCACCAGTTGCAGAATTAAGACACCCGCACTGAGGAAAATACACTGGGGATAAAATAAGCCGATAAGCGCGATCGCAACCAAACAAGGCAGCAAGGAACGCCGCAATAAATAGTACAAAAACGCGAGAAATAGTAGATACACAAACGCTCTAGGCGTTGCGGAGGCTAAGTCATCTTCAACCCAGAGATTTTGATTTAACAATAACGCCGCAACAAATCCAGCAGCAGGTATTGGCAACATCTCCAAACAGACACCAAAACAGTATGCCGTTGTCACTAACCCAATTGCCAGCGGCAAAAACTTATTGAACGTTAAGGGATTAATCCCCAAAAATGCTGCTAAATGATAGAGCGTCGAGTAGCCAGCCGGAGCTACGGATTGGAAATAATCTGCAATTAAATCATTGGGAAATAACTCTGGATCAATAAACCGCTGCATCCAGAAAACGTGCTGCCGCGCATCATCCTGCACCACATACTCACTACTAAACGCCTCTCGCAGCGCTAACAGACTGTAAATTGCCGCAAATGTCAAGCTCAAGCTCAACCAAAACCTCACCTGAGCGGTGGACACTTTAGAGGTAGAACCTGTTAGAAATTTGCGTAAGCGTGCAGTCAACATAGCAGCCGTGGGTAGTACGTGATGATCGTACCCCGATCAGACGAAGCGTCAGCTTTATCCCATACTTATAAAGCTAGGGATCGAAGAAGGATGCCTTGTCTTTTGAAAGCGATTGGCATCACTCTCAGCAATCTTGCTTCTTTTCCCCAATCAATTCAGGGTTTGGCAGCAATAGCTGATAGCTGAACGCTGATAGCTGACAGGTATTTGGTCTGCTGGTACTCTATAACAAAACGATCTTTCCTTCCTACGTGTTTAGGTTCAGGAATGGTTTTGTGGGAAGGTGTGGTGTGATGGACGGTAAATTAGCCCAATCTTGGAAGTGGCGACTGACGGGAGTGCAGTTTTTACTCATCGTCGTGCTACTTCTGGGTATCGTTTTTCGGTTCGTTAATCTCGATCAAAAAGTTTACTGGGGTGATGAGGCTTACAGTTCCTCCCGAATTTCTGGCTATACAGCCGAGGAAATTGTTCAAGCACTTTACACGGGACGTGAACTGAGTGTCGAGGAGTTGCTGTTTTATCAAAACGCCAATCCTGAACGCACCGTAGGTGACACTCTAAGAGTGATAGCGACAGAAGCGCCTCACCATCCGCCGTTGTACTACATCATGGCGAGAGTTTGGGAGGAGTGGTTCGGCATCTCGGTAGGGATAAAACGATGTCTGCCTGCGTTGATTAGCCTTCTTGCTTTCCCTTGCCTGTACTGGCTGTGTTGGGAATTATTTGGTTCGTCTTTGACTGGCTGGATCGCGATCGCATTAGTGGCTGTTTCGCCAATTCATGTACTGTATGCTCAGGAAGTCCGGGAGTATAGCTTATGGACAGTCAGTGTTTTGTTCGCCACGGCTTCCTTATTGTACGCTGTCCGAGTCAAAACCAAGGGGAGTTGGAGCCTGTATGGGCTGAGTATTGCGATCGCACTTTACTCCCATTTATTCTCCGGCATGGTAGTGCTTGGACACGGAATTTATGTCCTAAGCCTCGACGGTTGGCGGTGGAGTAAAAGACTAAGGGATTACCTCTTCGCCGCAGCCGTAGGATTAGCACTTTTTATTCCCTGGATTCTCATCTTTATCAAGCAAGAAAGTCGGGTTAGTAAAGGCTGGGCATGGGTTGTTCAAGACATCTCCCAGCTAAACTTTTATCAACGGTGGCTAACAAATTTGGTTCGTGGTTTCTTCGATGTACAAATCGGAAACCATGACCCTTTTGACTTGCCATTTGGTTATGATCAACCTACAACTTATGTAATTATTCCGATTGTGGTTTTGGTCGCTTACGCGATGTACTTTCTCTTTCGCGAAGCACCAAGAACAGTTTGGCTACTCCTCTTAGTGCTGATGGCATCAACAACATTGCCTCTCGTGCTACCTGATTTAATTTCAGGCGGAAGACGCTCAACAATTGCCAGGTATCAACTCCCTAGCTATATAGGCATTCAACTTACCGTTGCCTATCTTTTATCGACAAAAATTAGTGCTGTTTCTGACCATTTGCAGCAGAAGCTTTGGCGATTCATCACCGTTGCTCTGATTTCTTGCGGAGTAGTGTCTTGTGCGTTAATTGCCCAATCAGACACTTGGTGGACTAAATACACGGACTACCACAATGCCCAGGTAGCGCGTATTATTAATCAGTCTCCTGCGCCCTTAGTCTGGAGTGATAGCGCCCCTAATCGAATTCTTGCGCTTAGCCATCTACTTGGTCCAAAAGTACGACTACAGTTAGTAGAGATTCCATCCGAAGTTCCAGAAATCTCCAAAGAAAAGCTTCCAGAAATTCCACAAAATTTCACTGATGTATTTTTCCTGGAAAGTACACCTCCTGATTCTCTACTACGTGGCGAATTGGAGAAGCATAAAAATTATAACTTTGAGCTTGTGTATAAAGAGAAAATTAGTTTTAAAGACCGCCAAACTTTGCTATGGAGGCTAAAAGCTTAGCTAACCTTGCGTTAAAAGTTCCATCACACAGAATCACTAATCATCTCGCTTCTGTCTTCAAAATCAACTGCGACAGCGAAGATACTTAAACTACCGTTTTCTGGAAGTTTTCAGTAGAGAGCGAGACGTTGTATGAAGGAGAATTAATTGCTCAAATCTTTGAGGTTTTCGCTGTCTGGAATACGGTTTTTAGCTATCGTTGCGTTGCTTCTAGGTATCTTTTTTAGATTCATTAATCTAGACCAAAAAGTCTACTGGGGTGATGAAGCTTACAGTTCATTACGAATTGCAGGTTACACAACAGAGGAAGTTGTCGAAGCCACCTACACAGGGGAGGAAATTGGCATTGAGGAGTTACAAAAATATCAACGTCCTAATACCGAAAGAGGTTTAGTTGATACTCTAAAGGTTTTAGCTTCAGAAGACTCGATACATCCACCGTTGTACTACATCAAGGCAAGATTTTGGGAACAGTTATTTGGCTCATCGGTAGCGGTAAAAAGACGTTTACCCGCCTTGATTAGTCTTTTTGCCTTTCCTTGCCTGTATTGGCTATGCCTAGAACTATTTAATTCGTCGTTAACTGCCTGGATAGCAGTTGCTTTAGTTGCCGTTTCACCGATTCATCTCCTGTATGCCCAGGAAGTGCGGGAGTATAGCTTGTGGACAGTAAGCGTTTTGCTTGCAAGCGCCTCTTTACTCTATGCCCTACGAGTCCAAACCAAACGGAGTTGGATAATTTATGCGCTTACTTTAGCCTTATCACTGTATTCTCATCTCTTTTCAGGAATGGTTGCGATCGCACAAGGAATTTATGTACTCATCAGGGAGCGCTTTCAATGGAGTCAACGTCTCAAATCTTACATCTTAGCGGCAACATCAGGGTTGTTACTGTTTTCGCCCTGGCTTTTCATCTTTCTCAATAACAAACGTCAAGCTTATGAACAGTGGGAATGGACTACTGAAAGCTTATCTCCCCTGAGCTTTTATCAAAGTTGGGTAGCTAATCTTATTCATGCCTTCCTTGATGTGCAAGTGGCAAGCCAAGACCCTTTCAGTCTGGTATTTAGTTATGATTCTCCCATCACTTACTTGATGCTACTGATTTTTTTATTGGTAGCTTACGCAATTTATTTTCTTTTTCGTCAAGCACCAAAATCAGTTTGGCTATTTGTTTTAATCTTAATGGCAGCAACGACTTTGCCTCTTGTGTTGCTAGATTTAAAGTCAGGAGGACAACGCTCAACGATTGCTCGATATCACCTCCCTAGCTATCTCGGAATTCAACTCGCTGTTGCCTATCTACTCTCCACAAAACTGAGTAATATAGCTCCTAGTAGATGGCAGTTTATGTTTTGGCGGTTAATTACGATTATCCTGATTTCCTGCGGAATAATCTCTTGTAGCTTAGTTGCTCAATCGGATACCTGGTGGACAAAGTATAGTGATTACTACAATGTACGAGTAGCTAAAATTATTAACCAGTCTCCTGCTCCTCTTTTGTGGAGCGACAGCAACTACAATCGGATTTTGTCAATGAGCTATGCACTTGACTCCAAAGTGCGATTACAACTAGTAAATAGTCCGGAAGAAACTACAGAGTTTTCTCAATCAAAATCTTATCTTCAGCTACTTCAAACCCTCCCTAACCCTTTCTTCAAGAATAAAAAAGAGGTACAAGATCTGAGCCAAAAAAAGCTATTAGAAACTTCAAAAAACTTTAGTGATGTATTTTTGCTAGAAATCACTCCTCCTACTTCCTTATTGCGTTCGGAACTTCAGAAGTCTAAAAACTACAAATTTGAGCTTGCGTACGAAGAGAAAATTAGTTTTAAAGACCGCAAGACTCTCTTGTGGAGACTTGCCAAGTAGTCAAAATGTAATTTATAGTGTTGCGAACTTTCTTTCGTGAACATGGATTAGCCCTACTTGTGCAGGGGGTCTCTAGGTAGGCACTCCGTCCCCCAGAAGGGGGGTTTGGGGGGAAGCCCCCCCCATCCGGGTTTTTCCAGTAAACAACTAAACTTCCTAAAGTTCAGTGCGATTGAGATTCCTCTTGGCAAAAGATATTAACGCAACGTCACTCCAGCCTGTTTGAACCTTAGATAGCGTTTTTGCCTATCCTTTGACAAGGGTGCTGCCATCAGTAAAATCTTCTCCAATAGCCAAGGTGCAATGCGGTTGCACCACACAGCTAAATGACTTTGCCATCCCACCAGAATTTCTGGTGATTCTTTTTGCAAGCCAGCGACAAGTGCTTGAGCAACTTTCTGCGAAGTCGTTGGCATCACCCAGCGAAACCACTGCAAATCTCGAACCATGTCAGTATCCGTTAGGGATGGAAGCAATGCTATCACCCGGATATTGTGGGTAGCTAACTCACCCCGTAAAGCCTGGGTAAACCCCAAAATCGCGTATTTCGTAGCTGAATAGGTCGCCATCGTCGGTGCTGCCACCTTCCCCATTAAGCTAGAAACATTAACAATCGTCCCTTCCCGTTGTGTTGCCATGCGTCGGGCAACTAAACGAGTCATTGTGTACATTCCCATCAAATTAATCGCGATCTCTTCCTGTACATTCGGCAGTCGGGATTGCAAAAAAGGCGCTTGGTGGGCAACGCCAGCACAGTTGATGAGTAGATGAATCGGCCCGTGATTTCGCCATGCTTGCGCGATCGCAATATTCACCTCTACAGGTTGAGCTAAATCCAAAGCCAAGATTACGACTTCTACGCCCAGCGCTTCAACTTCTGTTGCTACTTCCGCTAACCGTTGGCGGTTCCGGGCAACCAACAACAAGCGTTTTACGTTTTGTTTTGCTAATTCCAGAGCGATCGCTCGCCCAATTCCACGGGAAGCCCCAGTAACTAGGGCTGTTTTTCCTTGAACGTTCATAAATTAAAACCTCTACAGTTATGGTCTCACTACGCCATTAGCGAGTACTTGGCGATCAAATGAGTGCAGATGAAGCATCCCACTCGCACGCAGCGAGACAAACAATGACTCATGATTGGAGTACGAGTTGGACTCAATTTTTGACAGACATTTCCCAGAAGACTTGGTGTTTAAACCTCAGATTTGTAGATAAATCGGAGAAATGTCATTCAGTAAGAATTCAGTAAACGTTGAGTTTGACTGGCAACATGAAGCTCTGCAAGTCAGGAACACGAAGGGAGTAGCCATAAGCCGAGTCAAACGAGCAACAAAGGTATTTCTTAGAGCTTTTGCTCCGAAGCTTGGGATTTCGCCGTTGGAGAAATACCTAATTAGGCAATTCTGGAATCACTGAATCGGTAAAGATTCAGGGGCGATGTAGAGCATAGATGGTACGTCTCCTCAATACGAGCGTCTACCAGAATTAACTATCTATGCACACTTTAGCAATGCACTCAAGAAGCTGCAATATTTTTTTATAAATTCTGCTTAACATTTATTTAAAAAACAACAATTATCTTTCATAAAAGAGGACAACACCCCTCTAAGGAAGGAAATTATAAAATATCTTCCTCTGCCCTCCAGCAAACAAATGACACACTTGAACGAAAGGTGGGATCAAATCATGCGAGGCGCTCAGGTGAAGTGACAGTGCGATCGCAAGCCTTAGCGAAGTGCAAATCGAATCTGCTAATTTACTTACTGTCCCCCGGAAATAATTTATTAGAGTGCCTTGGAGCGTAAGCAACAAGCCTTTCTGAGGACGGAAAGAATTGTGTCCACTACATACTCTTATTCTGAGTTCGTATAAGAGTATGGTAAAAACACAAGCAGTCCGATCCACTTAGGGGATTGAGTCATGTCAGAAAATAGCCCTGCCGACCACCGTTCTTTTCAACGTACTCCGCAAGAGCGTGCTAACCAAAAACGCTTAGTTGACTATTCTTCAGTGCAGTCTCTGCCAGAAATCTGGCCGATTGCTGCCCAGCAGTTTAAGACTATCGTTGCCCTAAAAGACCCTCATGCAGTTGGAGGACACAAAGGCGCACCTTCAACTTTCACTTATGCCCAGTTGTATCAACAAATTCAGCAATTTGCGGCGGGGTTGCAAGCCTTAGGTTTCCAAGGATCATTGGATGAAACAGGTATCCCTGCACGTATTGCCTTGTTTGCTGACAACAGCCCTCGCTGGCTAATTGCCGATCAGGGCATCATAACAGCAGGTGCGGCTGATGTTGTGCGTGGCGCTCAGGCAGAACGTGAGGAATTACTGTTTATTTTGGCAGAGAGTGGCAGCACTGGCTTGGTTGTTGAAGACGTCAACACCTTGACAAAATTGGGCACTCATCTGGATTCTCTTCCGCTTCAGTTAGTGGTTCTCCTCTCTGATGAAGAACCAGCCGACAGTGCCACGTCACATGAAACTCTAAAAATACTTAACTTCTCTCAGTTAATGGCAGTAGGCGCATCCCACCAACTGACACCCGTCTCCCAAAACAAGGAGACATTAGCGACCTTGATGTATACCTCTGGAACCAGTGGCAAACCGAAAGGAGTCATGCTAATGCATGGCAATCTGCTGCACCAAGTCAGAACCTATAGTGATGTATTAACGCCACAACCAGGCGATCGCGTTCTTTCTATTCTCCCCACTTGGCACGTTTACGAGCGATCGGTAGAGTACTATATCCTTTCCCAAGGCTGTACCCAGATGTACACGAACCTGCGGAACGTAAAAAAAGACCTCAGAGACTTCAAGCCTAATCTAATGGTTGGTGTCCCCCGACTCTGGGAATCCATTTATGAGGGCATCCAGAAGCAGTTCCGCGAACAACCTGCAAACAAGCAAAAACTCGTGCAAAACTTCTTAGGTGTTAGTCAACGCTACATTGAAGCACGGCGTTTGTCGCAGGGAATGAGCTTAGATAACTTAAACCCTTCAGCTATCGAACGCTTAAGCGCCAGTGTTCAGGCGGCTGCCCTTTGGCCTGTTCACCAACTAGCCGATAAATTGGTCTATCAAAAAGTCCGCGAAGCAACTGGGGGACAAGTCAATCAACTGATTAGTGGTGGGGGATCTCTCGCAAGGCACTTAGACAATTTCTTTGAGATTATTGGCATTGAAGTGCTGGTGGGCTATGGTTTGACAGAAACCTCTCCCGTCACGAATGTGCGCCGACCCTGGCGTAATTTACGCTATTCCTCAGGCCCCCCCATGCTGGAGACAGAAATTCGGATTGTTGACCCCGAAACCCGTAAACCTCTACCTGTGGGTGAACGCGGTCTTGTTCTCATCCGAGGTTCACAGGTGATGAAGGGTTATTACAAAAACCCGGAAGCAACAGCTAAGGCAATCAATCCAGAAGGTTGGTTTGATAGCGGTGATTTGGGTTTGCTGACCCCCCAGAACGATTTAGTACTGACTGGACGGGCAAAAGATACGATTGTGTTGACAAATGGCGAAAATATTGAGCCACAGCCGATTGAGGATGCTTGTCTACGCAGTGCTTATATTGACCAGATTATCCTTGTAGGACAAGACCAGCGATCGCTTGGTGCATTAATTGTCCCTAATCTCGAAGCTCTCCAGCAATGGGCAGCTTCAGAGAAGTTGCACCTGCCTCTACCCGACTCACTTCCCAATCAAGCTGCTACCCCAACAGAGGAGTTCCGGAAAACTATTGATCTTGACAGTAAAGAGGTTCAGAATTTATTCCGCACCGAACTAAATCGGGAAGTCCAAAATCGCCCTGGCTACCGCCCTGATGATCGCATTGGTGCGTTTAAGCTGATTCTTGAACCGTTTTCTATTGAAAATGGCATGATGACTCAAACACTGAAAGTCCGGCGACCCATCGTCACGGAACGCTATCGCGATATTATTAACGGGTTGTTTGCCTGAGGTCGGAAAGTTAGAAGATTGGAAGGTGGGCAGCCGTGAGCTGAACCCTTCATACCTCAACTTTTGGTTAACCTCTGTTAGTACGAACCTTTATCCCTTCAGATCTACCTAGCGCAACATATATGGACGAATTGAAATCAAGCCTACTTTTGAAGCGACCTGTCAATATTAAAACCATCGTCACACCACGATGGAAGGATGAGGTTCAGCAACAACTTCAGGAGCAGATTAACCAAATTGACTCACAACTGCAACAATTAGATATGCAAGGGCAACGAGCGATCGCAGAAATTCAAAAGCAAAGTCTGCAACCCTCTGGCACCCAAGTCATGCAGCAAATTGAAAGCATTCAAGTTCAGGTCAATCAAAAGAAAAGTGAACTGCTAGAACAGAAAAATCAGCAGTTACAGCAACTTCAACAAGTGCAGATGCTGGAGATTGACCAAGAAGTGAGTCAAGGGCAGATGGAAAGCTTTTTCCGCATTGAACCAGGCGATAACCTGGTACGGAAAATGAACGTCGAAATTCTGCTTCGTGATGGCGTTGTTGAAGAAATTCGCGGTGATATCTAAGCAATTCAAAACTCAAAATGGGAAAACCTAGCATTAGCAAGCATTTAGGCTGCTCCCTACAGGCAATTTGAATGCACATTAGCTTAGTCAGGCTTAATTGGGGGGAGCGTCTTTGACACTACCCCTGTTTCAGGGTGATCTATAAGCACAGTTCCTTAGACCAATCTTGATGACCACGCCCTGGTTGACAAGTCACCTGGGAACCCGCCCATACTATCTCCCATTGCTTCTGTGCCTGGGCTGATTTTGTCGTCGGCACAAATTCAGCACGATACCTGATGCCACGAACCGAATCATCGGCGACACCCAGTTGAGTGATGATTACGACCGCTTGATTCGGTTGAGGATAATCCACTGTTACCTGTTGTGAACCTCCTTCTATTCCGCTCTTACCAAAAGCAGAGAGGGCAAGTGCTTTTGGATCGCTACCAACTCTCGCCTCGGTATCAGCAATCTCAGAAAGCGAAATAGGCTTATAGTTTTGCCGCTCGGTCTGTGTATTGGTTGTAGTTTTCGCGATCGCAGGATTCTGGTTGAGAGTTTCACTCGCGTGGGGTGCTGGCGAGGGACTGGCAGGCGTTGTTGTCTGCCCAGAGCGCTCAGTAACTTCATTACAAGCACTTAGCGTTATTGCTATGCCCACAAGCACGAGAAAAGACTTTTTTAACTTCTTAGACATCCCTTAGCGATTAAGCTGATGAAATTGTTGTTTGTTGTTGGTTCTTTGTTATTTGTATCTTTGACAAACAATAAAGGACAATCAACTTGGGCTGCGGATGGGATGACCCTCCCGTCCCCTCTTATAAAGCCCCATCTAAAGATAGGTAAAAACACGATAAGGGATTCTCTCTATTGAGAGAATAGAATTCCACTACTAATGCAGTAACCTGTCAGGAGTTAAGAAAAAGGCTACCGGATGAGGGTTATACCGCAGTGACTCAGCATCGTACATCGAAGGAGAGCGACGGCAGATGTACGGACGGTGGAATAATTAAGGACTAACGGCGGTGTGGAGTTTTTGTCGCTTCCTCCACTTCGTCACTACCAACGGAGGACTAAACTCCTCATCAGAGCGGTCAGAGGTAGTGAACGTCGAGAGTCGCTTTTAACAACTTGATTAACTTATCCGTACCGTCTTGACTCAAAACAGATTCAAGACGGTTTGTTTAGACTTGTTTGACTCAGTTGAGCAACTCAAGGACTTGCTAGTGCATCAAGGCAAAAGTTTCTGACAACTTTACTGGGTGATGGGGAGATGGGGAAGTTTTACGGGTCAGTTATTTCTGCCGCGCTGGTCTAGGAACAATCACGGTTATACAATTTTCCCTTAGGCGTGGTCGTATTACACAAGACTGCATCTTTCAGGTCTGTATCACTCATATCAGCCTTACTCAAATTAGCACCGCTCAAGTTAGCACCACTTAGATTTGCACCCTTCAGGTCAGCTGCGCTCAAGTCAGCACCACTCAGGTTAGCACCACTCAGATCGGCTCCCCTAAGTTCAGCCTCAGTTAGATTAGCACCTGTTAGGTTAGTAACACTTAGATTGGCATTATTTAAGTCAGCGTACTCCAGGTTTGCTCCACTGAGATTAGTTCCACTCAGGCTGGCATTCCTCAGGTAGGCTCCCCATAACAGCGCATCACTAAGGTCAGCACCACTCAAATCAGCACCACCTAAATTTGCCCGCTTTAGGGAAGCACTACTTAGAGAGGCATTACTTAAGAAAGAACCAATCAGGTCACTATGGCTGAAGTCGGCATTGTTTAGCTTCGCCTCTCTAAGGTCTACCCCAACGAGATTGCATCGTCTACAGCCCCCAGTTAGTTGCAGTTGTCTAACTTGGTCAGGGTTCTGTGCTTGAGTTGGAGCCATTAACAAAGAGGGAGCAAAGAGTAACACGGTAGCCAGAATTCTCAGTTTCATAAACTATACCCACCACAATTTTTCAACGTTCTGAAGTAATCGCTCAACTAGAATGCTCCCTATATCAGACGTGACTTCCTGGCTAAAGTGCCTCTATTGGCATTGCCTGAAGAGACTTGTACAGGACTATCAACAGTGAACTCGCTTGTTTAGCTTTCACCAATATGCACCATAATGTTTGATTTTGTGTAAGCTTTATCAACACTACAAACCCCATCCTGTTAAAGAAGTACAGCCTCGCCACCTATTTGAGGCTTGGTTCTCATCTACTTATATCTATTGTTTCTGTAATCTTTGATGCAGAAATTATACGCATCACCTTGCTTTTTCTCACTCACTATACGAATACCACCGATTGTAAAATTGGCGTAATATACTGTTCGTGTAGCTCAAGAAACCTTATCTTTAGAAGTAGCTTTACTCAAACAAAGTTTTTTACCATAAACTGCAATTAAGTTGATTTTGTTAATCTTATATTAAGAATTGTTAAGTAAGGGAGCCAGGTTATGTGTCTTCTTAACCCTATCAGTCAGCAGGAGCTTGTCTTATTTGTGACAGGGCTTTACGCCTCAACAGCTTTCTACTGTTTTGCTACCTGCTTGAAAGTTTTCAAGCGGGAGAATGACTTGTCTGTAGCTGAACGGTGGTTGTCTTGGGGGGTGTTGGCATTGGCAACAATTCTTTGGCCGATTGTTGTACCACTTTCTTACTTAGAAAGACGAAGCTTTGGCTCCGAGCATTTTTAGAAAATTCGCTCGGTGCTCTCTACACCCATTGGTGCTAAATTTTTTGAGATTGTGTCAGCTCAACATAGATGTGTTCTAGGCGCACGGGTTGCCGAGCAATTGAGTCGAGGGGAATCCCATCGAAGTGTGAGATAATTTCTTTCAATTCCAGTGATTGGGGTAGCCAAAACGCTAAATCATTGCCGTAGCGTCGGTGGGTAAAGCCAAGTTGTTGTGCGCGTGCGATCGCTTTTTCCTCTTGAGATGTCTGCACCACCACAATCTCTTGCGCGGGAATGCATTGGCGTAGTTGTTCCATACTTCCCTCTGCAACAATTCGTCCACCTTTCAGAATCCCGATTCTCTGACAAAGACGTTCTGCTTCATCTAGTAAGTGCGTCGTCAGCAAAATTGTAACCCCCTGATTTTTCAGACGCCGAATCAAGTCCCAAATTTCATAACGCGCCTCAATATCTAACCCAGTCGTCGGTTCATCCAAAATCACTAACTTCGGTTGATGCACTAATGCGACTGCAATATTCAACCGCCGTTGCATCCCGCCACTGAGGGTTTCAACGGGGCTTTTTGCTCTGTTTGCTAGGTTAACGGCTTCTAAACAAGTCTGTACTTGTTGCCTACGCTGCTGAGTTTTTAACCCATAGAGCTGAGCATAGAAATTCAGGTTTTCCTCGCAGCTAAGGGTTTTATAAAGTAAGTTTTCTTGTGGAGCAACCCCAATTAGCAACTTCGTTGCTTCTGAAATGAGTTCATTGTTAATAGTAATAACTCCACTATCTGCTTGGAGTAAATTACAGAGGATATTAATTGTTGTAGTTTTACCCGCTCCATTTGGACCAAGCAATCCATAAATCTCTCCAGGCGGGATGTACAGCGTCAAATCTTGAAGAACTTGTCGCTTACTGTAAGACTTGCTTAGCTTTTCAATGTTTAGCACTATTTCAACAATTATGGATTTGTCTCTTCGAGCTTTATCCCTGTTCGCTACTCCCTAATACTACCCTGGTCTGGAAATCAACCAGTCTTGGATTTCTTGAGCCAACCAAATACTCTCATTTTCACCCAAAGCACTACCAAGCCGATAAGTCTTATACGGTGAGCGAATATTAGACATATAGCCATCAGTGAGCAGTTACCTCGCTCGGTTATGCCTCTAAAAATGCAACCTCCGGTTTGTAGGTTGCAAGTGATCTAGATAATTTGTCACTAGATGAGCCTGAAGCTACCGCATAGCAATAACTTCAGGCTTTTAACATCAAGGTTTTCTAAACGGGCGTGTTCCTTAATAACAGGAAAAATCAATTTCTGGCAGTCCAGTTGAGGCTATTAGCTTACTGCTTCACTAGAATCGCCAACTCTAGATGAAAAGCGTTGTTTAAGCTCCCGCCCGTAAGGACCTATAGATGATTTTCCAAAAGCAATTTTCAACCTTTTAATGAGTGCAACTGGAGGCTGTCCATAGTAAAGTGCATTAGCTGGAATTGGCTCTGCATCAGAAAATCCTACATTGATAAAGCGTTCAATGCCTTTGCGGGCTAAATATTTCTCACGAATCTTTTTTAAGCGATCTTCATGAGCATTTGTATGAAATACCGTCCAGTTTGGATCTTCAACCTTGCATAAGGTGTAGACATTGTGGCGCTTTATGTACTCTTCAAAAGCAACTTCAAGCACATACCTGCTCTGATTTGTTACTTCAGCAGGGTTTTCCTCTTTAAATCCTGAAGTAATAAAGGAACCTGCAAATTCATGGATAGCCTTCATATAGGTACTCCGCTTCATCAAAGCAAAGTTCAGGCTGCACTTCTTACTGTAGTACCATCCGAGCCAAGCATCATGATGTTTTGAGGGAAGATTAAACGAGCCACCAACAGAAAAAACATCGTCACGATCAAGATAACTAATAGCTTCCTCTAGCCAGTTATCATGCCCTTCTCTGTAAGGTAGAGTGTCAGCATGAAAACATAATATGTAAGGTTTACTAGCAATTGCAGCAGCTGTGTATTCCTGTATGTATCCTGTCTCACTTCCACCGTAGTTATCTTCATGATTTGATTGGATAACCTGCAATTTATCAATCAAACCTTCTTGATACAACTGCCAGTACATTGCTTGTGTCTCGGCATCACTACCACAATCCACAACTACAACTTCACCAGGTTTTCCCCCTAGAAAACGGAACCAATCGAGAAGAATATCTCTAAAGACTGATTTGTCGCCAAAATTGTTGGTTACTAGTGATATATCCTTGAGACTACCAAGTGGGTTACTCATGATTTCCTACTCTCCAATTTTCTCGAATTTATAGTGCTAGGCTAGGTTTCACTAAATTTCGCTTATTTAGTGACTAACAAAAATTAGTCAGCCATGTATGGGCTGAAAGATCACAAAAGTTGTCTTAGTTTGTCGTAAAGACAAAGGTTTTCCATCAGCTTAAGCCTGAGTTGCGAGAAGTTTAGGGTGCATTTGGCAATTAGTTCTAAACGCTGACTGATTTGGGAAACTAGAATTTGTCCACTAATTTACCTTCGTAAAAAAGATGGTTTGGCAGCTAATAAATTGTCTCAAGGAATGTGCATTTTACTAGCTGTATTCTAGAGTACATAAGAAAGGTTAAGAACTTGAAAAGATTCCTTAGACCTTTTGATTCTTGCCTTTAGACTCTTAGTATCTATGTTTGTGCAGCGACAGTATGAGGTATTGGCAAACTTCAGCAAAGCGATCGCATCTTAATACGTCGTTGAAACTAAGAAAAGATTTCAAAAACTTAGTATTTTCTGGCTTAAGATAGATGTTTAAATTTTCTTTTCTAGAAATATAAGCAAAGATAAATCAATACATAGGTCAGGTTCATATACCTGTACCCACGAGCATGAAAGACTAGAGAACACTAGGGTAGCCAAGGATATTGACGAAAATCTGGTGGACGCTTCTCCAAGAAGGCTTGTTTCCCTTCGGCACCTTCCTCAGTCATGTAGTAGAGCAAAGTAGCATTCCCAGCGAGTTCTTGTAAGCCAGCTTGACCATCACAATCAGCATTGAATGCTGCTTTCAAGCAACGAATTGCGATCGGGCTATGAGCTAAAATTTCATTTGCCCACTGGATACCTTCTGTTTCTAACTGCTCCACTGGTACAACGCAGTTGACTAGACCCATATCTAGTGCTTGAGAAGCCGTGTACTGGCGACAGAGGAACCAAATTTCTCGTGCTTTCTTCTGACCTACGACTCTAGCGAGATAACTAGCGCCGAACCCGCCGTCGAAGCTGCCGACTTTAGGGCCTGTTTGACCAAAAATGGCGTTGTCAGCCGCAATGGTTAGGTCACAGATGAGGTGCAGGACATGACCACCTCCAATCGCATATCCAGCCACCAAAGCAATTACCACTTTGGGCATAGAACGAATCAAGCGTTGTAGATCAAGGACGTTTAAGCGGGGAACACCATCATCGCCGACATATCCAGCTTTCCCGCGCACACCTTGATCACCACCGGAACAGAAAGCGTATTTCCCATCAGTATGAGGACCTGCACCTGTGAATAGAATGACACCAATCTTCGTGTCTTCACGAGCATCACAGAAGGCATCGTAGAGTTCAAATACCGTTTTTGGACGAAAGGCATTGCGTTTGTGGGGACGATTGATTGTAATCTTGGCGATGCCGTCCGTTTTGTGATAAAGGATATCTTCGTAGGTTTTGGCAGTTTGCCATTCAACTTGCATGAGGATTCAGGTTGCGTTAACTAAATGAAGCCTTTAGGCTTATATCCTATTTAGTCCCAGGTATTCAACCCAATGATTTTAGCGTGAAGAGTCGAACTCAGGTCAATTGGGGATTGGCGATCGGGAATTGGGTCTTTATCATATAGGACTTGAACTCCACTTGATTCGGAAGATGTTTTCTCAGTCATCGGTGCCGATTGGTGAAGCAACAGTCTGATGTGACACCCCGACCTCAGTCCACCTGCGCTAACGTTCTTACTCAGACAGTTGATAGGCTGAATGAATCAATAAGATTCTACGGTACAAAACAAGAGTGTTTATCAGCGTTGTCATTCCCACCTATAATCGCAAACCAATTCTTGAAAAATGCTTGAGGGCAATAGAACAACAGCAACTCAGGGGTGATAGCGTTGTCGCTGGCTATGAAGTTGTCTTAGTCGATGACGGTTCCACAGATGGTACGTTGGAGTGGCTGGATTCACACTCAAGTGAGTTTCCTCATGTGCGATCGCTTTCTCAAGACCATAAGGGGCCTGCTGCTGCACGAAATCTCGGTGTTGAACAAGCGATAGGTGACACGATTATCTTCATTGATAGTGATTTAGTCGTTACCGAGCATTTCCTCCAATCCCATGCGGATGCGTTGGTGCAGGGACAGAAGCAATTAGGAAGCGATCGCTTATTCACTTACGGCTGGGTTATCAACACCAACAACTTCGATAATCCGACATCGGAACCCTACAAGCTTACTGACTTTTCAGCCGCTTACTTTGCAACCGGGAATGTTGCGATCTCACGGAAATGGCTAGAAAAAGCTGGACTCTTCGATACTCGCTTCCAACTCTACGGCTGGGAAGACTTAGAACTCGGCGTTAGACTCAAACAATTGGGATTAAAACTCATCAAATGTCCCGAAGCTGTCGGCTATCACTGGCATCCACCTTTTGCTCTAGACCAAATTCCCCGAATGATCGATAGAGAAATTCAACGAGGGCGTATGGGCGTTTTATTCTACCAAAAACACCCAACCTGGAATGTGCGGCTGATGATACAGATGACCTGGCTACACCGCATACTCTGGGGTATCCTCTCTCTTGGCGGTCACCTCAACGAACGCACAATGGCTCCTTTCTTACAGTGGCTAATTAGCCAAGGTAAGCCCCAATTAGCGCTAGAAATTGCCCGGATTTTCCTTAACTGGTACAACGTCCAAGGTGTCTATTCTGCTTATGCTGAAATGCAGCAGAAGGGATAAAACAAAGGAAAGAACCAACCCAAAACAATGACCCAACTTACATCCGTTGAAAGCAACGACAAGAAACTTGTGTCGGGAATTACTGGGATTTCAGTATGTGGCTACAAGTCTCTCTACGAAGAATGCAGCATAGAAATTCGTCCGCTAACGATTCTTGCTGGTGCAAACAGTTCCGGTAAATCCAGCATCATGCAGCCTCTGTTGCTTATGAAGCAAACGCTAGAAGCTTCCTATGATCCTGGTGCTTTACTAATTTACGGTTCCCATATTCAGTTCACTTTAGCCGCACAATTCTTGTCTCAATTGCCTGTAAAAAAGAAATCTGATAGTCTCACTGTATCTGTTGAAATAGATAATGATTTGTCTTTTACAAGTACTTTCAATAAACATAGTTCCAAAGGTGTTGAAATTATTGAGACAACTTATAGTCTTTGGAATAATCCTAGTAATAAATTAAAGGCAAACTTTGGCACTAGAATGTCACATGAAGATTTCATGATGAATCTTCCTGAATATATCAAAAAATTCAACGAATCTTTTTTACAAATAGATAGAGACGGTGAGAAACCTAAATATAAAGCTAAGAGGGAGCGATGTTTTCTTGAGCTTGAGCTAGCTGTAGGTCAAGAGTCAATTGGTTGGGGAACAAATTATTCTAGCTCATTTCAAAGTTATATTCGTAAGCTTATACATATTCCAGGATTAAGAGGTAATCCAGAACGAACCTATAAGACAACAGCTATCGGCAGAGAATTTCCTGGAACTTTTGATAATTATGTAGCAAGTGTGCTTAGTTACTGGAATGAAACTAAGGATGAGCGACTTCAAGAGATAGGACGCGCCCTTGAAACCCTTGGGCTGACATCAAAGGTTGATGCGAAACAAATTAATGATGTACACATTGAGCTACGTGTAGGTCGTTCACTAACTAGTGGTGAAGCAACAGAAATGGTTAGTATTGCTGATGTGGGTCTTGGAGTATCTCAGGTTTTACCAGTGCTAGTTGCCCTTCTCGTAGCAGAACCAGGACAACTAGTTTATTTGGAACAACCAGAAGTTCATCTTCATCCACGCGCTCAAGCTGCTATGGCAGAGATATTAGCAGATGCAGCAAAGCGGGGTGTACGAGTAGTTCTGGAAACGCACAGTGAATTACTGTTATTAGCGGTTCAATCTTTAGTTGCAGAGGGTAAGTTATCACCAGACTTAGTAAAACTTCACTGGTTTACGCGCAGAGAGGATGGTGTTACAGAAGTCAACAGCGCTGAATTAGATGATGCTGGAGCTTTTGGGGATTGGTCTGAAGATTTTAGCGATGTGTCTTTGAAACTAGAAAGCCGCTATCTAAATGCAGCAGAGGCTCACCTTTGGCAGCGTTGATATGGCAGCTAAAATTTCCAAACGTCTTGTTATTGATGCCTCTATCGCACGTTCTTCTGGTGGAAAAGAAGCAACATATCCAACATCAGTTAACTGCCGGGATTTTCTCCAAGCTATCTTGGACATCTGCCACCGAGTCGTTATGACGCCAGATATCAGAGAAGAGTGGAATAAACACCAGTCAAATTTTGCTCGTACATGGCTTCGCACAATGGTGGCTAAGAAGAAGGTCGAATATCGAGCTGATATTGCAGCCGATGAAGAGTTATGGAACACAATTAAGTCAATTACTGCTAGTGAAAAAAATTGTGAGGCAATGCTTAAAGATTTCCGGCTTATTGAAGCCGCCCTAGCAACAGATAAAACTGTGATTTCGCTTGATGACACCGTAAGGAAACTTTTTGATAAAGCAGCAGTTCCGGTAGGTGAACTCCGAAATGTTGTATGGGTAAACCCGGATAAAACAGAAGAAGAGAAACCTATTGATTGGTTAAAAGACGGCGCTCAAGCTGAAAAAAAACGACTTCTAGGAAATTTACCCGAAGAATAAACCAGAGCTTCTAAACTCAGTGGTAGCTTAATTGTGTTACCTTAAGAGGGTTGTCTAAAATTCACACATCTAGGATTTCGGGTGTTTCCTAAGTTTTATAGAGGAAATCCACCTAGATGGAGGATAAACCCGAATTAGGAGTTCAAAATTATGCCAGTCATCTCTTTGGCTGAAATGCTGGAGTCAGGGGTTCACTTTGGTCATCAGACCCGTAGGTGGAACCCTAGAATGTCTCAGTACATCTATACAGCTCGTAATGGTGTCCATATCATTGACTTGGTGCAGACAGCCCAGCTAATGGAAGATGCCTACAGCTATATGCGTACAGCATCTGAGCAGGGCAAAAAGTTTCTCTTTGTCGGTACAAAGCGGCAAGCTGCTGGAATCATTGCCCAAGAAGCTTCTCGTTGTGGAGCCTACTACGTCAATCAACGGTGGTTGGGTGGGATGCTCACCAACTGGGAGACGATTAAGACACGAGTTGAGCGCTTAAAAGACTTGGAACGCCGGGAAGCTAGTGGCGCTCTCGATTTACTACCCAAAAAAGAAGCCTCAGTGCTGCGTCGCGAACTCGGCAAGCTTCAAAAGTACTTGGGTGGCATCAAGCTGATGCGGAAAGTCCCCGATGTGGTCGTGATTGTAGACCAACGCCGCGAGTACAACGCAATTCTTGAATGCGAAAAGCTCGGACTACCCATTGTTTCCATGTTGGATACAAACTGCGATCCCAATGTTGCAGATATTCCAATCCCAGCGAATGACGATGCAATTCGGTCGATTAAGCTGATAGTGGGTAAGTTGGCTGATGCTATTTACGAAGGGCGTCATGGTCAGCTCGAAGCCGAAGAAGACTACGAAGATTTCGACACCTCAGCGTATGACATCGACGAAGAGGAAACTGACGACATTGACTCGTCAGATGTAGAAGAAACAGAAGATGTAGAAGAAACAGAAGAATAATTAGCGTGTAATTCTGTTCATAAATTTAGGAACAAGGGGAAGATGGCGGAAATTTCGGCAAAACTCGTCAAAGAGCTACGCGACAAAACTGGCGCTGGCATGATGGATTGCAAGAAGGCTCTTAAAGAGAACGACAGCGACATCAACAAAGCGACAGAATGGCTGCGGCAAAAAGGGATTACCTCCGCAGAGAAAAAATCCGGGCGTGTGGCGGCTGAAGGCATTGTAGATAGCTACATCCATACTGGCGGTAGAGTTGGCGTTCTGGTTGAAGTGAACTGCGAAACGGATTTTGTTGCCCGTCGCGAAGAGTTCCAAAAACTGGCGAGAAACATTGCAATGCAGATTGCAGCTTGTCCCAACGTTGAGTACGTGAAGGTAGAAGACATTCCCAAAGACGTCGCCCAAAAAGAAAAGGACATCGAAATGGGACGGGATGATTTGTCAGGTAAGCCAGAGAACATCAAAGAGAAGATTGTTCAAGGTCGAATTGACAAACGCTTAAAAGAGTTATCGTTGATGGATCAATCTTATATTCGTGACCAAAATATCACGGTAGAAGAGTTGGTGAAGCAAACGATTTCTCAGCTAGGTGAAAACATCCAAGTGCGTCGCTTTACCCGATTTGTTCTGGGTGAAGGCATTGAAAAGGAAGAAACGAACTTTGCTGAGGAAGTCGCCGCACAAATGGGTGGCAAATAACAGAAGGTAAACGGCGATTCTCCCCCTTGCCCTACCTAAGCAAAGGGGGAGAAAAAAGGCAAAAGCAAAGCGTTTTCTCGCTAACTTTTGCCTTTTATTGCTAACTAGCTGAATTCGGTAGGGCAACATGAAGGAAATATCAGCAAAGCTTGTTCAAGAACTCCGTGCCAAAACTGGTGTTGGTTTGATGAAGTGCAAAAAGGCACTTCAAGAAAGTGATGGGGACATCGCACAAGCCATTGAACGGCTACGCCAAAAAGGAGAACTCCTTGCCGCTGCTGGTGGAAATTCTGAAAAAGAGCCAGCGGAAGGCTTAATCGCAAGTTATATCCACACAGGTAGTCGGGTGGGTGTGCTGCTAGAAGTCAACTGTGACACAGATTTTGTTGCCCGCAACGAAGTATTCCAAGCTTTGGTGCGGAACATTTCTATGCAAATTGCTGCCTGTCCGAATGTAGAGTATGTCCAGGTTAGCGACATTCCAGCAGAAGTTTCTGACAAAGAAAAAGAAATTGAGATGGGCCGAGATGACTTGGCAGATAAGCCAGAGAGTGTTAAAGAGAAGATTGTTCAAGGCCGGATAGAGAAACGGCTGAAAGAACTTTGTTTGATGGAGCAAGCATATATTCGTGATCAAAGTATCTCGGTTGAAGAGTTAGTTAAACAAGCGATCGCACAATTGGGCGAAAATATTCGAGTGCGTCGTTTTGTCCGCTATGTTCTGGGTGAGGGAATCACTCAGCAAGGAGACAACTCTACTGAGCAGTTATAGAACACTATGGCGCGAACAGTTGAACGAATTGAACAGGATTTGGCAACGCTTGAGGAAGCGATCGCTCTTTTGAGGGTAGAATTCCACAGTACCTATTCTCAATATCTAAAGTTACTAGGGCAAGCCCTGCGGCAGCAGCTCATTTTGGCAAGTTATCAGGTTTGCACTCAAGGGTATCCTGAGTCGTTTTTGAGCTTGTCATTTAATCAGCGGCAAACGTTGCAGCAAGCATTACGCGAACTAGGAGGGAAGGCTCAAGAACAATTGCTTTCTCATCTGGAAGATTCAACCAATTTGAATGAGCAAGAAACGATAGCTGAACCAGAGGCATCACCTGTCAGTGACGAACAGCCGCAGGAACCCATTCAAGATGAGTTGCCAGATGCTGTTGAAATGATAGTAAATGATGAGTCTCCAGTTGCGCCTCAAACCGTTAAACTGACTGAGCTGAGTAAACCAGAGCAATTAGCGCGATGGCAAGAGCAGTTGGAAGAAGCGATCGCAAAAACCCTTCAAACGCTCTCTTTGAATACTAATCGTCTACTACAACAAACTAGTATCCTGCCCAACAAGTTACCCGTCGCTATCTTAGAAGCCGCTGTCCAAGTTGAGGTACCGGGGGATGCAACCGCTGGCTCACCCCATCTCTTAAATTTGTTGATGGAAACTGAAAGTGAGGGTGAAAAAGAAGATTCGACCCTAACGCGCATCATCGCAATTCATCTACGATTATCAGAGATTGAGTTTGCTGATCCAACTTTAACCGCTGCACGTAATCAAATTCGTAAGCTTGCCGCCAAAGCAAACACACTCCGGCGAGAGTATCATAAATATCAACGCGAGCGAGCTGTTGCACAAGCCGAAGCCGCATGGCGCTCTAGCTGGTTTGATAAGTAGTTGTTGGTTGTTGGTTGTTAATTGTTGGTTGTTAGTTGTTGGTTGTTTAATAAATAAAAAATCAACCCTAAGATTTTAGGCAACTTGTCAAATTCTGTCTAACAACTAAAAACAAAAAACCAATAACTAATAACTAACTATAGGAGAAAGTTGTGGGAACAGAATCACCAGATTGGTTGCGATTGCAAAAAGCCCTTGCAGTAGAAGCGGACAAAGGCTTTACTGACTTGCTGGGCAACCAGTATCGCTTTAGTGAGTTCCTCTGTCTCAGCTTTGGCAAAACTCCGGACATCCTAACATTAGCCCAGCGACGGCAGTGGCAAGAAATTGCTGCCGCGTTTTCCCGTTATCCTCAAATGACGGCTCAACAGCGGCAACATCTAGTCACTGAAACTCGCCGATTTCTTTCCCAATTACAGCAAGACGAGTTAAGTCGCTTAGCGGAGAATGAACCTGCTGATGTGTCTAACGTCACTTCTTCACCCTCAGAATCTCCTAAAGTCAAGTCTCCTCGCACAACACCCCTTGTACCAGCCAAAAGCGAAATCAAAGAAAGCCAGACGCTCACGCTTGATCGACCGTTGTCTGAGTTAGAAGATGTGGGTGTTAGACAAAGTGGATATTTAGCCCGTCTCGGTCTACATAGAGTTCGTGACCTCCTATACTACTATCCTCGTGACCATATCGACTATGCGCGTCAGGTCAATATTAATCAGCTTGAAGCTGGTGAAACTGTCACTGTTGTGGGTACGGTGAAAAGCTGTAGCTGTTTCAGCAGTCCCCGCAACAAGAAATTAACCATTTTTGAGGTCGTCTTAAGAGACCCTACGGGTCAAATTAAACTCAATCGTTTTTTTGCAGGGACTCGCTATAGTAATCGCGGCTGGCAGGAGCAACAAAAGCGCCGATATCCCCCTAGTTCAGTCGTTGCAGCGTCTGGTCTTGTGAAGAAGAATAAGTATGGTATTACCCTAGAAGACCCTGAACTGGAAGTCTTAGATAGTCCAGGCGGTAGTATTGACTCGATAAAAATCGGGCGCGTTGTTCCGGTGTATCCTCTGACGGAGGGTGTACCTGCGGACTTGGTGAGACGAGCAGTAATTGCAGCACTTCCCTACACGTCTCAACTCAAAGACCCACTTCCAGTTGCCATACGAAAGCAGTATGGCTTGATTGGAGTGAGTGATGCGATCGCAAATATCCATTTTCCCCAAGACAGTGAACTCCTCGCAAGCGCCCGTCGTCGATTAGTCTTTGACGAGTTTTTCTATTTACAGTTAGGCTTTCTCCAACGCCGTCATGCTCAAAAGCGACAAGAAACCAGTGCTGTACTCGCTCCCACAGGGGAACTGATTGACCAATTCAATCAACTCCTTCCCTTTGAACTCACGAATGCACAGAAGCAAGTCATTAGCGACATCCTCAAAGACTTGCAATCATCTACCCCAATGAACCGCTTAGTGCAAGGGGATGTCGGTTCTGGTAAAACCGTTGTTGGTGTTGTTGCCATCCTTGCTGCGATTCAATCTGGCTACCAAGCTGCACTAATGGCACCGACTGAAGTTTTAGCAGAACAGCATTACCGCAAGCTAGTTAGCTGGTTCAACCTCCTGCATCTGCCAGTCGAACTCCTCACAGGTTCCACGACTACCAAAAAGCGCCGTCAAATTCATGCTCAATTAGAAACAGGTGAACTACCCCTCCTCGTTGGTACTCATGCCTTGATTCAAGACCCTGTGAATTTTCAGCGGTTAGGCTTAGTTGTGATTGATGAACAGCATCGGTTTGGCGTACAGCAACGAGCACGTTTACAACAAAAAGGTCAGTCTCCCCATGTCCTAACGATGACAGCGACACCCATCCCCCGCACCTTGGCATTGACATTGCATGGAGATTTGGATGTCAGTCAGATTGATGAGTTACCACCAGGACGTCAGCAAATTCATACCACTGTTCTATCGGGTAAGGAACGCAACCACGCCTACGACCTGATGCGTCGGGAAATTGCTCAAGGGCGTCAAGCTTATATTGTGTTGCCCTTGATTGAGGAATCGGAAAAGTTAGATGTGCGTTCTGCTGTTGAAGAGCATCAGCGGCTATCTGAAACGATATTCCCAGAGTTTCAAGTCGGTCTACTTCACGGTCGAATGAGTTCAGCCGAGAAGGATGAAGCACTTAATGCTTTTCGTGATAATCAGACTCAAATTATTGTTTCGACTACAGTGATTGAAGTTGGCGTTGATGTCCCTAACGCAACAGTGATGATGATTGAGAATGCTGAGCGTTTTGGATTATCTCAATTACATCAGTTACGAGGTCGTGTTGGTAGAGGGTCACATCAGTCTTACTGTCTCCTGATGAGTGGTTCCAAAACGGATACAGCACGTCAGCGTCTTGGGGTACTGGAACAGTCGCAGGATGGCTTTTTCATCTCCGAGATGGATATGCGTTTCCGTGGTCCTGGTGAAGTATTAGGCAGGCGCCAATCAGGGTTAGCGGATTTTGCTCTAGCTAGTTTGGTGGAAGACCAAGAAGTGTTGAACTTGGCGCGAGATGCGGCTGAGAAGATAATTCTCAACAATGAGACACTCAAAGGTGTGCCTTTAATCAGAGCGGAGTTGGAGTATCGCTATTCTAAGTTGATGGGTGGTGCTATTTTGACGTGATTGACGTTGCTGGGCGTTGCTGAACAGTAGTATGAATCATTGCGGTACTGGCACATCCCAAAATTTAAGATAGTGCAGTAGCAATCGAATCGAATGTCTCAAAACTATTCCGGTGTAGCTGCAATAAAGCTAGAGATTGCCTTGGAGTTACCGATAACGAGTGTGACAGTTGAGGGATTATTGAGAATTACCTCCGGCTTATGGTCAAAAAACCGAATTCAAGACTAGGGGTTTGTAGTTACATGGATAACTTACAGGCTTGGCAGTTACTTTTACGGATAGAGTCTTGTAGACACAGCCACATCTTCAGACTAGCTTCAAAGAGGAGTATCTGGCTGACCTAAATGACTAAGAAAAACTCTGAACTAAGTGACCAACTTCAACAAGCTTCTGATGGCTTACTATTCATCAGCGAGTCTGACTATCCCTTTGAAGTTTTCTTGTGGGAATCATCAGACAGCTTGGCTATCACTCCAGAAACAATTCTTCATCATACAGGACACCCTGTAGACACACCTATTGAAGTTGTAGACATTGATTCTTTTTTTGTCGTAGCGACTACTGAACAGGAGTGGCACAACCCAGAGGAACACGAAACACTCAATCGGTTTAAGGCTCTTGTCGAGATGCTCAAGCACAACCTTAATCAGATAAAGGTCTATCGGCTGGGTGAAAGAAGTCTGGATGTCTATATTGTTGGAAAAACCCCAACGGGGGACTATGCAGGGCTTTCTACAAAGGTTGTTGAAACTTAGTATAAAGTTTGAGGATTACTGATTATTAATCTGGATCTCAATGACTTTTTGAATAGTTGTCGGGACATTGGACAAAAAACTATAGTGAGTAGTCGCTTCAACTTTGTCAACGGAGAGTCGATATATTGTAGGCAAAGTGATCGACTTCTTCTTTTCCTCAGCTATCTGCTAAACAAAAAACGCCCAACTCTCTCAAGTCAGGCGTTTACTAAAAATAATGAGAGTGTTAGCTTTCAGTGTCTTTATCTAAGATTGGCTGAACGCTAACGACAGCAGGCTGATTGTTAAGTCTTGCCTGTTGCAGCATTGGAGTACGGGTAACGGAACTGTTTGCTAAGGTAAACAGGGGATTTGATAGAATCCCCGCCAAGGTAGTTGCTATCAGCGATAGTACCAAACCCACTTGCAAGGGACGCATACCAGGAAGATTCCAGCGGATTTCTGGGTAATTCTTTATGGAGTCGGACATCTCTTGCGGTTCTTTGACTACCATCATCTTGACGACGCGGATGTAGTAGTAAATCGACACCACAGTGGCAATCAAACCCAGCAAGACTAAGCCATACAGCCCTGCCTGCCAACCTGCCCAGAATAGGTAGATTTTGCCGAAGAACCCTGCCAATGGTGGAATTCCACCCAAGGAGAGCAAACAAATGCTTAAGCACAGAGTTAAAAGAGGGTCTTTCTGATAAAGACCAGCGTACTCGCTAATCTGGTCAGTTCCCGTGCGGAGGGTGAAGAGAATAACGCAAGTAAAGCCGCCTAGGTTCATGAACAGATAAACCAGGAGGTAAAATACCATGCTGGCATACCCGGCATCAGTTCCAGCAATCAAACCAATCATCACAAAACCAGCTTGAGCAATGGAAGAATAGGCTAACAGCCGTTTCATGCTGGTTTGGGTGAGGGCGACAACGTTCCCCAAAATTAGGCTCAAGACGGTAAGGGCTGTGAAGACAAAATGCCACTGTTCGGTAACTAAAGGGAAGGCAGTTGTCATTAAGCGAATTGCTAACGCAAAGCCTGCTGCTTTGGAACCGACAGAGAGGAAGGCAACCACTGGAGTTGGAGAACCTTCGTATACATCAGGTGTCCATTGGTGGAAGGGAACAGCCGAGATTTTGAAGGCAATACCTGCGATCGCAAATACTAACGCAATTAAAATCCCTAGAGATTCACCCGACTGGATAGCCGTCATACCCTCTGCGATCGAATTTAGCTGAGTTTCTCCTCCAGACAAGCCGTACAACAAGGAGACACCGTAGAGAAAGACGGCTGAACTTGATGCCCCAATCAGCAAGTATTTCAATGCTGCCTCATTGGAACGGGGGTCACGCTTCATGTAACCCGTCATTAGGTACGATGAGATACTGAGAGTTTCCAGTGAGATAAAAATGGTCACCAGCTCATTCGCGCCTGAGAGGAACATTCCTCCCACTGTAGCGGTGAGCAAAATTGCGATAAATTCTGCTAAGGATGTGCCAGACTGCTGCACATAGCGAATCGACATCAAAATCGTTACAACCGACGATAGGGCAATAATGCCACGAAACGCCACACTCAGGGCATCACCGTTGAAGCTCCCCAGAAAGGCGATCGGGTCAGCAACATCCCATTCGTAGTACAGAACGACTAGGGCAGTAAGAAGACCTCCAATTGCAACATAAGGTAGCCCATTAGCGGCACTCCTACCAGCAATCAGATCAATTACTAAAACCAGTATGAGGGTAATAATTACAATTCCCTCTGGCAAAATTATCCCAGCATTAAGCTGAGCAGCAAGATTGGCAAAATCCATAGGTTCTATCAGTATTGTCTATGGCTATGTTGGTATCAAGATTGACCTTATTTATCTTATCGGTGATTTCACCCCTTGAGCAGCTAAATTTACTCTAAATGTCTAAGTTATGCCTTAGACAGTAAATTTAGAGGAAAATCTCTTTTTATTTTAAGTTTAAATTTATATAGTCAACCTATCAAGAAAACTTTCAGGTTTGTATCAGAAATTTATCTGGCTCAATTTCCTAAAATTGCCCAGCCTATCGCTTCTCTAGCTGATTTCAACTTAGTTGGGATACGCAAGATATGAATTTCTCCAGTACTAGGACAAGTCATCTTTAATAATTAAATTGGTTCGATATAAACGTCATAACCGATTCTTATTAATGTATATTCTTGCCAAAAATCTAATTTTAGTAGCTTGCAATTCTTGGCAAATTCAGGCGTAACCAATTCCTTGAATCAAGTATGGGCTGCCCATATTTACCCTGTAGTTGTCTCTGGAGTCGGTAAACTGGAATTAGCATTTCTTGTGGCGTTAGCTTTTCAATGTTAGTCTGCGACATAGTGCCAGCCTTGAGGCTCATATTCTTGCTGAATCCTTACCATCTAGTTGCCTTGAGGAATTGCGATCGCGTTATGCTCTTCGTGGGTAAGCAAAGCCGTCTCTGAGAGGACTCGCAGATAGAGGGTGCCATCTTTCTCATACAACTGGGCTTATCCCTAACTAAGGCGGTGCTTATGTCCTGTCACTTTAACTTCTTAACTTCTGCCAAAGTCAGATGAGATGGCTTTTGTCCCTGATTGGGTTCTACAGTAACCAAAATTACATCCCCTTGTCGAATTGGCTGCATCGGTACTTCCCCCAACTTTGCTTGGATGTCTCAGCTATAATCACACCGAACCCGGACGTTGGCATTCATTCTGGCATAATCCGGAGCATTAAGGGTTGCTACTGAGTATCGGCTATAAGTAGATATCAAGCTACATTTAGCAATAAGGCTGGTGGTTGATCTCTTTATGGGTATCTCCTCAGCTTCCGTTTGAATAACTCGCCATCGTCATTTCGCCCTCCCTTCATCACGTTTGTCTGTTTAGCCCGCTGCTATATCCCCGAAGGAAGTTAACATTCCTATGTCAACCCTCGTTATTGTTGAATCTCCGACCAAAGCACGTACCATTCGTAACTACTTGCCCTCTAGCTATCGTGTTGAGGCATCGATGGGACATGTTCGTGACCTCCCTCAGTCCGCCACAGAAATTCCGGCATCCGTAAAAGAGGAACCTTGGGCGCAGTTGGGGGTAAACGTGGAGGCTAACTTTGAACCCCTATATGTTGTTCCCAAAGATAAAAAGAAAATTGTTCAGCAGCTTAAGGATGCCCTTAAAGACGCTGATGAACTTGTTCTTGCTACAGACGAAGACCGTGAAGGAGAAAGCATTAGTTGGCATTTACTGCAACTGCTAAAACCGAAAGTCCCCACCAAGCGGATGGTGTTTCATGAAATCACCCAAGAAGCGATTAAAAAAGCTCTGAAAAACTGCCGTGATATCGACGAACAGCTTGTACATGCTCAAGAAACTCGACGGATTTTAGACCGATTGGTAGGTTATACCCTCTCCCCTTTGCTGTGGAAGAAAATCGCTTGGGGCTTGTCGGCAGGTCGTGTCCAGTCGGTAGCTGTGCGCCTGTTGGTGACTAAAGAACGACTGCGTCGGGCTTTCCGCCAGGGGAGCTACTGGGATTTGAAAGCCGTTCTAGAACAGGAGAAAACACGGTTTGATTCACGGCTTGTTTCTCTAGCTGGCGTTAAGGTAGCTACTGGTAGCGACTTCGATCCCAACACGGGTCAAATTATTGCTGGGCGGCAGGTGAGGCTGCTTTCGGAAGCGGAAGCCAGAGAACTGCAAGAACGCCTCACGGATAAAACCTGGACAGTTAGTGACATCGAAGAACGTCCCGTTGTCCGCAAGCCTGCTCCACCATTTACAACTTCGACGCTACAACAGGAGGCAAACCGGAAACTACGCTTGTCTGCCCGTGACACGATGCGGACGGCTCAAAGTCTGTATGAGCAAGGGTATATTACCTATATGCGGACAGACTCAGTGCATTTATCTGAACAAGCGATCGCAGCAACACGGAGTTGTGTTGAGCAGATGTATGGCAAGCCGTACCTCAGCCCAAAACCCCGTCAGTACACAACCAAAAGTAAAGGCGCTCAAGAAGCCCACGAAGCGATTCGTCCGGCAGGCAGTACTTACCGTACTCCGAAAGAAACAGGACTTGGCGGTCGAGAACTCGCAGTCTACGACCTGATTTGGAAGCGCACAGTTGCTTGCCAGATGGCGGACTCACGGCAAACTCAAATAACTGTTCAGTTGCAAGTTGAAGACGCGGGTTTTCGTTCCAGTGGCAAGCGGATTGATTTTGCAGGTTACTTACGCGCCTATGTCGAAGGTTCGGATGACCCAGAAGCTGCCCTAGAAGACCAGGAAGTAATCCTACCGCCCCTGAAGGTAGGCGACAATCCTAACTGCCTGGAACTCGAAGCCGACGGTCATGAAACCCAACCTCCAGCCCGTTACACCGAAGCCTCTTTGGTGAAAATGCTTGAAAGTGAGGGGATTGGGCGTCCTAGTACCTACGCCAGCATTATTGGCACCATTATTGACCGAGGCTACGCCCAACTTAACGGCAATGCCTTGATTCCTACCTTTACTGCTTTTGCCGTCACTGGCTTATTGGAAAAGTACTTCCCCAACCTTGTGGATACGAGCTTCACCTCGCAGATGGAGCAGACTCTCGATGAGATTTCAACAGGTGAAGCGGATTGGCTTCCCTACCTACAGAAATTTTATCTAGGAGAGAAAGGACTAGAAACTCAAGTCAAAGAACAAGAAAGCCAGATTGATCCCAACGAAGCCCGCACAGTGGAACTGGAAAACCTAGATGCCAAAGTGCGTATCGGTCGATTTGGGGCTTACCTCGAAGCAGAGAATGGTGATGGCATAGTCAAAGCTTCGATCCCCAAGGATTTAACCCCGTCTGAACTCGACCCAGAACAGGTGGAGGTATTGCTGCGCCAGAAGACTGAAGGACCCGATAAACTCGGATTTCATCCAGAAACGGGAGAACCGATTTACATCTTGATTGGTCCCTATGGCCCTTATGTCCGGCTGGGTGATGTCTCAGAGGAGAACAAAAAGCCGAAACAGGCTTCTCTGCCTAAGGGCGTCACCATGGACACTGTGACCTTGGACATGGCAGTTGGGCTACTGGCTTTGCCCCGCACGTTAGGTACTCATCCCGCTACTGGTGGCAGAATTCAGGCAAGTCTGGGACGCTTCGGTCCTTATGTAGTTCACGACCAAGGGAAAGGAGAGAAAGAATATCGATCGCTCAAAGCAGGCGATGATGTATTGACAATTACACTAGAACGTGCATTAGAGCTACTAGCAGAACCGAAGAAAGGACGTGCTGCTGGAAAATCAAAGAAAGCCCTACGAGAGCTAGGTGCCCATCCCAAGGATAATGAACCCGTGAATATCTACGATGGTCCCTATGGACCGTATGTGAAGCATGGGAAAACCAACGCCTCACTCCCTGAAGGTCAATCAGTGGAAGACATAACGATGGAAACGGCGGTAGATCTTTTAGCGGCTAAGGCATCTACTAAGAAATCAACGAGTAAATCGAGTAAGTCAACCAGTTCAACAACGAAGAAGTCAACAGGGACATCCAGTAGCCGCAAAACAACGACAAAAAAGACAACCTCCTCGACTGGTACAAAGAAATCTTCAACTCGTAGCCGTTCAAGTTGAGAGATTTAGCGCTTAGTCAGATTACATGAGACAAAAGTGGTGGGGTGATGATGCGATCGCTCCACCACTTTTTGATTGGAAAGGATAATAAGTCCTGATTCACTCATATTGTTTGACTTCTTAACCAAATGGTTGGGCAGAAATAAACCATAATAAGTAGCGATCGCAACCTGCTGATTAATTTCGAGTATTGCTAATGTCTATTGTTTCCACTACTACTGTCACTGTTCCTGCCACAACAGCTAACTTGGGACCAGGGTTTGATTGTATTGGCGCAGCGTTGACGCTATACAATCAGTTCCGCTTCACTCGCCTTGAGGCAATCCCTGATGTTCCTACACAGTCAGATGACGCTGAGGTTGTCAGGATTAGTGTTACGGGAACAGAGGCGAAACTGGTGGACACTAGCGAAAATAATCTTGCCTACCAAGCATTTTTGCAGTTGTACCAACACCTTGGGCAGACACCACCGCCAGTACACATTGAGATTGAGCTAGGTGTACCACTCGCTAGAGGATTAGGTAGTTCGGCAACAGCAATTGTTGGTGGATTAGTTGGGGCTAATCAGTTGGCAGGGAAACCTCTCGATCAGATTGAGGTGATGAAATTAGCGATCGCAATCGAAGGACATCCAGATAATGTAGTTCCCGCACTCCTAGGAGGCTGTCGCCTTGCTGCTAGTGGTGAAGCTCCTCTAAAGGCATGGGAAATTTGCGACATTCCTTGGCATAGCGAGATTGTGCCAGTAATCGCGATTCCAGATTTTGAACTTTCCACCAAAGAAGCGCGGCGCGTTCTCCCGACTGAGATTAGTCGTGCTGATGCGATTTTTAACATCGCCCATTTTGGGTTGCTCATCAGAGGCTTGGAAACCGGACGAGGAGACTGGTTACGAACCGCTTTGCAAGACAAATTACATCAGCCTTACCGACAATCCTTGATTCCTGGCTATGATGCTGTCAATTCAGCCGCTTTGAAAGCTGGGGCTTACGGACTGGTAATTAGTGGTGCAGGCCCAACCCTAATTGCATTGGTGGATACAGCACAGGCGGCTGATGTTGCGGTAGCGATGGCAGAGGCTTGGAAGGCTCAAGGGATTTTGGCTCAAGCGCGATCGCTTTCTATCGACACCCAAGGAGCAAGAACTGTCTAAATTTGTTGTTGGCTATTGGTTGTTGGCTATTTCTAGGTCTTTAACAAACAACGAACAACAAATAACAATCAACCACCTAGCTTCGCTTTCACGATCGCTTGAATCTTCTGCCCATCCGCTTTACCTTTGAGCTGTTGCATCACTGGCCCCATTACCTTACCCATATCTTTAATTGAGCTAGCCCCAACAGAGGCAACAACCTCATCCACAACTACACCCACCTCTTCATCGGAGAGTTGCTTTGGCAGATACTCTTCGATAATCGCTAACTCTTGAACTTGTTGTTCCACTAAGTCATCCCGCCCAGCTTGGCGAAACATCTCAATTGCCTCGCGACGTTGTTTGGCTTGCTGTACCAAGACTTCAGTTTCCTGGCTTTCTGTGAGGGTGTCTTGTCCCTGAGGGCGCACGCTCACTTCTTTTTCCAGGATGACCTTTTTGATACTGCGGACTGTTTCCAATCGAACTTTGTCTTTCGCCTTCATGGCGGTTTTGATGTCTTCCGAAATGCGGTCTTTCAGGCTCATCAACATTTACCGTGTTTACATCTAGGGAAAGTCTAGCGCGATCGCTTTGTCTCCTCAGCTTTTGCAAGAAGTCTATTCAAAAGCTATGGCTCAAGGCTACCTCCTATAGCACGAGGATGACACTTGGAGCAACTTACAGATTCTCCTGAACTTCTGAACTCCTGTGTTCTTTGTTAAGTATTTATCCCTATCTATGATGAAGATTTGATTTACTTGGTTAATCACTCTTCTCAAAGCTTCACTAAACTTAATACAATAGAAAAGTTGGCAACGATAGGTATTTATTCCCAGTGATGATTACTACTCAAGTTCCCTGGTTAACCACTATCATTCTGTTGCCCCTACTGGCTTCCCTGGCGATTCCTCTACTCCCCGATAAGGAGGGCCGAACCGTCCGCTTGTATGCCCTTGGGGTTGGGTTAGTGGATTTTGCTTTGACAATTTACGCCTTTTGGAGTCAGTACGATTTACAAAACTCAAAATTCCAGCTTGTCGAAACGTATCCTTGGATACCCCAGCTAGGACTGAATTGGTCTTTGGCTGTTGATGGATTATCGATGCCACTGATTGTCTTGACTGGCTTGGTGACAACCTTGGCAATTTTAGCGGGTTGGAAAGTTAAGCAGAAGCCGCGTCTGTTTTACGCCCTGATGCTGGTAATGTTCAGCGCCCAGATCGGCGTGTTTGCTGCTCAGGACTTACTTTTATTCTTCTTAATGTGGGAACTGGAGTTAGTCCCGGTTTACCTGCTGATTTCTATATGGGGAGGTCAAAAGCGCCTCTACGCAGCAACCAAGTTTATTCTTTATACAGCGGCAGGCTCAGTATTTATCCTGGTAGCGGCACTAGCCATGGCATTCTTTGGCGATACTGTTACTTTCGATATGCAACAGCTTGCAGACAAACACTACCCGACCGCCTTTGAACTTTTGGTATATTCAGGTTTCCTGATTGCCTTCGGTGTGAAACTGCCGATCTTTCCCCTCCACACTTGGCTACCGGATGCACACGGCGAAGCTTCTGCACCTGTATCAATGATTTTGGCGGGTGTATTGCTCAAAATGGGTGGCTATGGGTTGATTCGCATGAACATGGAAATGCTACCCAATGCCCACATTCACTTCGCACCAGTTCTCGTAGTTTTGGGTGTAGTCAACATCGTTTATGGTGCAATGACTGCCTTTGCTCAGGAAAACCTCAAGCGGAGACTGGCTTACTCTTCGATTTCTCATATGGGCTTTGTGCTAGTTGGTATTGCCTCATTCACCGAGTTGGGGCTGAATGGTGCAGTGCTTCAGATGTTGTCTCATGGGTTGATTGCCGCCGCGCTGTTCTTCCTCTCTGGTGTTACTTACGAGCGCACCCATACTCTAGTCATGGAAAAAATGGGTGGCATGGCGCAGATGATGCCCAAGGTTTTTGCACTCTTCACAGCAGGTTCAATGGCTTCTCTTGCCTTACCAGGGATGAGTGGGTTTGTCGGTGAGTTATCCATATTCCTCGGTGTAACAACCAGTGAGGCTTATAGCTCAACCTTCAAGGTAGTAGTGGTTCTCTTGTCAGCCGTAGGATTAATCCTGACACCGATTTATCTCCTCTCAATGCTGCGTCGGGTGTTCTACGGAAACATGAATTCGGAACTGGCGATTGATAACTACCTGGGTGATGCTAATCCTCGTGAAATCTTCATCACGGCTTGCTTGTTGGTTCCAATTATCGGTATTGGTTTGTATCCTAAGATTGCTACACAGACCTATGATGTGAAGACTGTAGCTGTCACGGCTCAGATTCGCAATGTGTTACCGCTGATTGCACAGCAGCAAGATTCTGCAAGAACAGCTTCACTACCCCAATTGGATGGTGCGTTAACTACACCGAAGCTACCTACCGCTAAGGCTCACCCCTTACTTGGTGTTATGAAATAAATTCCTTGCTCACGAGTGAAGCTTGTCGAAGTATTCTGAAGATGAACTACCCCGACCTGCTACGCGGAGGTCGGGGTTTCTGCATCCCCGACAGCAGGTTGAGATTTCTGACGCTTCTTCTGAGCCAGTTGCTTCATTCCTCCGCAGGACTTGCGTCCCTTGGGTGACGAAGTAGAGCTAGACCCATCAGCGCCTACGAGGTTAGTTCCTAACCCCGGCAAAGTTCCTTTAACCCAGTAAAGACAGACTTCGGCAGAAGCGATATCTCGATTCTGCTGATAACCACATTCACTGCATTGATGAATGCGTTCATCTAAAGTTTTGGGATGCTGATGTCCGCATTTAGGACAGGTTTGAGAAGGTTTAACTTTCTTCGTGGGGACTTCAATGAACTGCCCATCACCCTCTTCTACCTTGTACTTAATTGCGGACTTCAACATCCCAAAACCAACATCAAGGATGGACTTATTCAGTCCTGCCTTCTGCCGTCTTCGCTTACCCTTCTTGGCTTTACGGGTCATGTTCTTGACTTCTAGCTTTTCAGTTGCAACGAGGCTATTACTGCGCGTTATTTCTACTGCAACTTGATGAACCCAGTTTTGTCGCTGGTTAGCAACTTGTGCGATGATTTTACTGACTCGACTAGCTGCCTTCTTCCATCTTCTAGAAGCCTTTGTTTTAGATTTACGATTTGGCGCTCTCTTTCTCCGTTTTGACTTAGATGCGTGTTTGATTCGAGTTTCAGCTTTACGCAAAAACTTAGGCGCTTTAATTAACTGATGGGTTTCCCCATCTGTTATAGCTAGGGCTGCATTACAACCAATATCTATCCCAATAGCACCTATTCCTAGTTCTCTCTCAATACTTGGAACATCAACGGTTATTGATGCGTACCACTTATTGTTGCGGTACACAATGGTGCAGGTCGTTGGTCTCCCCCAGACTCTTGCCTTTCCTCTCATCTGGACTTGAATACCCAAGTCGCCTAGCTCAAGATAGCCATTAACACTTGTGGTGTGTAGTTTGAAGCATTGGCGACCGTCTGGATATGTCCAGCCAGAATAGTGACGAATTGACTTGAATCGGGGATATTTTCCTAACCCTTGGAAGAAGCGTTGATAGGCAAAGTCAACCCTTTTCAGGGTGGCTTGCAAGCTACCAGCATTGAGCAACTTGTATTCTGTCCAGACTTCTTTGAAAGCTGGCAAGCTGCCTTGCTGCTGGTAATAATCAACTTTGTTGCCAAACTTCTGGTACTGAGTCTTGCGGTTAGACAACGCCCAATTGTACAACTCCTTGTGCATAGCCCTGCAAAAGCGCAGTTTTTGTTCCTGCGAGTTAGTGGGATAGAGGCGAAAGGTAGTTCTGCGAGTGGGCATTGTCTAACTAAAAAATGTATATAGTATGATACCATCTCTTTTTTCCGCTTACCGCCCCTCCTTACAAACGTTCATCCTTGCCTACGGCTTCGGAAATCTGTTTGTTGAAGGAGGGGACACACGCGGTTCCTTTGTGGTTAAAAACAAAGCCTGCTGACGCAGGCTTTTGTTCATAGGAAACCTCCGAGAAACCCTGCCGTTCTAGGGCAGGGAGAGTCAAGGGTAAAGGAGCTAAAAGCTTCACGAAACTAACAGCCTAAGCAGGATAAGTGATGGATCAGATACAGGCAGAAATTGAAGCGATTCGCTCTCAGATCGAAGTGTTACGCACTGAACGAGATACCCTGACAGCGAAGCTGATACTGCCAGAAAATCAGTCACCTGAAGCAATTGCCGAAGCTTACCGTCGTCAAGCTAGGGAAGCCGCACAAGTATCAGCGGAAATTGAAGGCATTGATCAGGCGATCGCAGCTTTGGAAGCTCAACTCCAGCAAAAAGAGCGTGAGTTACAGCCATTACCCCCTCAACAACCTCTTACTCTACAAGAGCAAGTCGAACAGGCAACGCAACGTGCTTATGACCATGCCGAGCGCATTAATGAATTGGCAGCCGAACTAGCAGAAGAACTTCGGGCACTTAAAGCGATCGCGCATGACCTGAGTCCAAGTTATTGGCAACTGTATGGCAGACCCTTCATTACGGGGTTTAAAAATACCTCAGTTCCCTACCTGCGTTCTGATGGAGAGGTATTGATGATTGCGAGTTTTTTAATTTAATTGCTGATCTCAAGTAGCAGTCAGCGCTCAGCCATTCGCTTTGAGCTGATAGATCTTACCTAGGAGAGGTGTTTGAATGCAACTTGGTGTGGAACAAAGTTCAATCCAAAATCTCAAATCGGGTAGCACTGACCCATAAAATTAGGAAGTCAGCAATTTAATAAGGAGGTACAGCCAACCAGTGAAGCTATTCATCTACCACACGCCCGAACTAACTCCAACAGACCACTTACCCGACTGTGCGATCGCAATCGATGTCCTGCGAGCCACAACGACAATTTCTACAGCTTTAAATGCAGGTGCAGAAGCGGTTCAAGTCTTCAGCGATATGGAAAAGCTAATGCAAGTCAGCGAAGAGTGGTTACCTGAAAAACGCCTACGAGCCGGGGAACGTGGTGGTGCAACGGTGGCTGGCTGCGACTTGGGTAATTCTCCTCTGGATTGCACACCCGAACGAGTCCAGGGACGGCGCTTGTTTATCAGTACCACCAATGGCACTCGCGCCTTACAACGGATACAGGATGCCCCAGTTGTGCTAGCGGCTGCCTTGGTGAACCGCAAAGCCGTCGTCGAGTACATAGTGGCGCAACAACCTGAGACGATTTGGCTTGTAGGGTCAGGTTGGGAAGGTAGTTACTCACTAGAGGATACCGTTTGTGCTGGTGCGATCGCACATAGCCTACGCACCCAACTCAACTGTCCGTTAGAAGAACTCGTTGGGAATGATGAAGTAGTCGGTGCAATCTCACTCTACGCTCAATGGAAAGACCAATTACTCGCGATGTTCCACCAGGCAAGTCACGGCAAACGTTTACTACGTCTAGGGGTTGTCGAAGACTTAAAGTACTGCGCCCAAACCGATACCTTGGATGTCCTGCCTATCCAGAAAGAACCAGGAGTTCTCATCAAAAACTACTAATTGATTAGATTTGTAGGCTGTATTACTTACCATTGGTTTGAATTTAAGATGGACTTGGCGGTTGAAACCGCAGCTACACAAACAAAAGCTACCGCCTACGCAGGTTTCAAAAACCTTATTTTTTCGTCAGTCCGCGCAGGCGGACTTCGTTTGTGTAGCGGCGAATTCCATTCGCTCTCGTCTTATATTGACACCAATGATTACCTGCATCCCTAGATCGTGTGCTTAGAACTGCCGTAAGAAACGCAAATCGCTGCTGTACAACCGACGGATGTCATCAATCTCATGCAACACCAAGGCAAAGCGTTCAGCACCCATACCAGCAGCAAAACCTGTATAAATCTCCGGGTCGTATCCAACTGCCTTAAGTACATTGGGATCGACCATACCACAGCCCATCACCTCTAGCCATTTACCTTTCCACTTCACGTCCACTTCCGCAGACGGTTCTGTAAACGGGAAGTAACTGGCTCGGAAACGAATCGGTAAATCCTCCCCGAACATGGCTTGTAAAAATACCTGAATCGTGCCTTTGAGGTGAGTAAACGTTAACCCTTCATCCACTGCCAATAGTTCTATCTGATGGAACACAGCCGAGTGAGTAGCATCTACCGTATCCCGACGATACACGCGACCTGGCGAGACAATCCGGATTGGTGGGTCGTTAGCTTCCATGTAGCGAATCTGCACCGAAGATGTTTGAGTCCGCAGCAAGTTACCATCCGGTAGGTAAAACGTATCTTGCATATCCCGCGCTGGGTGGTCAGGTGGAGTATTGAGCGCCTCAAAGTTGTAATAATCCGTCTCCATTTCGGGTCCAGTGGCGACGGTATAACCTAATCCAACGAAGATATCTAGGGCTTGGTCAATAGTGCTGTTGAGGGGATGCAGCCGACCTTGAGGACGATAAACCCCTGGCATCGTCACATCAATAGTTTCAGCTTCTAGTTGTGCCTGAATTTGTGCCGCTTGTAGGGATGATCGCTTTTGCTCTAAGTTCTCTTGCAGCGCTTCTTTGACTTCATTTGCTGAAGCCCCAATGCGGGGTCGGTCTTCTGGCGATAACTGACCCATACCCCGCAAAACCAAAGACAACTGTCCTTTTTTGCCCAGGTAGTTGATACGCAACTGTTCTAGTTGCTCTAGGGTATCAGCGTGTGCGATCGCTTTTGTTGCGTCTTCTTTCAGTGTGGCTAGTTGGGCTTCAAGCTCGTTGAGCGGAGTGGTCATGCTAGGTAGTGAGATTTTAAGTTTTGGTTTTTGAATATTATTGTGGCACCTACCCTATAAGCAGACCTATGAGCGAAGTAGGTTGACACGAAAAACCACAAACTGCTGTGGCTGAATTCAGCGATCGGCTCTTAAACTAAGCGGTTAGAAATAGCTAAATTATTGAAGCCGATTACCTTTACCAGTTTACAGGTAAGGCTTACCTATGCTCTTAGGAGTTCGATGTATTTAGTACCTTGTTGAATGATCAATGCTCTTCTCTAGACCAGTTCGGCAAAAATAACCCACCCTAAAAACTCTTCCCCTGCTTCCAGACTGATGCGCCTGGAAGGTTTGGTCTGCCCCTTGTTCTATGTCACCCCAACTGTCAAGCTAAAATCGAACAACGACTTTCATGATTACCGCATCACTATTTAATGAAATTGTTAATCAGCAACGACGATGGTATCTTCGCCCTTGGTATTCGTGCTCTTGCCGATACGCTTGCCGAAGCGGGTCATGAGATTACTGTCGTTTGTCCTGACCGCGAACGCTCAGCCACAGGTCACGGTTTAACGCTCCACGACCCCATCCGTGCAGAAAAAATTGAGACAATTTTTCATCCTACCGTTAGAGCTTGGTCGTGTTCAGGAACCCCCTCAGACTGTGTGAAGCTTGCCCTTGGAGCATTAATGGACAGCTTTCCGGATTTGGTTCTTTCTGGCATCAACCACGGCTCTAACCTTGGTACAGATATCCTCTACTCCGGCACGGTTTCAGCCGCAATGGAAGGCGTGATTGAAGGGATTCCTAGCGTTGCCTTTAGTTTGGCGAGCTATACTTCAAGGGAGTTTGAGGCGGCTGCGAGGTTTGCCAAAACCTTGGTTACTCAGTTCTCTAAGCAACCGCTACCAGAATTGATGTTACTCAATGTGAATGTACCGCCCGTGAAACCAGAAGAAATTGCTGGTGTCAAAATCACTCGTCAAGGGCTTCGTCGCTATATCGATACCTTTGAGAAACGGGTTGATCCACGGGGCAAAATTTATTACTGGTTAGCTGGAGAAGCCCTCGAAGATGTCGAACAACCCGACCATCTCCACCTTCCCAAAGATATCCCCACAGATGTTCAGGCAATTCGCGATCGCTACATCACCGTAACCCCTCTGCAATATAATCTCACCGATGCTGCTGGTGTAAACAGTTTGCAGGGCTTAGGACTAAATACACTTTGGTGAGATATAGAAGAAAGCCGTCAGCTATCAGCTTTTTTGTTTTCCTTGCTCTATCTCTTGTTTCACACACCTCCCGCTGTACCTCATCTCTCCAGGAGACCACTATAAAACCATTAACACAGCTAGCTGTATGCCCCTAGGCTAGGTATCTTGAACCTTTTTTGACTTTCCCTGACAGCTAGGCAGAAACTTGGATTTTTTTGCTTCCGGCAAGACCAAAAGCATTGTGAATCGCTTGTAAGGCAATAACGCCTTGCTCTTGGGCAACGACACAGCTAACTTTGATTTCCGAGGTGGTAATCATTTGAATGTTGATTTGATTTTGAGCTAGTGCTTCAAACATCCGTGCGGCAACTCCGGGCTGTCTGACCATTCCTGCCCCAACAATACTGACTTTAGCAATGTCTGTATCGAGAAGAATCTCTCCACACCCTAGATCAGGAGAAGCTTGTTTTAATGCCAACCGAGCGGCTTCCGCATCTGATTGTGACACCGTGAAGGCAAGGTCGCGGGTAGGAACACCGTCAATTACACGGCAGCGTTGGGACTGGATGATCATATCTACACTGATGTTTTGCTCGGCTAGGTGTCCGAACAAACGGGCTGCCCTGCCAGGACGGTCAGGTACATAGCGAATCGCTAAACGGGCTTGATTGAGGTCGAGCGCAACACCGCGTACAGGGGAGGGGTGAGTAGGGAGAATTGATTCAGTTGCTTTTGGGAGTTGGAGTGGGGAACTATTGATGTTGAAGGTTTGACAGAGTGCTGTGATTGCGCGATCGCAATCTTTGATATCAATTACACAACTAACTTTGACCTCTGAGGTAGAAATCATCTGAATATTAACGCCTGCACTTGCCAAAGTGACGAACATCTGCGCTGCAATGCCTGGGCGTCCAATCATCCCAGCACCTGCGATCGACACTTTTGCGATCCCACGAGCAACCATTACCTCAGCTTCTTCGGGATCGGCAGATTGGGTACGGAGGGCAGGTGCGATCGCTTGTGCTACGGCTTCGGCTCGATTGAGAATGCCGTTGCTCACTGTAAAGGCAATATCGTTCGTATTGCTCTCATGGATTGACTGAATAATCAAATCTATATCCAAATCTTGACGGGCAATCTCACCAAACAACCTTGCCGCCACACCCGGACAATCAGGCACTCGCAAAAGCGCCACTTTCGCCTGATCTGTATCAAATTCCACCGCATCGACAGGTCGAGCAATCTCCAACCCTTCCAGTGGACGCGGTTGAGGCATTGGGGAAATTACCTTTGTACCAGGGTCATCTGTCCAACTCGATAACACGACCAAAGGAACACCATAATTCCGCGCAATTTCGACAGCACGGGGATGTAGCACCTTCGCCCCCAAGCTAGCTAGCTCCAGCATCTCATCGGCTGTAATCTCGTCCATCAGCTGAGCATCCGGTACAATTCGAGGGTCAGCGGTCAAGATACCTGGAACATCGGTATAAATCTCACATCGACTCGCCTTTAATGACGCTGCCAAGGCTACGGCTGAAGTATCCGAACCCCCACGACCGAGTGTGGTAATTTCCAAAGCGTCGGTGCTACTGATGCCCTGGAACCCCGCGACAACAACCACCTTACCCTCGTTCAGATGCTGTTCAATCCGCTCCGTTTTAATTTTGAGAATCCGAGCGCGGCTATGGTGTGCTTCTGTAACAATTCCTACTTGAGCGCCCGTTAAGGAAATTGCTGGCTGTCCCAACTCCTGTAAAGCCATGCACAACAGAGCAATGGAGACTTGCTCCCCTGTAGAAAGCAACATATCCATTTCTCGACGGCTGGGATTCGTCGAGATCGCATTCGCTAGTTTCACCAGACTATCGGTAGTCTTACCCATTGCGGAAACGACAACAACTAGGGAATTCCCCAAAGTTGCTGTTTTCATAACACGTTGAGCAACAGCTTGAATGCGTTCTACTGAGCCAACAGAGGTACCACCGTATTTCTGGACAACTAGCGACATAATGTTTATCCCACCCACTTTTTTCGTGACATCGTGAATTGTTGAGGAGTCAAATCTGAGACTCGATGTCAAGACGTATTGAATATCTACTATTTAATCAACTTATCAGACCCAGTGAGTCAAAACTATTGACATTAGCAAGTCTCCTGAAAGTTTCAGGGCTTGTAATCAGCTTCTAGAGGTGGGATGCAGATCTAAGCTCTGTAAAGACCAGGAATGAGACGTTCAAGGAAACTCTGGTCAGCCAAGAAATCGGTCATCCCTTTTAACCTTTTCCCTAACTTGGAGCAAGAAGTCTAGTGACGAGAACAAGCGGTTGTACACCTAGCATTAAGGGATAACGTTCAAGCGTCCGCTACAGATTAGCTGTCCAGACGATAGAGTAAGTTCTTGGAGTTCAACGTCTCGACCTAAATCTATCTGAAAGGCAGCGAAGTTTTTTGCTGGCAACACAGGTTCGATTTGAATTTGGAGGGGATTCAGTTGTAGTACACTGGGCGTGACTAGCTGAAGACCAGCACGAATGACGACTTGTGCTGTCCGAAGCTCTGCATCTGCTAAATTACCTCTTAGGGTGAGTTGCTCAGCATCAATATCAATCTGTTGCCAGGTGACTTGTTTAGAGCTTATGTAGTCAACTAGATTAGTTGTTTCATCGGATTTGAGCAGTGTATCTAGTACTTCAGTCAATGCCTTCGATAATAATGGTGCCTGTAGCGATGCTTGGAGATCGGCTTGCTGGAGTAGTAGCTGACCAACGACTGGCACAGGGGCTAAAAGTTGTAGCGGCTTTCCCTTAATAACTTGACCGAGGTTGACGCGAATATCAGTACCTTCTAGCTGAATTTTGCTAAGATGCAGTCCTTGATAGACGGCATGGTTTGCGGTAACTGTGACTGTCGGAATATGACCGCTGAGGATTTGGCGATCGCCCCCTATCAGCTTGAACTGCAAGGCTTCAATCTGCTCAACTTGCGATCGCAACCATAGCTGTAGTGCTGGTGACAATACGGTACTGATGACTCGGCTTTTTTTGGACTTCGAGGCTTTTGGAGTTTCACTCACAAATTAACCTCAGAAAACTATATGTAATCATGCTTAGATCCCTAGGTATAATGCCTCCGAGGTCAATTGTTTTCTTACCCCTAAGCGAAACACTTGCAATTATCCACATTCTTGTAATATTTGTACATAGTCAATCCAGGTCAGTGTTAGGCGCAAGCGCTCCGCTTCCTGGAAGGGTGCCCCAGAGGATAAAGTAGTTTATTGCTAACTCACCTGTCTCTAGATGAAAACGCTCACACAGTAGTCGAATCATGGAAGAAAGAGTACAAAAAGTTCTTTCACAGTGGGGTATCGCCTCACGGCGTGAAGCTGAGAAGATGATCTTAGCGGGACGAGTTCGGCTGAATCATACTGTGGTGCATCTGGGACAAAAAGCTAATCCAGAAATAGATTTGATTGAAGTTGATGGCAAACCTGTAGCACCAAGCGATCGCCCTCAACCACTCTATCTTTTACTAAATAAACCCCTTGGAATTGTGTCCACTTGTCGTGATTCTGCTCATCGTGCTACTGTTCTTGATTTACTGCCGCCTATCCTCTCCAGAGGACAGGGTATTCATCCTGTAGGACGCTTGGATGCAGATTCTACAGGTGCTCTACTACTAACCAATGACGGAGCCTTAACATTTCATCTCACCCATCCTCGTCATCACGTTCCTAAGACTTATCATGTTTGGGTGCAGGGTCATCCGCCTGAATCAGTACTAAAACTTTGGCGTGAGGGTGTCGATCTGTCGGGAAAAAAAACCTTGCCTGCTCAAGTCCGGCTACTTAAGCGTGGGAGAGAGGAAACACTTTTGGAGATTGTTTTAACAGAAGGGAGAAATCGTCAGATTCGTCGTGTCGCCGAACTGCTAAGCTATCCAGTGATTCATCTGCACCGCACTGCGATTGGTCCGATTCAATTACAACCTAAGGGGGAATCGGTACTACCTAGTGGTTACTACCGTCCCCTGAAAGAGTTTGAAATTCGTTTCCTCCACAACCGAGTCCACCTAACATCAGTAAACGTGCCAGCAGATATCAAGGAGTACAGTCTATGAAGGAGAATAAACTCCATTTTCAGCAGGAACAAATCGAGAAGCTCAAAGAACTGGGATCGCGTCTGCGCCAGTTCCGGACTGAACAGTCTCTCCCTATAGAGGAAGTTGCGGCTCGAACCCGAATTCAGGCACGCTTATTGAATGCAATTGAAGAAGGTCGGCTCGATCAGTTACCAGAACCTGTATATATTAAAGGCTTTATCAAACGCTTTGCGGATGCGTTAGGTCTAAATGGGGCAGAGTTTGCTAGCACTTTTCCAATAGGGTCGGCTATACAGTTTATTAAGCCTACTTGGCGACATTTGCCGGCAGCGCAACTGCGACCGATTCACCTTTACTTGCTCTATATCTGTTTGGTGATTGGAGCAGTGAGTAGCTTATCGCTATTGGTTAACCGTTCTGCACAGCAAGCTCAACAGTTACCTATACCCAGCAACTCGCAACCAACAAAGCCACAACAGAATACAAACACAGAACCTCTCAAACTGGCTAAAGTAACGCAGTCAATTGAAGACGGAAAGTCAGTACAAGTGGGTATTACCCTCAAGGCTCAATCCTGGATTCGAGTCGTGGCAGATGGGAAGACGGAATTTGAAGGAGTCTTACCCGAAGGAACACAACGTACTTGGGTTGCCAATCAAAAACTGATTGTTCGAGCGGGTAACGCCGGAGGCGTTCTGGTTGAGTTTAATAACGAATCGGTTAAACAATTGGGCGCACCTGGCGAAGTTCAGGAAGTAACATTCGCTGCAAACTCCAGCCTATAAGAAGGTTGTTAGCTTTTAGTTGTTGGTAATTTCAAGAACAACTAGAAACTAACAACTCCCTCCTGTTACCTACGTGGGGCACGACCGTAAGTATGGGTCATAGTCTTAAGGCGATCGCATATTTCCTCGGTGATTGCACCAGAATGGTAGCGCCACCCCCAGTTCCCTTCAGCTTGGCTAGGAAAATTCATTCGAGCCTCAGCGTCCAATCCCAAAACATCCTGAAGTGGGATAATTGCCTGATTCGCTACAGAACCCAAGGCTAGCCGAATGAGATCCCAGTGGATGCCATCTGAACTTGTACAACCCAAATATCGCAGCAAGCTCTCTTTTTCCCCGCCTGAAAGCTGATTAAACCAGCCTACAGTCGTGTTATTGTCATGGGTACCTGTATAAGCCACACAGTTGCGCGGGTAGATAAAGGGCAAATACGGATTACTGGAATCCCCACCAAAGGCAAAGTGTAAAATTTTCATACCAGGAAAGTCGAAGCGATCGCGCAGTGCTTCCACCTCTGGTGTAATAATTCCCAAGTCTTCCGCCATGATTGGCAGTTCACCTAACTCATCCTTAAGGTTCTGAAAAAAGGCAACACCTGGTGCCTCTATCCAGCGCCCATTTATGGCAGTCGTTTCACCCCGATCAACTGCCCAGTACGCTTCAAATGCCCGGAAGTGATCAATCCGAATAATATCTACATAATCTAGCAGGGACTCAAAGCGCTGCACCCACCAACCGAAGTTGTCATGCTGCAAGCGTTCCCAGTTATACAGCGGATTGCCCCACAGTTGACCTGTTTCGCTAAAGTAATCAGGGGGAACACCCGCCATCAGTACGGCTTCACCCGTTTCTTGATCCAGGGTAAATATTTCGGGATGTGCCCAGACATCAGCACTGTCGTGAGCAACATAAATGGGAATATCGCCAATGATCTCAATGCCTTGGGAATTGGCATACTGCTTTAACTTTGACCACTGGCGGAAAAACTCAAATTGCAAGAACTTGTGGAAGTAAATCTCACCGTCTAGCTGCTTTGTCCAATGCTCTAACGCCTCAGGTTGCCTCTTGACAAGCTCCCGCTCCCAGGTGAACCAACTTGCCCCTCCATGCGCTTCCCGGAGCGCCATAAAGAAGGCATAGTCATCCAACCAATACGCCTTGAGTTCACAAAAAGCCGTAAATTCCTTTTGCTGCACCAGAGTTGCTTTTGTTTTAAAGGTTTCGTAGGCTTTCCGAAGCAGAGATGTTTTGGTTTTGATCACTTGGTCAAAATCCACATGGTCAACCGGAAACTCTGGTAATGCTGCAAAGTCTTCTTCCGTGAGTATTCCTTGCTCTTGCAACTGTTCCAGGCTAACCAGTAGCGGGTTTCCTGCCATAGCTGAAAAGGAGGCATAGGGAGAATTGCCATAACCAGTAGGTCCCAGTGGTAATACCTGCCAAAGCTGTTGAGAACTTTCCACCAAGAAATCAATGAAGCGGTAGGCTTCTGATCCCAACTCACCAATACCAAAACGACTAGGAAGAGAAGTAGGATGCAGTAAAATGCCACTCGATCTGGGAAACGCCATAGACAATATGTATAGGGAGCAAATCTTACGACATTATCACGGTACAGACGGCGGAACATCAATCTCAAGCGAGGTAGTTGCAGAAATCGTAAACCCTAGCTAGCACTAAATTTGGTCGTAGCAACAGCCCTATGCTAAGACCAGCATTGTGATAAATTACACTAACTTGTGATTGGGAAAAGCTGTCAGCTATCAGCTATCAGCCTCAGATACAAGTCTTCAAGTTTATTTGTCCAGAAGAAAGGATAAAACTAATTGGAGTAGGGTGGAAGCGATTTAAGCCTTCAATCAGTACATCATTTATTTCATCAATTCCTTGGATAGATCTAGAAACTACAAACTGACTGCTGATTGCTAAATGTTATGGACTACCGAAATCCTGTCCCGACCGTCGATATCATCATTGAATTAATTGATCGCCCCCATCGTCCAATCATTTTGATTGAACGCAAAAATGAACCGTTTGGCTGGGCAATTCCTGGTGGTTTTGTGGATTATGGCGAGTCAGTAGAAACAGCGGCTATACGGGAGGCGGCAGAGGAAGTCAGCTTACAGGTTGAGCTAATAGAACAGTTTCAGGTGTATTCAGACCCTAACCGCGACCCTCGCAAACATACTCTTAGTGTTGTATTTCTAGCAACAGCAAAAGGTGAACCCCAAGCCGCTGATGATGCTAAAACAATAGGGGTTTTTCAGGCTTGGGATGTCCCCGCTAACTTGTGCTTTGACCATGACAAAATCTTGCAGGATTATTGGCAGTATCGCCATTACGGATTGCGCCCGCGTTTGTCTTAAAAACTAAGGGTTAGTTAAAATCAACTGTTGCCGATGACTGTGTAGTAGCTCCCACTCTTGTTGGCTGACTTGGTCTAGCATATAGACTAAATGCTCTGGTCGTAGGAGCGTTCCATCATTGCGACAGCTACCGACATAGCGGACAACGGCTGAATCGGTTGGGTATGCTTCGGGTTTGTCTGATTCAACTAGTTCTAACTCAAAAAGGCGATCGCGTAAATTTACTTGTTGTTTCTTCCTAGATTTCGTTGTTTTCTCCCACCAAATTGCCTCTTGACGCTTAATCACTTCTATCCAATCTTGCAATTGTTGAAGAGAAGCGCCTTCACTTGCCGCAACTGTAATACAATATTCCGCCCGTTCTAACACTTGCGTTGCAGCAGGAGCTGTTAAACTAACCTCCTCAACCTGATACACAGGAATATCTTCGGGTAGTTGGGAAGCTAGGCGTTCCTTAAACTGTTCAACATCCATCGCTTGGCTAAGTTCAAAATCCACAATCTCACCGTCGCTGGTGGCTCCCAACGGCAAAGCGTTAGCAATCATAATCCGGGGATTGGGATGAAAACCACCAGTATAAGCAATTGGCAGTGAAGCTCGTCTTACAGCCCTGTCATACAGTCGGACTAAATCTAAATGACTCACCAAAGCCATTTCGCCGTGCTTGCCAAACCAAACCCGCAGCCGCTGAACTTTTTCTTGATTTGGCTTGAAGTGTCCTGCAAATTCAGGAATCGGCACCGGTGCAATGACGACATTGTGACCAAAGTCAGTGCCGCAGATGCCACAGTGAGAACAGCCTTCAAAAGAACAATCGGGCACGGTAGCTGCTTCTAAGGCACGCTGCAAGTCATCTATCAGCCAATTCTTATCTATCCCGGTATCAATGTGATCCCAAGGCAGGGGAGCCTCAAGAGAATTAGAGTATGAGGGTTGGGGAGTAGAGTTTGTCGCTTCTGACGGTTGAGGGCTGTCAGCTAACGGCTGAAATACATTCCATTCGCCATTTTCGACTTGGCGATATTTCCAGGTTAGTCCAGATTCTGTGATCGCTTTTTCCCAAGCGGCAAACGCACGCTCTAAACTATCAAACCAAGAATCCATTCCTGCACCCAGTTCCCAAGCCCGACGCAGCACAGAAGACAAGCGCCTATCACCTCGCCCAATAAAGTCTTCCATTGCCGAAATTCGGACATCAGTGAAATTCACTTTGACACCCTTTATCCGACGAAACTCATTACGGAGCAAAGCTTGCTTACGCTGAAACTCAGTCGTTGAAACCGAGTGCCATTGAAACGGGGTATGGGGCTTGGGCGTAAAGTTGGAAATCGTCAGATTAAAGTTAAGGTGCCGTCTCCCCTGCGTGTAGCATTCCTGCTTTAACCAACGCACTGTCTCCGCAATCCCTAGGACATCGACATCCGTCTCCCCAGGCAAGCCAATCATGAAGTAGAGCTTAATCTTATCCCAGCCCTGCTCAACGGCAGTTTTCACTCCTCTGAGTAGTTCTTCATTGGTTAAGCCTTTATTCACAATGTCCCGCATTCGCTGCGTTCCCGCTTCCGGGGCAAATGTCAATCCTCCCTGCCGTGTACCACCAAGGATATTCGCAATATTTTCATCAAATCGATCTACCCGTTGACTGGGTAGGGAAAGGGAAATATTTTCATCTTTGAGCCGATTCTTGATTTCCATCCCAACGGCTGGCAGGGCAAGGTAGTCAGAGCAGCTAAGAGACAATAGGGAGAATTCATTATATCCCGTTGCTCTCATGCCCTGCTCAATTGCCTCTACCACTTTCTCCGGTTCCACATCTCGTGCAGGACGAGTTAGCATCCCTGGCTGACAGAAGCGACAACCACGAGTACAGCCACGGCGGATTTCAATGGTTAATCGGTTGTGTACGGTTTCGACATAGGGAACCAGCCCAATCGAGTACGCTGGCATCGGTGTAGCAACTCGTCGCAAAATCCGATTCGGAACATCCGGACGGTTGGGATGAACGGAGCCGTCGGGTGCCATATCGTAGAACTGCGGAACATACACGCCCGGAATTTGTGCCAAATCTAGCAGTAGTTCTTCTTTAGTTAAATTGGCTGCCTTTCCGTCCTCTAGTACTAAGCCAATTTCTGGCAGCAGTTCCTCTCCATCCCCTAAGGCAATAAAGTCAAAAAAGTCAGCGTAGGGTTCAGGGTTTGAGGTGGCTGTTTGTCCACCCGCAAAAATTAAGGGGTAAGAACCCGTTGCACGTTCTTGGTAGGTGAGCGGAATTCCTGCCAAGTTCAACATTTCTAGGATGTTGGTTGCTCCTAATTCGTAGCTGAGGCTAAAACCTAAGATATCGAAGTCGGTTAATGAGCGCCGATTTTCGACGGCAAAGAGGGGTGTCTGAGTTTCTCGCAGTTTCGCGGCTAAGTCTGGTGCAGGTAAATAGGCGCGATCGCACAACTGCCTAGGCTGAGCATTCAAAATGTTGTAAAGGATAATGTGCCCCAGATTAGAAGCGCCAACTTCATAAATTTCTGGGTAGGTTAACACCCAGCGCACCTGCGCGGATTCCCAGGATTTATGGACTGCGCCTAACTCGTTACCCAAGTAACGCGCTGGAGTAATAATCTCTTTACTAAGTAGTTCCTCAACGGTGAACACCATGGCAATCTTCCCTGCTGCCTTTGTGTAGTTATCCCGCAGCACTCATTCATCTTAACCGGATGTTTCCAAGGGCGATCACCGTCCCTGAGGAGTTTTGTGTTGCCTTTGCGACGCTTGCGATCGCTCTGATTCAAGGCAGTAGCGAATCCCGGTACTGCCCCAATGCTGGTACTCTCTCCAGCGATTGAGAGACAGTATTGCTAATATTGCCGGGGAAAAGCATTGGCAAAGGTTTTCGCTTATATCACAGTAGCAAGCATTCGTGTGAGGAGCATTGCGTTGCTCGTGAATGTGTAAGGACAAGCGACATTGTCGTTTTGGGAGGTGTTTAGGCGATGAGCATCCCGGATCTCAAGCTTGATGCAGCTAAATCCTCTAAAGCCTTGTCTATAATCTTTTGCTCAAGCGTGGCAGTAAAGGCATCACGGCTCTCAAAAATCTCAAATGCCTCATCTAGCTGAGTTAGCTCGAAGATAATCCTAATCGAGGGCGCAAGACAGCATAGACCAAAGCGCTGCTTTCGACTTTGAGCTAACCGAAAAGCAGAAACTAGCGCCATTAGACCTGCACTATCGATAGACTCAACACGGTGCATGTCAACCAATACTGGACGTTCTCCTGACGACACAGCCGTTGTTAGCTGCTGCTGAAACTCTACTGCGTTGGCTGCATTGACATGACCAGAAGGCTGAATAACTGTCAATTGTGAGTTCATAAAAGTAAGCGCCATAGTGAAATCCTCAAGGTTACTAGTAAAAAAACTTGATAGAGAATGTTTTGACAATAAACTGTAAAGCTTCGTAAAGACTACTCCGTTTGGCAGATTTCTCTATATCTTTATCAAGTTGCTCTACTTCCTTAAAGTTTTCACTAAGAGTTTGTAAAAAAATGTGTAGTAGTATACGGAATTACGTGTATTACTTCAATTAATTGTTGAATAGAGTTCTTGTATCAAACAACAAAATTATCTACAAGTCAGTCATTCAATCGTTTTCAAGCATTAAGAATTTCGCTTCAGAGCAAGTACTGCACTCAAGAGAATTCATGTAAATTCCTTGAGTAATGGCTAGAAAACATGAACTTAGTGAAACGAGAAATATTTTAAATTAATGTATTACACTCTCAATCTCAAGTAGGGATTTCCCTATCGTGATTGAGATAGGAATCAAGAAATCCGACATAATCTCCTCTTAAAAAAAGTGATTTAGATCACATGGCTATTTAGATTTAGATCACGTTTAAGGCTTGAGATTCCGCGCAAAATGGCTTGGTATGGAGTTCTACGCAATGAATAGTGAAAACTACATACGTTATTCGTCAATTGGTAGAAAAAGCCCTTTATATTAGGCAACTAACTCCTGATATAGAGAACGCAATAAATTCTGAGCTGACTCGTGTGGGTCATATCTCAGATGTGGATTACGAGGCACTTGAACTGCTAATGTCTGAAATGGACGCTGGTCGAATCCAGTTAGTTCCCAATCTCTAGTCGAAGTTTAACAACTCGAAACCGTATTACAAGTTGAGAACCCTGAAGGCGTTGTCAGCAAATATTTAGAGAATGCAACTTTTATCGGGCGTTCCACCCTTTATTGTTCCCAGCATTGCTCATGGAAGTCTAAAAAGTTTCTTTATAGGCTAACCAAATTTTGCGAACAAACAAGCTCAGTTGCTTGTGAACATCTGGAGTACTGGCTCCGTTGGCATCTAGGTTATCCAGCTTCGCTAAAAGTGGAATTACCTCAGTATCTAGAGCAGCGCGGAATAATATTGTTGGCCAGACTAAGTCTGCACCCTGACGCAAGTCGTATAAAGTTAGTAGTTCTGCTGAAGTGAGCGCGTCACGATTAGCTTCAGAGATAACTAGCATCAAAGGACGTACCCAGCAGACCTGCCGTGATGTTACAACTTCAATGACTTCGGTGTATAAACAAGTGTCCTCATGCTCTAAACAAACAATCTGGCGAGGCTGGAACTTGTATGCCGAACCGATTGGTGCTGGCTTCACTATTAATATATATCCAGATCAGCTTATTTTTCTATTCTAAGGATTCGATAACAACATTACACATTTATCGAACCGCTTAAGAAAGCCCTACAGCCATATAATTTATAAAATTTGCTAGCTAGAACAATATGAACGTAAAAGTTCCAGTCCTTTTTGAGAAACCGCAGGATTTTGGTGAATTTTATAATCAGGGACTGCCGAGGTTTTATCTCGCTCTTCCATTTTCTGAGATTCCCTCACTACCAGATACTGAATCCTTACGTTTTGATGAATCTGAGGCTGAGGCAAAGATGGTAACTGTGATCGATATACCCGAAGAAGACCTTGCGGCATTCCAGGCAGTCATCCAGTCTTTTCGGGGACGGGTTGGCTCATCAGATGAACTGGATGCAATGGGGATTTAAAGAAGCATAAGTTTGGAATTAGAAGACGCTAATTCCAAACTTATCGCTTTTTTAGCTAGCCGCCGCTTGCGCTTCTTGGTCAACGAGTTCTCGAAACTGAATCACATCTTGGCGAGGGTCAGCGTGACTCACTTGGACTTCTAAGCGATCGCCTAGTGAGACAGAACGCTTGAAACGCATAACCAACTCTAAGCCTAAATCCTCTAAAAGAATCAGCCCCAAGTTATCGTGTTCTCGCAACCAACGCAGTACTAAGACCTGCCAGACTTGGTCAGCGTTACGCCGCAAGTATTCTAATCCCCAGTAACGATTAGTCTGACGTTCCACTAATGTCGCTTCATAAGCCGTTGTGGTGACACTCAGTAACGTTTCTTGCAGTTGTTCAGCACTAAAGGGCAGGGGGTCGCCACGTAGATGAGCTTTGATCTGAAAATGAGTCAGTAAGTCTGTGTAGCGACGGATTGGCGAAGTGGCTTGAGTATAAGTTTCTAATGCCAAACCCGCGTGCCGTATGGGTGTAATGCTCATTTCACTACGAGGCATACACCGACGCACGGCACAAAAGCGCACAGGTCCTGCGGGCAGTTGTACTAGTTCTTCTTCAGAGGGAAGTTCTGGTTGGGGCTGTCCTCGGAAGGGGAGAGGAATTTGGTGTTCTTGTCCATAGCGCCCTGCCACTTCTCCAGCAAGAATCATCATTTCTGCTACTAGCTGACGCGATCGCGCATCGTCTAAAACATCAATAATGATTTCGTCGTCACTGTGAACCTTGATTACCGCCTCTGGCATATGGATACTAATTGAGCCTTGTGACCGACGCCACTCCTCTCGACGCACCGCCCAAGACGCGATCGCGTCGATTTCTGGTTCTGCCCGTACCCCTAGCTGCAACATCTCATCGACATCTTCGTAGGTCAGGCGATAGGTTGGTTTAATTAGACTGGCACGGATTTTGTAATCTTGGATATTGCCTGTTTCATCCAAGACAACACCAAAACTTAGCGCTGGACAGACTCTGCCCTGAACCAGACTCATCGGCCCTGTCGCCAGTTCCGGTGGGAACATCGGGATCATCCCTGTGGGGAGATATAGTGTCGTACTGCGCCGTCGGGCTTCCAGGTCAAGTTCATCCCCTGGTTGCACTAAGCGGGTTGGGTCGGCAATGTGAATCCAAAGGCGTTGACGACCGTCTTCCAAGGTTTCTAGACTTAAACCGTCGTCAATTTCTTGGGTACTTTCATCATCAATGGTATAGACCTTCAGGTGTGTTAAATCCAAGCGATCCACATCCGGATCGGGAGGTGGAGACTCCAGGCATTGCTGCGCCACTTCAAGCACCTCTCGACGAAATTGGATAGGGATTTGACTACGCCGCAAAAATAAGTTCTCGTGGGGACTCCACCAACCCAAATCCACCAATAAATCAAAGGCGGCTTGGGCGGTTTGGGAACGTCCTAATCCTACCAGAATATCCTGGGCAGCACGAGAGGCGTTTTCTGGATGAAGGACAAAACGTTCTAAGACATCGAAGCGAGAGCGATCACTATCTTGCCACTCCACTAGAATACCCGTCAGCCGTTGCTGTACACGGGTTGAAAATTCTTGTTGCTCCCGCAGCTTCGCTTCTTCCGCTGATCGTTGGTGTTTAATTTCAGCCACCATCGTAGCGGAACGGGGTTCGTAGCTTTCTGCCTTTTGTTTGAAGTAGATTTTGTCTTCAGACAATAAACAGTGTGCCGCATAGCGGAGTGGTGGACTTTGGTCAGAAAATAAAAGCTGGGCCATTTGGGCATCGGTTACAGCTTCTCCGTCTTCGACCAATAATTCCCACGCCACTTCCAAGCTAGAAGGGTCGAGATAAGACTCGACTTCTTCTAAGAAATTATGAATTTCCGATGGTTTAAAAGTGCAACCTGCGACTTCGTAGGTAACTTGCCGAGGATGAAGCGTATGAGATTGCCCACGTTCATCTATGACAATCCAGTGCTTTTTGCCCTCTGGACGATCAGCAACAGCAAGACGGCGCTCTCCTTGCAGACGAAATTCAATCAGTGTTCCCTTTTCCACCAGTTTCGCTAACCCCGGTAGCGTTTTTTTTATCAACTACACCCAGTCTATCGGGTGCCAATGCCATAACAAAGCCAGGGGGCGGAGTATCAAAACACGAATGACGTTCATCGAAGATGAATTGAATTGACTCGCAATTTGTTATTCCTTTGACACCACCGCTCTTGCTTTGATCAAGCCTTACTCTACAAACTTTGGCTTACCCTTCTATATTCACGAAAGGTAACAAAGCCATGAAACGCGCTCGCTTGATAGATTTAGTCAAATCTCGTTGTTGTTTTGCCGTTAGCCCTGTAATTCGGCGTGGCAGAATCTTCCCTCGCTCTGTAATAAACTTGCGTAGCAGTTCGACATCTTTGTAGTCAATGGGGTCTTCAGGTTTGATGGGGGATAAACGTTTACGAAAGTAAGCCATGAGTCGTTGTTGGTTTTTGGTTGTTGGTTTTTGGTTGGTCTAGTGCAGCACGGCGGAAATAACTATCCAGTTAAAAAAGGTTAAAAAGCATACTGTGCAAGCTTTCCTTCCTTCTGCCTTCTGCCTTCTTGCACTAGTGAGTGCTTAGTTGTTGGTCATTGCAAACAACTAATGATTAGGCACTACTTGATTTCTTTATGAGTGGTGTGCTTGTTGCAGTGAGTGCAGAACTTCTTCAGTTCTAGGCGTGCTGTCGTGTTGCGACGGTTCTTCATGGTTGTATAACGAGAGACACCAGGCGATCGCTTATCGGGATTGCTGCGACACTCGGTACACTCCAAGGTGATAATAATGCGGACACCTTTCTTGCTTGCCATAGTGCTATTTCTAGAAAATCAAATGGTTGGTCGTAATTAAACACAAATTTCTATTATTTCATACGACGGCTCATCTGTGTAAATAGTTTTTTGAGCCGGAGATCGAGGGAAAACCCTCGACGAGTCTGTATGACAATCGTGTTGCCAATACGGTCATGGAATGCTTGCCGAGCTTCAGCATCTCCAAGGGCAAGACCACAGTCTACAGCTAAGGGAGTAATCAGCAGCAGAAGCGAGATGCCATTAGCTAGACCGACACTCAGACCAATCATGGCAAGTAGAGCACAAAATCCCAGTATTCCTTCCCGTTTGGCTAACGTCAACAGTCCAGGAATCTTGCCTTTGGTATCCAGAACTTTTATATCTAATGCCCAGCGCCCCAAACTCTGTCCTTGATTGCTTGATACTAAAATCACCCGCATCCCCAGCCAGAGTAGGATGAAAACCATCGCCTGAAACACGACGTTTAATCCCAGCAGTGCGCTAACGAACCAAACCCCAACAAAATCAATCCCAAAGGCAGCAACTCGCCGCTCAATTGGCACCTTAGGAAAGCGGTAGTAGATGGGTTCGAGACTCATGGGAATTCACCAAGGGCGGACTGGCTTTTTTACATATTAGCCTGACCTTACAACTACCATTAGTGTCAAGGTGTTAGGTCGTAGGTTGTAGGGCACAACTCAGACTAAGACTTAGAAAAATTAGGGTTTTGGGTTCCTTGTGCAAAGCCTTTAAACCTACCCCCTTAAAACTCTTAAGCTAACAAGCCCTATAAACTAAGTAAGTGAGTAAAACAAAAGTCTGGATTGATTGCAATGCTGCCAGTTGAAGAAGCTTCGTCAATTATTCTTGGTTTGGTACAACCTTTTGACAAACAGTTAGATGCGGAGGTTGTAGACTTGTCAGGCGCGATAGGTCGTGTTCTTGCCTCTTCTGTGACGAGTCAGCTTGATTTTCCTCACTGGGATAACTCGGCAATGGATGGCTACGCCGTGCGTTATGCAGATGTCCAAGCCTGTAGTACCGAAGAGCCAGTTGTTTTAGAAATAGTTGAAGAAATACCAGCTGGGTATCAACCCCAACAGTCGATTCAACCGGGTCAAGCCTCTCGCATTTTAACGGGTGCTTGTATGCCGATGGGGGCGGATACCGTAGTAATCCAGGAGCGCACCCGACGGGAAGAAAACAGTGTCTTTATCTTAGAAGCTCCCGAACCCCAGGCTTTTGTGCGTCATCGGGGAGCCTTCTACGAAGCGGGAGGGCAGCTACTGAAGCCGGGAATTCGCTTAGGTGCTACGGAAATCGCTGTATTAGCAGCCGTTCAATCTACAAAATTAACTGTTTATCGACGTCCGCGTGTAGCGATTTTATCGACAGGCGACGAATTGGTAACACCTGACCAACCTCTGCAACCGGGTCAGATTGTAGACTCAAATCAATACGCCTTAGCTGCTTTAGTCACGCAAATGGGAGGTACTCCTCAACGGTTGGGAATTGTGCCTGATGAACCAGAAGCTCTTAAAGAGGCAATTTCACAAGCAATCTTTTCAGCGGACATCGTTCTCTCGACTGGGGGTGTTTCTGTGGGTGATTACGACTATGTTGATCAAATCCTGGCTCAACTTGGTGCTGAACTTCATATTCGTTCCGTTGCTGTTAAACCAGGTAAACCTCTAACTGTTGCTACTTTTCCCTCTCCTTTACATAGAGAAGAACCAGGGCGTAGTGTCTTGTACTTTGGTTTACCAGGAAATCCTGTTTCAGCAATGGTGAGTTGTTGGCGATTTGTGCAGCCAGCGCTTGCGAAACTTTCGGGTTTGCCTGAAGAAGACTGGAGTCCTATGTTTGTACAAGCGCGATCGCTTCATGATTTACGATCAGATGGAAAGCGTGAGACTTACCTTTGGGGTCAGCTAGGTGCAAATACGGCTGGCACTTACGAATTTCAGCTAGCGGGTGGTAGCCACAGCTCTGGTAATTTAATTAACCTAGCTCAAACTAATGGTCTTGCCGTTGTTCCAGTTGGTAAAACTCACATTCCTTTTGGAGAATTGATTCAAGTTTTATTGACTGGTTTACCCTTGAAAATAGGGTAATTTTATCAAGTTTAGTAATACGATTCTATTTATTAACAGTTGAATTCTTTGATAAGGAAGATTTTAATTATTTAAGATAAACTGGAAATTAAAGCTAAACATTTAGTTTTGTAATATAGCAAATTACAATTAGTTTTCACCTCTCCAGTGGTAGAGATAGAAGTTATTTCTCTCGACTGATGAAGCCCTACTTATAAAGATGCCTAAATAGTAACAACCAGCACCGATAAAAAACACATTTTGGTGTTGTGAGTATTAGTATTTTCCCTTAGGGGGGCGGATAATATGGCTTTAGGGCAACACAAAAGAGCTGTAGGTGTTTTTTCAAATCGCCGGGATGCGGAAGTAGCTCTCCGGGAACTTAGAGACTCTCGCTTTCCGATGGATAGAGTTTCCGTAATCACGCAAGATACAGACCAGCAAGGTGATATGTCTGGTGCTGATGTGCGCGATCGCGCTGGCAATAAAGCTGACGAAGGGGCTGCGATTGGTGCAACGACTGGCGGGATAGCTGGAGGTGTCACGGGTTTACTCGTTGGTTTAGGAACCCTATTGCTTCCTGGAATTGGACCAATCATGCTAGCTGGAGCAACGGCAACAGCGATCGCAACAACTCTAGCTGGTGGAGCAATTGGTGCAGTAGCTGGTAGTCTTCTTGGTGCACTTATCGGTTTAGGTATTCCTGAAGAACGGGCGAGAGCTTACAACGAGCGTGTCTCGCGAGGGCATTACCTAATAATGGTGGAAGGTACGGATGACGAAATCCGTCATGCAGAAGGGATTTTGCACGGTCAAGGTATTGAGGATTGGGGAATCTATGATATGCCCAACACTGATGCGGTAGCGACTCGCCGTCATCGTGCTGTTGGTGTCTTTCCCCACCGCCGTGAGGCACACGAAGCACTTGGCGAACTTAGAGATTCTGGCTTTTCAATGGGTCAAGTCTCGCTAGTGGCGCGTGACTATGATCGGAACCACGGAATTACAGGGCTTGATGTTCGCGATCGCTTGGATAATACACGTTATGGTTTTCCCAATGATCGTGTTCGGTTCTACGACGACCGAGTGAACCGTGGTGAATATGTAGTAATGGTTCACGGTACAGCCGATGAAATTCGTCGTGCTGAAGCGATTCTGAGTCGTCGTGGTATCCAAGATTGGAGACTATTTGATGCACCCGAAGTGGTTCATTCTCGTACCGATTATCAAACCACTCCCCGTAGTGCTTTAGTCCGCAACAAGCGTGCCGTCGGTGTCTTCCCCCACCGTCGTGATGCCGAAGCTGCCCTCCATGACTTGAGAACAGCTGGCTTTGACATGAATCAAGTGTCTGTCGTTGGCAAAGATGCGAATGATGCAAATCGTCTTGCTGGCGGTAACGTTGCTGACCGCACTAAGACAGGCGAAGGTGCTGCTACAGGTGCCGCTACAGGTGGCGCACTGGGTGGTTTAGGTGGTTTGTTGGTTGGCTTAGGTGCGTTAGCAATTCCTGGTATTGGACCCGTTCTTGCTGGTGGTGCTTTGGCGACTGCGTTAGCAACGGCGGCAGCAGGTGGCGCAATTGGCGCTGCGGCTGGTGGTCTTACAGGTGCCTTAGTGGGCTTAGGAATTCCTGATAAGCGAGCTAAGTTGTACAACGACCGGGTAAACCATGGTGATTATCTGGTGATGGTTGATGGTTCGGAAGACGAAGTTCGTCGTGCGGAAGCGATTTTTAGGCGCCACGGAATTCAAGAATGGGATATCTTTGATGCGCCAGATGCAGATAAATCCCGTCCTGGTTATGCTGTCGCTGCTACTGGTACTTCCCCTCGTGATACAGGTCGCGTTCGACGTGGTGTTGGGGTCTTCCCCCATCGTCGTGATGCTGAAGCTGCCATCCATGATTTGAGAAGTGCTGGCTTTAACATGGATCATCTGTCTGTTGTTGGAAAAAATGCCCATGGTGATGACCAGATTGCTGGTGTAGAAATGGGCAATCGTGCAGAAGGCAACAAAGCGGATGATGGAGCTAAGGCGGGTGCAGCTACAGGCGGTATCCTCGGTGGTTTAAGCGGCTTACTTGTTGGGTTGGGTGCTTTGGCAATCCCTGGTGTTGGTCCCGTGATTGCGGGTGGTGCCTTGGCAACCGCGTTAGCAACAACAGCAGCGGGTGGTGCAATTGGTGCAGCAGCAGGTGGTATCACTGGTGCCTTAGTCGGTTTAGGTATTCCGGAAGAGCAGGCAAAATTGTATAACGACCGAGTGAATCGGGGTGACTATCTCGTGATGGTTGATGGCACAGAAGACGAACTCCGTCGTGCCGAACCGATTCTCAGCCGACACAGAATTCAGGAGTGGGGTATCTACGATAAATCAGATGTGGCTGCGGGAGATAGCGGTAAGTCTACCTTACAACGCGATCGCGCTTCCTATGCTGCTGCTACTCCTGTTGCTGCTGCTACTCCTGTTGCTACTGCTACTCCTACGGCGCAACGCACTAGTTACACTCGTCATCGTGCCATTGGTGTCTTCCCTCACCATCGTGATGTTGAAGTCGCACTCGGAGAATTGCGCGATGCTGGCTTTGACATGAATCAAGTGTCTGTAGTTGGCAAGGACTTGAATGGCACAGGTACTGTTGCTGGTGGCACAGGTGCTACTGGTGGTGACGTTACTGACCGCACCAAGACGGACGAAGGTGCGAAAGCAGGTGCAGCTACAGGTGGCGCACTTGGCGGTTTAGGTGGCTTGTTAGTCGGTTTAGGTGCATTAGCGATTCCTGGTATTGGGCCAGTGCTTGCTGGTGGTGCTTTGGCAACCGCTTTAGCTACAACTGCTGCTGGTGGCGCAATTGGTGCAGCCGCTGGTGGTCTTACGGGTGCTTTGGTTGGCTTAGGAATTCCTGACGAGAAAGCCCACTTGTATAACGACCGCGTAAACCGTGGTGATTACCTAGTGATGGTTGATGGTACCGAGCCAGAAATCCGTCGTGCCGAAGCGATTCTTAGCCGTCGTGGTATTCAGGATTGGGCAATTTTTGATGCACCAGATACAGATAAGTCTCGTGCTGTAAATGCTACTCCCACGACTGCAACTCGCCAGGTGATTGCTCATGACACTACACCAGGCGTTAGTACAACTCCTGGTCACTCCGAGGTTGTTTCTAAGGAACCTGAAGTTATCATCATTGATCGTCGTGACGAGTCTTTGTAGGCTCCCTAGTTAGTTTGCCATCCTAACTTTCTAGTAGCTATCCAGGAGCAAGGTCTTAATTAATCTTGCTCCTCCTCATCTCCAATCAGGACTTAGATCACAATTCTTCGCTTCCTAAAAAGTGGAGTACAGGAGCACTTTCTAAGCATAAAATTCCTGAACTATCAGGGTTTTTCCACTTTAGTTATTCAACTATTTCACCATTCAACCCTTTAAAAAGAGGAAAACAAACAATGAAAAAACTCACAGTCTTTCTCCTCAGTAGCGTCTTATTGTTTGGTGCCGCTGCTTGCTCTGAACAAGCAAAAACTACATCTGAGGCTCCTGCTGCTAATGAAGGAACGGTACAGGCTCCAAAAGCAGAAGATACCCAACAAGCTAAAGCCGATGCAGAAAGCGAACTTCGTAGACAACAGCTTAACGCTGACATTAAAGCGCGTGAGGAGCGCAACAATGCACTGAATCAAGGTCAAGCAGAAGGTCGGCCTGATGAAGACCTTGCTAGTCAAGTTCGCAGTAAGCTAGAAGCAAATATTCCTAATGGTCAGCTTACTGTTGAGGTTGAAGACGATGCTGTAACTGTAGCTGGAACTGTCCCAAATCAAGATCAGCTTAATAAAATAGAAAGCTTAGCGAAAGAAATTAAGGGTGTTAAGACTGTGACTGTTAATGCTACCGTTGCTAAGCCACAGTAATTAAACAACGTTAGCTTCTCTAATAATCTCGACCCTATCAGTTATTTTCCACTGATGGGGTCGTTTTTTCGATTAACTTCTGGTGAAAGCGAAGATTTACTCCCAGTGGTTAATTCTATTGATGGATCGTCGATGTAAAAAGTCACTTGAACAGGACTGTAACGTTCTTGAATTACATTTTCAATGCGTGCCGCAATTAGGGAAGTGCTGTTGGCAAATTCAGGATGGATAATGAGGTGCATCTGAATATATACAAAGCGTCCAACAATTCCTTGGGATTGGATTTGATAACAGTGTGTTACCCCTCCAACTTGACAGGCAATTTGTGCGATAACTTCTGGAGCGATCGCTGTTTGCTGGACAAGCAGCGGTAAGTGCCAACTTACCACTTGCCAACAACTTCCGGCTGTCAACAGCAATAGCAAAATGGCTAACACGACATCAATCCAAACCCAACCCCACAGCACTCCCAAAAGTCCAGCCATAACTAAAAGAGTTAACAAAGCATCCCTAAGTAATTGACTACCATTGAAGCGCAGGGCAGTATTACTCAAAACTCTGCCTTGGTAGAGGCTAAGGATTGCTAAACCTAAGCTAGTGACTATAACAACACCTAGCAGTTGCAGTAAAGGTAAACTGACACGTACAGAAAACGCTAACCTTTCCCCTTGAGTGATGGCTACCCACTGCTGAGCAGAAATTCCCAATAAACTCCAACCTGCAAAGCCCAAAAAGGCGATAAAGAGGAATGTTAAAATAGTTTCTCGTTTGCCATGACCGTAGACTGATAAACTCCTGGAGCGGTCACTTTTTGTAAGTTTGAGTAAGCTCAAAAGTGTGCTGAAGCTGACAAGCAAAGTTTGTAGCGACTCTGCCAAAAGACTTAGCGATCGCGTTGCCCAAGCGGCTGAAATTTTGACTAATACTACGAATAACGTCAGCCAGAGAGTCGTAAATAAAATCAAACGACCGACTTGAGCGCGATTTTTTCCTTCGGTCATAGCCTGAAGGGAACCAACGACGGTTTCCCAACATTATCGTTGATTTAATCAGAAGTAATGAATAATGGCGCTTAGACTCATCATTAGGGACGAATGACAAATGATTAATGACATAGATGCCCTGGATATTCGATTGCTGGTGCTGGATATTGATGGCACAATTGCAGGTCAGTCTAATGATGTTCGGGAACCCGTGAAGCAAGCGATCCGTTCTGCACAGGCAAAAGGGGTTCAGGTTGCGATCGCTACAGGTCGTATGTATTGTTCTGCTTTGCGCTTTTACCACGAAGTCGCTTCTACTCTACCCCTACTGGCTTACCAAGGCGCTTGGATTCAAGACCCGGCAACGCAACAAATTTACCAACACTTACCCGTCTCACGCACTACAGCAGAGGCATTGCTGGATTATTTTGAGAGTGATGCACTGCGATCGCTTCTCTCGGTTCACTTCTATATCAATGACCAGTTGTATGTTCGGGAAGTCACACCAGAAACCAAGATTTATGCTGAACGCGCCAATATTCAGCCGATGCCTGTGGGTGACTTGCGAAAAACTTTAGACTCTGAACCGACAAAGGTTTTAGCGTTGAGTGATGATACGGCAATCATTGAGCAGATGCTAGGTAGTTTGCGTAAGCAATACACCCCGGCTGAGCTTTATTTAACCAAATCGGTGGCAACGTTCTTTGAAGCAACGAATCCCGCCGCCAATAAAGGGACAGCAGTACGCTATCTAGCGGAAGAAATGCTAGGACTCAGTGCCCAGAACGTGATGACAATTGGTGATAACTTTAATGATGTGGAAATGCTTGAATATGCTGGTTTGGGTGTAGCGATGGGGAATGCACCAGCAGAAGTACAAGCGATCGCAAACTGGGTAGCTCCGGATGTTGAGGAAGATGGTGCAGCAGCAGCAATTGAAGCTTTTGTGTTGTGAAGCATTCTTGATGTAGAGGCAGTACCTCGTGTCTGCTCTTATCAGAACCCTAAAATCAGGAAGGGAACCGACGACTGGCCGTGTTTCGTCTCGGTTCCCTTACTGGTTCGCTCCTCACACTAAAGAAATAATACTCGAAGGGTATTGGATTTGTCACTACCTTCTTTAAGTTTCTTTTATATTTCACCCAAACTTCACAATTCTGTGGGTGCAGGTACACCCAGTTGGTCTTGTAAAAGCGATCGCAAAATTATTTGAGTTAGCCCCACCAATCCTAATCTTGCCTGAGCAAGCTTCGGGGTATTGGTCTTCACTTCTCCCAAAATGCGGCAACTACTGTAGAATGTCTCAAAAGCTTTGCTTAAAGCACTAGCTAGCTTGATCGAACTGCCTTGGTTCTGAATGTTGATGGCATCTTGCCAATCTAATAGCTGGGCAATCAAATGCTGTTCAGCCGGATGTACTAAACGCAGTTGCACTTGACCTGTAGTTGTATTTACTTGTTGGTCGTTATCTAGCCAAGGAATTGGATGAGGTTCGATAAACGGGTAGTTAAGAGTTTTGAAGCTTAAGTCCTGTAACTTGATTAAATCCTGTTGGTGAGCAAGACGCAGGAGTGAGCAGCAACGAGCATGGGCATACTGGGCTGGAAATAGATTGTGAGCCTCTTTCTGATTTTTATCCAGTTGTCCTCGCTGATTGGGAGATGTCTGAAGTGATTGTTGTAACCAAGCCGCTAAACCCTGAGAGCTTAATCGAAAGTTAATCCAACCGGGGAACACGACCTCTATGGTGAAGTCTAAACATATTTGATTACTGGTGTTCTGAGTATTTATTGGCAAACAGGCAACTAGTTGATTGGCAATATCGAAGGCGGGTAATTGCCACAGGGGAGCAAGCTTAAATGCGATCGCACAGCGATAAACTGCAAAGGCATTATCTGATAAGCGATGCAGCGGAATCATCTGTGACATCAGCTTTAAATCACTAGGTAAATTAGCTGGCGCGATATCCGTACCTGCTAAATTCATTGCTGCTATAAGTTGCTGCTGTAATAGTGGCTTAATCGCAATAAAATTACGCGATATATTCACACTTAACGAACGGCAGTTAGAAGTATTTTTTGCTACTTTCGACTCCATGTAAAATCTAGAAAAATTGGCGTTTCCACTACGCTTAAGGCTTATGCACTCACCACCCTCCTCATCAGAGGCATCTCGACCATTTATAACCTGGCAACGGATTCTAGACTGGGCGCAGGAACACTACCGCTTTCGGACTTTTAACAAAGATGAACGGATTCCTGCCCGTGCTGGATTACTGTATCTTGTACAGCGTGGAGCAATTCGCTTGGTGGGTACAGCTCAAGTCAGTGCTAGCACAAGTCATAGCGCTTCTCCATTGTCGCATCAGGTCTCTGAGGAAGCGTTTTTGGGCTTTGTGGGTGCTGGTCAACCTTTTGAAATTGTGGTACAGTCTCCCTTTACACTTCAAGCTTATTCCCATGTTGACCAAACGTCTGTTGTCTGGATGTACTGGCACGACTTGGATAATTGGCCTCACTTCCGGCGAGAGGTTTTGGATGCCTTTCGATATCAGCATCAGCGTAAACTTCTTTGGCTAAGTACGTTGGGACAGCGACGGACAATTGATCGACTATTAGGATTTCTAACGTTATTAATAGAAGAATTTGGTGAACCCTGTACTAACGGATATTGTTTGCCTTTTCCTTTAACCCATGCTCAGATTGGCAGTGCAATTGGCTCTACCCGTGTGACTGTAACTCGTTTAATGGGTAAGCTTCGCCAGCGTGGGCTAATTGGAATTCAAGGCGATAATTTAATTTTTCTACCAGCTAAATCAGAAAAAACTACTAGCAATTAAACTTGATCACACCCTATCTAGCTAATTTATTAGAACAGAGTGGGTGAAAAAGTTTTTTGAAAACTCTTGTTAAGGCTTCAAGGGTACAAAACTAAAGCCACTGGGACTTTCACCCGGTTGAATTTGTACAAGGATAGCGGTACTGTTGCGATCGCCTGATGAAAACTGTACTGTTCCAGTGGCACCATTAGCAGAAAATGCAGGACTCGATAGTGCTTGTTGTAGTCCCTCACGAGTGCTAGTTTGCCTCAAGCCAGTGATAATTGCTTGAGCCGCATCATAAGCCGTCGCACTACGCCAATTTACCTCACCACCCCAAAGTTTAACGGCGTTCCCAGCAAAAGGATTTCCTGGAATGGCTTGAGGGTGCCAAGCAACAGACAGTACCATCCCATTAACGGCAGCTTGCCCTTGCTGTAGTGTCTGGATGGTATAGAGAGTAGAACTACCGAATAAAGCTAAACGCCTTTGATTGACTTGCGCGACATCAATCGCTTGATTGAGCCTCTCAATAGAAGGTAAAAGTAGCAAGCCATCGGCACCCTGACTAATCGCTTGAGACATCACAGCGCTAGCATTGAAAGTTGGTGCAGAAAGATCGCATTCGATTGGGGTAACTTTGCCTCCATTAGCTGCAATTGCGGCGATAAAGTCCTCCTTCCAGGACTGACTTGATTGAGATTGGGAATCTAGACAAACGACAATATTGGTTTTGCCCAGAGTCTTAGTAGCGTAGTTGGAAAGTCTTTCTGCTTGAGAGCGATTCGTGGGAATTGTGCGAAAGATGTAGTTACCAAAGCCTGATAGGTTCCTAGCATCGCTGGTAGGGGAAATCATCACCAGTTTTCCCTTTTGATACTCTGGTGCAGCGGCAAGGGACACATCACTGGAGTTATGCCCTATTACCGCTAAAATACTTGGGTCTTTGACAAAGTTGTCAGCGAGTTGTTTTGCGACTAGAGAGGCATTATCATCATTGGCAATCTCTACCTGCAACAAGACTCCGTTAATCCCACCACTTTTATTCACCTCATCTTGCGCTTGAGCAACCCCTCGCAATATTTCTTTTGCGACATTCAAATTGCCGCCAATGGGCACACTCACTACAATTTTGATGCCCTTACCTTGACCAATCTTGGCATTATTCAGATAAATTAATGCTTCTGGATCGTTGCGGTTGCTTTGCAGCGATGCCTGAAACTCAGTGGTAGCTGTGGCAAAGTCTCCCTTGGCAAATGCTTGGACTCCCGCCTGTTTTCTAGGGTTTGTATCAGCAGTGACGAGAATTTTATCTCCCAAACTTATCCGGCTTTCTGGGCTTCCAGAAGTGGTATCTAAGCCAGGTTGACCGGATTTTGAGCCAGAAAAACTGTCTAGATTCACTCCAGTTTGTCTTGTAAACCACCAAAAACCAATTCCCAATAAAGCTGCTGTAACCAGTAGAGACAAAATAAGAACTTTCGTTTCGTTTTTTTGGGACATGGACGGTAGGGATTTAAAGAAAAGTAAGAGTTAATGAATCAAGGGAGACAGTAATACTTAGCTCCCAAAGCTTTGCCACTTATGCAAGAAGTCTATTCTTTGTCTACACACAGCGCAGTATCACAAATTTAACTCAAACAGGCATGTAGTCACTTACCGTAGCCGTGTGTCTCAATTGGTAGGTGCGATCGCTTGTTGTGCTTGGGGTGAGTTCAAATAACCTAGAAAGGCATCAACCTGGGGGCTAGCAGGTTGTTTGTAAACGTAGTACAACTCTCGTTGATAGGGGTAATTAGCGGCTTCCGGAGTTAAGCCATCAACCGCAACTGTTCGCACTGTCTGTTGATTTGCGACTTGAGCATAGGTCGCATACCCAATTCCATCAGTTTGTAAAGCTTGAAGTAAGGGTGTGGTAGCATCCCTTTCTAGGGTTGTGATATTAGGCGTTGTGCCAAAATTTCCGCCTTTTAGCACCAGTTCTCGAAATGCTTGATGGGTACCGCTGAAGGGTGGTCGGTTAATTACCCGAATGGTTCCAGTTGTTCCTCCTACCTCTGACCAATTTGTGATCTGTCCTGTAAAAATCCAGACAACTTGCTCACTGGTCAGTCCTTTCCGGAAAGGATTGTTCTCGCCAACAACAATCGCTACAGCATCCTTAGCCACAGGTACCGCTGTCAAACCTTGGGATTGTTCTTGAGAGGTGAGAGGACGAGAAATTGCTGCAATATCTACAATTCCCGCTTGGAGTTCCTGAATCCCTTTTTCTGTTCCTCTTGCTTGAGTATTAATCGTTGTCCTGGGAAATTGCTTCTCAAAGCTGCCTTTGAGTGCTTGATTAATCTGCACCATACTGGTGGAACCTTCGATTCTGACTATTGTTCCACTGGGTACACTCGTTGGGGATGTAAAGGTAGGGTTGGAAGCAGATGGAGATGCTTGTGGTTGATTTGGCTGGGTGTCATTGCCTCCTCCAGTTAAAGTTCCAGGATTAAAGCCAGAACTACGGGTAAACCACCAAAAACCCGCGCCTAGTAGTGCGGCTGTAATCAGGAAAGCTAAGACCAAAACTGTAGATTCGTTTTTCTGAGACATAATCCTGAATTGAAATAGGTTGTACTCCGACCCTAGATGAGGACGGGTTCATTTCATCTTGGCGTGTGTAGTTTAAATTTCCAGTAAAACTTCTCCTGGCATCCGCTTTCTAAGCACTTGCGCTTTAAGCAAAGTTAAGAAAGTTTATTTCTATTTATAACCAATAGGTTAGGTACCAGCTTTATTCGCGTACTGGAATAAATTCATAACCAGGGTCTTTATTATTTACAGGCTGAATGGTTACCAATTGTACGACTTGATTGCGATCGCCTGAAGGTAAAAATCGAATCGGATTCGCAGCGCCTGTGGCAGAGAAGTCTGATGCAGAAAGCGCTTGTTGAACACCTGTACGTGTTGGATTTTGCTCGATTCCAGCAATTAGCGCTTTAGTGGCATCATACGCCATCGCTGTCCGCCAATTGATCTCTGCTCCCCAAAGTTGATTAGCGGCTTTTGGAAACTCTGCTTCAGGGTTACCTAAAATATGCCAGGGTACAGCCAATAGCATGCCAACTGCGTTACTACGCCCAACTTCTAGAGTTTTAAAACTGTACCCGCTATCTCCAGCTAAGACTGGCAAACGTTTTTCATTCACTTGCACTACTTGCAATGCCTGATCGAGGGCTGCTGTATTGGGAGCAAGCATCAAAACTTCTGCGCCTTGTCCTATGGCTTCTTGGACACTACTGGCAACATCAAAATTAGGGCTACTGAAGTCAAACTCAGCTACTACCTCTCCACCATCGCCAAGCAGGGTAGTGGAGAATTCATTTTTTAGAGATTGGCTGTAATTACTTTTGGAATTAAAAAAGACAGCCGCTTTTTGTTTTTTGAGCTGAGTCAACATATAACGAGACAGCGCATTTCCCGCAAAGCGATCGCTTGGTACAGTACGGAAGATATACTCACCTGCGTTTGAGAGCTGCACGGACGTGCTTGTGGGAGAAATCTGTACCAGTTGACCCTTTTCATAGACTTTCCCCGCTGCAAGGGTGACATCACTATCAAAGTTCCCGACAACACCTAAGACTTGTTGATTCTCTACTAGGGCTTCAGCAACTTGTTGAGCAACATTTGGATCATTGTCATCATTAGCAATGATTACCTTTAAGGGAACACCACCAATTCCACCAGCTTGATTAACTTCATTTTGAGCCTGAGCAACACCGCGTAGGACTTCCTTAGAAGGATTCTGGGCAGTACCTATTGGAATAGAGGCAGCAATTGCATAAGACTTTCGGTTGCCGATACGAGCATTGTTGAGGTAAATCAGTGCTTCTGGGTCGTTGCGATCGCTTTTTAGTGCCGCTTCCAAATCAGAAACAGCCGCCTCGTAGTTACCAGATGCGATCGCTTTTACAGCCGCTTGTTTCTCAGGTGTTTCTCCTGAAGACAATAAAAGCTTGTCTCCTAGGCTAATTCGTGCTTCAACAGGTTGATTGGGTGCCCTTTGTGTCGAGGCTGGATTGTTGCTTCCCGTTAAGCCTCCCAGATTAATGCCATCTCGATTTGTAAACCACCACAAGCCAGTCGCTACGAGTGCAACCGTAACGAGCAAAGAAAGCAAAAGAACTACAGTTTCGTTTTTCTGGGACATGAACGGGTGACACCGGAAGGCGCTTGCAGGGATTTAAAGCAACCGGGATAAAAGCAGATAAACCAGACGAAAAAGTGCTGTTACTGCGATCGCTCCAGCGGCGGCTAAAACGGATAGCACAATAACAGTCTGAATCACCATATCGTTGCGTAAAGCCGGAAAGAACACAAGCGGTAACAGCGTGATTACTGCAATGATAACGAAGTCAAACTTTTCTATAACCCGACGGAACTGAGCAAAGATTAGCCCCCCCATAACCATGCCCCACAAGCCAATACCAAGAGCGGGTGATGGTAGGAGGCTACCCAAGGCAATAAACAACAATGCACCCTCAAATCCTGTGAAGGCAGCTCCACGGAGTAGCTCTAGTGTCGAAAAGGTGCCACGTCTAGAGCGGGGAGGAGTACTAGGGGCTACTGTTACGGGTGGGTTACTGGGCGGTTTAGAAACTGGCGGTGCAGCCGTAGGTGTAGATGCTTGAACAGGCAGCGGATTCGTTGGGGGTGCTGTGGTTCGCTGTGGTAGGGGATTACTCGGTGGTGGAGATGGCAGCGGTTGAGGCGTTCGTCGATAGTCCAGGGCATCCATGACTTCCTGTGCTGAGCCATAGCGTTGATTCGGCGTTGCCAACAGCATCCGGTCTAGAACATCTGCCAGGGTATCGTTTACCTGAGCGTAGTTTCTCCAATTCCACTGGTTGTTATAGGAGTCATAGAGTTCCCCTGCCTCTTTACCTGTCAGCAATGTTATCAATGTCACGGCAAGGGCATATAAGTCAGTTGATGGGTAGACTTGAGAACCTGACATCTGCTCTGGCGGTGCAAATCCCATTGAATAAATGCCAGTAGAGCGCCCAGCCGCCCCTCCGGCGGCTCCAGCTTTCGTTACCTGTTTGACTGCTCCAAAATCCAAGAGATACAGTCGCCCGTTGCGATGGCGCATGATGTTGGAGGGCTTGATATCTCGATGAATCGAACCATTTTCATGGACAAACTTTAGCACTTTGAGGATTTCTCGCAGCACTTCCAGAACCTCAGCCTCAGAGAATTTCCCTTTCTCAGCCAGTTCCCCCTCCAAGTCCTTCCCATCAATGAATTCCTGCACCAAATAGAAAAACTGGTCATCTTTTCCGAGTTGCTGGGTGGGGACACTTAGCTGAAAAAAGGCAAACAAATTAGGAATCTGGTCATTTTCGCTGCCCAGTTGCTCTAAAACTTCTGCCTCCCGCTCAAATAAGTCCTGGGCAATTTTTAGCTGTTGGGGGTTCAAGTCACCCGACGGTTGAAATTGCTTAACCACGCACTGACGCATGGCTGGAGTATAGCGATCGCGTGCCAGAAATGCTGCGCCAAATCCACCTTGCCCTAGCAACCTTGAGGGAATGTAACGACCGACTAAAATCAGCGGCATTCCACAAGCTGTGCAGTATTTCTGCTGAGTTGTCTTGAGCGTTTCTCTGTCATCGAGATCAGCAAAGAAGTTTTGGGGGCGAGGGCAAGCAGGACGAGTGCAGTAAATTTCCATGTTCGAGAGAGCGTCGGGACTAAGGATTAGGCACTAGGGAAAGTCAGCCACTGATTTTTTTTCTCTTCTCACTTTAGCCATCTTCGCTCAACGCTCAGTTCATGCCTCGGCCCCTAACCAACTCTAAGTTAGCTTCCTGTTATGTGAGAAGAAGCTGTCTTGAGTGTTTCCGCTGAAATTGCCGAGGGAACTACCGTTGGCGGTTGTAAAAGGTGAGAGGTAAACTCCGGTAAAATCTCGCGACTAAACGCTTCGGCTGCCTTAGAACGGTAGCGATGGGGATTGACAATGACAGACAGTCCTCGCTTCACTACGACTTCATCAATGGGGGCACGGTGCAGAACGCCCATTTGTAACTCTTTTTCGATCGCGGAAATTGAGACAAATGAGGCTCCCAACCCCGATTGCACAGCATTTTTAATCGCCTCAATTGAATTGAGTTCCATCTCCACCCTCAGGCGCCGAGTATCAATGCCACAGCGAGTTAACACTTGGTCAATTACCTTACGAATTGTGGATTGGGAATCTAAGGCAATAAACTGCAACTTGTACAAATCCTCTTTCTGGATCGTACCGATTTTTGACAAGGGGTGGAAGACTGGCAAGATTAATGCCAGTTCATCTTCGGCATACGGGATAATTTCTAAGATTTCTTGTAGCTCAGCGGGTACTTCACCACCAATGATTGCCAAATCCACTTGTCCATTAGCGACGCTCCACGAAGTCCGGCGAGTCGAGTGAACCTGCAACTGCACCGCGACATCAGGATAGCGTTGCCTAAATAAACCAATCATCCGAGGCAGGAGATAGGTGCCTGTAGTTTGAGATGCCCCGACAATGAGAGTACCGCCTTGGAGATTTTGCAAGTCTTCAATAGCGCGGCAAGTTTCCTGGCAAAGGGTCAAAATTTTTTCTCCATAACTCAGGAGTAGGTGTCCCGCTTCCGTGAGTTGGGCGCGGCGTCCGCCTCGATCAAATAGCGGCACATCGAGTTGCCGCTCTAAATTCTGAACCTGTAAGCTAACGGCGGGTTGTGAAACGTACAAACTATCAGCAGCACGTTTAAAACTCCCCTCAGCAGCGATCGCTTTGAGAATACGGAGTTGATCTAGAGTGAAAGGAAGGTCAGACATACGGCTATACCTGAGAGAAAGGAGCAACTGAAACAACTAAGGACTAGAGAAGAGTGAACTGTTAGCTCAAGCCATAGATTGCCCCCAATAAGCGAATGTGTAAGCCTCTGCTGAAATCGACAGTAACATACCTAGGGATCAACTCCCTCTCCAATCCTTGCTAGGATGGAATGTTTGAAGAATCTACTTTAATTTATATGAAGTCCTCGGATTGGCTGACATCCAGCCACTTTGTGATGGCTGGATTACTGGTTGGGTTTGCGATCGCGCATAGTGGTTTAGCTGCACTACGCCCTTGGGGTGAACAACGCATCGGTGCAAGGCTCTACCGGGTTCTGTTTGCCCTTGTGAGTCTCCCCTTCGCAGTTGTATTAATAATTTACTTTTTTAATCACCGCTATGATGGTTTGCAACTCTGGCAGGTGCAGGGGACTCCGGGTATTCAAACCGTTGTTTGGGTGCTTTCAGCGATTTCTTTTCTGTTTCTGTATCCAGCAACCTTCAACTTGCTGGAAATTGCCGCTATCCAAAAGCCACAAGTTCACCTATTTGAGACTGGGATCATTCGGATTACTCGTCACCCCCAGATGGTTGGACAAGTAATCTGGTGTGTTGCTCATACCCTCTGGATTGGTACCTCGTTTACGCTATTGACTTCTGTTGGTTTGGTCTTGCACCATCTTTTTGCCGTTTGGCACGGCGATAAACGCCTCTTAGCCCGCTATGGTGAGGCATTTGAGGCAGCTAAAGCCCGCACCTCTGTTATTCCCTTCTTGGCGATTCTCCAGGGACGGCAGCACTTAAAATGGGAGGAGTTTGCTCGTCCTGCGTACTTGGGTGTCATCGGCTTTATTGTGCTGTTGTGGTGGGTACATCCCCTACTCATTCAAGCAACAGCAACGATCAACCTGTAATACATGTACTACGATAACTCATCAATTTGTATTTTAAGTATTACAGGACTTTTCTTGTTCACATGATCCCAATTGGATGTAGCATGATCCCAAACAATTGTAAAAAACCGATATATTTCGAGGGAGCATGGTGTTGTCTGTAAACGAGCGGACTTTTAGACAAGAAGTTTTAGAATCTTCTACACCCGTTCTGGTCGATTTTTGGGCACCTTGGTGTGGGCTATGCCGCATTATTCACCCAATCCTCCGAGGATTTCAGTCAGACTGGAGCGATCAAGTCAAGTTGGTGAGAGTAAACGCCGATGAGAATCTGCATCTTGCTACAACCTATCGCATCAAGTCTCTGCCCACGTTACTCTTTATCGAGGATGGTCAGGTGATTCAGCGACTTGACGGTTTCCAGGGGCGGGAGGATTTACAAATTGCACTCAAAAAACTGATGCTAAGTTCTTTACCCAAGTCAGCCTAGGGCTTCTTTAGACAACCTCATACTTAGGCTAAAGACTAGACAAGAGCTATACTATAGGGTCTTTTCTCAAAGGTATGAGGTTAGTTTTGCCTGAGTCCCAAAGGCCTAGCTCAACACACAATCTTTAATAAACCAACATTAGTTTTATCTATGTATGACCATCGGTATAAATCATCAGCCGATGGTTTTTGTATTGTGTGGGTGCTTTGACAATTACTTCTGAAGGTTAGAGTTACCCTTTTTTTTTAAGTAGGTATATGTCACTGTAGTAACGGTTTGCCAAAATAGTAAAGAAATCTAAAGTAGGCTGTCTTCAATGGAACCGCTTTACCAATATGCCTGGTTAATTCCAGTCTTGCCCTTACTAGCAGCAATGCTGGTAGGACTAGGACTAATCTCATTCAACAAAGCAACTAATCGTCTGCGGCAGTTGAACGCCGTGTTTATTGTCTCCACTTTGGGAGCTTCGATGGCTCTCTCCTTGGCGTTGCTTTGGAGTCAATTTCACGGGCATGAGCCATTTACTCGCACTATTGAGTGGGCAGCTGCCGGAAACTTTCACTTAATGATGGGCTATACAGTCGATCATTTGACCGCTTTGATGTTGGTGATTGTGACAACCGTAGCCTTGCTGGTAATGATTTATACCGACGGCTACATGGCTCATGACCCAGGATATGTTCGCTTCTATGCCTATTTGAGTCTGTTTAGCTCCTCAATGTTGGGTTTAGTCGTTAGCCCCAACTTGGTGCAGGTTTATATTTTTTGGGAATTAGTGGGTATGTGTTCTTACCTGCTAGTTGGATTCTGGTATGACCGCTCATCCGCAGCAGATGCTTGTCAAAAAGCCTTTGTTGTCAACCGTGTCGGTGACTTTGGTCTACTGTTGGGAATTTTGGGGCTTTATTGGGCAACGAATAGTTTCGAGTTTGATGTCATCGGTAGCCGCCTACAAGACTTTGTTGCCTCAGGTTACATCAGTGCTGGTTTAGCGGCATTGTTTGCGATTTTGGTGTTCTTAGGACCAGTCGCGAAGTCAGCACAATTTCCCCTCCATGTCTGGCTTCCTGATGCGATGGAGGGTCCAACACCAATTTCTGCTTTGATTCACGCCGCGACGATGGTGGCGGCTGGGGTGTTTTTAATTGCGCGGATGTATCCGGTGTTTGAAGGCATTCCCGTGGTCATGAGTGTGATTGCTTGGACGGGAGCATTTACCGCGTTTCTGGGTGCCTCGATCGCAATTACTCAAAATGACATCAAAAAAGGTCTAGCCTATTCCACCATCTCCCAGTTGGGTTATATGGTAATGGCGATGGGGATTGGAGCCTATACCGCTGGCTTATTCCACTTGATGACCCACGCTTATTTCAAAGCCATGCTGTTCCTCGGTTCGGGTTCAGTGATTCATGGCATGGAAGCCGTTGTCGGTCACGACCCCGCTTTAGCGCAGGACATGCGGATGATGGGGGGCTTACGCAAGTTTATGCCCATTACCTCCTTAACGTTTTTGATTGGTACTCTGGCAATTTCGGGAATCCCACCTTTTGCTGGTTTCTGGTCAAAGGATGAAATTTTAGGAAGTGCGTTCGGAGTGAATCCTGCACTGTGGTTGATTGGCTGGTCAACAGCAGGATTAACCGCTTTCTATATGTTCCGGATGTATTTCAGAACCTTTGAAGGAGAATTTCGGGGTAAGGACACAGAAATCCGGCATCAGCTTTTAGCAGAAGCGGGTAGACCCATGCCAGCTTTTGGGCCGGGTGCTATGGATACCAGAGAATTGTCAGCCGAGACGGATCATGAACACGATCCTGGTCATCACAGTGACTTGCCTCATGAGTCCCCGTTAACGATGACGCTACCTTTGCTACTGCTGGCAGTGCCATCGACGTTGATTGGTTTAGTTGGGATGCCGTTTGATAACTACTTCGAGGAGTTCATTCACCCAGCAGGCGAAACAGCGGCGGAAGTAGCATTACAGGCAGAGGGATTTGACTGGACGGAATTTCTGATTATGGGCGGTAATTCTGTGGGAATTGCCTTGATTGGAATTACGCTGGCTTCACTGATGTACTTGAGGGGTAAGATTGACCCTGCTCTGATCGCACAAAAAATCAAGCCACTGTACGAACTGTCTCTCAACAAATGGTACATCGACAACATTTATCACAGCGTTTTTGTGATGGGATTGCGTCGGATAGCCCGCCAAATTATGGAAGTGGACTACCGAGTTGTTGATGGTGCAGTTAACCTAACTGGCTTGTTCACGTTGCTCAGTGGCGAAGGTCTGAAATATCTGGAGAATGGTCGCGCTCAATTCTATGCTCTGATCGTCTTTGGAGCGGTACTGGGTTTAGTGATTTTCTCTGGTATTACCTAAAAAGTTGTTAGTTGTTGGTTATTGGGTATTAGTGGTTAGATAGCTTGTCGTCGGTAATTCGAGTGATTGAGTGACTTCTAACCACTAAAAGCTTCTCCAAGCTGTTGAGATGAGATAGGAAAACCATAGATGCAAATCAAGATAAACACGAGAATGTTTGGTCATTGCCGCTCAGGACTTTTTAGATAGGCTCTAAACCCTAGAAACTTAGCTGACCTTTCCTAACTAACAACAAAAAACTAAAAACTAACAACGAAGCATGAACTTGACAGATTTTCCCTGGCTAACAACGATAATTCTGTTTCCGATCGCAGCCTCGCTGCTGATTCCGTTGTTGCCAAATAAAAATGGTATGTGGGAGCGTTGGTACGCTCTGATTGTGGGCTTGATTGATTTTGCCCTAATTGTTTATGTGTTCGGCAGTCAGTATGATTTTGCTACTCCTGGGTTGCAACTGGTTGAGAAATACTCTTGGGTACCCCAACTAGACTTAAATTGGTCGGTGGGTGTTGATGGTTTATCAATGCCTTTGGTTTTGCTGACAGGCTTTATGACGACGCTGGCAACTTTAGCTGCATGGCCTGTAACGTTCAAGCCAAAGCTTTTTTACTTCTTGATGCTGGCAATGTATGGCGGTCAAATTGCCGTATTTGCTGTTCAGGATATGCTGTTGTTCTTCCTCGTCTGGGAATTGGAGTTGATTCCGGTTTACCTGTTGTTGTCAATTTGGGGAGGCAAAAAGCGTCTCTACGCAGCAACGAAGTTTATCTTGTACACGGCTGGAGGTTCACTATTTATCTTGGTAGCGGCGTTGGCGATGGCGTTTTACGGGGATACCGTGACGTTTGATATGAGTGCGCTTGCTGCTAAGGACTACGCCCTCAACTTCCAACTCCTGCTCTACGCGGCATTCCTGATTGCCTACGGTGTTAAGCTCCCGATTTTTCCCCTACATACTTGGCTCCCGGATGCCCACGGGGAAGCAACAGCACCAGTACATATGTTACTGGCAGGAATTCTCCTGAAAATGGGTGGTTATGCTTTACTTCGGATGAATGCTGGGATGCTCCCTGATGCCCATGCTGTTTTCGCACCCGCGTTAGTGATTTTAGGAGTGGTCAATATTGTTTACGCCGCTCTGACTTCCTTTGCTCAGCGTAACTTGAAGCGAAAGATTGCCTACTCCTCGATTTCCCACATGGGGTTTGTGTTGATTGGTATTGCTTCCTTCACCGATTTAGGATTGAGTGGCGCAGTCCTGCAAATGGTGTCCCACGGTTTGATTGGGGCAAGCCTCTTCTTCTTAGTTGGTGCCACGTATGACCGGACGCACACCCTGATGCTGGATGAGATGGGGGGTGTGGGTCAGAGGATGAAGAAGATTTTCGCAATGTGGACTACCTGTTCACTAGCCTCTTTAGCGTTACCAGGGATGAGCGGATTTGTTGCCGAGCTGATGATTTTTGTTGGCTTTGCAACCAGTGATGCCTACAGTTCCACTTTTAAAGTAATTGTGATATTCCTGGCAGCGGTTGGGGTGATTCTTACACCAATCTATTTGCTGTCTAATCTCCGGGAGATCTTCTATGGTCCGGAGAATAAGGAATTAGTGGAACACGAAGCCCTTATTGATGCTGAACCACGAGAGGTGTTTATCGTTGCCTGTTTGTTGGTTCCGATTATTGGCTTTGGCTTGTATCCCAAGATGCTGACTCAGATTTACGACTCTACAACACAGCAGTTGACAGTTCGGTTGCGTGCCTCGGTACCTACATTGGCTCAACCCGCCGTGGCAAAGGCTAATGAGCCGGTAGTGTCTTTAGTCGCACCGACAATTGGTAAGCCCTAGTGCTGGACGTTTCAGTTTAAATTTTTAAGGTGTAGGATTGGTAAAATGCCAGTCCTATGTCTTTTTTAGGGCTGGTGCAGCTTTGAAAGCGGCTAACTGAGTCAGAGATTTTGTAGTTGCGATCGCTAGATTACTATTTGCCGTCTGAGCATGAATTGTTGGTAATAGAAGCAAAAAATGCTGACCTACAACGAGGTTTTACCCAACTGGGAGTAGAGTTGATTGCGATCGATCAATGGTCGCCATCTTTAGGAGGTTTTGCGATCGCACTTTTGGTGTTCTTTTGTTGTCAGAGTCTGTATCTTCAATCCAAGAGATTCTGGAAAACCTACCAACCATCACCCAAGTAAACAATATCCTGATCGCCATTGTTGCTGTAAGGGACAAGGCTGTAGGTATTAGCTTTGAGTCCGCCTTGTTTTCGAGACAAATCTCGCACAAACCCCTCATGCGTCCATAAACTGTGATCGCTGGTAGTTTCAATCGAGGCGATGATTTTGGACTGACGAAATGCTCCGGAGATCGAAAACGTTCCCATTGGCTTGATAGGTGTGAAATCTATTTTCCCAGACGGCTCGGCTATTACGCGATCGCTTAATTTCTCAAACTCTGATTTGTGAAAGGAGAAATTAACAGATAGCGGAATATGGGTTGCCCAGAGAATTGACAATACCCATAGCATCATTGGCGCAAACCACCCTTTGTATCGCTGCTTGTATCGCTGCCAGCGTCGAACCGATAATTTTTTGACAGGAACAGGCGGGTGAAGTACCCAAACCCACACGAGTACCAGCCAAAGTAACATACAGGGAAAAAAGATGGCACTTACATAGGTAATTGATGAATCTGTTCCTAAAGTACTCAGCCAAAACAGTAGGGACACCAGCGCCACCAGGGCTGTCACATGGATAAACGCTAAGAAATATAACGGTGCTAGCAAAACATTAACGAGGGTGGGCTTGAGAACGATGTGCAGACCAGGTAAGGAGTAACAGAACAGACCCAGGACAAAGGCTACAACCACCATTGCATTGAAGACGAGTCCGGGCTGCTTAGCGGATTTGACATCTCCAGGAACCTTTTGCGGGTCTGGATTACCTGCTGTGTACATCGCTTTTTTTCTAACCAATTTAATGGCAATTCTGCTCTAGATCTGACCGATTGCGATCGCTTCTACAAGCCAAAATAGTTTTTCACGATTCCCAAAATTCTTTCAGCCGCATGACCATCCCCAAAGGGATTAATCGCTGTTGCCATCGCGTCATAAGCACTGGCATCACTTAGTAATTGGCTAGCTGTTGCCACAAGTTGCTCCGGATTTGTCCCTACCAGTTTGGCTGTACCTGCGTCTATGGCTTCTGGTCGTTCGGTCGTTTCCCGCAATACTAGTACTGGCTTACCTAAACTCGGTGCTTCTTCCTGTAATCCTCCTGAATCTGTCAGCAAAAGATAACAACGTGCGATCGCACCTACCAATTCCGCATAATCCAACGGTTCCGTTAAAAACACCCTGGGATGGTCACCTAAAAGCGCTTGCAGTGGCTCCCTAACTGTAGGATTACGGTGTAATGGCAGCAGTAATGCCGTATCGGGAAACTTATCTAAAAGTTGCAGAAAACCTTGAGCAATATCCCGCAGAGGTTCGCCCCAATTCTCCCGCCGATGCACGGTTGCTAACATCGTGCGGTACTTTCCCCAATCCAAGCCATTGATATTACATGGCGGTTCACGCTTTGCCACAGCTAGCAAGGCATCAATTACGGTGTTGCCAGTTTGGTGAATTTCCCCAACAATCCCAGAACGTTTCAGATGTTCTACAGCTAAGGAAGTTGGTGCAAAGTTTAGCTGCGCTAGCTGGGAAATCAAACGCCGATTAGCTTCCTCTGGGTAGGGATTGAATAAATCATCTGTACGCAACCCAGCTTCTACATGACCCACAGGAATTTGTTGGTAAAACGCTGCTAAGGTTGCTGCAAAGGCAGTTGTTGTATCTCCCTGGACAATAACAAGCTTCGGCTCAATCTCCTGAAACACAGTTTCCAACCCTCGCAAACTCCGACAGGTGATATCAGTCAAAGTTTGCTTATTGGTCATGATTTCTAAGTCTTGGTCAGCACTGAGTTCAAATAGCTGCATAACCTGCTCAACCATCTCTCGATGCTGACCTGTCAAAATTACATGAGTCTTAAAGGCAGCACACTGGCGAAACTGTTGGATAACCGATGCGAGTTTAATCGCCTCAGGACGAGTTCCTAAAGTAATACAAATCGGAAGCGGCGATGGCATCATGAAAGTTTGTTAAGTTGCAACAAATCGGAAAAGCAGTCTTACTCTTGAGGGAGCTATTAGTCTACAGCTATCAGTCTGCCCTTGAGCTTATCCCGTCTTGCAAGCGTTTGACATCCTTCCCGTTTAAAAAATCGGTTGTCCTGGTACGACAAAATTTGAACATGAAAAAACCCGGTTTTGACCGGGTAGCAAAGCTGTTGTATTCAAAACTTAACAATTAATTAAAGATTGACCAACAGTTGCTCGTGGTCTTTACCTGATTTCTACGCTCTCAAATCGCAGGTAAGAGGGCAAGCTGCATAAACGGCAGTATGCAGAGCATCAGGCTCACCATGTAGCCAGCTCAACCAACTAACTTCACTCGGATGAACGCCCTTAAAGGTTAATGCCGCTGCACCCAGTACTACAGCTAAAACATTGATGCTAATTAAGCTTCCTGCCACTAGTAAAACGGCACTAACAGGTAGGACGGATTGTAATGCGATCGCCAAAAGTGAGCCAATGGTGACCATCAATACAATCAAGGGAAAACCGACTACCAGTAAGCAAACGGCTAATGTAAAAGTCCAAATCAAAAAGCTTTTGACCATCACTAAAGAATAAGTCTTTGCCAAGCTCTCGCGTGTTGTCAATTGCATATTGTTCCTCCAGTTGTCATTAAAAAAAAATGAATTTTGAGAAAAGTCTTTTTCTAATCCTTGCGGATTTGCTTAGTGAAAATCAGTATAGGTAATGTCTCGAATCAGATGAGCTTATGTTTAAAAAACTTTACACTCACCTGGGAACATTTATGGATCTAAATCGTTACATAAACTACAGTCTCCGTAATAACTAGGAAGAATAATCTTCCAAAAGATAGAGGCACTAATTTATCTTTATTTCCAGTCCCATAGGATAGATAACTGAGTCGCAAAATTTCTCTAAGTAGGAACGAATCAACAAGCTTGTTGGTCTTGCTTAACACTTCTTATAATTTACGAACCTGAATCTCATAATTCCCCTCACAGGCTGTAAACCATAAATCAGTCTCTATTCACCAATTTTCAAGAGCTTTCATTCAGCGGTTTAAGACAATTACAAGCAGATTTAGTAATGTTGTGTGTAAATGATAGTGAACCCTAAGGTTTGGGAATACTGTAAAGAAGAGTTCATAAAATCAATTCTCACAAGCCAAGTCGTAGTTGAAATATGACAGACCCACAGCGTCAGCCGATCTCACCGCCACCTCCCCCCCGTGTTCCACCAGCGCCACCACCAAGGAGTACTGCTGCTGGACAAGCTGCTGGTGTAGCTACGCAACGGATACCTTCACAAACACTGCAACAGCCTGGTGCCGCTGCTCCCCCTCCACGCGCGGCTAATCCAGGTGTACAAGCGTCTCCAAATGCTGCTCCTCCAGCCGCGTCAGCCGCTAAAGCCCGGATGCCAATGCGTGACGCAAGTCTTTCACCAGGGCAACCGACTTTGGCTCACCTTACTCGCCAAGCTTTTGATAAAGGCTTTTCTGACATTCACATCGGCGTTGGTGAGGTTCCCCGTTTCCGCAACCGTGGTGAAATGGAACCCACTGACTATCCAATGACTGATAGAGCCACGTTTATGAGTTGGCTGCGCGAAGTCCTAAAGGACGAAGAAATCCGTCAATTTCAGGACACCCTGGAGTTTGATGGCGCTGCTGAATATGATTATGCGCGAGTGCGGATTAATATCTTCGACAGCCTACGTGGTCCAGGCATGGTGATGCGAATCATTCCTTTGACCATCTTGACTCTAGAGCAACTTCGGATGCCACCAGTACTCAAGGATGTTTGTCACTCCCATAAGGGTTTAATTTTGGTGACAGGTCCTACGGGTTCAGGTAAGTCCACAACGCTAGCAGCAATGGTGGACTACATCAATAAGGAGATGCCCAAACATATCATCACCATCGAAGACCCGATTGAATTCGTTCACCAAAGTCGCAAAGCGCTGATTAGACAGCGGGAAGTTGGAATACATACCCTGAAATTTGATAATGCGTTGAAAGCGTCTCTGCGGGAAGACCCTGATGTAATTCTGATTGGGGAAATGCGAGATAGAGAGACAGTAAACACAGCGCTAAAAGCGGCTCAGACCGGTCACTTAGTTATGGGTACACTGCATACAAACAGTGCTGTTAAAACCCTGGAGCGGATTTTCACACTCTACAGTGCTGAAGAGCAGCCAGCGATGCGGGCGGCAATCTCAGAATCCCTCGTAGCAATCATTGCTCAGGGATTATGCCGTACAACCGATGGTAAGCGTGCGGCTTTTCACGACATCATGGTGAATACAGAGACGGTTAAGGACTACATTCAGAAAGGGAAGAACGATGAGATTTCAGCCCTTATGGAGGAGGGTGAATATGATGGCATGATTACAATGAACAAATCTCTGTTTAACCTTTATCAGGAAGGGCGTATCACAGAAGAAACTGCCTTGGAAATGTCGCCGACTCAAAACGAGATGGCGATGATGCTACGCGGTCGCATATAGAATGAATGGGACTGGATTGTAGGCAAGAGGTAAGACAGGAAGCCTAGGGTTCGTATAAAATCCACTAGAACGCTTTTATTTTTACCGCTCGTTCCTTCTTCACAGGTAATCCAGGACGAATAACCTATGAATACAGATGACGAACGAGAGGATTGTAAGAGAATTTTTCTACGATTCCTGAAAGCAACAGTTCTGACACGGCAACGCTCTAACGCTCTATTCCTACTGCTCCAGTCCCTGGCTCTTTGCATTGAAACTACAAAAACCACTCTTGCCCCAGTTATTTAAAGGCATTGCCATTTTCACGCCAGGGGGAGATCTAATTTATGGTATTGACCCGACAAAGCAGGGTCATTGGCATTTACATCTGTGTGTGGGCTTACAAGAACTATTAGGTTTACCGGAGCCACCTCATTTTTTAGTACCAGGGTACACAGCGGCTGTAGATCGATGGCTCGACCCTCGGACTCAGCAAGTGCGAACATCAGCAGAACTTTATCGACCCGTGCAACATCATCAGGCCCTGCTGAATGCTGTGTTTGATACGGGTAATTTAGTCTGGCAGGTTGCTCCTTGGCAGGAAGAGTCATGCGACTCAAGTGTGCTGGAAACTTATCGTTCTCAGTTCCCTCAACTGTGGGAAGACCATGACCTAATTGTGCGTTTTGATCGCACGGTGCGCTTGCCTGACTCTTTTTCCTTTAGAGCAGACTACTCTTCAGTTTCTCCAAAAAAATATGCCAAGCAAGAAGCCATTGTTAGCCAGGACATTAGGTCTTCGGAAACCGAACTAACGGCGCGAGGGTTGCTTCAGATACAGCATTCGGTCGATAAAAATACCACAACAGCTTCCGAGGAACTACAACCTTTGGCATCAATTAGCACCTCTGAGGAAATTGAACTTCATCCTCAGCCACGACGTACTCACAGTTATGTTCTACGTTTATTTGTTTCTGGGAATAGTGAGGCGACAGAGCATACACTTAAAGGTCTGCATGAGCTATTAGAGAATTCTCTACATCATCCTTACACTCTAAAAATAATTGATGTTTTCAAGCACCCTGACCAAGCAGAGGCAAATCATATTTCAGCAACACCAACCCTGCTTCGAGTTTGGCCACAGCCTGTCCGACGACTAGTTGGTGACTTAACCAATGTTGAGACAGTCTTGCGGGTTCTCTCTGCTTCAAAAGAGGATGAGATGGGAGAATAAGCGAATTAATCTTGTGAAGAAGGAAGAGGCGAAGGGGTAAAAGCAGGAAGACATACGTCTGGTGTGCATAGTCCAGGAAACTAACTGTAAAGTCGTTACCTGGAGAGTGCCAAGGTCAACATGGCGAATAACATGATTATTGGTGTCGGCAATGTAGAGATGATTGGCGATCGCACTCACCCCTGATGGTTCACAAAAACGAGTAGCCGTTCCCTGACCATCTTGATAGCCAGCCGTTCCATCTCCCAACACCGTTTGACAACTACCAGTACAAGGGTCAACACACTTAATTTTGTGGTTATAGCTATCAGCAACCCAAAGGTAATTCTTACTATATTCAACCCCTAGGCAGTGCTGGAGTCGAGCCTCCAACCCTTTCCCATCGACATCACCAAACCCAAACAGTTCACCACTGCCACAAACTGTTCGTACTGGACGATTGTCAACGATACCCACACCCCGAATCGAGCTAACTTCACTATCAGCGACGTATAACTCTTGACCATCAGTTGTCAGTCCACTAGGTTGAGCAAAAGCCGCCTCAGCGAGTGTTCCATCGACACAAGCTTCTGCACCCGTGCCAGCATAAGTGCTAACCCTACTCGTTTCTAGCTGCATTTCCCAAATTTGGTGGGAACCCGCCATTGCAATCAGGAGACGATTATCCACCTTTACCAAATCCCAGGGGGAATTTAACGCTGTCTCTAAAGTCACACCACCATGAGGACGAATTTGGTGACTTTGCTCTCCAGTCCCAGCAATAGTCTTCACTAGCTGAGCCTTAAGGTCAATTTGCCGTATGCAATGGTTTTCTGTATCAGCAACATACAGCTGCTGATTTTTGGCATCAAGTGCCATACCTTGAGGAGCAAAGAATTGAGCTTCTGAGAACGAGCCGTCGGTTAATCCTGATTTGCCAGTACCGATTACATACTGAACTTCACCCGATAAACTACTGACCACAAGACGATGATGACCAGAGTCCGCAATAAACAGGCGTTGTCCAGCTTCATCTGCCAGTACTTTACCCGGAAAAGCTAGAGGTGTTGTTAGAGGTTGCCGCTGTTTTTCTAAAGTAAGGCTGAGTTCCTGAAAGTTGGTTGTTCCTTTCTTGTGGTGTTCGTCGATTATCTGGCTAATTAGCTCATCTAACGCCTCTCGATTGCCCTCACCTGCTACAGAGCCAATCACATACCCCTGTGGATCAATCACCACTAAGGTTGGCCAAGCTCGAACTGCATATTGTTGCCAGACATTGAAATCAGTGTCAACCAAGACTGGATGCTCAATGTCATAGCGGAGAATGGCTTGACGGATACTTTCTGCTTCTTTCTCGTTATCAAACTTGGCGGAGTGGACACCAATAACGGTAAGGCTATCCTTATACTTTTGCTCCAAGTATTTTAGGTCTGGCAGGATATGCAGGCAGTTGATGCAGCAGTATGTCCAAAAGTCAAGAATGACCACCCGTCCTCTTAAATCTTTGAGAAACAACGGGTGGTCTGTATTGAACCAGATTCTGTTTTGGGGCAGTTCTGGCGATCGCACACGAGGCGACATTGAATCTTTTCCCTTACATGAGCTTTAGCTTTAGACTTCTTTACCCTAGCGAACTTAGGGAGTCTCTTCTGCCTCTAGTGGAACATCAATAGCTTCTGAATCAGCGGCTGGGGCTTCCACGGGTTCTAAAACATCTGTTGGAGACTCAGGTACTGATTTTTTGAGAAAGCGGCTCGGTATGTCTGATTTAATATCAGCCGGAGCTTGGATGATACGAAGGGGTGGACTTAGGGCAGGAGGAGTGAGAAACACTTCCTTCAAATCCAGTTTTGGCGCTGTAGCTGCTACTTCTGGGCTAGATGTTTCTGGTGTTTCAGAAGCTGAAGCGGCTGGCGTGGTTTCTGTGGGTGTAGCATCTGGTGGGGTAGTTGGTAACAGATCTGGCTCCGACAGTTCTGGGGATGGTGTCTCGATAATCTCCGGTAGGGTTGGTGGCAAGCCAGTATCTGGCATTGCTTTACTAGGAACTGGCGATCGCAAACGATTGAAGAAACCTTTCCCTCTCGGCTCTATTGGTACTGGAACTGGCTTAATCACTGGGGCAGGTTCCACTTCTAGCTTTTCAGGTTCAGTCGTTGGTTCCTCCACGGTTGCTGGAGGCTCACTTGGGATTACCAACTGCTCTGGTTGCTCTGGGACAACGGATGGTTCAGGAGAGGGAGCTTCCAGTGTCTCTGGTAGTTGTTGTTGAAGTAATGGTGTTGGAGCCTCGACGGTACGCCGGAACCGACCAAAGAAACCCCTAGGTTTAGGATTTTCCACGGAGACTGGCGGAGTATGAGCCGCTTCATCAGCAGGAGTTGGTTCCTCTGCTTCTGTTGGGAGTTCGCTTGGAGTTACCGTGGATTCCGGTTCTGGTGTCAGCTCTGGCTCCTCAGGCACTATAAGTTCAGGGGTAGGAGCCTCTAGTTCTTCTGGCAGTTCAGGCGCTGGGATAGAAACTGCTGCTGGACGACGGAAACGATTAAAGAAGCCACCTGATTTAGGTTTTTCAGACGGGACTGGCTCAGCTGGAACTAATTCATCGGTTGGGGTTGGTTCCTCTGCTTCTGTTGGAAGTTCGCTGGGCGTTGCTGAAGTGTCTGGTTCTGGTGTTAGCTCTGGCTCCTCAGGCACTACAGGTTCGGGTGAGGGGATGGGAGTTGGCGTTATAGCAGGTGATGGTATCGGTGTCGGTATGACTTTAGCATTGGGGACAATGCCACGAGCCGCTTCTGCGGAAAGTTCACCGCGTACTAATTTTGCAAGGGTGTCTTTGCCCTTCGGCTCGTAGTTGATCAGCCGGACGGTGTCGTTAAAAACGTTTTTGACAGGGTTCCCCTGCTCATCAAGAAACTCTAACTGCACCCAGTTTTTGCCCGGTTTAAATCCTTTGAGATAAATCGGCTGCCATCGGTCAAGAACAAAACTTTGACCGTTTACTGTCACCCGAATCCGCCAGTCAGCAATCTCATCATCAGGGTTTTCCTGAGCAACGATGTGGAGGGGAGCGTTAGTCAGGTAGAAGTCGAGCATGATTGGCTCGGCTCCATAGCTGCCTGTGGGACGGCTGTAGGTTAGGAGTGGTAGAGCAGGGTTGGGGTTATTGTCAGTTGTCTTTGTGAAGATGTGAAAGGTTGTTTGAGCATATGCCCCTTCGTTTTTGAAGCTCTCGTGCCAGGGACGGGAGGCGAAAACTCTTAATGTATGAGTTCCAGGAGCTACGTCTTCAAAAACTAGCGGCTGAGCTAAGTCATAAACGGCTTTGTAAGGTTCGTTGTCCAGAATGACGTGTAGATGAGGACCTAAGCCTAAATCTGGGTTTTTAAATATGGGCAAATCCTGAACCTGGAATTGCACAGATACGGTTGTGTCTTGGAGAACTTGATCAGCTATAGGACTTGCGATCGCTACTTGCGGCTGGTAAGTTTCCAAGCTTTGGCTTAGCTGCTGAATGACAGGAGGCGGTGCAACCTCCGAAAGTGAACCAGATAACTGAGTTTTGGATGCCCCGTTAGTATTACCGATCTGGGGTGTCTCAATGCGTTCGCCACATCCTACTAAACCCCAGGCAAAAACCACTGCCATCAGAAACGAAAAAAATACTCTCACACTTGTCCACTGGCGATTCCTAGCCAACACGCAATCTCCTTTTGCCACGGGCATTCCATCTTAACTGAAGCCGTCCATAGGCACTATAGCCGAATACAGTTCCACCTCTTCTCTAGTATTGGGTAAATTTTCTGTATGTTTACCTTTTTGAGAGTGCATTACTCACTGAAAAAGAGTCAGCCACCTGTAGACACAGAGAAAGCTTATGCCATTCCTCGGCTCTACATCGCAAAATATTCTGTTCTTCCTCAACGCTAACCAAAGCGAAGTCACTATGTACATTAGACACATCCGGTAATTGTTGCGTTTTGTGAAAATTAAGCAGACTCCCCTTGACTTTTTTTCGAGGGGTTTTCGGATTGCAAGCCAAAGTAGACCTTGATTTGCCCAAATTTGAATTATTGTTAAGGGCTTCCAAAGACTTCCAGATGCAAGCCATATCATCAACAACAGAAGGTATTCCCTTTGACCTTTTCAAATCGGGTATCTCGTTTCAAAGGAAAGCCGTCCAACGGGTCGAGCTTTCCTCATTGATAAAAAGCACATCCCTTCGGGGTATTTCTCGTTCCTTGTCTAGAGAGGAGATTCCTCATGACAATTACCAGACCTCCTACTGGTGGCCCTCCTGGAGGCGAAGCGAAAGTAAGGGTTGTCGTCGATAAAGACCCGGTTCCCACTTCTTTCGAGAAGTGGGCAAAACCAGGACACTTCGACCGCACCTTGGTAAAAGGTCCAAAAACCACAACATGGATTTGGAACCTTCACGCTCTCGGCAACGATTTCGATAGTCATACCAGTGATCTAGAAGACGTATCGCGCAAAATCTTTAGCGCGCACTTCGGACACTTAGCTGTCATCTTTGTCTGGCTGAGCGGCATGTATTTTCATGGCGCTCGCTTTTCTAACTACGAGGCTTGGCTTTCTGATCCGATGAATATCAAGCCAAGTGCTCAAGTTGTCTGGCCAATTGTTGGTCAAGGTATCTTGAATGGTGATGTCGGTGGAGGCTTCCACGGCATTCAAATCACCTCTGGTTTCTTCCAGCTTTGGCGTGCTTCTGGAATCACGAATGAGTTCCAGCTTTACTGCACGGCGATTGGTGGTCTTGTGATGGCGGCTCTGATGCTGTTTGCGGGCTGGTTCCACTATCACAAACGGGCTCCAAAATTGGAATGGTTCCAGAACGTGGAATCAATGCTCAACCACCATTTAGCTGGTTTACTTGGACTTGGCTCCTTGAGTTGGGCGGGTCACCAGATCCACGTTGCTCTGCCGATTAACAAGTTATTGGATTCTGGGGTAGCACCAGGTGACATTCCTTTGCCCCACGAGTTCATCTTGAACCGAGGCTTGATGGCAGAACTGTTTCCTAGTTTTGCCCAAGGCTTGAAGCCCTTCTACACGTTGAACTGGGGTCAGTATGCTGACTTCCTAACGTTCAAGGGTGGCTTAAATCCAATTACTGGCGGCTTGTGGTTGACCGATACGGCGCACCATCATTTGGCGATCGCTGTTCTGTTCCTCGTGGCTGGTCACCAGTACCGGACTAACTGGGGACTTGGTCACAGCATCAAGGAAATTCTAGAGAACCATAAAGGTCCTTTCACTGGAGAAGGACACAAAGGTCTCTATGAAGTTCTAACCACGTCTTGGCACGCTCAGTTGGCAATCAACCTGGCAATGGTTGGTTCGCTCAGCATCATCGTCGCTCATCACATGTACGCGATGCCTCCGTATCCGTACTTGGCGACTGACTATCCCACGCAGCTTTCGATCTTTACCCATCACATGTGGATTGGGGGATTCCTAATCGTTGGTGCTGGGGCGCATGGCGCGATCTACATGGTGCGTGACTATGATCCAGCACTGAACCAAAACAATCTGCTGGATCGGGTACTCCGTCACCGGGATGCGATTATCTCTCACCTGAACTGGGTGTGCATGTTCTTAGGTTTCCATAGCTTTGGTCTGTACGTTCACAACGACACGATGCGGGCTTTTGGTCGTCCTCAGGATATGTTCTCGGATAGTGCAATTCAGTTGCAGCCCGTGTTCGCTCAATGGGTACAAAACATTCATACTCTAGCTCCGGGTGCAACCGCTCCCAATGCGCTAGAGCCTGTTAGCTATGCTTTCGGCGGCGGTATTGTTGCTGTTGCTGGTAAAGTGGCGATGATGCCGATCGCACTGGGTACGGCGGACTTCATGATCCACCATATTCATGCCTTCCAAATTCACGTTACTGTGCTGATTCTGCTCAAGGGTGTGCTATTTGCCCGTAGCTCTCGTCTGGTTCCAGACAAAGCGAATCTGGGCTTCCGCTTCCCTTGTGATGGACCGGGTCGTGGTGGTACTTGCCAGGTGTCCGGTTGGGACCATGTGTTCCTTGGTCTGTTCTGGATGTTCAACACCATCGCAATTGCGGTCTACCACTTTAGCTGGAAGATGCAATCGGATGTCTGGGGAACGGTGTCGCCAGACGGCGTAGTGACTCACATTACTGGTGGTAACTTTGCAACGAGCGCCCTTACGATTAACGGTTGGTTGCGTGACTTCCAGTGGGCTCAATCTTCTCAGGTGATTACATCTTACGGAACACCGCTCTCAGCTTACGGTTTGCTGTTCCTAGGCGGTCACTTCCTGTTTGCTTTCAGCCTGATGTTCCTGTTCAGTGGTCGCGGCTACTGGCAAGAATTGATTGAGTCAATTGTGTGGGCACATAATAAACTGAAGGTCGCACCATCAATTCAGCCTCGCGCTCTGAGCATCATTCAGGGTCGGGCTGTGGGGGTAACTCACTACCTCCTGGGGAGTATCGTCACTATATGGGCGTTCTTCCTATCGCGAATCATCGCAATCGGATAACTGGCGAAGAACGAACGCCAAATCTGAAATGAGGCACAATTTGTTAATGTGTCTCACCGATTTAGACCTAAAAAGCCTGGAACTTCGGTTCCAGGGGGTCTACCCAGACAGAAAATGAGCAGCGCCAATTGCATAAGTCTCATTTGTCAGCGAGGAGGATTTCCTAAGAGAGATGGCAACAAAATTTCCCAAATTTAGCCAGGATCTCGCTCAAGATCCGACAACACGTCGGATTTGGTACGGGATAGCCACGGCTCACGATTTCGAGAGCCATGATGGCATGACAGAGGAAAATCTTTATCAAAAGATTTTTGCTTCTCACTTCGGTCATGTGGCAATCATTTTCCTGTGGACATCTAGTCTCCTGTTCCACGTCGCGTGGCAAGGTAACTTTGAACAGTGGATTAAAGATCCGTTAAATGTCCGTCCCATCGCCCACGCGATTTGGGACCCTCAATTTGGCGCACCAGCAGTGGATGCTTTCACCCAAGCGGGTGCGACTAACCCAGTTAACATTGCTTATTCGGGTGTCTACCACTGGTGGTACACCATCGGCATGACAACAAATAATGACCTGTACCAAGGTGCAGTGTTCCTCTTGTTGTTGTCCGCAGTCTTCTTGTTTGCAGGCTGGCTGCACTTACAGCCGAAGTTCCGTCCAAGCTTGTCTTGGTTCAAGAGTGCAGAACACCGTCTAAACCACCACCTGGCTGGTCTGTTTGGTGTTAGCTCTTTGGCTTGGGCAGGTCACTTAATCCACGTCGCTATCCCCGAATCTCGCGGTCAGCATGTGGGTTGGGATAACTTCCTGACGACCCTGCCACACCCAGAGGGATTGAGACCATTCTTCACAGGGAACTGGGGTGTATATGCCCAAGACCCGGATACAGCTCAGCATGTATTTGGAACATCCGAAGGTGCTGGTTCAGCGATTTTGACTTTCTTGGGTGGCTTCCATCCCCAGACAGAGTCGCTGTGGCTGACGGATATGGCTCATCACCACTTGGCGATCGCAGTCATCTTCATCATCGCCGGTCACATGTACCGGACGAACTTTGGAATTGGTCACAGCATCAAAGAGATGCTGAACTCCAAAGCGGGTCTATTGAGTCCAAGGAGCGAAGGTCAGTTCAACCTGCCTCACCAAGGACTGTATGACACCTACAACAACTCCCTGCACTTCCAGTTGGGAATTCACCTAGCGGCGTTAGGAGTTGTCACCTCATTGGTAGCGCAACACCAGTATGCACTGCCTCCTTATGTCTTCATCGGGAGGGACTACACCACAGTAGCTGCGCTATACACGCACCACCAGTACATTGCTGGTTTCCTGATGGTTGGGGCATTTGCCCACGGTGCAATTTTCTGGGTACGCGATTATGACCCAGAGCAAAACAAAGGGAACGTCTTGGATCGGGTGCTACGGCACAAAGAGGCGATTATCTCTCACTTGTCCTGGGTGTCTCTATTCTTGGGCTTCCATACCCTAGGTTTGTACGTCCACAACGACGTAATGCACGCCTTTGGTACGCCTGAGAAGCAAATTCTGATTGAGCCAGTGTTTGCTCAGTTCATCCAAGCGTCTCATGGTAAGGCGCTGTATGGAATGGACGTGTTGTTATCAAACCCCGACAGTATCGCGACAACAGCATGGCCAAACTATGCTAACGTCTGGCTGCCAGGTTGGTTAGATGTAATTAACGACACCACTAACTCTGTGTTCTTGACGATTGGCCCTGGCGATTTCCTGGTTCACCATGCGATCGCACTAGGACTGCACACCACCACCTTGATTTGTGTTAAGGGTGCGTTGGATGCCCGTGGTTCCAAACTGTTCCCTGACAAAAAGGACTTCGGCTTCACCTTCCCCTGCGACGGTCCTGGTCGTGGCGGTACCTGCCAAACGTCCGCTTGGGAGCAAAGCTTCTTCCTAGCTACGTTCTGGATGCTGAACACACTGGGCTGGGTCACCTTCTACTTCCATTGGAAGCATCTGGGTGTCTGGCAAGGTAACGTTGCTCAGTTTAATGAGTCTTCTACTTACCTGATGGGCTGGTTCCGGGATTATCTCTGGCTGTACTCAGCTCAAACGATTAACGGATACAACCCCTACGGTACGACTAACCTGGCGGTTTGGGACTGGATGTTCCTGTTCGGACACCTTGTGTGGGCAACAGGCTTCATGTTCCTGATTTCCTGGAGAGGCTACTGGCAAGAGTTGATCGAAACTCTAGTCTGGGCCCACGAGCGTACACCGCTTGCGAACCTGGTTAGCTGGAAAGATAAGCCAGTTGCTCTATCCATCGTTCAAGGTTGGTTGACGGGTCTAGTTCACTTCACAGTTGGCTATGTCCTCACCTACGCGGCATTCCTGATTGCCTCGACGGCTGGTAAATTTGGCTAGCCTCGGCTGAACAAGCGCCTTATAGGTAACTAAATAAAATCCCCCACCCGAAGGTAGGGGATTTTTTGTTATCTATTTTGATTTTTTCAGTTCATCCTGTTCTTCAGGCTTCATTCTTGGGCACACTAACGAGCGTGATTACACTTCTCTGGAAGATATGCAGGATAAGCTTGGTGCGAAGCGGTCTTTGAATTGGCTAAGAGCATATAACCCTCTTCTGTCACTCTCCGAAACAGGAAATAACAAGAAAGCCAGATTATCCATCAGGAAAATAAAGTTGGAACTGATTCATCACATGAATTAAATCGTGAAAACCGAGCAATAAATAAGGATTAGGGAAAACGTCTAACCAAGGAGAAATGAGCCACAAGGCAAGAGTCGGTTGGATAATTAACCGCAAATTATTCAAAACATTTTTCCAGCCCCCTTGATGATTCCATTGTTGATGGCTAGAGAAATCAACAGGAGTCGGTTGAATCTCAGTATCACTTTGACAAGATTGGCTTAAGGACAAAAAAGCTGGGGAATTTAAACTAATCATCAAATAAACGCTAAAAATGATTTCCCACCACTTTTCAATCTCCTGGAAATTAGTAAAGCGATAATCCGTCCAACCAATTCCTGCTTGTCTTGACGAAAAGCCTATTCAATCCAGGTTCTCAACCCATAACGATTTCCTAAACTCTTCAAGATGTTCCCCTGAAGATTTGCGATACCCTGGTTGGCAGATTTATAGATAATGAAGCTAGGGCGAAATTTTAGAGAGGCGATCGCAGAATTAAAATTAGCCTTCCAGAATAAGTTTGTGCAAATTTTTCGATTTTTACTGACTGCTAACTCCATCAGTCGTGCGTCCGCTCATTTCGATGGGATGAAGGCGATATATTACGGCTACTTCCGCTCGTCCCCCAGCATCGCTCCAGGTTCGATTGATCGCAGGCGAAAGTGTTGGATTCTGCGTTTTGACAAATTGCATCACGCGATCAATGTCTTGCTGCTCAGTGAGGCGTTCAGCGTGACCATTCACAACAACGCTGCGCCAGTGCAGCAGATCGTGAACTTCTTCGATTTGTAAGCAAACTTTTGGATTTGCATCCATGTACTTAGTCTTCATTCCTTCAGTTGTGAAGATATATATTTCTGAGTCTTTGAGGTAATAGTGCATAGGCACAATATATGGATGTCCTTCGCCTATGCAGCCGAGGTGTCCATATCCTACTTTATGTAGCAGTTCGTGTATTTCTTTTTGTCCCATTTCATCGATATCTAACATTACTGTTCTCCACTAGTCGATCGGTTAACGGGACTTAAACGAAAAACAAGAACAAATAAAGGTATAATCTTGGTATGGCAAACATCTCACGTTAAAGTCTGAGTCATGAAAGAGACAACTCCCGCTGCCATGCCCCCTTGCTTCGATAGATGGTGTAAACGCTTTGATGATATCTTTAGCCATCAAGCGCAAAAACGGGAGTTTAGGAACTATGTCGGGGAATTATTAGGGGAAAGTGAGCGAAAAAACCTGTCTCAAATGGCATCGAACGCGGTAGGAGTGACTTACCACCGATTACACCCTTGGTGCGCCTAAATTCGGAGGAAACCTCCGAGGCGGCGCATCCGCTTTTTGACGGAAGCGCCCTGGGAAGCCCAAGAGATAAATGAGCGCCGCCTGAAAGTGATGAATCAGTGCAGCCAAACCCGGATAAGTCGAGGATTCACGTTAATCGTCGATGACTCAGGGCATAGAAAAAGTGGCAATTTTACAGCGGGAGTGGGACGGCAGTACATTGGAGAAATTGGGAAAACCGATAACGGAATAGTAGTGGTAACAACCCATCTATATGATGGGAAAAAAAGCCTACCGTTAGATATAGAGTTATATCAACATGCCAGTTCTTTACCTCAGGGAAAAAAAGACATTGAATTCAAGAAAAAGCCGGAGCTAGCCTTAAGTTTAATTGATCGCAGCTTGATAAGAGGATATCGACCCGGTATCGTACTAATTGATGGCGGCTATGGAAATAACACAACGTTTCTATTGGAACTGGAAAAAAGGAAACTTAAGTATCTAGGCGGATTAGCCAAAAACCGCAAAGTGATAACTCAAACCGAGGCAAATAAACTCCAAGAGATTCGCCTAGATAAGTTAGCGCAGTCCTTGCCTATTAAGGGTTTTACCCCTATTCAACTCAATTTAGATAAACCGAAAACCGTTTGGGTGGCAACGGTTGAAGTTGAACTGCCACAGCTAGAAGGAACGAGAACAATTGCTATCGTCATGAATGCCTCAACCTTCGACTCTTCTAGTGATATTGACTATTTTATTACAAATGTTGACTCATCCATTGCCACAGCCGAATGGATAGTAACTACTTATGGTCAAAGGAATTGGGTGGAAGTTTTTTACCGGGAAGCAAAAGGATGGTTAGGGCTATCTGAATATCAAGTTAGAGATTCTCGCAGCCTAATACGCCATTTCATGCTTGTATTTTGTGCTTATACATTTGTTTTATGGCATACAAAAACTGGAGGATTAAGAAGGCGTTGGGCATCGAAACCTTTAAACACCTTTACTGACGCATTAGAAGCGTTTCGGACAGCGATGTCCTTCCGTTTTGTGGAGTGGCTCAACCACAACCAGGACGTATTCTTAGCTTACAAAGCGGCTTTGGGCTTTATTTGGGCTTGATATCTGTTTAAGTCCCGTTAATTGATCGTGACTGGTTAAAACTAGAACTGGCACAGCAGGAGTTTGATGACTGAGTTTCCTTTTGTCTGGTTTATCAGCATCGTGGCAGATGCTTTTATATATACCTGGATTTATAACAGCACTAAAGGCAGTATTTTGCTAGTGGCGCTTTTTCATGGTTTGCTGAACGTGTGGGGACTATTTATAACTGGGGTGTCCCCTGTCGCATACGCTCTCCTGAATTGCGTTGTGGCGATCATCTTGATAGCGGTGTTTGGAAGAGCGAATCTCTCTCGCCGAGGAAGGGTTTGTGCAGGCTAAAATCTGGTTGTAACTGACCGTTAGGCTTCTGAGCGATTAACACAAGGATGAAGCAAGTAGCACAATGTCTCACGAAGGTTTCATGCCACAACATCGCGCAATTGGAAGAGCCGCAGTTTGGGCTGTTTCTTTCCTTGGGGTGGCGTACGCGTAGGGTTACTTGGGTGCTTTGCGAACATCGCTGCTTTGGGCTTCGTTTGGGCTTGAAATTTGTTTAAGTCCCGTTAGGACAGTCCCCAAATCGCTTGATCAAGGGAACACTTATTCAAGTGATACTCTTCGTTGGAAATTGTTTGAGTCTCCAATAACCTCTTGTAATGGCTCAGTTCATGCTGATACTGCCACTCCCGATCCAAGTATCGCTTCCCAGCTTCTAGAGCTTCCGCAATACTAGCAAATAGCCCCCCTCCCAGTTGAATTTCTGGGTTATCTTGAGGACGAAGACATCTGTAGGTGTAACCGTTTGGGTGTACGATTGGGCAAACAAAGAAGCTTCTGTAGCTGACCCCTTTGTTGTAAAGGTATTTCTTTTCAATCATGTCTGAATCTCTTAGTTTTCAGTGTAGTTTTAGCCGAAATTTTTCTTGGATTAGTTATTCGCTTGATGAATGCGGTGACCAATCCAGTCGGCGTTTTCTCGGAGGAGATGCAGAATACTCCCGCGAATCAAAACATCAATGCGTAGCCGTTGTTCCTTGGTGAGGAATAGAGAATTGGGTTTCTTCAGTTGTTTCTGCTCAATCTCTGTGACCATGCATTCAGCAGGGATATGCTTAAGAACATGAGTAACTAACTTTTGGCGCAGTTCCTCAATCGAGAAGGCAGCTTGATAAGGGTGTTCTGGATAATCTGCCAAAACTTTGTCAATTTCTTGGATTACAAGATGCTTTTGAGTCAGGAACATGGGAGTTTTTCACCTAATAGCAACTTTTCCTGCCTCAGACACCAGAAGTTTAGAGTACGACAACCCTTTTTCAGGAGCGAGGCAGGTACAACGATGCGAACAGATACCAGCCAAGGACACTGAAAGAGTTCACGCATATTAGTAGAAAATGCTGACTCTTCAGTCTCCTCTCAATGCCTACGAAGTTAGCTGACGGGCTAGGACTGAGAGATGTCCCTTTCTTCTTTGTCTCCTACTTTAAGAAGACACAAGGTCAGAAATAAGCCCCAAAATTTGGTTCCTCCGCTCCAGCGATCGCATTACAGTTTAGTGAATGTTGTAAGCGCAAACTGGATTAGGCTGACTTACTGAATTTATTTTTGCTATCTTAGCACTTCACCTGAGGGGAGCAAAATCCTTCGTGAGATGTAAATTTCTCAAGAGTACAATCTTGTCCAAATTGCAGTTAGGCAACAAGAACCCTAACTTTATCCTACTGACCTCAATTTTGATGAAGTGCCTCGATCGCTGTCCTGATTATTCACTGACTCACTCTGCTAGCTGCTGCGTTTCCTCCAGAAAACACACGACCTTCCTTAAGAAGCGCAGCACACCTTACAATTACCTAACCAATAGCTGAGTTTTGAACAGCCACAATTCCTTTGTTGCCGGATACCTTTGAGCGGATGGAGTGGTCAATGCACATTTTTCCGTAGGTTAATGCCTCATCAAGAGTATAGAAGCAGAACGGTTCACTATAAACTTGCCCTGACGGGTCAACATAGTCAACTGCGATACGGTTCAGCTCTTTTTTGATGAGCAGACTCCATTCTTTGTAAGTCATCGTCTTAGCCTTTGTTAATCTGTAGGGGTTTGATGAGACAGGCAGGAGCATATAGCTGATATTTTCATTTACAGCTCTACACTTAGGAGACCCTTGAGACTACGGCTTACATCAAGCTTGTGTCATAGGTACTCCTCCCAATGCCGACGGAGTTAGCTGACGGGCTAAGACTGGAAGGTGTCTCTCTCAAGTTACGAGATTAGCCCCAAGATTTGGTTCCTCCGCTCTAAGCTGGCTCTTACTCTACAACGATGGGTATGAGTACCAGACAAGATTAGGCTACCTAGTTCAATTAAATCAAACGTTAAAGGTTCCTGCATCTTTTTGTCAAGAGGTCAAGGCGTAAAATTTTTAGGAGCGATTAGAAGCCCCTCTCAGGAACAGACCTAAAGCACGACGAACGTAGGCTTCCCACGATTCAGTCGTAGGTTGAAAGATTAGTGCATAGAGCATAATCCCACTCATTGCATCGAAGACTAGCCCAGGATCTAAATCTGCCTGAATTTCATTTCTCGCTTTTGCCCGTTCCAGCACAATAGCAAAGGCTTGTCGCCGAGGTTGTAGATACTTTGTCCAGTAAATTTGAGCAAACTGAGAGTTGCTTGATGCACTGCTGATAATCATCGCAACCGTCTGTCGCCCTAGAGAACTAAGCGTGATCTGGGCAGCATTCTCGATTAACGCATCAATATCGCTCCAGAGATTACCAGTATCCGGAATTACAACATCTTGCCTGACACTCTCTATTGCATCAGCAACTAGTTCTTCTTTGCTGTTGTAGCGTCGATAGATGGTTGTCTTGCCCACTCCAGCACGAGTAGCGATCGCATCAATACTCATCGCCTCAAAACCAACTTCTGCCAGCAATTCTAGGGTTGCTTGCAACATTGCTTGATGAGATTGAGTACTGCGGGGTCTTCCCGGCAATTTTTTTGTGATATCACTCATGAGTGCTACTATAGTTTACGAAACTGTTTCGTATTGAAATAGAGTAGCCGATAAGGTAATGTCCCGCCCTCACTACACGGACAAAAATAGCATTCAGACTCTTCGGGATGGGCTAGAGGAATACTATGCTCTAAATCCGAACGTCACTGATCCTAGAAAACTGCCTCCGGAGTTTGCAAAAATTTTGCTGGCGCATGATGTTTCACACGTTGTATACGGTTGTGATACAAGTATGTATGACGAACTCAAGATTCTCCCACTAACTTGGTGGACTAGCAACTACAAGTTTCGTGATCACCTACGCACAATCAAAGATCCAACTATCAGCCCTGCGATTCGTGTGATGTACGACGACTTGATAAAAGAGCATGGGGTAATTTGGTTGTATACCTCAATTTTCTTTGTATTGCCGCAACTATTGCCAGAATAGATTTCGATGTGGTCAAAGTCGCGTAAGCGGGAGTGCTTTGTCCCGTTTCTCGATTTTGAACCATTGCTTGATCGTTCACTCTTAGAGATTCGTCAAGAATTTGACCTTTTGCCTTTCATAAAATAGGTTATTTTTGCTTGGACATGGGTTGTAGAGGTTACGTTAGAGACTGAACTCTCGCCCTATAATTATGAACAAGATTGAAGCTATTCTAAACTGCAATTTCAGTTTCAAATGTCCAAACAAGTGCGATCAACTCGAATTAACGGCAGATGCTAGCCGCCGTTTTTGTAAAAGTTGTGAGCGTAGCGTGTATTTTCTAAACTCTAATGAAGAGCTAAAAAAAGCTTACATGAATGGTCTTTGTGTTGCTGCCTATATTTTCGATCCTGTTATTGCAGAACCAGTTCTTTTACTAGGTGAACCAGAGTCTTTATCATGCCATATCTATCTTGAACCAACGATATCTCTGTCAGTTGAGCAGCTAAAATTTCTCCAAAGTATCGTTGAAGAAGAGATGAATCTGCTCCAAGTGAGAAGACGGTTTGCAACAGGTGAGCGAGAAATTGTGCGGCTAAACATACCGCACCGCATGGCTGAGGAATACCTTAAGCAAGCAACTCAGACGGGTTTGTTAGTGACAGTGCAGGGATTAGAGTAATTAGCGGCTATGCATTTTAAGTTACATTATGCATTCATGGGAAAAAGGTTAAAGGGGAAGGGTGAAAGGTAAAGGGAAAACCCTTTAACCTAAAACCGATTAGTTCAATAGGTGACTGCATAACAGCTTATTAGCTGTACCAGAGGGATTCAATTTTTTTAGCAACGGCTTGTGCCTCAGTTGGCTGTTGAGAGTCCAACCGAACGGTGACATGACCTAACTTGCGTCCAGGACGGGATTCCGTTTTACCGTACCAATGTACAAAAGCCCCAGGGACACTCGCTAACTCTTGCCGTTTGTCGAGGTAGCCACTCTGGGAGTGTTCATAGCCCAAAAGATTTACCATTACGGCACCAGCACAATTGAGTGTAGGACTTCCTAAGGGTAAACCCGTAACTGCCCGCAGTTGCTGTTCAAACTGAGATGTTTCACAAGCATCAAGGGTAAAGTGCCCGGAATTATGAGTGCGGGGTGATACTTCATTGACTAATACCTTGCCACTCGTAGTGAGAAAGAGTTCAATCCCAAAGACACCGACAACATCAAGACTGTTAAGAAGAGTTTGTGCGATCGCATTAATCTCTTCTACAACACTTAAGCTAATCTGTGCCGGAACAATAACACGACGACAAACTTGTTCTTCCTGCTGAGTTTCTACCATTGGGTAAACCAACACATCCCCAGTAACAGAACGTGCAGCAATCACTGCTAACTCTCGTTCAAAAGGAATGAACTTTTCCAGCAATACTGGCGCATATCCTAGCTTTTGCCAAATGTCCTGTAAGTCAGTACTAGTTTTAACAACAAATGTGCCTTGCCCATCATAGCCGTGGCGTCGCGCCTTGAGGACGAGCGGAAACTCTAACTCGCTTAGGTTCATCGGTGCAAGAGAAGATGCAGGAGACACTAATTCCTCATTGCCAACGTCTCCCGCAAGTGTCATAAACTCTGGCTGAGGTAAGCCAATATCTTCTAGATAACAGCGTTGATCATATTTATCCAAAAGCGGTGCTAAGGCTTCTAGGCGTGGGCGAAAGCAAACACCCTGCTGTGCCAACGGCATCAAAGCTGGCAAATTAATGAATTCGTTTTCAAACGTGATGACATCACAACGAGATGCAACTTCACCCGTCGCGGTGGCATCATCAATTGGCGCAAAAATTGTGTCCGAAGCAATTGCCACCGCTGGATCAGTAGGATGGGGGGTCTGTATGATTAGTTCAATTCCCAAAGCCTTAGCTGCACCCGCCATCATCCAGGCAAGCTGCCCTCCACCAATCACACCCACACGCTTGATATTGCTAGGTGAACTCTCAGCGAGGCGGGTGGTTTGAATAGACTCTTGGTAAGATGGGGAGGCGTTAATCGGCGTGGATTTTGAAACCATAGTCTGTGTCTTCGGGAATGGGGAATTGGGAATTGGGTGACGCTGGCATCCGGAGGCTCCCTCCGGATGAGGAAGCGCACCCGCAGGGAATTGGTAAGAGACTTAGATGTACCTCACTCTCAACGAGAATTGCTCTATATATTATTAAACCTTAAATGAAAATTGCATCTCTTTCGCTGTAGGCTGTTTTATTCAGCAATTTTGACACACAGAATAAAGACTCTATGAACGGTATTTTTATAAGGGCTTATAGTCGATTATTACAAATAATTGTCAGGATATTTTGCAAGTTAACAGGTAAGGGAGGAGGAAAATTTGCTAAGTTCCTCCCTAAAGATCAAAGATTTTTGATTCCTAATTATTGCGGCAATTTAAATTTTGAGGTGGATACAACCTATCCGATGGAATCCTCCGTTTGGTTGGCAGGAGTCTACGACGTTACAACAACTAACTTTTTAAAAAAAGTCATCCACCCAGATGATGTAGTTCTTGATATTGGAGCGAATTGTGGTGCCCTTACCTTAGTCGCCGCTAGTTTAATCGATCAAGGAAAAATTTATGCTTTTGAACCAGCACCAACAGTTCGTTCTAGGCTTCAAGGCAATGTAGAGTTAAATCCTAAACTCAAAGAGATTGTAACGGTTTTGCCCTATGGGCTTGGACGACACAACTACAAAGGCTTTTATAACGAAGATCCAAATTATAGAGGCAACGGTTCTCTGCATGGACAAAAGGGAATTGCTGTAGAAGTATTTTCTCTAGATGAATGGGTTGCTCTTGAGAAATTAGACAAGATAGATGTGATTAAGATTGATGTTGAAGGGATGGAATATGATGTGCTGATGGGGGGTAAAGCTGTTCTAGAGAAATACCATCCGATTCTGTATTTTGAAACCCTAGAAATATTTTTTGCAACCAGTTCCCACAGCATTAAAGACACCTATGAATTCCTTTCTAGCTTAGGGTATAGGATTATTTACCCTACAGCCTCGTACTCAGAAATTCCGTTCGAGGGGCCTTATCCCCCTAATTCAGTTGCAATTCATTCAAGCCAAGCCGCTAGACTAAGAAAATAGAGGGTAGTCTTTAACCGAATTGCTGTTACTGAACTAATAGACGTTAGATTATCTCATCGACATCCCAAAGAATCACGAGTCGTTACGCCTGTCTTAGAATTTACGCCAGATGCCTTAGCACAGAGTTCTTTGACTTGGGCACCATCGAGAATCGCGTCACTAAAGTCGGCACCACGGATGTCAGTACCGTTAAAGATAGAGCGCAGCAAGATGGCTTCACTCAATATGGCATCGCTTAAATCTGCGCCAGTCAAATTTACCTGATCTAACATTCCGTAAGTTAAATCCGCGCCGTGCAGATTTGCCTGAGTCATCACCGAGGCGCTAAAAATCGTTCCCCGCAAATCGGCATCAGCAAAGTTAGTTAACTCCAAATTTGCATTAGAAAACTCAGCAGTTCGTAAGGTTTGCCCCGAAAAGTCATGGGCTTTTAGTTCTGCATTACTGTAGGACAGCGGAGGAGGATAGTCAGCCGCTTCTGCTGGGAAGGCACAGCATAGAGCAAGGAGCGTCAAGAGGAATGCAGCTAGTCGCCGAACAATCATCATTAATAAAACTTCATAAGTGGTATTTCAATCTTAATCAGAGATTTGCTACCATATCCAATTGCCTATTAGGGGCGCACGGCTGTCATTGGTGTCAACTTAAGGAAATACTGCCCCAAATAAGTTGGGTGTGAGCGTCGATGTCTCGATGACGTTTGCGCCTAGCTTTCACCACACCCAACAGCTTGGCTTTAC
>JAHHIF010000022.1 GCA_019358875.1 Symplocastrum torsivum CPER-KK1
TCATCTAACTCTTGGAGCTGTTTTTCTTTATTCTGACTTTCCCTATAGTGTTTTTGCTACAAGGAGAGCTTTAATTTTATCATTGTCTTCTTTTTGTTTGTTTACATCTCAAATGAAAATTCTATATATAGCAGTCAAGCTGATAGTTCAGGCAAGACCCAGAGTGTCTAAATCGTCGCAAAGCTAGCCATACCAATACTTTTGGAAGTTGCGCGAATCTAAAAATGAGGCGAGAGACTTCAAACCCTTGTCTAATCAAGAATACCGTCCTAAATTGCAGTGTGCGATGAAAAACACCCACCCACTCGCGCACCCAACTGTGAAGTCGCCAGGAAAAATTGCGATCGCTCATCCCTTGCCATCCGTTAAATTAAAGTTGGCTAACCTCCAACCAAAGAATTATGGCAACTGGAATTCAGAAACTCAAAAATGGTCTACTGGCTCTTTTTCTGAAGTCCAATTGTCCCCTATGCGATCGCCCCGCAGACATCGAAGTGTGTGAATACTGTCAGCGGCAATTGCTACGCTGTCAGCTTAAAACACCAAGCAACTTGTGGCAAGGTGAATTACCAGTCTTTGTCTGGGGAAGTTATAGCGGTACCTTGAAACAAGCGATCGCTTCCCTAAAATACAACAACCAACCTCAACTAGCACGTCCATTAGGTCACTGGCTAGGGCAAGCATGGCTCAAATCACCCGCCGCTACCCAGGTAAAAAAGTTGACAGTAGTTCCAATTCCCCTGCACCCAACCAAGCTACAACAACGCGGCTACAACCAAGCAGAACTGGTTGCCCAAAGCTTTTGCCAATTCACTGGTTACAAAGAGCAACCACAGGGTTTAGAACGAGTTCGTTCCACCGAGGCGCAGTTTGGTTTATCTGTCAAAGAGCGAGAGCAAAACCTTGCGGATGCCTTTGTAATTGATAAACGCTTAGCCCAACATCCACCAAGCGCACCTGTACTATTAGTCGATGATATCTACACGACAGGAGCAACCGTCTGCTCAGCCGCTCAAGCCTTCCGAAAAGCAGGAATACCTGTATATGGAGTAGTTGCGATCGCAACCTCCAAAAAATAATACGTCCTGACCAAGTTAAGCCAAATGGCACTGAGTTAAGGGATATGAAGGATATAGGGGAGTACTTTCTTCCCCACCTTCCCCATCTCTCCTGAAGTTTCAACAGGCAATTTAGATGTGTGACAGCTTACTCCCCCTTCCCCTCAAACTCTTCCAGCAACGTCTGCAACGCCGTTTTCATCTCATCAATACTTGTTGTTGCTGTACCAAATTGACGTACAACAATACTTGCCGCTAAATTGCCCAAAACTGCCGCTTCCCAAAACGACGCTCCCATGCACAAACTCAAGGTCAGCGCTGCCACAACAGTATCTCCAGCACCCGTAACATCAAAAACATCAGTACGATTGAACGCTGGAATGTGATGCTCAGCACCACTGCGGTCAAATAGACTCATTCCCTCATCGCCACGAGTAATTAGAATTTGTTGAGCCTGCGTCAGTGCTAATAAATCTTGACCCGCTTTTGTAAGAGTTTGAGGATTTTTAATCGCATATCCTACGGCTTGCTCCGCCTCCGGTAGATTTGGCGTAAATACCCCAGCAGTGCGATAGCGTCCCAAATTCTTTTGAGCATCGACCACTGTCAGAGGGTGTGACAACGCCGCTTCTATGACTGGTGCGGTGAGGACACCATCCCCATAATCAGAACAAACCACCGCATCGACTGTATCCAACTGCTGTCGAATCTCATCCGCTAGCTGTAACTGCACATCTGAGTCTGGCAAATCATCCGATTTCCGATCTACCCGCACAATCTGCTGAGTTACTGACTGACGTGCATGACCAGCAATTCGAGTTTTAGTTACCGTTGGTCGGTCTGGGTCAATTAAGATTGCCCTAGTATCAATGCCAGCCACTTCAAAAATTTGCCGCAGAACTTCGCCTTGGCTATCCTTCCCAACCAATCCGGCAACTTTCACCTTCGCGCCTAGCTTCGCAAGGTTATAGACAGCATTTGCTCCACCCCCAGGCGTTTGTCTAGTGGTTTCATGGCGGATAATTAACACAGGAGCCTCTCTGGAAATGCGCTCGACTTGACCTGTTAGAAATTCATCGAGAGTCAAGTCACCAACAACCAACACCCGTGCTTGGGAAAAGCGATCGAGTAACCCAAATAAACGCTCCGCTGAGGCAACTAGCTGATTTGTGAAAGAAGATTCAGGCATAGACTAAGGATAGACAAGAGAAGCAAAACACCAAGGCTCCATTATCCAATCTTGTGAGCTAGGTGTCTCGTCTACCAATGAGCCGGAGCAGGCTTCTCGACTGACTTCTCTCATTGGTAATTAGAGGTTTTTCAGTTGGAAGTTCCTAATCTCACTCGTCAGGTGAGTTTTCGGGTCTAGGTGAGTTTTGAGGCTCAGGGGAATTCTGTCGCTCATTTGGGTTTTCGGGTCTAGGTGAGTTTTGAGGCTCAGGGGAATTCTGTCGCTCATTTGAGTTTTCGGGCTTAGGTGAGTTTTGAGGCTCAGGGGAATTTTGCCGCTCATTTGAGTTTTCGGGTCTAGGTGAGTTTTGAGGCTCAGGGGAATTCTGCCGCTCATTTGAACGTTCAGTAGACCTCAAAGCTGGGCAAATTTCTTTGCTGTATTCAAAGCTGGTATACACCTGGTAAAGCTTTGGCGCACCCGTTACATTTCTGAAACTGCGGGAACTAATTTCCTGGCTAGCTTGCTGATTGAAAATCTGGTAACCTGCACTCCGAATTAAGTCTATCTGTGCTGTTTTCCCACTAGCATCTACCAAAACATTATGGACAGCCGTGCCTTCTAGCTGCTTCAAGCAGGCGGCTTTGGGATAAGTCCCCTCGCGACGTTGGATTTCCGGCTCTGCCTGCTGCACCTTTGCCCGTGAAGCAACATCATTTCTCATGGCTTCAGCCGACGTGGTATTACTACTGTCCGGTCTGAGGCTCTGCTGGATCTGCCGAATGTCTTGCACCCGCTGGGCGATTAGTGTTTGCGTCCGTGATGTTCCAGGTGTTTGTGTTGCTGGAGTGTTGGAAGGTGCTGGTGGTGTAGGGCCATTAGCCGCCACAGTTGTTTGCGTTGGGCTAGTGGGTGTTGAAGACGGTTGGGGTATAGGTTGTTGAGAGGTGGGCGGTTGAGGTGGTGGTGGCGTGGGTGTAGTCGGCAGGAACACTGGTGGTGTAGCCGTTGTTGTATCAGGAAAACTTGGGAATGGTGGTAGGGGAGCAGCAGGAAGACCACCGGGCAATGAGCGTGGTTGGATAGGAGTTACTGGCAGTGACGTGGCTCGGTTAGTCCTAGTCCATATAGGACTATTACGAACAGGAAACTTTATGCGGCTTGGCTGTCGGCTGAATGATGGTAGCGGTGAAAAAGAAAACCTATTGCTTGTTGATGAGCGGGAGGTTGACCGTGGGGAGGTTGAGGGTAAAGAGCTTAGCGGGAAGTTGTAGAGAGACGAATCTTTAGGAAGAGGTGGTAAGGAAGATAGAGTTGGCGGTAAGGATTCTAGCGGTTGGATTTGAGTAGAAACCGCTGGTGGTAGCGGAGGTGGCGAAAGCTGGGGTAAACGACTCTGTTCTTGTGGGCTTAATTGCGTCAGTTGAACAGTTCGTCGTGACGGTGACTTTTCACGGGAGAAACTCGGTAAATAAGGAAGTGATAGTCCCACTACTACATGGATACCGATAGATGCCATCACAGCAATACTCGTCGGTTGACTCAGTTTTTCAGGGACGCTTTTTATTAGGTTAGGGAAGCTTTTAGTAAAGGAAGCGTAAGACATAGCAAGTACAGTTCACTCCGCTGCATCAAGAGCAGACTATTAGGTTCAGACAGTTTAAAGATGTATCAGCTTGGATCGCCAGTTGATTTTTAATGATAGACGAGAGTTCTTTTAAAACAGGAGAGTTAAGTTGACAGTTTTTGAGTTGGTCGCATAAAGCTGGCAGACTCAGACTGAAGTCTCAGAAGTTCCGTCAAATCACTTGGCTTGATTTAATTTAACGATCGCCTTGGGCAATTTTTACAATAAGCAGGGAAAAATAAGGCAGTTTTAGGGTAGGGCGATCGCGTAAATCTTGATAAATCACTTGCTCTGGTCGTGTAGCTCGCTCCACAATAAACGCAGTTTCCAGCAACCCATGCCGATGTAGCACCTTCCAAACCTCTTCATAGACCGAACTCACCTTCATGAGTACCACAACATCTGCCCAAGCCAAAATTGTTTCCAGTTCCCCCACATTATAGAGAGCCGGAAGCACCACGAGACGTTGGTCACGCACCGTCAAGGGCATTTTTAACGCTGATGCGGCTGCCATCGGAGAACAGACTCCTGGTACTGTCTGGACATTACACTCAGGATATAACTGTTGTAGTGTCTCGGCTAAGTAAGTAAATGTGCTGTAAAAACTGACATCCCCTTCACAGACAAACGCCACATCTTGACCGCGCTGAAGATGTTGCCAAACTTGCTCGGCTGCGACTTGCCATGCTTGAGTCAGTAGGGCAATATCCTGCACATAAGGAAAGCTCAATGCCAACTGCACCTGCTCTTTCCCCAACCATTCTTCCACAATCTGCTGCGCTATACCTGGTTTACCATGAACTCCAGCCGGAAAAGCTACTACAGGTGATTGCTTCAGGAGACGCAGCCCTTTGAGGGTAATCAATTCAGAGTCACCTGGCCCAACACTAATACCGTAGAGGGTGCCAACTTGCGCGATCGTCACTTTATAAATTTGGTTTAATAATTAGCAGCTTCGGACTGTCAATCCAGAATCTAAATCCAAAATGCCATTGCCGACTGTCATTCTACCAGGCTATTTTGCAGGGGCGATTGAGTATCGTCTCTTAGAACAATCTCTACAAAAATTAGGGTTCCCTACTGTTACCGTACCCTTACGGCAGCAGGATTGGTTTCCAACGGTCGGGGGTCGCTCAATGGTACCAATTTTGCGGAAAATTGACCAAACCGTCAAGCAACTGCGTGAGCAATACAACGCTCCTAAGGTCAACCTAATTGGTCACTCAGCAGGTGGCTGGATTGCGCGGATTTACCTAGGAGAAAAGCCCTACGACATCCACAACGATGTTACAGAGTCAGCAGGTTTATGGCACGCTTACCCTTACGTGACAACGCTGGTAACCTTAGGAACACCCCATATTAGTCAAGAGCGTTGGACAAAACGCAATCTAGATTTTGTGAAAATCAATTATCCAGGTGCTTTTTACCCAGATGTTCGCTACGTTTGTGTCGCAGGTAAGGCAATCTATGGTGAACGACGCTTAGGACGTTGGTTAGCTTACAGCAGTTATAAGCTCACTTGCGGAAACGGTAACTGTTGGGGAGATGGGATAACGCCGATTGAAGCCGCTCATTTGGTTGGGGCAACGAATCTCACCCTGGACGGAGTGCTGCATTCACCTAGAAGAGCAGGCATTTGGTATGGTTCACCTGAAGCAATGGAGGCTTGGGTGCGTTATTTAGCATGACGTAGGGGAAGTAGAGGAAGCAGGGGAAGATTCTACGGGGATAGTGATTTCTGCTCTATCACACCAATTCCCAATTCCAAATTCCCACTCCCTCTAATTACCTACGCTTCAAGGGCAATGCCATGCTGGGATTCTGATTGCTTTTTATTATGAGCCGACGGCGGGCGGTGCTTACAATTCTTTAAGAGCGATCGCGCTTGCCGTTATCCATCTTGGTGGACTACTGCTGCAAGAATGGGAAGCCAAGCCTCTCCAAAGTAGACTTAGCAGAAATCTTTTCAGTTTCCGAAGTGTCCGAACCAGAAAAATCAGTTGTAACTAGGAGTTCGGGTAGGTAAGTTTAGCCTCAAACCGTCTCCAAATTTTCTACCGTCCTCTCATTCTGAATATTGCCTGTATTCAGGGTAGACTTCGGCTCAAATACATGAGCCAGAGCTACATCTAGATGGGTTAACTCGGAGTAGGTGGCTGCAACACTTCCTCAATAGCCGTTGCTGAGACAGGCGCAGAAATAGGCACCTCCTCCACTTCCGGTAGCCTCTCTAATGCCAATCGAGATGAAGGACTCGCACCGGATAAGCGCTTTAGGAGTTTTGGTCTAGGATCGTGCAGCAGGTAGATAATTTGGTCTCCCGGCTGCCAATCCTCAGAGGCGGATACAATCTGAAAATTAGCCTCTCGTTCCACCAGTAAGGGCAGAAGTTCTCCAGAGCGAATTAAGGCTTTTAAATGCGCCCGTTGAAAGGCAAATTCTGGTTCTTTGAGTGCCGTTTTGCCTAGCTTCACTTGCCCCTCATTGAGGTACTGGTTCCAGGATTTGATCGGGAGTTGGGGAACAAAAGCCTGATTAACTTTAGTTTTGTTGTTCGTTGGATTTGCTTGGGGGTCACGAGAAAACACGGCTAAAACTCGTGGTGGCTGAAACTCTTCAACTGCTCGTTGAGCTAAAACCAGGTTCACTTCACCATTATTGGTCATTGCCAAGAACGTTCCCATAGAGTCAAGCCCTGCCTCTTCGAGAACGTCGATATCTAAACCACTACTTTGGAACACGCGCAAATTTTCTTGCTCCGCTTTTTCGCACGCTTCCGGATCAGTGTCGATGAGTACCACAGATTCTCCTCGCTCCTGAAACAGACGGCCAATCAGACGACTTAAGGGATTACAACCGATAATAACGGCACCCGTGGCTCCAGCGCTCCGATTAATTTGTAACCAGTTGGCAACCCAGCGAGCGGTTAGTCCTTGCAAAAAAACGGTCAGCATAATGGTCAGGAAAACCAGCGCCTTAATCGAGTCTCCCCCATTAATCCCCCGTTCAGTGAGGAGAATGGCAAACAAGGAAGCAACAGAAGCGCTGACAATTCCTTTAGGGGCAACCCAGGACAAAAACAACTTCTGTCGCCAATTCAGCCCACTGTTCCAGGTACATAAGGCAATACTGATGGGACGCACCACAAACATCAGCACTAAAACTGTGAAAAGGCTACCCCAGCCCAAGGCAAAGATACTGGCAATTGACAAGTCTGCTGAGAGCAGAATGAACAACACTGAGACACCAAGGACTGTTAATTGCCCTTTGAAGCGCCGTAGCAAGCGTTCTTCAGGTAGGGCAGAGGAGCCAACAACAAGCCCCGCAATAACTGTTGCCATCAGTCCAGATTCGCTACGAATCATTTGCGCCAAGCCAAACAAACCCCATAGTCCTGCCAGCACGACCAGGTTTTTGAGTTCTTCTGAAATAAAGTCGGCACGTTTGAGAATCAAGCCCAGTAACCAACCACCAACGGCACCAATTGCCCCACCAATACCAAGGCGGAGAGTTAGACCAATAATGGAATCTGAAAGACTAACATGGCTGTTCACAATCGTATCAAGCACGACAACAGCAAGAATCGCCCCTACTGGGTCAACTAAAACGCCTTCTCCTTCCAAAATCGTTGCCACCTGCCGATCAACTTGCACCTGTTTTAGCAGAGGACCAATGACAGTTGGACCGGTGACAACGACTAACGCTGCATAAAGAAAGGCAATTGGCCAAGGAAATTCACCCAACCAGTGGGCTGCCATCCCACCCCCTAGCAGCGTAATCAGCGTGCCTAGGGTAACCAAGTTCCTGAGACTACCAGAAACTTTCCCTAATTCTCGCAGTTCTAGGTTTAGCCCTCCTTCAAACAAAATGACGGCAACAGAGAGGGCAACAATCACTTCCAGTCCGACTCCCAGTGCCTGGGGGTGCAATAAACCAAAGCCATCGGGTCCCAAGAGTATCCCAAATATTAGCAGGAAGACGATACTGGGAACTTTGAAGTATTCAGCGATTACCTGGGCACTAATCCCGGCGAGGACGGTGATGACCATCTGTAGGGTTAATTCAAATGATCCTTCCATATGCGTAAGTGTCGCAGGTGATCCACTCAGGTCTAGAGGCTTGATGTTCTGTGTTTAGGAACCTGAGGGGGTTGTTAAGCAAGTTGAACGAAGGCAAATAATCTGTTAACTCGAAACGTGTGAGATGCTTCATAGATAGCGTAAATCTTTCAAGACTTCCAGGTATTGATACCACCAGGTGGAGAAACTAGCGTTAGTACATTACTAGTCATGTCTGGTAGGAGTTCAAGCTTAATAAGCCTGAAAGTAACCCTGCATCTGTTAATAAACTAGCTTGGTTCATTGTGATGATCTACAAAAAAAATTTCAAAATAAAATTTTGAAAACGAAATTAAATCATGAATCATGCTGGGTATTTTAGCATCTGGGTTTCAACCAGCCCCTCAAAAGAGGTGTTAGCTGGTAGAACTCGCTAAGAACAGGAAAATTGGCTTGTGTGTAATTGATGTAATTGGTAGTTCACAATTTCCAGGAAACACTAAGAAGAATGCGAAAGCTGCATAATTACCCCGTAATCGGGACTCGACCGCACCTTAGTCAATGAATTTCTCATACATAATTGGAAAGTCACCTTTGAAAAGCGTACCGCTGCTGCGAACAACTTTAAAGATGAGTAGCAGATCGGATTAGCACGCTGTTGTGAACTGGCAACGAGCAACAATCGGAATTGTTGGTAAAGATGGAACGTCAAACTTTTACCTGGGGACTCTCAGGGAGTAAAATTCGCAGAACGGAACGTTGGATTGAGGGGCTGTGGCTGTTGGGATTACTTCTGGCAGCGTTGCTCTTGTTTAGTGTTAATTTAGCTACTGTACCATTGCAAGATTGGCGCGAAGGAACAATTGCGCTGGTTGCTCGTGAAATTGCTACGGTATCGATGGAGTCTTGGCAATGGCTTTATCCAAAGCTTGATGGTAAACCTTATCTAGAAGAGGCACCCTTGCTCCCTTCTTTGATTGCTGGGGCATACAAGCTTGGTGGTTTTAATGAGTGGACGACACGCTTACCTGGGGCGATTCTGAGCGCTTTTTCAGTACCACTCCTGTATAGTATTGGTCGAGAACTCTTCCCCTCGCGTCAGAGCGCAATTTTTTCTGGTTTAATTTATCTCACCTTCTTACCACTGGCTTGTACTGGGCGCTTTGCGATCGCAGATGGAACAGCCCTGTGTTTTGTACTGTTGATGATGTGGTGCATTTTGCGATCGCGTCGTGACTTTCGCACTTCACTCGGCGCGGGTATTGGCTTAAGCTTAATTTGCTTTACCAAAGGAATCTTACTTGGGCTTTTAATCCTTGCGATCGCACTCTTGTTTCTTTGTTGGGATACTCCTAGACTGCTTAAGTCGGGTTATTGGTGGTTGGGCTTGCTCCTTGGCAGTGTACCTGTAGCAGCTTGGTATGCGGGGGGACTGCTGCAATACGGAGAGAGTTTTCTGACGATAGGCATTGACAGCCAATCTCTACAGCGCCTTTTGTCACCTATAGAGGGGCAAAGTAGCGCTCCCTGGTACGACTTAGGGGAAACTTTACTATTCTCCGCCCCATGGTTACTGTTTTGGCCTTATGGGTTACGGTTGGCTTGGGAACATCGCAATTGGGGCTGGGCAAAACTGGTGCTGATTTGGACTAGTGTTTATGTTTTTGCGATCACACTAACGTTGATTAAACTGCCCTGGTATAGTTTACCGATTTACCCGGCATTAGCCCTAGCTGGTGGCGCTCAACTGGCTGAAGTCTGGAATTGGCCAAGTCGCAAATCATATCCCCGAATATGGAGTTTGGGCTTGATGCTCTTGGCTCTTGGTGCGGTCGGAATTAGTATTTACTTTGGGATTCGGGGAAGTAGCGATCGCTCTTTAGCCGTCATTTTTGCCTCACTAGCCTTGACAATGGCAATGGCGGCAGTCTTAGTAGCACGACGTGACCTGCAATTTATATTAATTTTGTTCTGGGGCACGTATATCTCGCTGCTGCTTTTTATGACTTCTCCCTATTGGGTGTGGCAATTAAAAGCTGCCTATCCGGTTACAGATATTGGGGCAATACTCAGGCTTCGCACACCTGAGAGTCAGCTCATTTATGCATCCTTCCCTTCAGAACGTCCTGCACTCAAATTTTATAGCGATCGCCAAGTTATTCCTGCCTCCAATTCTGAACTCAAACAGCATTGGGAGCAAGATAAACAACCCTATTTATTACTGGACATCAATACTTTCAACCAGTTGGATTTAGAGCCAGGTCAAAAAATTGCTACTGCGATCGGTTGGGTCTTGATTACTAAAGATAGCAATTAACAAGAGCCGACGAGAAATCCCTATTAGTCATGAAGGCGGGTTTATCGAAGCGTCGCGAGTTTAGCAACAACGGCACGCTTTGGGGATGATAGTCGGAGAAACCTCCGTCCCTCCGGCTTCCCCCTTGAAGCCAGAAACCGCCTACGCCGTAAGGCACTGGCGGTAGTTCATCCTTCAATCCCCACTAACCCTAGTCTCCTGCCCTTACAGCTAGATTCCTAAATCACAGCCGCAGGCGGCAAAATTAACTTCGGGGCTGGGGCAGTCTTCGGCTTGCTACCATTTTTTGCAGCATCTTGAGCGGCATCCTTGAGTAAAGCCTCGCGAATCATCCGCGCAATCACTCGTTGCGCTAAACCACCCGCAATTTTTTGCCCCATCCGCTGAGTTTCTGGCTTCATTAGCAGTTGAGGAATTACGGGTACTAGCTGCATCGGGTCAAAGCCAGGAGTTTCTTTCAAAATCTCCCAAATCCGCTTGATATGCTCCGCACTCTGCGCTTCCTCTACAGTTGTCACGGTTGTACGCTTCTGTGCCAATCCCAAACGTTCACGTAGGGAGTAGGAAACATTATCCAATGTCCGACGCCCGTAGGTATCGATCGCCTTCACAACTTCCTCCACCAACTGCTCTCGGATAAACGCACCGCGTTCAGAGAAGAGAAACTCTAGCGTCTGATTCAGTACTTGATTGAGGTCGTAATCGGAACTGCTGCCAGCATTCCGTAACAAATTCTCTAGACGGTTCCAGCGGAAACGACCATCTTTAAAGAGCAAGTCCTTCAATGAAGCACGTAATTGTGGTGAAGGGTCAGTCAACAGGCGTTTAGCCACGTAGGGATAAGCTTTCGAGAGTACCTTGAATTCCGGATCGACATTAATTGCAATCCCTTCTAAGGTGACCAAGGAACGAATAATCAGTGCATAGTAGGCAGGGACTCGGAAGGGATACTCGTACATCAACGCCGACAACTGGTCAGTAATGCTCTTAAAGTTGAGTTCCGCAACACTTGCTCCCAAAGCATCACTAAAGACATTTGCCAGGGCGGGAATGATTGGTGTCAAATCGGTATCTGGGGTTAGAAATTCCAGATTCACGTAGTCGCGTGCCAAGCCGGCAAAGTCACGATTGACTAAATGGACAACCGCCTCAATCAAACCGTAGCGTTGGTATGGCTTAACTTCGCTCATCATGCCAAAGTCAAGGTAAGCTAGCTTCCCCTCAGGTGTTGCCAGTAGATTACCAGGATGAGGATCAGCGTGGAAGAATCCATGTTCTAACAACTGCCGCAAGGAACACTGCACCCCCATATTGATTAGATGCCTTGCATCAATCCCTTGCTCCTTAATTGCTACCATATTGGTCAGCTTTACGCCCGTTATCCACTCCATTGTCAGGACACGCCGTCCTGTATATTCCCAGTAGATTCGCGGCACGTAAATATCTTCGAGGTGACCGTAAAGCTTGGAAAAACGCTCAGCATTACGTCCTTCTAGGGTGTAGTCCATTTCTTCAAAGATGCGGGTGGCAAATTCATCCATAATTGCCACCAAGTCGCTACGCACCTGCTTGAAGTTCTTTTGTACCCAAATAGCTAGGCTACGCAGGATGTAGACATCTAGGGCGATACGACGAGCAAGTCCTGGTCGTTGCACCTTTACGGCTACTGTTTCACCTGTCTTGAGCTTGCCTTTATAGACTTGTCCAAGCGAAGCGGCAGCTACAGGTTGAGGGGTAAGTTCAGCATAAATCTGATCAGGGCGACCGCCTAATTCTTCTTCTATAAATTGGTACGCCAGTTCATTGGGAAAGGGTGGCAATTGATCTTGTAGCAGTGTCAACTCTTCCAAGAAGACGGTTGGGACTAAGTCCGGTCGTGTTGAGAGTGCCTGACCGACTTTAATGTAAGCGGGCCCCAATTTGGTTAAGATTTTCCGTAGTTGAATCGCTCGATGCCGCTGATTTCGCTCAGTGCGACCTAAAACGCCATCCAGCCATAGATTCAGGGCAAAGCCAATTGATGGTAAGACAATGTTGAGAAAGCGCCCTAAGACTTGGAACGGTGCCTTACGGTACTTCGCCATAATTGCGACAGGGTCATAACGCAGTACTTCTGTCTGCAAGACAGGTACTGTCTCCACTGACGCTTCGGCTGGCACCGATGTCGGGCTTAACTCATACTCAACGGCGATCGCATCTGGCACAACGCTCCCGTTAACTGGGAGCTTTGCTTCATACGTCATCGATTCTGCTTGCCTTTGCACCTGGCTCGACTCTTCCACCACGGCTCTTGAGTCTATTTCAGGGGAGGCAGGGGAAACTGTTTTAACATTCATATTGGTTAGGGACCGACAGGAGCGACTCTGTAAAGTATTGTAACAATAACTGTTATGGGCACTATAAAACCCGATTTACCTTCGTTGGGACGACTTCCAGTTCCTTGCTTTTACCATTGAGCAGAACGAGTCACTCTGGCGTTCAACATCTTGACACTAAATCTACACTGGTTTTTGGTAGCAACTACAACTCTCATTGGCTCAACTGCCACTATTTCCTATAAATATTTACTTAAGTTGATGTCGATCGCCTCTTCCCTCTAGGTGAATTTTGTATCCCGCTCACTCTATTTACTGATTACAAAGATTGGCAAGAGTTGGCTCAAACGGCTATTTGTCAAATTCTAGATTCGTTAGTTCTGACCCGTCCGCCTCACATAAATGTCTAAATTGCCATGCTACTTTCTTTACGAATTCATAACTTTGCCTTAATCGACAAACTAGAACTAGAATTTGGGGTTGGTCTGAATGTCCTAACTGGCGAAACGGGTGCTGGAAAGTCGATTATTTTGGACGCGATTGATGTCGCTTTGGGTGGCAAAGTCAGCAATCGGCTGATTCGGAGTGGAACAGAACGCGCCTCGGTAGAAGCCACGTTTCGGGCTGATTCTGCGTTGATTGCCTGGTTGAGTGAGCAGGAGATTGACTTGCTAGATGAAGCGGATTTAGTTTGTAGCCGGGAGATTGCCGTTAATCAAGGAAGCCTCCGATCGCGATCGCGAGTCAATGGTGTATTGGTCAACCGCCAGTTGATGGAAAGGCTACGTGAGCGTTTGGTAGAAATCACCGCTCAAGGTCAAACTGTGCAACTCATGGCACCTGCACTCCAACGAGGACTACTTGACCTTTACGGCGGTTCTTCCCTCATCCAGCAACGCGATCGCGTTGCCTCAGCCTATATGGCTAGCCAAGAAGCCTCGAAAGCCTTGGAGAAGCGGCGGCAATCTGAGCAACAACGCTTGCAACGACTCGATTGGTTAGAATACCAAACTCAAGAACTGAGTACTGTTCACCTGAATGATCCCGATGAACTGGAACATCTTGAACAAGAACGCCAGCGTTTGAGCCATGTTGTCGAACTTCAGCAGCAGAGTTACTTGGTGTATCAAGCACTCTATCAAAATGACGGGGGAGCGTCGGCGTGTGCTGATTTATTGGCAGAAGCGGAAGCCAACTTGAGTGATATGGTGCGCTACGACAGCCAATTGCAATCAGTGCTGGACATGGTTAGTGCCGCACTGGCGCAGGTAGTAGAAGCCAGTCATGAAATTAATGCTTATGGGGATGGACTGGAAACTGATCCCCAACGTTTACAAGAAGTAGAAGATCGAATTCAGGCACTTAAACAAATTTGCCGTAAATATGGCCCAACCCTTGCCGATGCGATCGCACACTATGAGAAACTCCAGGCGGAACTGGCAGAACTCGGTGGTGAAGGTCAATCGCTAGAAGATCTAGAAGCCACCTATTCGCTATGTCAGGAAAGCTTAACTCGTGAATGTACCCAGCTAACGCAGTTACGCCGCACGGCAGCTGAAAAATTGGAAAAACGCTTGGTCGAGGAACTAAGGCCACTGGCAATGGAAAAGGTGAAGTTTCAAGTTGCGATCGCACCAATGCCGCCTTCGGGTGCGGGTGGTGACCAAGTCACCTTTTACTTCTCTCCTAACCCTGGAGAACCTCTACAACCCCTTTCTGCAACCGCTTCGGGTGGAGAAATGAGCCGCTTTTTGCTAGCGTTAAAGGCTTGTTTCTCAAATACTACGGGCGCATGGGGAACCCTGATTTTTGATGAAATTGATGTGGGAGTTTCCGGTCGCGTCGCACAAGCGATCGCCCAAAAGCTAAACCAACTCAGTCATCAACATCAAGTCCTCTGTGTCACTCACCAACCCTTAATTGCCGCGATGGCAGATCGGCACTTCCGAGTCGATAAACAGGTCATTGACCAACCGCTTGTACTCACCTCGAAAAAACGCGCCTCCAGTAAAGGTAATGGTAACGGCAAAGCCAGTCCTGAAGTGGAAGAGCAACTCCCATTAGAACTTCCTGACATTCGTACCGTTGTCCGAGTCAGCCTTCTCGACAATCTCTCCCATCGTCGCGATGAAATTGCTCAACTTGCGGGTGGACAGTCGGCTCAAGAAGCGATGACATTTGCCGAATCTCTCCTGGAAAAAGCACAACATATCAAGTCGGTTTGAGTGCTTCGTAGATAATTTTGCCGCTTTTTGTTCAGTGGCAAAGGGCAACAGACAGAGAATAGACCTGTCTTGAAAGTCGGGAACAGGGAATGGGGAATGGGGAACTCCCGTTAATGTCCTAACATTTGTGGCTACTGCTATAGCTCTCAACAAATAACCAACAACCAACAACCAACAACGACCTGCTATGCTACACTCTTCGTTTACCCCAATTCACAAAACAGACTACTAGTTGTCAACGCCCAATCCTTAGACTCTCGTGAGTTTTCGTTCTCTTATACTACCCAAGAGGATATAGTCTAGAATTGGCTCACAAGGCACAGTAAGTCTTAGTAATAAATCTATAAAATATTATTCTGCGTGTGCCAGAAAAGTTCTCTGAACCCAAAATAGAGATATGAAAGCTGCATCTTCCCGTCCGTCTGGTTTGGATTATCGTGAGACTATTGATATTTCCGCCGAGTCCGAAGACCAGAGTGGGCACGAACAACAGCAATCCTCTGCCAGTGCCTTAACCACAACAAAGGGAACGTTTTCTGCATTTCTTGCTCCCTTAACTCAGGATACTTTCAGACAAGTCGTCACGGAAGTAGAAGGCAAGCTTGGAGTTGTCAATCAAACTCTGTCCATGCTGGATAGCTTGCTGGATGCACAGGGTTTTGATGCCATCCTTGATGAAATGCTGCGTTCTATCGCCGCAAAAACAGGGGAACTCTTGGGTGCCGATCGCACAACTATTTTTGTAAAGGATGAAGACAGGAATGAGCTTTGGTCGATTGTTGCCAAAGACAAGGGGGGCGGTTCCTTAGAAATTCGTATTCCAGCCGATCACGGTAGTATTGCCGCTGATGTGGCGATCACTAAGCAAGTTATTAATATTCCCTACGATCTTTTTGATGATCCGCGCTCGGCTGGAGCTAAAGAGCAATACGAGAGAACTGGATATCGTACCTATACAATGTTGGCTCTACCTCTGTTAAACGAGCACGGAGATTTAGTTGCCGTTGTCCAACTACTCAATAAATTAAAGCCGACTCTCAACCCAAACGCTCCCCTGGAAGAAAAAATTGAGCGAAATGGTTTCACAACTGAAGATGAAAGGGTTTTTGAGGACTTTGCCCCTTCGATTCAACTGATTATGGAGTCGTCGCGATCGCTGCGACGAGCAACCCAAAGACAACAAGCAGCTCAAGCTCTTATATCGGCAACGAACTCACTCAGCAAAAGTAGCCTGGATCTGCAAGAAACCCTTAACAAGGTTATGGATGAGGCGAAGCAACTGATGAATGCTCATCGCAGTACGCTGTGGCTAATTGACCATGATCGCAATGATCTATGGACAAAAATTCCGATTGAAGGCACTTTAAAAGAACTCCGCCTCCCACTTGATATGAACTCCTTTGCAGGTCAAGTGGCGCATACAGGAGAGCCAGTGAACATTGGGTTCGATTTGTATAACCACCCCAACTCAGAAACGTCCAAGCAAACCGATCAAAAAACGCACTATCGTACTTGCAGTATGTTGTGTATGCCAGTGTTTAATGCTGATACAGAGTTGATTGGTGTGACACAACTAATCAACAAAAAGAAGCAGGGTGAATTTCCAGAATATGATCCGGCTAGCTGGCCGGAAGCCCCAGAGTGCTGGAGAGCAAGCTTCAATCGGACTGATCAAGAGTTCATGGAGGCGTTTAATATTCAAGCAGGTGTCGCCCTGCAAAATGCGAAGTTGTTCGATACGGTGAAACAACAGGAGCAAATGCAACGTGATATCTTACGCAGTCTCTCCGATGGAGTAATCTCTACAGATAAAGAAGGGAAGATTATTGCGGTAAATGAGAGCGCGAAGGAATTACTAGGCTTAGATGAACGAGTCCGGCTAGAAGGAGAACTGATTAGTGAAATTCTCCGAATTGAGGACAAAGACAAAAAAGATGACAATAAGTTTGTTCAATGGTTCAATAACGCTTTACTTGGAAAAGACCCTAGAACACGTCAGCAATACTATCCTGATCAAACGTTGTTATCGAGAGGAAATGAGCAACAACGGAGTGTTAACTTATCGCTAAACACGATCGCCGATGCCGCTGACAATACTAAAGTCCGAGGGGCTTTGGTAGTCATGGAAGACATCAGTGATGAGAAGCGGCTCAAGAGTACAATGTACCGCTACATGACCCAAGAGCTAGCAGAAGAATTGCTGAGGCTAGATGATGCCAAACTAGGAGGCGATCGCAAAGAAGTTTCAATTTTATTCTCCGATATTCGCAGCTACACCGCTTTAACGGAAAGCCTAGAAGCCGAAGAAGTGGTGGGAATGCTCAACGAGTATTTTGAGTCAATGGTTGAGGCAATTTTTAAATACAAAGGCACCCTTGACAAGTACATTGGTGATGCAATTATGGCGGTTTTTGGCTCACCCCTACCGCTCAAAGACCATGCGTGGAGAGCCGTGCAAACGTCCTTAGAAATGCGCTATCGCCTCCTGGACTTTAATAACCGTCGCCTCGCTGACAACAAGATACCAATCCGAATTGGCATTGGCATTAACTCAGACAGTGTGATTAGCGGCAATATTGGTTCTAGTAAACGCATGGAGTTTACGGCGATTGGTGACGGGGTGAATTTGGGTTCTCGTCTCGAAAGTGCCAGCAAGCAATACGGCTGTGACATCATTATTAGCGAATCTACCTATAAACCCTGTGCTAACCAGATATTGGTGCGCGAACTTGACAAAATTGTGGTGAAGGGCAAGACCCAACCTGTATCGATTTATGAACTGATTGGGCTAAGCTCTGACGCTATGTCTGATCAGAAGCAGATGGTGATTGAACACTATCACAAAGGACGTGAGCTTTATCTCAATCGCGACTTTGCCTTTGCGATTGGTGAGTTTGCTCAAGTGCTGAAATTTGACCCCAATGATAAACCTGCTGATATGCACCTAGCACGTTGTCAGCACTGGCTCAAAACACCCCCACCGGATAGTTGGGATGGTGCTTGGACTTTGACGGAGAAGTAAGTAAGCTGATCGGCATTTAAATTTAATATTGAATAAGCGTAACTTTTTGTTAACTGTAGACGCTAACGCCGACGGGGAGCAAGGCAGAATTGAGTGGCTAGCTTCGTTGATGTATTGTTTTGCTCTCATTCCCTAGTCGCTTCGCGTCAGGGTGACTTCCCTCTCGTGTCTGTTAAAAGCCCGCTTCGGTGGGCTTTTGGGCTGGTAAATTAAACGCGATCGCGATTGCCAGAAACTCAGGCATAAACATGAAGCATGAGATCAATTAATTATCAAAAAGCGCCCCAGATTCGATGGCAGCTTCTATATTGGTATAGATTACTCATTAAAATGCCAGTTTAGGATTAGCGAGCTTCTGCCAACCAGAGAGAAAAGCTAAGGTATATCTTTTTGAACGTTTGTATTGTCCAGCCACTGTCATCTACTCATGCGAACGTTGGTTAGGAGGCATCTAACCGAAGAGGTGGGTTGGGTTGCAAATCTGAGAAGTCTGGCTATCTACCGAGATTTATCTGTTAACAGCAACGTTTAGTCTGTCCAAGGCGGACGTACCTAGGGTGAAACCCAAAAATAATTAACGTAGTCTACAGCAGTAAGGAAAAGTCAGGGAGCTATGTGAGCCAGATCATTGCCTAGGGAAGCCGTAACGTATCTAATTGCTGTAGTAACGTGGTACTGAGGACAGTTCTTGCCAATTTTTGTTATTTAGTTGTGAGTGGTCAGATCCGTGAAAGTAACGAGTGGGGACTTAACTCAAACCTCAGAACTCAAAGCTCCAGTGAAGCATCAAGGCAACGTTCGGACAAAGCTTTCTACAGCATGGTCGCAGGTAAAGCGCCTTAGTAGTTCTCAGTTGGGTCGTCCAGCATTGCTAGCAAGTCTGACCGTTACTGGCTTATTGCTTTTTGCTCGGTATCAAAGCTGGCTAGAGCCTTGGGAACTCAGTGCGTATGATCGGCTGCTACAGTTACGACCAGCCTTACCACCAGACCCACGCCTCCTAGTCGTGACGATTACTGAAGCGGATATTCAGTCTCAGGAGAAGTGGCCGTTGACTGATGCCGTAGTGAATCAGCTTCTGACCAAGCTGGAGCAATATGAACCAACTGTCATTGGCTTGGATATCTATCGAGATTTCCCGCAGCAACCCGGAAATGGCGAGTTATCTGCCAAGCTGCAAAAGAGCGATCACATCATCCCTGTCTGTAAAATCAGTGATGCTGAAACTCCAGGTACTCCTCCTCCTCCCTCAGTTCCTGTAGAGCGTGTTGGCTTTGCCGATATTGCGATCGATCCGAATGGCATTGTCCGACGGGGGCTATTATTTCTCGAACCCCCCGATTCCTCTCGCTGTAGTAGTCCATCTTCCTTCAGCTTTCAGCTAGCTCAAAAATACCTAGAGACAAAGGGAATTCAACCCGAACTGACCAAGGACAAGGAGCCGCAGCTAAAGTTTGGCAACATCGTCTTCAAAAAGCTATCACCTACTGATGGTGGCTACCAAAATGCGGATTCTGGTGGCTACCAAATTTTATTAAATTATCGTTCTTCTAATACTAACTCCCTAGCTCAGAGCGTTACTTTAACTGACGTTCTGAACAATCGAATTGATGCTAGCTGGGTGAAAAACCGTATTGTCCTTATCGGAGTGACTGCACCCAGTATTGATGATGCCTTTTTCACGCCATACAGTTCCCAAGAGCGACTCCTACGGAAAATGCCAGGAGTTGTCGTGCATGGACAAATCGTCAGTCAACTTCTGAGTGCCGTACTCGATGGGCGACCTCTATTCTGGTTTTGGTCTGATTGGGTAGAGGGCTTGTGGATTTTTGGCTGGTCACTAGTTGGCGGTGTTCTAGTACTCGTCATCCGTCACCCTGGACGGCTAGTGTTGGTAGAGCTGGGGGCGCTTGGTCTTTTACTTGGAACATCGGTACTACTATTTTTGGGATCGGGATGGATACCCGTCGTTGCTCCTATCCTAGGGTTAATTGCATCTGGTACGAGCGTTCTTGCTTACAGTGCTTACCAGCGTCACCAAGAACTCGAAGAGAGTGCAAAGAAAGCTCAGGAACAGAAAGAGAATATTGCACTTTTGGAAGCGCTCTTGAAGGAGAGAGGCCCTACTCTTCCCACAACTGAACCCGATGAGTCCTTGACTAAAACAACAGCACTACCGCCTGATGAAGAGACAGATACTGCGGTTTGGCCTCAAGGGAATGAAGCGATTGTTGAGCCACTAAGACCACGCCCAAGGATCACTCATCTGCTACAAGGACGCTATGAAAAAAACCGTGTTTTGGCTTCTGGTGGATTTGGTTTAACGTATATTGCTAAAGATACCCAGCGACCCGGTAGTCCCGAATGTGTAGTTAAGCAGTTGAGACCAGCGCGTCAAGATGAGCGATTTCTCCAAGTTGCTAGACGATTATTTGCCACTGAGGCAGAAATTTTAGAAAAGCTGGGTACTCATCCTCAAATTCCGCGACTGTTGGCTTATTTTGAGGAAAATAACGAATTCTACTTAGTCCAAGAATATATTGAAGGCGAACCGATTACTGAGGAAATGCCAGTGGACAAGAGACTTCCAGAGCCACAAGTTGTGGATTTAGTCAATGGAGTCTTAAAAATTCTTACTTTTGTCCACGAGCATAGTGTGATTCACCGGGATATCAAACCCGGTAACATTATGCGTCGCAAAACTGACGGTCAACTTGTTTTAATTGACTTTGGGGCGGTGAAGCATATTCAACCGCAACAAGAGGGAGAAACGGTTGCCATTGGTACACGCGGTTACGCGCCACCAGAGCAATATGCTGGGCACCCAAATTTTAGTAGTGATATTTATGCACTAGGCATGATTGGAATTCAAGCTCTTACGGGTATTGCAACTTACCAATTGCCAATTTCCCAGGAAACAGGCGATGTAAGTTGGCGGCATTTAGCAAATGTTAGTGATGAATTTGCCCAGATTTTAGAGAAGATGGTGCGCTACAACTTTGTTGCAAGATACAACTCTGCTACGGCGGTAATAGAGGATTTAAAGACGCTTCGCTATTAGGGTGCTAAATCTTTAAATTAGAAAGTTTGTTATAGCAGTTCCCAGTTAAATGAGGTACAGCTAAAAGCTTTGAAACAGCGTTGGAGTCAGGAAAACAAAAAAGCTGATGGCTGATAGTTAACAGCTTTCTGCTATAACTCGTTTCTGTTGACTGTTGACCTGAAAGCGATCAACAGTCAACAAAGCGTTAGCGACCTATGCCCAGAGTACTAAACCTGGCTCATAGGGGCTGGAGAGATTTTCATGTTTAGGCAACACCCGTAAAGACAGACCTTGTAAACCACTGCTACTGTAGATGACATCGGCTGTATAAACACTCCGTTGATGTTCATCAGTACCTTGATAATTCATCACAGTTGGCAACCCGTTAACAATCTGTCCATCGGCATTGACAGAACCTTGGTAGAGTTCCACTTGGATATCATCAGGGGTTAGTCCGGCTAAATTAATCAAGGTTTTGACAGCGACTGCTTGATTAACCATCAATTCAGGTGGTGCAGTGATGTCAACATCTTCAATCTTGATGTCGTACCAGCGTTCAAATAGCCGTCGCTTCCAACTCGCTAATTCCTTCGCAGGTGTGTAGGCATTAGTCGTCATTGTAAAGTAGCGATCGCTTGCTGGGAAATACCCACGCACTGAGTAATCCCTGAGCATCCGTGCTGTGTTAAAGTACGGCGTGTTCAGCTTGATGGCATCTTTCATCTTCGCCACCCAGCCTCTGGGAATCTCTTCACTATCGCGATTATAGAACAAGGGGACAACTTCCTTCTCTAGCAAGTCGTAGAGAGCGTTAGCTTCCACCTCATCTTCATAATCTGGGTCATCATAGGTTTCCCCATGACCGATCGGCCAACCTGTGCGAACATAATCCGCCTCATCCCACCAGCCATCTAAAATGCTGACATTGGGCAGACCATTCATTGATGCCTTCATGCCAGAGGTTCCCGATGCCTCTCTGGGACGGCGAGGTGTGTTCAACCAGATATCACAACCCGCAACCATGAACCGCGCCAGATAGATATCGTAGTCCGGTACAAAAACCACCTGGTCACCAATTCCTGCTTCTCGGATTTGGTGAATGATTTGACGGATTAAATCTTTCCCCGGCATATCCTTGGGATGGGCTTTGCCAGCAATCACAAACTGTAATTGCCGATCTTTATTGGCCCGCATGATTTTCTTAATCCGTTCTATGTCCCGCATGAACAAGTTCGCCCGCTTGTAAGTGGCAAAGCGACGGGCAAAGCCAATTGTCAAGACACCAGGGTCAAGGACTTCTTGAGCGTGAGCAACTTCGGCTGGACTTGCACCGCGATCGCGTAGGTGCTTTTGTAAGTGTTCCCGCACATACACAACCATCTCTGAGCGACAACGCTCGTGATTGCGCCACAACTCCTCATCAGGAATTGAGCCAACCCGATCCCACAACGGGTCTTCAGCACCTTTCTCTGACCAGCTAGGACCTAAATAGCGGTCATAAAGCTCTTGGTTGGGCTTCGCTACCACGCTACGAGCATGGACTCCATTCGTAATCGCGGTAATCGGCACTTCTACCAAGGGTAGGTTCTCCCACAGCCCTTGGAACATCACCCGTGACACTTCCCCGTGTAACTGGCTAACCCCGTTGATAAAGCTAGCGGTCTTGATCGCTAGTGCTGCCATGCTAAAGGGCGATGCCAAGTTACTAATATCTTCTCGCCCCAGTGCTAAGAATTCCTCTCTCGACAAGCCAAAGATGTTGGCGTAGTGTCCAACGTAGTACATCGCCTTATCTGGGGGGAACAGGTCAAACCCTGCCGAGACAGGCGTATGAGTGGTGAAAAGCTGCGTAGCTTGTGCTACCTGTTTAGCTTCTGCAAAGCTCAACCCCTCGTCCTGAATTAGCTTGCGGATGCGCTCTAGAATCAAGAATGCCGAGTGACCTTCATTTAGGTGATAGACCGTCGGTTTGATTCCTAAAGCTTGCAGGGCGCGAACACCCCCAATCCCCAGCATCATTTCCTGATGAATCCGCATATCCAAGTCACCGCCATACAAGTGGTCAGTGATGTCATGGTCATAGGGATTGTTAGGTTCAATATTTGTGTCAAGTAGATACAAGGGAACCGTTCCCACTTGTACACGCCAGATGCGGGCATAAACTGTCCGACCTGGATAATCTACCTCAATCCGTAGCTCTGAACCATCAGGATTGCGCTCCAGATGCAGCGGCATATTGTAGAAGTCATTAATCGGGTAGCGTTCCTGCTGCCAGCCATCAGCATTGAGATACTGGGCAAAATAGCCTTCTTGGTACAGCAAGCCAACTGCTACTAGGGGCAAACCCAAGTCAGATGCTGATTTAAGATGGTCACCTGCAAGAACGCCTAAGCCACCAGAGTAGATGGGCAAGCAATCGACTAGACCAAACTCAGCACAGAAATAGGCGAAGCATTCTTGAGGTTTGCCACTGACCTCTTCTGAGGCTACCGATTGACTGCTGCCTAACCCACGCTGCTTGCGATACCATGTCCGTTCTTTGAGATACTCGTCTAATTGTCTGGAGGCTCGTTCCATTTGGGCAAGAAAGCCATCGTCCTCAGCCACTTCCTGGAGCCGCGCTTGGCTAATTGTTCCCAGCATTAACACAGGGTTGTGGCGGCTGGACTCCCATAGGTCGCGGTCTAGGCGTCGGAATAAATCTTTAGTTTCGACGTTCCAATCCCAATGCAGATTGTAAGCCAGCTTCCGTAAGGGTTGGAGCTGATCGGGCAAAAAGGGAGAGACGTTGAAGGTGCGAATCGGCTGCATAGAGCGACAAAATTCCAAGTCTTACACGGATTATATTGTGTACCTAGTTCTGCCCAAAGTGGGACACATTTAATACTGTTTTAGTTAACAATTGCGACAAACCTTAAAATAGTGCTGTTGTGGCTAACTATTATCTGCCCTGGCTAGGGGTCAAGGGGAGATCAGTTTGGGGATTGAAACAAGGAGCGATCGCCTTAGTCGGTTTCCTTGAGCAATTACATACATTCCAGGGGTTTGCCAGCGAGAGACTTATCGAAAATTTGCAGGCTAAGAAAGAATTCTCGGTTGCCCCCTCTTATTTTGTCTTTAACGCAGGCTGTTAATGGATGGGGTCAAATAGCGACTTTACCTTGATTACAGCCTATAGTTCGTCTGGAACGTCTTGGAACATTAGTACGTCATAGCCAGTATTAGTCTAGTGGATACAGCAACCAGCATTTTTTGAGGTTTTGTTGGTCTTGGCGTACTCTCTAAGCCAAAAAGGCAACCACCTTTCGGTATGATTATGAGAGTTGTTGCATTTTGTAATGCATAAGACATTCAGCTCTTCATAACTTTGGGAGATACCACTATGCTGACCCTCAAAATTGTTGTCTATATCGTTGTTAGTATCTTTGTTGGCTTATTCGTGTTTGGCTTTTTGTCAAACGATCCATCTCGTAACCCTAAGCGACGGGATTTAGAGTAAACTAGCGTTCGCTTCATCCTTTAGTTTATTGAAGGGCGAGGCGTGCCTCGCCCTGAAGAGTTTCAGTGCGGGGAAAAGGGCACGTCTCGGATCTGTCCCTTCGACTCCTTACTGTTGAAAGATGCCTCAACCAGTTCAGCCGCCTGAGATACCTGCAATTATTGAATTCGTCACCTTTGAGGATGAAGTACAACTTAATAAGTTCTCCCTTGAACCCTCGGCAACGATACCAAGCCGAACACTTCCAGCAGGGGTACTCGCTACACCAACCCCCCCAGAAACATTCGCACCAGAGTCGAGTTCATTGAGGGTTGAAAGAAGTGCTAGCTTGCTGGGTTCTCGGATTTCTGCCAATCATTCCTCACTACCTGTAGCCGTTGAACCAAGTGGACAAGCACAAGTTAGGGAGAGTTCTGTCCCAACTTCTCCGTCAACCGACCAACTCCTAACTGCCTCACCATCCTTGGAACATGGCGAAGCGGAAGAAAAGTCTTCTATCCTAACGTCGGAGGCTCCTAACGTAGTAACGACGGACTCCAATGCTTCTAATCTAGCTAGTGAGCAACCGTCTACAACGACTTCCCTGACACCATCAGACACAACGTCTAATACTTACGAAGTTGCCCCAAACGTTAAGCGTCTGATCACTCAAGAACGTGGTGGATTAGTTAGAGAATTTGAGTTTACTGTGCCTACAGAGACAGAGACTCAACCCTCGCCCAATGAGGACGTTACACCAGCACCAGATGAGGGTGAGGATGAGGATGAGGTTGAAGATGAGGCACCTCCTCCACTTCCTGCAAGCCCTGATGCGACTACCACGCCAACTACACCATTTGGCACAGGTGGTGTGATTGAACTGACAGCAGATCAGCAGGAGTATGATGAACAGCGACAAGTCATTACAGCAACGGGTAATGTCATCTTACGGTTTCGGGAAGCCTTACTCGATGCTGACCGTGTTGAAGTGAATTTGCCAAATCGCATTATCGTTGCTGAGGGTAATGTTGCTCTCACAAGAGGAGAGCAGGTACTACGGGGTGAACGGTTTGAATATTATTTTGTTCAAGATAGTGGTGTCATCCTAAATGCTAGTGGCGAACTGTATACACCGACATCAGGCACTGATTTTGACATTTTTGCCCCGGCTGATGGCAGTACTGGTACTGTAGTTAACCGCCCTGTAAGCGATCGCATTACGAGCAACCAACCCCTAGGGGGAATTACCAATCTACAGGGTTACTCCTTCTCAGTCGGGGCAGGCAGTGAAATCAGCAACGTGGCGACACCACAAACTGGAGGAACTATAACCCAGTTTCGTTATATTGCCGACCGAGTTGACTTCGAGGGTTCAGAAGCGATCGCCACAAATGTCCGGATTACCAATGACCCCTTTTCTCCGCCAGAATTGGAGTTACGAGCAGATACAGCGCGGTTTAGGCGGGTTGAGCCATTAGTGGATGAAATTGTTGCTTCCCGACCTCGCTTGGTATTTGATCAGGGCTTAGAGCTACCAACATTCCGCAATCGTGTCGTGATTGACCGTCGTGAACGGGAACCCGCTTTATTTAACTTTGGGTTTGATAGCGAAGATCGCGGTGGCTTGTTTGTCGAGCGTACTTTTGAGATCGTCAACACTCCAACGGTGCGATTTAATGTCACGCCACAGTACTTTCTTCAGAAAGCAGTCTTTGAAGAGGGTGTTGTTGACCCTTCTGTCTTTGGTGTGAGAGCGCGAGTTAACGCAACTCTAAGTCCTCGGACAACTGTTGTAGGAACAGGTATCCTTACCAGTTTCAATCTAGGTGAGTTAGAAGATGAACTCCGCGCCAGTGTTCGACTACAACAGGGGATTGACATTATTAATCTCCCTCATACCTTAAGTCTGGAATACAGCTATCGCAATCGCCTCTTCAATGGCACCCTTGGTGAGCAAACTGTTCAAAGTAGTCTAGGTGCCGTCCTCTCTTCGCCTAACATCCCGGTGGGCAACACGGGTGTTAACCTGTCGTATCAGGTAGGCGCTCAGTATATCAATGCTGACACTGACCGACTAGACTTGCTCGAACCAATTCGGGAAAACGACCGAGTCAGCTTGGGACGCTATCAAGGTGTTGTCTCCTTGAGTAAGGGTTTTTTGCTTTGGCAGGGTGAAGGCTTACCCGCTACTCCCACAGAAGGATTAAGATACACCCCAGCACCTGTAGTTCCCTACTTGTCACTGAGTACAGACCTCACAGGTGTGGTTAGTGCCTATAGCAACGGTGAGACGCAGGAATCCCTCAGTGGAACCATTGGACTAGTCGGGCAAATTGGACATTTTTCCAAGCCTTTTCTAGACTACACAGGCTTTAATATCAGCTACTCCCAGGTTGTGCGTAGTGGCTTATCACCCTTCCTCTTTGACCGAGATGCTGATACTAGCGTACTTTCCGGAGGCATCACCCAACAGATTTACGGTCCATTCCGAGCAGGTTTTCAGACATCAATCAGCTTAGACAACAATGAGCAAATCAGTACAGATTACTTTTTAGAATATAGCCGTCGTACTTACAACGTCCTCCTGCGTTTTAACCCAGTTTTAGGACTTGGTTCCCTTAGCCTACGGATTAACGACTTTAACTGGACAGGTAATCCAGGTTCATTTAGCGGTGCAGATGTTCGCCCTGTTGTACAGGGAGTCACCCGCTAACTTAAGCATCGTATAAAAAATACTCTTGGGCTTTTCCAGTTTCTGACTCGTGTCAGTTGCCAGGAGTCAGTTTTTTGGACTATTCACTACTGACTACTGACAAATAATCTCTAGCAAAAGGCAGAGGATAGAAGGCAGAAGGCAGAAGAGATGCATATTGACGTGTCAAGGTTTCAGTAGTTGGCGAGAGTCAAGAGTAGCCTTAGCGACACCAGGCTTCAAGGTGTTAGGAGAGAAAGATGTTCCTTCCTTCGTTATCCGCATTACGCACCGCCTACATCACGTTATGTAGACGGCACTAGAACCTGTAGAGATAGATCAAAAATTCAGTTTGTTGGCACAACAAATACTGGAATTGTTGGTTCTTGAGAAGGTGGAGGGGGTAGGGTTTGAGGGCTAGTGGTAGGCGTATCTCCTGGAACAACTGGCTCAGCTTGTTGTGGTGTTGTCGGTACTACGAACACAGGGGTTCCGGAGCGTTGAGCAGGTGCAGGCGGTAGAGGTTGTGGTCTGGTGGCAGGACTACCTACTTCAGGAGGAGTTGTTCCAGCTTGTGGCTTGGTGAAAATTAATTCCCTTACAGGTTCCGATATCGGGTCTGATGGTAGAGGTTGAGGACTAGGAGGTAGCGCTTGAGGGTTGGAAGGGTTGGGAATAGATTCGCGAGTATAGGGAGTGGCTGAATCATTGGTGAGATAGACGTGACCTAAAGCTTTGCCTTGGTAGGTTCTCTTGGTAAACCGCCAACCTGGATTGAGAAAAATTTTCTCAAAGCCATCACCTAGACCCATTGTTCTGCCAATTTCAATTTCTGGAGCTTTACGGTCTGTACGGTGAGTGCCAACCAGCAGCAATTCTCCGTTACGCTCAACAAGCCTAATGAGGTACTGTAAGCCCATATCTTCCCCATTCATACGGATCGAATAGCCGTTGCTATCTGTTTTGCGATCGCATATGCCAGTGAAGTTAAAATTCAAAAGAAGAGGGTCTACACTAACTGGATTACTGCCGCTTTCACTCCAGCAGGGCTGTTTGCTTGAGATTTGTTCGATGATTAAGAGTTGATTTTTGTTTTCGCCGTAGGGGGCAGCTACAGCAATGAGATTATTTTGGTCGAGTTCTATGTTGTCAAAGGTGGCAGCCGTTGTCGGATTCAATGCCCCTACGCTTAAGAATGAAGCTGTAGTGAGTGCAGCGACTTGGAGCCATCGTAAAGTATTCATGATTCAAGCAATTAGACTAATTCTTGTAGTTTAAGTAGACGCTTATCGAGCAATTTAGCTCCCTTTTTTTGAGATTTTCCATTTTAGAGTTTTATGTAGGAATCAAAATTTAGGGAGAATCGTTTGGGAGCGGTTTAACCAAAAAAGTAAGAACAGTCTCATCAACACCCTTGAGTTCAAGAGGACTGAACCTAGTGATTGCGTCATCTTCTAGATAATCTGCCACGGCGGCTGAGACAAGAATAGAATTCGGTTTGGCGGCTTCTTGCAGGCGTGAGGCAATATTCACAGAAGGACCAATCGCTGTATAGTCTGACCGTTCTGCGCCTCCGAACATTCCTACGACAGCCGTTCCCTGATGAATCCCACAACGAAATTGCACGGGTGGAGGACCATTTCCACCAACAATTCCTTGTGCTTGCCAGCGTTCGTTGAGCTTATCTAGGGAACGAAGCATTTGCCGCGCTGCTCCAATTGCCCGTCGTACCTGCTCATTCGGTGTCAGTTCCTCTGGGGCACCGAAAATTGCTAAGATTCCATCTCCCATGAACTTATCAACGGTGCCGCCATTATCAAACACGGCATGAGTCATAGATTCTAGGTACTCATTGAGCAACTCAGCGACACGACGCGATCGCAAGGTGTTCGCTAACTTGGTAAAGCCAACAATATCACTAAATAACGTCGTGATTAAGCGAGGTTCCGGACGCAAATCCAGCGATAGTTCACCCCTTGCCGCTTTCTCCACCATTGCAGGTGGTAAGAAGCGTTTTAGCACTGACTCTGTTAGATAAGTATTCAGTTCAATCACTCGTTGCTCATTTTCCTGAAGTGCTAACAGATTCCGGACTTCTGCCAACAATTCCCGGTCATTGAAGGGTTTAGAGAGATAAGCATCCGCTCCCTCCTCTGTACCCTCAATTCGTGTTGCTTCATCAGCTCTGGCGGTGAGTAGGATAATTGGGGTGCCTCTCAACTCCTCTGAGCCACGAATTAGGCGAATTAAATCTAACCCCGATACTAAAGGCATCATCAAGTCCGTAATAATCAGGCGAGGACGATGCTTCTCGGTCATCCGGAATCCTTCATCCCCATTGTGAGCTAGCCAAACTTGATAACCCGTTTGACGTAGGATGCGAGATACATAGTTCCGTAAATCTGCGTTATCGTCTACTACCAAGATGCTCGCTTGGCGATTCGAGATTGGGGATGAAGAAGATGGGCTGAGTTCCTGTGCAGTTTCCCCCTCCTCACTCAGGCTCTGGGTTCCCTCATCTTCAAAGGATAATTCAGCTTCTAGATCAGCTAATTCTACAGCAGCGCGACTAGACTGAATTTCTATGGGGACTTCCAGTACTTGCTCCAGTGGCAGGTGGGATGTACCTATCTGTAACCAAACGGTGAAAGTCGTGCCTTCTGAGTAAACCGACTCCACAGAAATTTGACCACCATGAAGTTCCACCAGTTCTTTCACTAAGGCAAGTCCTAAACCACTGCCTTCATGACTTCGATTCAGTGACCCTTCTGCCTGTCGGAAGCGCTCAAACAAGTGAGGAATTTGTTCTTTACGAATGCCAATGCCTGTGTCTATAACCTGCATCCGTACATGGTCACCTGCGGGTTCTACCTTAAGAGTGATACTTCCGCCAGCATTGGTAAATTTCATGGCATTTGACAGCAGGTTATAAAGCACCTTGTCAAATTTTTCCATATCTAGATAAACTGACCCACAAGGTGTTAGTTGGGTCGAGATGGATATGTTTTTTTTCTCACAATAAGGTCGAAAGGTTTCAACAATTTGGTTAACAAATTTGACTAAGTTACAGGGACGGAAGCTGGCTTGCATCCGACCTGCATCGAGTCGCTGGATATCAAGTAACTGATTGACTAACCGCAATAAACGTCGAGAATTCCGTAGAGCGATCGCACTTTGTTCGTAGGGTAAATCTTTGTGTTGCTCCACAACGGACTCTAGCGGACCAATCATCAAGGTTAGAGGTGTCCGGAATTCGTGAGAAACATTTTGGAAAAACTCCGTCTTCTGTCGGTCTAATTCCAGCAACCGCTCTGCTTGCTGACGAGTTTTCTGATAGAGTCGTGACTGTTGAACTGCGATCGCGGCTTGTGCCGCAACGGCTTGTGCTAAATCAATTTCTGACGAGAGCCACTGGCGAGGTTTGTAGATTTGGCGCAGCGTAATGCTACCAATAATTTTGCCCAAGCCTCGTCCCGACGTTCCTGGTGTCGATACTACATCATAAGCACTATCGCTAGCACTAATACTATCGCTATCGGAAAGCAACGGTACCACTAATAGTGCCCGTGCTGGCTGCCGCAGGGGTAAGTCAAATCCATTCATTTCTGGAGAGACTGCCAAGTCATTGATCACCACTGGCTGCTGCGTAGTCACAAGCTGCTGTAATACTGGATTCCCAGCAATGGGAACAATCGACTGAGGCAATTGACCTGAAGGAATGGGATGATTGGGAGAAAAAGGGGCAGAGTGATTATTCCCTCCGCTTTTTTCTGAGGTTAGTGCTGCGTGTACCCAAGGAATACCGTTTTCACTGGTGGGATCATCTGCCCATCTTTGGATTTCTCCATCTGGCTCAGTTCCTAAGACTTGTGCTGATTTTCCGTCATACAAGCCAACACATTGAACAAACTCATCCTCTTCTCGCCATAGAGAAAGGGCACAACCGTCAACCTGTAGTGCTTGTCCTAATCCTTGAGTAATTGCCGTGAAGATTTTTTGCGGATCTAGTGTTGAGCGAATCGCTGTTGTGATGGTGTTGACAAGTGCCTGTCGAGTTGCCAAAGCGCGAAGCTGCTCATAGGCTCGTGCTTGGGAAAGGGCGAGAGCGGCTTGATCGGCAACCATGACCACTAACTGTATTTCGTCATTTTGCCAAACATAAGGCTCCCCGCATTGATGCAAGGCTAGCACCGCCACCAACTCCTGTTGACTAATCAGGGGTACCACTAAGCTTGAGCGGATATCTGCTTGCTGATAAGCGATCGCACGTTGTCGAATTTCTGAGCTGTCATCTGCAAAGCGCTCATCGGTGAAGACATCGTTGATCACTTCAACGTCCTGAGTTTCCCATACGGTCTGTTCTAACGATGAGGGGTAAGGAGATTGAAGATTAGGAATTGGCGGTTGGGATGATGTGGATGAGCTATTTTTCTCATTTTTTATTCCCTCATCTGTAGTCCCTTGTTCCTTTTCTCCATTCTCAGAATGCAGTGAGACTTGATTTTTCTGGTAAACGAACCATTGATCAACTAATCGCTCATCTTGGAAAGGACGCAGAAGGCAGATATCGACCTCCATGAGATGACCCACTGTTTCAACAATCCGTTGTAGGATTTCCTGTAGAGGAGAGCCACCACTTCCCCCATACTGGGCGTTGCGAATTGTATTAGTAACAGTATTTAGGAGTGATTCTCGGCGAAGCGCTCGACACAGTTCTGCTGTACGAACCTTGAGAACGTTATGGGTATCCATGGCTTGCCGCACCACGGCTCTAAGTTCATCAGCATTCCAAGGTTTAGTGACGTACTTGAATACCTTACCGGAGTTGATGGCTTCTACCAGGTCTTCAACATCGGTGTAGCCAGTCAGGATAATTCGGATAATATCCGGGTATTGAGTCGCGGTAAGGCTCAGAAACTCAGTGCCGCTCATTAATGGCATACGCTGATCAGAGATGATTACCGCTACATCTCCTTCGTTTGCCAAAATCTCTAAGGCAGCAGGCCCGTTGTCTGCTCTCAAGACTCTGTACTCTCGATGGAAAGTCCGATAGAGCAAGTCAAGGTTATCTGGTTCGTCATCGACAACCAGAAGTTTGGGCCTAATAGTTTCTTGGGATCTCATGCACCGCTCTCCTGCTGCCAGGGTTTGTCGGATAAAAACAGTCTGCACACTTTTGACAGATTCTCTTCTTTTTAGGATGGCTGACTCGGTGAGCCAGTACGACTAGGGTCAGTAGTCCTTAGAGGCGGTTTATGCCAGACTTTCTGGCTTGTTCCGAGAGACTCCGGATTTGTAGGTTATTGGTTGTGCACCCCAATTAATCTTAATTTTTGTTTTCCAGTATGGTTATATACTTTGGCAAAAGTGATGGGAGAGAGGTAGCAATTGTCATCTGTTGTTTTCTAGCTCAAGGGCGAGGTTTCTTTTGCTGTGATTTAGGCAAACGCTAAACGTGAGGCTTAGTTCCGGCGATCGCACTTTGAGTGAGAGCAACAGTAGATAAACCTTACACCCCTCACCTTCCAACTCGTAAAACTGCACTTGCAGCTATGTTAGTTCTTTACGTTTGCCCACTGGAAAATTGCTTCTAAGGTTTTGGTGTGCTAACCCGTGCCGACTGCTTTGATCACCGTTATAAACCCTGCTCTTCTTACACTAGTAGTGAAATCAGGCTGTTAGAAACATACTTTCATGATCTTCAGCCATCCGGACGATGGGTAATTTGATGCTGTGTCTTGGGTATTGGTTATTCGATGCACTTTGTACAATACTATCCTTGTTCCGCTCCGAAAGCATTGAGACGGGAGCTTTGGTGAAAAATGGCACCCTGAAAAACGCACAGTTGTTGTAAAATCGCCTGACAGACTTCTGTTGCCTTCTAAAGATTCATGAGGGTTGGTTGTTAGTTCAGGGCATTGCCTGTCGCTTCTATAGCGTGTCTCTACCAGCAGCTAGTGTCTGTAAAACGCTCTGCTGATGGAAACTCCTGCTTTTGATATGAGAGTAAAATTTAGATGCATCGCATGAGTTTTCTGGAAAATCTTAGTCCTAAGACTCCGAGCTAAGTACAAACCAGCAAGCTTGAACTCTCGGCTATTGGCTCACCAGTCTTTTGCCTCTCCAGTTGATTAGAGGCTGAATGCTTATGTTGCTCAAGCGATTTCTCACTGACATTTGTAAATTTTTGATACTTTGTTTGTATTCAACGTTTTCAATTGTTTTATCTAGTCAAATATTTTTGTGGTTGTGAACCTCTGCTTCTCTTTCTTAACGTCCTACCAACCTACTGCTGCGAGTCAGGATGCCTTAGCTGCTGATGCATCCCACTTCACGATTCGTACAGCTCAAGTTCAAGATCTAGCTAGTCTGGCAGAAATGTTGACGGATAGCTTTCACTCTCGAAGCGGGATTATGGGTTGGGCTTACCCGGTGTTGCGATTAGGAATCTACGAAGATTTACGCAATCGACTTCGCTCAACGGCACCTCACTATGTCTGTTTAGTTGCCCTTGCTGTTATTTCTGGTGTCGGTGGTACCCGTGAGGAGCTAGCAGGCACTGTAGAAATTGCGCTTCGCTCTCCTTCTTCCTGGCAACCCCGTCGCTCTCAGTATCCTTACATCTCTAACCTGGCAGTGAGCAAGTCGTGTCGGCGGCGGGGAGTAGCCAAGCAATTGCTCTTGGCTTGTGAGCAAACAGCTGTAGATTGGGGTTTTCCAGATATCTATCTCCATGTGCTGGAAAATAACCATCAGGCACGGCAACTTTATCTCAAGGCTGGATATCAACTGCACCAGATTGAGCCTAGCTATGGTGCATGGCTCTTAGGGCATCCTAAACGCTTGTTATTACAAAAGCACCTAAGTACTACTCCAAACTCGTGAAAATTTGTTGAATCTGATACAAAATAGGATTGAATCAATGAAGAGAAGAAGAAAAAGGAGCTGAATAAATAAGGAAGATTGCAAGTCTGTGTTTCCACTTGCAGCTTTACAATTGCTTTAAAAACTTCCTCTTTTATAATGTCTTAACAATTGGATAGGCTAATCTTAACAGTAGAATCTACTGAACACAATCTTTCATGCACCTAAGCTACATGCCATAAAATAGAGTAACAAAGCTGACGAGCAATGATACTGAGCTGAGGCAAGTTTGTCGTGATGATTGCAAACAGATGGTAGACTAATTCTCTCTTCTTGTACGTCCTCAAGAACTTACCCCAATTGAGTTCGTCAGTTGTGCTTTCAGTCTGGGTGTTTCCCTACTCGGAGAAATTAAGCAACACGAGTTGAGATGGATAGCGAGAATAAACAGCGTTGCCAGACAGCTCTTTATGAAGAGGAGGTTCTTGCCCGCAGTACAGGTTTCGCCAACTCTCAAGGCTATGGTGGCATGAATCAGGAAAGCCTGAACCCCCGCAAGGATCAGATTCAAGACTCACAGGCATCAAGAATCCTGGCACAGCTGCACGACAAACAGCTGTTGATTGTTAATAGTCGGCGTCGCAACGGCTTAATTCTTTATAAGCGACATCATGCTGAATTTGCAGGACCTGGGGCAGCTGTAGGAGGCGTTTTTGATCTAGATTGCCAGCGAGTGTTGCCAGTTGGGAATCTCTCGTTGATTACCCCTGAATCACCGGATGAGCGACAGCGAGCTTATTTGATTCGGCGGCAGTGGATTAATCTGACTAAAAAGATTACAGAGAAGTCTGTGCCCTTAGAACGTGCTCAGATGATTCTCAATCAGTTTGATAATTACTTTGACTCTGAAACCATTGCCCAGTTGCCAGATGAAGCCTTCGCGCTGTTGGTAGGTGTTTTACCCCATACGATTGGGAAGGTGCGTAACACGGCTGACCGTGTGGATGTCATTGAGACTTAGGATCATGGATTGATTGACCTCCAATTCCTTGGGTAGGGACAGGGCATGTGATGGCTCTAAAGGTTTTAATTTTTGTAAATTATTTAACCCCATATTCCCAAGTAGGCGCTCTGTGAGTACAAAAACTAACAGAGCAACAAATGAGGGTTTTGCTTTCTCAAAGACCTCATGCCTACGAAAGAGCGCATTTGTCAAGTCCTAAAACGTGTGGAAATTTTGGTGATGGTCATGGGAGTGCGTCTGCTGGTCTACACTTTGGCGAGAGCAACAGTGTGAGCGCTACATCTAAGGCAGGAAATGACTTACAAAAGTAATGCCAAAACTTAAGTCAAAGAAGAAAGTCAAAAAACATTTAAAGAGCGACTCAACTCTAAGCTTAAAGGAACGTTTAGCCAAAAAGCGGAAGGCACAGATAGCACGTAAGGAACTGATTCAATTCCTAACAATCAGTGTCTTCCTTGCGGCGGTTCTTGGTATCGTACTCAGTCTAGTTGTGGGTTTAAAAGCAGGTGTTGCTGCCCTTGCAATCCCATGTCTAGGCTTCGCTTATAAGTATCCCCGTCAAGCACTTTGGTTTTTTCTTTTTTATCTCCCGATTAATGGCACTGTTACCTACTGGGTAGGTGGAGGAAATGCTGTATTTCAACTCGCTAAAGATGCTTTTTATCTTCCCGCCCTCATTGCCTTAATTCAGCAGTGCCAGCGCAAAAAGCAACCAATCCTAATTCCCAAAAAGTTGATGACTACTTTGGGTATTCTCTTAGGGTTATCTGTCCTAACGTTGCTTTTTGTCAATGGGTCTTTACAGTTGTCTGGCAGTGAAGAGGGAAAAACATTTTTTCAGGGCATTTTAGGTCTTAAAGTTTTAATTGGATATGTTCCCCTAATATTCTGTGCTTACTACCTAATTGAGACTAAAAAGCACTTGCTCTTTTGCACTCGACTGCATCTAGTAATGGCAATTGCTTGCTGTGTCCTGGGCTTAATGCAGTACTTTATGCTCGTTACAGGTGTATGTGCTGGCACTGATCATCTTTCTGGAGCTGATTTATTTAAAGCAACGCTAGAGGCTAAATGTTTTGTCGGTGGGGCTTTAGTTTATAGCCCCTCACAAGATATAATCCGCTTGCCAGGAACATTTGTTTCTCCTTGGCACTGGGCTTGGTTCCTCATTGCTAATAGTGCTTTAACATTTGCAAGTGCCTTTAATGACCCTTCTCTCTTCTGGCGAACTGGTGGTTTAGTTGGCATGGCATTAGTCTTTATTAACGCTGTAATTTCGGGTCAGAGAATTGCCCTTGTTTTAGTACCAATTGTTATTGCCATCTTGCTGATTCTTACAGGACAGGTGGCGAATCTTAAACGGTTTTTGCCAATTGGGTTAGGACTCGCTCTGGTGCTAGGAATTGCCGCAACAACTAATCCAACGATTGTTCAGGAGCGCTGGGATAGTACAGTCAGTCGTTGGGAAGCTTCACCCCCCCACGCCTTTATCTTGGGGCAATTTGATTGGGCAATTAATGAAAAGCCAGGGTTGTTAGGAAAAGGTTTAGGACGAGCAACGAATTCTACTCGAATCTTTGGTGAAACGAAGCTTGTTGAAACGTTCCACCCGAAACTCCTCTATGAAATCGGTCTTTTGGGTTTGTTGGCATTCCTAGCTTTCGTGACGCACTTAACGATGATTACGTTTAAGGAGTATCGCTCTGTCCGGGACAAAAGCTTACGCAGCTTTAGTTCAAGTTTTTGGGTGTTTGTCCTGATTATCAGTTACTTTCCCTATTGGTATCCTTTGGATACAGACCCAGTTGCTGTTTATTACTGGTTTTTTGCAGGCGTAATTTTAAAGTTGCCAGAAATAGACCGCCAAGAGCTGGAAAAGCTCAGATTGGTAGAGGAGAATGAGCTTCAACCGAAAAAGAAGCGAAAAAGCAAAACATCTAGAAAGCAGACTGTTGCCAAACTATCTTCGTAACAATTACCAACGCAAAACAACTGTGCAGTGCCCTTTAATCTCAGTAATTATCCCTACTTACGGGCGAGAAGAACCGCTGCGGGATACCCTTGAAGACGTGTTAAAGCAAGACTATCCAGCTTTTGAAATTCTGGTAGTTGATCAAACCCCAACGCACCAACCTCAAACTCAAGCCTATTTGGAGCAACTGGCTGACGAAGGTAAGATTCGCTGGTTCCGTGTTGACTGGGCAAGTTTACCTGGTGCAAGAAATTATGGGGTAGGGAAGGCATCAGGGGAAATTGTTCTTTTTATTGATGATGACGTTCAAATGCCAGCAGGATGTTTAAAAGCTCATGCGAGTAACTACCACCGTGAGGACGTTGGGGCAGTTGCAGGGCGAGTATTTGACCGGATGAAGCTGACAGAAAAAGGGGACTGGCAAGTGGGCAAACCTCTTCCTGACTCTCAATCCCTAACCCCTAATCCCGAATTCCAAATTGAGGATTTGCCGCCAGAGGCGATGGATGCTGGAATTGCTTGGTACTACATTGACTTAGTACATACTGTGAAGCCCCAGCGCGTCATCTCGGCAAGAGGCTGCAATATGTCCTTTCGCCGTGAAATTTTTACGAAGTATGGGCTGCAATTCGATGAGCGGTTTCGGGGAAGCGCAGTGCGGGAGGAGTCGGATTTTTGTCTACGGTTACGTGGCACAGGATACCAAATTTGGTATGACCCTGATGCCTATTTAGTACATTTGGGAGAGGAGACAGGTGGCTGTCATGATATTAGTACGCGATCGCTTCAATACCAACTGACTTTCTACCACAATCACTTCCTGATGGGGCTGAAAAACCTTACCGTCCGTGAGCAGCTACGTCTGTATAGTCGTCTATTTGACTGCCACGTTCTAGGGCATCCTCCTTGCTACAAAAGTGGTTCTCCTATCAAAATCATCAGTCGCGCTGGTTTCTATATCTTGGGCTTTCTTAACGCTCAAGCTACTCTCATCAAATCCATTTGGGATAGTGGTCAAGTCTACACTCAACAAGATGCTAACTACAGCAAAAGGCAGAGGGCAGAGGGCAGAAGGCTTTTATGAATAAGGATTTTCAGCCATTCCTTGTGAGCGATAGCGCCTGGTGTCTAATCTCCAATTAAGATGAGGCACGAGCGGCTTGAGCAAGGATTTTGACGAGTTGTACTAACTGCGGCTTGTCAAATGCTTGAACAATTGCCTTAGCGGCGGATTTAGGTTCTACAGTAATCGTTATCTGTTTAGGAGTAGTCGCTGGTGGGGTGACGGGTGGTTTCTCTTGTGACTTACTAGAGGTGGCGCTGGCAGGTGTTGCCGCCGTAAGTTTCTGTAAGGCTGGACTCAACGTCAAGGCACTACTGTTTCCTGCTTGTAGTTGATCACTGGCTGTTTTAAGTTCCTTAATCACCACTGGTGCTAACGCTTGAAATGAGTTTTTTGGATTGGCGATCGCTTTATAGGAAACTTGTATTAGCCGCTTCCAATCTTCATTTCCTGTCTCAAGTTGCACTAGGCGCTTGCACAATATCTGAAGTTTTTGACGACTGGCTGGACTGTCTTGTTGTTTAAACAACTGCAACATCTGTTTGAGGATTTCCATGACTTGGGAGGCAAAGTTAGGAGAACTTTTCCCTTGAGTTTTCTCTTGCTTGAGTGAAGGTGTTGGACTTGCTGCTGTTGCAGGTTCATCAGCGCCAGTCACCTGCCGATTGAGGTAACTTTGCAACTGGCTAAAGCTGGGTTCTGCGGCTTGCACCGTTTTGTTGGCTTCCTCTTCCCTTAAACCAAACGGGCTTTGTAGCTGTTCAATTAAGTCTTTTAGGGTATCGTATCCCCGCAAAAACAACGTCTCTAGTTGTTGGTCAACATTAATGGGATGTTCTTTGAGAATCTTGAAAGAATCCTCTAGTCGATGAGCTGTCTTTTGAATACTGCCAAAGCCCAGCATTGCAGCACCTCCTTTGACAGAGTGGGCGGCGCGAAACATTTCATTCACTCGCTCCGGTTCTTTTACAACCGAGGGCAAATCTAATAGCCCTTTCTCAAGGGTTTCCAAGTGTTCTTTAGCTTCTTCAATGAAATAGCCTAAAATTCTTTGCTGGTTTCCCGCATCCACGGCAGTTTCCCCTGTCAGATCGTTGTGTGTACTCAGGCTTGCAAGGACTACCCTGGTTGATGTTAGCACTGAACACGATCAAGCAAATGGATTGCCAACTCTACCAGTAAGACTCTTTTTTTAGAGTAGACACCATACGCGATCGCGCACAACGAAGGAATGAAAATTTCCTCCTCTGCCTCCCTTATTGCCCCTGCTATTTCAACTTAGCGGAAAAAAGCAACGCGCTTGCTCTCATATCGAACAAAAAACCTCAGCTTCGGCAAGTTCAGAATCACCTCTAACTCCTGCTCAAGCTCAACGATTCTCCCGTGACTTGGTTCCATCTAGATCCCAAAATTTTTTCCAAGAAGGACAAGAGAGGCTGGAAAGAGAAATTCTTCTTCTGCGTCAGAGACAACGTTCGGAGCAAGAACCTATTCTCAAGGTTAGAAGCAATAATGACATTGATCAGCTTCCCCAAGCAGATATCGAATCTCTTCCTTCTTTGTTAGCGCTCGATCAAGAGTTCTAAGCGGTTATTGAAGTTTTGCCGCTTCCCATTAAGTACAACAGCGCCATCCGCACCGCAACACCGCTCGTTACTTGCTGGGAAATCAAGCTAAATTGAGGGTCATCCATTAAATCAGATGTGATTTCTACTCCACGATTTACGGGGCCTGGATGCAGAACTTTGACATCAGGGTGGCAGAGTTTTAAGCGATCGCGTGTAATCCCATAACGCTGATGATATTCTCGCAAACTCGGCAACAGATGCGCTGTCATCCGTTCCTTTTGCAAGCGTAAGGTCATCACAAAATCAGCATCTTTTAATGCCGGTTCGATCTCCCAGTGGATGAATAACTCTCCAGGTCTACCAGTAACACTCTGGGCAAACAATTGAGGCACTAGAGTCGGGGGACCCGCTAAATGTACCTTGGCACCTGTAGCTGTAAGGCTCCAAATATTAGAACGAGCGACTCGTGAGTGTAGAATATCCCCAACAATTGCAATTTTCTTACCCACCAGTAGTTCTAAGCGAGGGTGTTCAACGTCTATAAGAGAACAGATAGTAAATAAATCCAGCAACCCTTGAGACGGATGTTCGTGTTGACCATCACCTGCATTGAGGACACCAACCCGAACGCCAAGTCGATCCATCTCAAACGCGATCGCCTGCGGTACCCCTGCCTCTCGATGGCGAATCACCATCATATCGGTTCCCATTGCCAGATACGTCTTCGCGGTATCGAGAATCGTTTCACCTTTCGTGAGAGATGATGTTCCTGGCGTAAAGTTAAGAACGTCTGCTGACAAGCGCTTTGCTGCCAGTTCAAAACTGCTACGGGTGCGGGTAGAGGGTTCAAAAAACAAATTAGCAACCATCTGACCTTGCAACGTAGGTACTTTTTTTGTCCGCCGTGAGAGTACCTCTCGAAAACTAGCAGCGGTTTGCAACACTGTGTCGTATTCAGTGGGAGCAAAATCCGCGAGGGAGAGAATATGGCGGCGAGTCCAGGTAGTTGTAGCCATGCACAAGTCAGGAGTCAGGAGTCAGGAGTCAAATTTCAGCGTTGTCTCCTGTCTTGAAAATAGGTGAGAGGAGACAGGTGGTAGGGCAGAGGGAATTTTCCTCTTTCGTTGTGAGCGATCGCTCATGGTGCCTAGCTTGAAAAACGCTGAATTCTGAATTCTAACCGCTGAAGGATTATCTCGATACTAACTTCAAAGTGACTGAGATCAAACAGACCAAGGTGAACAAGCCTATTGATCTAGTCACAAAATCAGCATAACTACAGCCAGAACAGGAGTTAAGGGAATTACCTTTTGAAAAGGCGCGATCGCATCCATCCTATACAGAGGCTATATCCAGGGGTTACTCTATTGGCTTTTTAGTTCGTAAGAAAGAAAATTTTAAAAAATCTTTATCAATTAGTAGTTTCTTTAATCACTTATCAAATAGTCTGCTCTTCCTTATTCTAGGAGTTCCTACACTTTTCGATGCTCCTAAACTAAGGAATCTCACGATCCGGAATCTGCCTAAAAATCCTTGAAAAATGGGCTACTTACCGGAAACGCATATGAAGCTAAAGACAAAGTTTATTTCAGGTTTTTTGGGTATTGCCTCACTGGTAGCCGTATTGGGTATTATTAATATTCAAACAAAAAAAATTGTTGATGAACAGTTTAATAAAATTACTGAAAGCACAACTCGGCAGCTCATTGCCTTGGATCAGGTCAAAGTTGCTTCTGTAACAATCGCTTCTGAAATATACGACTATGCAGTAATCAAAAATGAATCAAGCTACATCAATCCTAAAAGCAAAGTTGCAGCAACACTACAAGAAAACAGAAACCAAGAAAAAGAAGCCTTTCAGAAAGCAGTAGAAAATCTAGATCAATCATTAGAAAATTTGCAAAGGTTTTCTAAAACCTCTCAAACACAAGATGTTCATAAAAGGCTTTTAGAACTCAGATTACCGCTTACAGAAACGGGACAAAAAATTATAGATTTAAAGGAAGCAAAACTTAAAGGAGAAAATATTCTCCGTCAAAAACAAGAGTTTGAGCAAGCTGAAGCACAATTTATAGAGATAGTTGATCAGGCGATCGCACTCAACATGGAAGCCCTTGAGCGTGAGAATCAGACAGCTAACCGTAATTCCACCTATTCTCTAATTATCAATCTAACCTCTTTCACGCTAGGGGTTGCTATAGCAATTATTTTTGGCGTTCTCTTAGCAAATAAAATCACTAAACCCCTCACAAAGCTCAAAGATGCCGCCACTAAAATCGGAGAAGGAGATTTTGATATTCAAGTCGATATAAAAACTAGAGATGAGTTGAAGATTCTAGGGGATGCCTTCAACCATATGACCAAAAAGCTACAAGAAACAACTGTCTCTAAATCTTATCTCGATAATATCATCAGCTCTTTAAGTGATGCCCTAATAGTCCTTACTAAAAATAGCACTATTGAAAGCTTTAACGAAGCGACATTATTTCTGTCAGGCTATGAGCGCAATGAGTTGCGTAATCAGCCATTAACTATCTTTTTTAGAGAAAATAATTTCTTGGCTTATTTAGAAGCCAATGGCTCAGACCAAAGTGGCTTCCTCGGAAGACGAGAAACAATTTTCTATGCCAAAGATGGTCGGGAAATTCCCGTATCTGTAACCGGATCAGTCATGGAAAACGGGGCGGGTAAGATTCAGGGAATCGTCTGTTTAGTACAGGATATATCAGCCCGCAAACAAGCAGAGGAGGCGCTACGCCGACAAGCTCTGATGTTTGAAACCATTTATGATGGCATCATCCTCACCGATTTGGCAGGTCGTATCCTCGACTGGAACCCAGCGGCTGAGCGGATATTCGGGTATGAAAAAGCTGAGATGTTAGGCAAAACCTTTGGAGTTGTCTACCAGCCGGAAGAAGCAACAGTGCTGACTCAGCAGATGATTTATGGCTTGATGAGTGAGGGACGCTGGACTAGGGAGATTCAGTTTACCCATAAAGAAGGTACTGAAGGAGTCTGTGAAACAGTTGTCGTACCGCTACGGGATGATCAGGGTCAACCCATCGCGGCGATTGGAGTCAACCGCGACATTACCGAGCGCAAGCAGTACGAAAATAAATTGGTCGAAGCACGAGAATCTGCTGTTGAAGCCGCACGGGTAAAAGCTCAATTCTTAGCAAACATGAGTCACGAAATCCGCACTCCGATGAATGGGGTGATGGGTATGAGTGAATTACTCCTAAGCACTGAACTTACGGCTCGACAACTAGACTTTGTAAAGACATTGCAAGTAAGCGGAGAGCATTTGTTGAGGGTCATTAACGATATTCTTGACTTCTCCAAACTCGAAGCTGGGGAAATGCGGCTGGATACCGATGAGCTTAACTTAAACCGCTGCTTAGAAGAAGTATTGGATTTGTGTAGTCCCCAGGCTGATGCCAAGGATTTAGAACTGGCGCTTTTGGTCGATACTGAAGTGCCACGACAACTTTTGGGGGATGCAGGTCGTTTGCGGCAGGTTCTCACCAATCTAGTGGGAAATTCGATCAAATTCACTGGCGCGGGAGAAGTTGTGATTCATGTGTCTGTCAACAGTCAGTCGGACGACGAGGAACAGGCGCAATTACGGTTTGCCGTCAAAGATACAGGCATTGGCATTGTTCCAGAAGAGCAAACCAAGCTATTCCAAGCCTTCTCACAAGTCGATGCTTCCACAACTCGCAGATATGGCGGTACCGGATTAGGTTTAGCAATTTGCAAGCAACTTGTGGAGATGATGGGAGGTGAAATTGGTGTAGAAAGTGAACCTGGAGTCGGCTCTACGTTCTGGTTCACGGCTACTTTTACTAAGGTGGCTGTTGACTCTACCAAAGAAGTAACTGAACGGGTTTCTAGCAACGTACAAACGTCTCCTGAAACCTTGACAGGGAAGAGGGTGTTGGTCGTGGACGATCGCCCAATCAATCGCCAAATTGTGCAGTATCAGTTAAGTGCCAAGGGAATGGAAGTGGATGAAGCGGATAACGGCATTATTGCGCTGAATGCCTTGCAAGCCGCTGCTGAAGCTGGAAAACCCTATGATGTCGCGCTGCTGGACATGAAAATGCCCAAAATCGACGGTTCAACCTTAGGACGACTAATTCTCTCGGAACCGGATTGGGCACAGACGAAATTAGTGTTGATGACTTCTATTCATGCAGGGGATTCGGCTCAACCGCTTCTCAGAAGCGGGTTTTCTGATTATTTAGTTAAGCCAGTGAAAGAATCCCAACTCGTGGAGTCTTTGCTAAAGGTGCTGGCGACTGAAGAACCGTTGTTAGCCAGCAATACTTTGTCCTCAGGGAATGAAGGTGCCAACCCTGTAGGACAAAGCAAAAGTTTGAAAATTCTCTTAGTGGAAGATACTCCGATTAACTTGAAATTAGTACGGCATCAGGTGCAAATATTAGGTCATCAATCAGATGCGGCGGAGAATGGTCAACAAGCTCTTGACAAATTGGCTAAAAACCAATATGACATCGTGCTGATGGATTGCCAGATGCCTGTGATGGATGGCTACACGGCAACACGAGCTTTACGCCAACGAGAAGGGACAGAGCATCATACCATCGTGATTGGGATGACCGCTTATGCGATGCAGGGCGATCGCGAAAAGTGTCTGGAAGCGGGTATGGATGACTACCTTAGTAAACCCGTGATGGTAAAGAACTTGGCACCAGTGCTGGAGCGATGGTCAGCCACACTTAAGAAAGACTCCCACGAAGAAACAAGCGAGACTGATACTCTCAGCCCTATCGATCTCGATCCTGGCGTAGATATCGTTGATTGGGTTCGTCTCAAGGAAATCTCAGAGGGAGATTCTGCCTTTCAACTGGAACTGGTACAAGGATTTATCAAAGAGGGAGGCAGCTTCATTGCCCAAGCTAAACAAGCCCTAGTCGATGAAGATTGGAACACTCTAGGGAATAAAGCTCACCAAATCAAAGGTGCAAGTGCCTCGGTAGCTGTGCAAGTGATGCCAGAGGTAGCGCGTCAACTCCGTAATGAGGCACTAGGCAACAATCGGGGAAATGCAGCTAAGTTAATCAGCCAGTTGGAGCAAATCTTAGAGCGGCTCAAAGGGCATATCGAGGTAAATCCAACGTTAGCTAAGGATTCGCGATCGACTAAGGAACTGGCAATTGAGGAAGTATTGCCCGTCCTCAGCAAGACCTTTTTAGAAGAAGGCAACTCCAATCAAACACAACGAACAAGCCTAAAGATTCTATTAGTAGAAGATACTCCCATTAACCTGAAATTAGTACAGCATCAGGTACGCCTCTTAGGTCACCAATGGAATTCAGCCGAGAATGGTCAACAAGCGCTTGAGAAATTAGCCCAGGACGACTACGACATCGTGCTGATGGATTGCCAAATGCCAGTGATGGATGGCTATCAGGCAACACAATTTTTGCGTCGCCGAGAAGGTTCAAGCTGTCATACTGTGGTGATTGGGATGACTGCTTTTGCCATGCCAGGCGATCGCGAAAAGTGTTTGGAGGCTGGCATGGATGACTACCTCAGTAAGCCTGTGTTGGTGAAAGAATTGAGAGAGATGCTGGAGCGCTGGTCGTCTGTGAGGGCAGAATTGCCCCGACTAGGGAGGAAGCCTGAAAGCCATGCAGTTATCGATCCTGCCTTAGACCCAGTGGATTGGGTTCGCCTGAAGGAGATTTCTGCGGGAGAGCCTGCCTTTCAACTGGAACTGGTGCAAGGGTTTATCAAAGAGGGAGCAACCTTCATCAACCAAGCTAAGGAAGCACTAGCGACTAAAGATTGGGTTACTCTAGCTAACAAAGCTCACCAAATCAAAGGTGCAAGTGCCTCGGTTGCGGTGCAATTAATGTCAGAAATAGCAGCTAACCTTTATAGTCAAGCCAAAGCCACTGATTACGAAGGTAGTCTTGAGTTCGTTACCCAGTTAGAGCTAATCCTAGAGCGGCTCAAAAGGCATATAGACATCAATTCGATTTCAGTTGAGGACTTACGAGCGCCTAAGGAGCTGACATCGATAGTGCCGTCGTCAGGCATCAGCAGTCAGTCTTCAATGAAACAATCCTCAAATCCCGATCCAGAACAAAGCACAAGTCTGAATATTCTGTTAGTGGAAGATACTCCGATTAACTTGAAATTAGTGCGGCATCAGGTGCAACTGTTAGGTCATCAATCAGATGCAGCGGAGAATGGCCAACAAGCCCTTGACAAGTTAGCACACAACCACTATGACATCGTGCTGATGGATTGCCAGATGCCCGTGATGGACGGCTATACTGCGACGCGAGCTTTACGCCTACGAGAAGGAACAGACCGTCATACTGTAGTAATTGGGATGACGGCTTATGCGATGCAGGGCGATCGCGAAAAGTGTCTGGAGGCTGGCATGGACGACTACCTCAGTAAACCCGTGATGATTAAAGACTTGAAAGCCATGCTAGAGCGATGGTCATTCGTAGTCAAAAGGGACTCACACAAACAAAAAAGTAAGTCCGACCAAACCAGCATCGCTCCTGCCTCAGATCCAGTAGATTGGACTCACTTACAGGAAATCTCTATGGCAGACCCTGACTTCCAGCTAGAACTGGTGAAAGGATTTGTCAAAGATGGGAAAAACTTGCTAGCTGAGGCAAAGCAAGCTCTGGCAGCTAAAGACTGGGTTACCCTAGCAAACAAAGCGCATCAAATCAAAGGTGCAAGTGCCTCGGTCGCCGTGCAAGCAATGTCAGAAGCCGCTGATCACCTACATGATCGAGCAGAAGCTAACAATCCGGAAGGTGTCTTTGAGTTAGTCACCCAGTTAGAGCAAATCCTTGAGCGGATTGAAGTATCTGTAGAGAGAAAAAAGCTCACTATTGGTTGAAAGGATTTCAGAACGGACTTCGCGTTGTGCCAGTTGCGTAAGTCCTGTTGGTCAAACGCTAACTGATAAGCCACTAATCAGGGGCATCAGCGCCTGGCAGATTTCAATTTGATGGCTGAAGGATTATTTCGATACTAGCTGCAAGGCATCCGACAGTTCAACACGTCCGTCCTGAGTAATCATAAACCCCCCCCTATCACCCCCGCACTGGGAGAGAAACTCTCTAAGCGCTCACAAATCTACTACTGCCAGTGGGTGGAGTTCGATCCATATAAATCCATAAAAATCCTTACTGATATCCCTCCCGGTCATCAGTAAATCAATAGTAGCCCCTAAAAATTCAATCTTCAACAGAGGTAAGTATTCAGGGCAACTTTGAATTTAAATAAAAGTTTTTCAAACTATGAACCGCCTCAAAAACTATTTCATCCCTCTTATTGGTGGAGTATTCATTCTCAGTCTTAGTAGTTGTACCTCTCCCCCAACTGTTGAAAGTGACAACGCTAACTTACCGACTCCTGCAACGACTAACACACCCTTACCCAATCAGCTTGATTCAACCCCCGCACCAGTTGAGAGTCAAACACCTGTTGCTAGTCAGCCTGATTCAATTCCCGCCACTCCCGCTCCAGTTCAGCAACAAAAGCCTGTTACTAGCCAGCCCTTCGCAACTGGGGCTAAGACTACTACCGCCCAAGCTCAGAACACAATCAGCCTTAACATCTATCAAGCTGACAGCCAGTGCCAAACTCTAGTACCCGAAAAGATAGCGGTGCCAGCGGGTAGTTCCGTGGATGCTGCTGTCGGAAAAGTTTTGGAAAAAGCGAGTTCTGGTGATTTTGATTTAGCGGGATATCGCGTCAACGTTAATTCTAAAAGTGGTGTCGCCACTGTGGATTTACGCCTTGCACCTAACGCACAGCGACAATTTCTCTCCCTCTCTACCTGTGAACAGTTTGCTCTTTTTGGTAGCTTACGGAAAACCCTAGTTGATAACGCACAACTGAAAATTAAAGATGTCCGCTTCACAGAGCAAGGACAAGACCTTGAGCTTTAGTTAGAGCTTAGAAACCGCTTGGCAGTTGTTCAAATACCATCGCCAAGGTAAATCAGCCCCTTTCGTTAAGCCAATCCGAGTAGTTTGGATGAGGTCAGCTTGAAACTGGGGATGACGATGTTCTAACCACAAGGGTTCACCCAGTTCCAGCACTTGACCATTGAGGCTCCGGTCAATTTGCAGGACGCGACAAAGCTTACCGGGTCCAGCGGCAATTCGATAGGGTTTTAGTGGTTCACGCAGCGTTACCCAACTAGGGACAGCGTCTAATTTCAAAGCGCGAATCAAAACAGCACTGGGAACTTCATCCAGATCTGTGACAATGTTTAGGCAGTAGTAAATGCCGTAAATTAAATAGACATAAGTACGCCCCGCTGGCCCAAACATCACCAAATTGCGTTCTGTCCGACTCCGATAAGCATGACAGGCGGGGTCATTAGGGCTATAGGCTTCGGTTTCTACAATCATTCCCCGTAGTCGTGTTCCATCAGGGAGTTGACGCACTAAAGTGCAACCGATTAGGTCAGGAGCAACCTCAGTAGATGGACGGGCAAGCCAGTTCGGCTCTACAATTTGAGCAGATATGTGAAGATTCATTATTAACTGAAATTTAAGCGTCGGCTGAACAATCGAAAAGGAGGTTCAAAACAAATGGATGTCAAACTAGTTCTAGTGGTCTTAACAGTCGTTTTTACCGTATCTGCCCTAGTTTTTGGTACTAAAAACGGATTTTACGATTCCGACAACTATCACGGTAACGGTTCTGCCCACTAAACCCGCTCACTCTAGCTCAGCCGTCAGCCAATAGCTCTCAGCACACCGCTGTCTGTAGTCGTTAGTCAAAGCTAACTTGATGGTTATCGCAGACGACCACCAAAAGCTGATGGTTAATGGCTGATTGTTGTTCGCTAATTTCTGACAACTCATGACCAATCAACGCCCAGTGGCATCCGATTCCGAGGATGACCGATTAACCTGTTTTCCCTATGGTGTCGGTCATAGCGAGGAAGGAGTTTGTTTGCTAGTGCAGATGGGACCACACCGTGTCCTCCTTGACTGTGGGCTAACTGATATTAATGCTCTACAAGCCGAAGGCAATCCACCAGCCGATTTAGTACTCTGTAGCCACGCTCATGCTGATCATGCTCAGGGGTTACTGGCTCTTCATGAAGCTTTCCCACAGTTGCCAGTCTATGCTAGCGAGGTGACAACTCAGTTGTTGCCACTAAATTGGCAGGAGTTTGCCCCGGAGGAAATCCCGAAATTTTGTCATGCTTTGCCTTGGCGATCGCCTGTTGAATTCCGTGAGGGACTGAGTGCGGAATTGTTTCCTGCTGGACATCTGCCTGGAGCAGCGGCGTTGTTACTGACTTATACCACTCCCCGTCGTAGCTATCGCCTACTTTATACGGGTGACTTTTTCCTATCTAATTCACGGCTAGTTGAGGGATTGTCCGTTGAATCTCTTAGAGGCATTCAGCTAGATGTCCTAATTGTTGAAGGCAGTTACGGTACAGCGCGACATCCTCACCGACGGCAGCAAGAAAATCAGTTAGTGGAGCGTATCGGAAAAGCGATCGCACAGCAAAATTCCGTTCTACTACCAGTTCCCACTTTGGGTTTGGGTCAAGAAATTCTCATGCTCCTGCGGAGTCATCACCACTTTACTGGGCGTAACTTAGATATTTGGGTGGATGGCAGCGTTGCCACGGGTTGTGATGCTTATTTGGAACTTTTGCCTCACTTCCCTACCTCAGTTCAAAATTTTGCCCGCCATCAACCCTTGTTTTGGGATGAGCGGGTGCGTCCGCGTGTGCGTCGGCTAGATTCAGAGCAGCGAAATTCTCTGGGTTCGTCTCCCTGTATTATCCTCACAGATGAAATGGCTGATTTGAGTAAATACAGCGCCATAAGCTCTGGTTCACTTGTTATATTAAGACCCGAACAACCCAGATATTCTCTAAAAACTGATGATTCTGAACTAAAAAGTAGTGAAACTTACCTTCTCGCCCAACATGGCGATCGCTTAGGAACGACTCAGCTAATTCATAATCTCCGTCCGCAGCACGTTGTTTTTGTCCACGGTTCTCCAACCTACCTATCTGACTTAACTGGCTTGGAAGAGCTACAAAATCGCTACCAACTCCATTCGCCCTCAGCAGGAACATTGGTAGAACTCCCAATTGGGGAGATGTTTGTCCAACCCGCACCACCATCCGATTCCAACTATGAAGGTGAGTTGAACGAACTAGGAACGGTTGTAACGATCACTCTACCCGACGCGATCGCTGCTGACCCTCGTTGGCAAAATTTTGCTGACACTGGCTTAGTGGAAGCTCGATGGCAGGGAGAAGACTTGGTGTTACGGGGATTGTCGCAACGAGAATTGCTCAGCCAGGGTAGCAATGCCAAAGTCCCAATAAATATCGACTGCTGTGGCAACTGCCGCTTTCAACGCGGTCAACGCTGCTGGAACCCCGCTTCTCCCTTGTATGGTTTTAAGGTGACACCAGAAGGTTATTGTCCTGTCTTTGAACAAGCTGAATCCCCACCAGAAAATTAAGCGTGTACCGCAATAGTTACTGTACATACCAGATAGCTATCAGCTAAGTGATCAGTTGTCAGAATTCTTCTCCAACAACTAACCACTAACAACCAACAACAAACTTAACTCAGCTTAGTCTTGATTCAAATCTTGGGAGCGTGGATGAATTTGTTCGGCTTCGGGGCAGTCATCAGACACTAAGGGTTCGGCATGTCCTCTGGGTACAGAAGCGAGTTTCTGAGTCACGGAACCGATACTTTCCAGACGAACCATTTCTTCCCAAGAACTCAGTTCGTCTTCTTCATCAGTTTCATAACGGATTGTCACTAGATCTCCTTCTATATCAACAATGCGGGCGCGTTCAATCCAACGTTGCTGATCCCGCAAGAAAACACACACCTCACGACCATCGCAACAAAGTTGATAAATCTTGCGGTGTAGCATATTTGGGTTCTCCTGAGCAGATAACTCTTCCAATACTTGTGAAACCAGTTGTTCCTTTTCCAAGAACACGGCTTCCTTGTGAACTTGACGTGGGGTTAACTGGGTGTGATTCTTCCGCGTCAAAGGAAAGACACCGCCATGATGTTCCGCTTTAACGCTTAAAAGTTTATCTTGCATCCAGCAGCAATCTTGAGAGTAAATTGACAGTACCTTCAACGGTAGAAAGCAACCTTTTACATCCTCATACAAGTGCGTAGATAGTCAATAAAACTCGGAGCAAGGCAATGGTGGAGAGCAATTTGCCCTGTGAGCAGATGAGGGACTTTGGGTAATCGATGCATCGGCAGAGGGCCGAAGCGGGTGAAGGCATAAATGAATTCCGCCATTGCGACTAGCGCATCTCTTTACCAGGGCGACAATCCTGGTCTACTGGTTAGGATGTGGGTGCCTGAAGTTCCAGACATTGCTATTGTGACATACTCCTTGCTTTAACGGCTGAGGGCAAGGGTAGAGAATATGTAATTTACATTGTCACAGTTTACTACCCTTAAGAACAGGATAGTGTTTATCTTTAGCAAATTTGGTTACTTACGGGCGTGTCAATTTTTTTCTCAACGTCACACTTTTTGAAATCCCTGTAATGTCATCAACGCTACAGTTTTCTTTAGACAACCCAGCACGCAGGGTAAACAGAGGCTTTTGCGCTTACGAAGTGCGAACAAGGGGCGCTACTGAATAGGACTTATCTCTAAAATTTTGTTACGGGTGTCAACGACCACTAGGCATTAATTGGCTTATTGCGCTAGTGTTACGCGCTTCTCGCTCAATCTGACCTGAATTAACAGCCTCATAGAGGACTGTCAGAGCTTCTAAGTCTGATGCTTCATAGCCCTTCATTTCGAGAACCTGGCGAATTAAGCCTTCAGAAGCCACACTAAGGCAACCTGTTCTAAAAGCTGACTCTACGAGCGTGCGAATCATGAAACCAGCGCGTTGATATAAGGGATTTATACTAATCTCCAATATTTCCGGCATCTGGAAATTGATTTGTGTCAGCAAATTGTTGTGATTTTTAACACTTATTATTGTGACTTAGGTCACACTTATGGAAAGGAGTAGTTGTTTGTCTCGCCCATAGGTGGTTTTGAGCTATTGCAACCAATGTGAAAGCTGAGACTTCGACTGGTATAGCAAAAGGCTCTTATGCACAGGGCAGAGGGCAGAAGGGTTTTTACTACTATGTGGTCGTTTGGGTTTTTAAATCTTTCCTAACCTTTATGGCTACAGCTATAGTTCTACGGTTGTTCCTACTAGCGTAGAAACCTAAGTGTTAAGCCTTCATAAACAGAGCAGTGGTTTTTCAACAAGAGTTTGTTAAAGTTCTGGTGCGAAGACTAAATTGTTAACCCTTGACGAGGTAAAAATACCTGTGTTTGTGATCGCTCGAAAGCAGCAACAATACGAAACCTACATACTCACTGACGAAAACGCTCAGTCTCGTCTGGAAGTCGTTCCGGAACGCGGCGGCATTATCACAAGCTGGAGTCTCCAAAGCCAAGATATTCTCTATCTTGATGGCGATCGCTTTGCGGACTCTAGCTTGAGCGTTCGGGGCGGCATCCCTATCCTCTTCCCCATCTGCGGCAACTTACCCGATAACACTTACACTCACAACGGCAAACAATACACGCTTAAACAGCATGGCTTTGCTCGTGACTTACCTTGGGAAGTCACCGAGCAAATAACTAATGACCTCGTAAGCCTTACCCTTGTCCTCAATAGCAACAACCAAACTCGTGCTGTTTATCCCTTCGACTTCCAAGTAGCCTTTACCTACGAACTCAAGGGCAATACCTTAGAAATTCGGCAACGCTACACAAACCACTCAGCTGAGCCGATGCCCTTCTCGACGGGTCTTCATCCCTACTTCTTTACCTCTGACAAGACCCGATTAGAGTTTGATATCCCTGCCTCCAAGTATCAAAATCAGACTACCAAAGAAGTCCATCCCTTCCCCGGCAGCTTTGATTTGAGCCAAGATGAGATTGATGTTGCGTTTCGTCAAGTTAGCGCTAATTTTACAAGTGCTACGGATACGGGACGAGGGTTCAAAGTCACACTCAGTTACAGCGACCTGTACTCTACCCTCGTTTTCTGGACTGTTAAGGGTAAAGACTACTACTGCCTAGAACCCTGGAGCGCTCCTCGAAACTCTCTCAACACGGGAGAGCATCTCACCGAACTGTCACCTGGAGCCAGTTGTGAGGCATCTGTTCACCTGAATGTGACTTTTTTTTGAAACGTTGGTTACATTTTCGATTTATTTGTGGTAACTTAGAAAACGGTGGATTTATTGAGTTCACCTCTTCGGGTCGCTAACTCAACGGTAGAGTACTCGGCTTTTAACCGATTTGTTCCGGGTTCGAATCCCGGGCGACCCATACAAGTCATAGCAAACGATTATTAGACCTATAAAAGAGGCTTATCTCAAAATCAATAGAGATAATTTCCTATAAATCGAAAAATATCTTAAGATTATCCTAAGAATTAAACTTGTCTAGAAATAACTAGCTGACAACTAAACCAAAAGTTAGGAGGACTATTTATGGCGCTCGTACCTATGCGGCTGCTGCTGGAACACGCGGCTGAAAACGGCTACGGCATTCCAGCATATAACGTCAACAACATGGAGCAGATCCTGTCAATTATGCAGGCTGCGGAAGAAGCAAATAGCCCAGTGATCTTACAAGCTTCTCGTGGTGCCCGCAGCTACGCAGGCGAATATTTCTTGCGCCATCTGGTTCTGGCGGCGGTAGAAACCTACCCTCATATCCCGATTGCCATGCACCAAGACCACGGCAATAGTCCATCGACTTGCTACTCAGCAATTCGCCACGGTTTTACTAGCGTCATGATGGACGGCTCTTTGGAAGCGGATGCCAAGACTCCATCTAGCTACGAATACAACGTTGAAGTCACTCGTAAAGTTGTAGAAGTCGCTCATGCAGTCGGCGTTAGTGTCGAAGGCGAACTAGGATGCTTGGGTTCTCTGGAAACTGGCGCTGGGGAAGCGGAAGATGGTCACGGTTTTGAAGGTACTCTCTCTCACGACCAACTGTTGACCGACCCTGATGAAGCCGTTGACTTCGTTGAACAGACTGGTGTAGATGCCCTCGCTGTTGCGATTGGCACTAGCCACGGCGCTTACAAGTTCACCCGCAAACCCACGGGTGAAATTCTCGCTATTAGCCGGATTGAGGAAATTCATCGCCGCCTGCCTAACACCCACTTGGTGATGCATGGTTCCTCCTCTGTGCCAGAAGACTTGCTTGCCCTCATCAACCAGTACGGCGGTAGCATTCCTGAAACCTACGGCGTGCCTGTTGAAGAAATTCAAAAAGGCATTAAGAGTGGTGTCCGTAAGGTCAACATCGACACAGATAACCGCTTGGCTATCACGGCTGCAATCCGTGAAGCCGCTGCGAAAGATCCATCTAACTTTGACCCACGTCACTTCATGAAGCCTTCTATCAAGTACATGAAGAATGTTTGCTTAGAGCGTTATCAGCAGTTTGGCACGGCTGGCAATGCAAGCAAGATTAAGCAGATGACTCTGGATGACTATGCGGCTAAGTATGCCAAAGGTGAATTAACTGCTGCTACGAAAAAAGCTGTAACAGCTTAATTTCTTGACTTGTAAGCCAACAAGCTAATTTGTATTGATGATTTGTTTGGGTAGCTTTGACAGCTACCCAATTTTTATTTCTTCTCTAGTAAAGTTTTAAAGCCTGTCTAGGGGCGATCGCTTATTTTGTTTGATAGTGATATTAAGCGATCACGCTTGAAATCTACTATTGCCAGCCAACGGTTAAAGAGTAGACTTGGATTCCAAGAAGAATGCTTCTAAAACTAGACAATAAAATCGGTTATTTGCAATACACAACTGCTTAATCTCAATGGCAATACTCTACAATCCACGGCTAATGCCTTTAGGCAGATGATTGTCTCTGACCAAAGTAGTAAGCTTCAAATTAAGCAAGTCTAAGGTAACGAGGGCATTGCTAACGATAGGACAACAAGCTCTTAGTGCAGAAGCTCTGAGGGCTTTTTTATTTGAATTGCACAAGCTAAACCAAAAGTTTACCCCTGCATTGAACAGGGGTGAAGCCAACTAATAGGACAGCAAGCTCTTGTCTAAGAGTAGAAGCTTTTATAGGGCTGATCTCCTACCATACGACCTATGTCCAATTACATACTTTAGGACTTACGCAAAATTATCCATCAAACGCTAGATGTAGTACTCCATTATTCCTTTTCCTTTGGCTTGTAAGTAGAAGCAACGTGTAAGTCCTTCAACTGCTTGAGATCAACAGCCGCCGGAGCATCGGTCAAGAGACAGCGTGCTTGTTGCGTCTTCGGGAAAGCAATTACATCCCGAATTGACTCTTCGCCAGCAAGCAACATCACTAATCGGTCTAAGCCGAAGGCAAGCCCACCGTGGGGCGGTGTCCCGTACTCAAATGCCTCAAGCAGAAACCCGAACTTGTCGTAAGCTTCTTCCGGAGATAAGCCAATTGTTTCAAAAACTTGTTGCTGTAGTTCGGGTTTGAAAATTCGTAAACTACCCCCTCCAACTTCTAAACCGTTAAAAACTAAGTCGTAAGCTTGCGCTCGTGCCGTTTTCAGATCATTCAAATCATCGGGGTGAGGAGCTGTAAATGGGTGATGCAGTGCCTCTAGTCGCTTTTCCTCAGCATTCCACTCAAACATTGGGAAATCGGTCACCCAGAGTAAGTTAATCTTATTTGGGTCAATTAGCCCCAATTCACGACCAATCACGCCGCGCAGTCGGTCTAGGGTTTTGTTAACAACGTCTGTAGGTCCTGCACCAAAGAGCAAGAGATGACCGGGTTTTGCCCCTGTGCGCTCTAGTAATTCCTGTTTTTGGGCTTCTGTTAGGTTGTCCTTAATTGCCCCAATCGTGTCGATTTCACCATCATCACGCACTCGAATGTAAGCAACACCCTTAGCACCCGCTTCACTGGCTTCTTTGAATAAGTCGCCACCTGGCTTTATCCGCACATTGGAAATGACATCATTTCCACCAGGGATTGGTAGAACTTTGACGGTACCACCAGCCGCAACAGCACCGGAGAAGACTTTGAAGCCAGAATCTTTTAGTAAATCAGAAACATTGACAAGTTCTAAAGCAAAGCGCGTGTCTGGTTTATCACTGCCGTAGCGTTCCATTGCTTCGGCGTAGGTGAGGCGAGGGAAGGGGCGTGAGATGTCAATGCCCTTGAGGGTTTTGAATATGTGACAGACTAACCCTTCATTTAGCTGGAGAATTTCCTCTTGAGACATGAAGCTCATTTCCATGTCTAGTTGAGTAAATTCTGGCTGCCTTTCGGCACGTAAGTCTTCATCCCGGAAGCAACGGACAATTTGATAGTAGCGGTCAACTCCAGATACCATTAGCAATTGCTTGAAGAGTTGCGGGGATTGGGGCAAGGCGTACCACTGACCCGGATTGACACGAGAAGGGACAAGGTAGTCTCTGGCTCCTTCAGGGGTGGAGCGAGTGAGAACTGGCGTTTCGACTTCGATGAAGTTTTGCTCATCTTCCAAGTAACGGCGGATTGCTTTGACGACTTGGTGACGCAGTTGGAGGTTTTTGCTCATGCGATCGCGTCTCAAATCCAAGTACCGATACTTCAGGCGCAATTCTTCCCGCACTGGCTCTGTATCAGCGGTTGAAACTTGGAACGGTAGCTGCTTACGGACGCTATTGAGTAGCTCAATTTTGTCAGCGTAAACTTCGACTTCCCCAGTCGGGAGTTTAGGATTTAGTGAATCATCTGGACGCGCCGTGACTCGCCCCGTCACTTTCACTACATATTCATTCCGGAGGGTTTCGGCATCATTGTAGGACTCTGGAGTGCGCTGGGGGTCACTGACAATCTGAATAATGCCAGTGCGATCGCGTAAATCTAAAAAAATCACACCCCCATGGTCGCGGCGACGGTCTATCCATCCACACAGGGTAACGGTCTCTCCAATCTGTTCCTTTCTGACTTCGCCGCAATAATAAGTTCGCATAGTTGCAAAAACACTAACTTCGGCTTGAGGATAGGGAATGCGTAAGCATCAAGCCTGAAGTCTATAATAAGCGCCATTCGGCTCACTCAGCAGAACAGAATGTAAGTCAATAGTTAAAGCTCAACCAAAAAGCTGGTTGAGCGATCGGTTATTAAACCACACAATGTGCATGCAAGGTTTAATGTTGCTATTCCCTAGCTAATCATTGAAATTTCAGATTGCCTCTCCTGGGGTTTTCAGCACATCCAGCTCAGGTTCGGCTTACTCAGATGCTGTGGTAGCCGTAGCCGCTTATGAACCTGCTTCAGATTTGTCAACGTCGCTAACGCTATATTCTTTTGAAGCTTCGTAGTCCACATCAAAATCCACTTCTGGTACTTTCTCTTTCCCTTCAACCATATTCTGAGCGGCTAACTCAGCTTCCTGTACATCAGTTTGCTTGGGATCTGGTTTCAGTTCCTCAGACATATTCAACTCCTAATTTGTATTTTTTATATTAGCGACGCTAATTCTATCAGTAGCGATCCCCATTGCCTTAGTGTCTTAAGGCATATCTTTAACCTCTTCAGGAACAAAGTTTCCTTCAATATTGCTCCGATAAAGCAAACTCTCTCTCTTGGAGGGCGATTTCAAATAGTAAACTTTGATACTCCTAAGCTTGAACACATTTACTTGCTTTGGAGAAGAATTATGAATACTCAAGAAAGTGGTAGCTCTTCAACTCGTTCCGGAGATACCAAAAAAGTAGTAGAAGCGTTTGAAGGGCTAGGCACAGATGAAAAACTAGCGCTACTCTACTATGCTTATGAAAAAATGGGCGATTCAATCACGCCAGCTGCTCCTACTGCCACGTTCCCAGAACTGGCTCCTCGCTTACTAGGCGGAGAATTTTATGATATGTCTGATGATGATCAGCTAGCTGTAATGCGAGAGATTGTTAACCGGGAAGATACAGAGCTATCTCGTGCCTATGGGGCATTGACCGAAAACAATCAACTCGTTGTTTGGTATGCCTGGGCTGTGGCGATGGGAGATACCGTAGTAGATATGCCAAGCGATTATCAAGCTACCCAAACCATCAACGATGCCCTATCCCAAATTGAAGGACTAGAATTTGAGGCACAAATCTCAATGTTGCGAGAGATAGTAGGAAATATGGGTCATAGCGACGTCAAGTCGATTCCTACTCAGGCAGAAACAGGGAAGACGGCAAGCTTATAACATTGCGTGTGACGTTGCTCGTCCTTGCTGTGTTGAGGGGCAGCTAGGGGAAAATTACCCCTACAGTTCTATTCTTTTGGCGTGCAATGCCAAAAAGTTGCACATCAGATTCTTATAAATCGAAAGAACTACTTGAGAAGTAATTAATTAGGGGTTGCTGTTTAAGCGCCCTGTAAAATACTCGTAGATAGGAAGAGGTGTGATACTTGGTTCCCTGAAAGAGCCTGGTTGAACACTCTTTTTTCTATGCAGGCTATTTTAAAGCTGTAGATTGTGAGGGTGGATGATGCGAGATCAGCTAATGCTCCCACACGATGAACAATAGGGGAGTGTCAAATCAGGAGGATATGAGTTATGACAATCAATACAGCCAAGCTGGAGAGCATTCTCCAAAATTTCGTCACTGGCGCAAGTGATGTTCAGGGAGCCGCTCTTGTCTCTCCTGATGGACTTCCTCTAGCATCCAGCTTACCGAGCGAGATGGATGAAGAACGGGTATCCGCTATGTCAGCCGCCATGCTTTCTTTAGGTGAGCGCATTGGTAGCGAATTGTCTAGAGGCTTTCTTGATCGCATTTATGTTGAGGGTGATCAGGGCTATGGCATCCTCACTAACTGTGGCGAGTATGCCGTCTTACTCGTTTTAGCAAGCAAGGCGGCAAAACAGGGCGTGCTGATGTTGGAAATTAAGCGTGTAATTCCTGAGCTGAAGGCGGCTTTAAGCTGAGGTAGCTGATGATACTCAATCGCCCCTAACAGCACACTCTGTAATTTAATTAATTGAATTAAAGCCTTCTACTCCTCAAGCAAGCTGTGGTGCGTCTCGGACTACTTCACTTTCCACCCATAGAAGGCTTAATTTTTAAACAATTCGATTCACAACTTCTTTATAGGTCTTGTGAACATTAGGCAACATCTGCGATGAGTTACTCTGAATTATTTTTGACTAATCTATCACTCGTATTATGTTGTTTTCTACAGTTTAGTTTTAAAACCGTTTTATCTGGTCAGTCTACTACTAGCTGACTCTTACTTCTGCGTCAACCTTCGGAACGGGGTTTAATATTGTATGTTTAAGTTGTTATGATAGGAAAAATTTACTTTTTTCCTTGAAAAAGAAAAGTAACATAAAGTTAATAATTCTTCGTTTTTAGTTTGAAAATAGGTAGAGTATTCTCCTAATTTCAGATGACTTGTAGAGAAAGCAGCGGAATGAGTAATGGCTATTACGAGTTGTTTAGCAGAATTTTCACTTCCAGAACTATTTCAATTTCTTGATCAAGGTAGCAAAACTGGTTTGTTGACCTTGCGGTTTCAGCCTGACAGTCAAAATCCAGAGAAAAAAATTCGTCATGCTCTAATGCATCAAGGTCGGATTGTTGCAGTGACCAATCGTCTTGACCACCAGTGCTTGCTGGCGATGATTTGTCAGCGAGGCTGGATTAGCCCTGAGGTGCTGCGTGAGCAAGTGAATCGGTGTCCGGCGAATATACCGATTGGACTTTACTTAAAGACGCAGGGCTTTTTACAACCAGAGCAGTTGAGATTGCTGTTCCATGCTCAAGTGTTACAGCAAGTGTGTGCGTTGTTTAGGCTTCGAGATGCTCGGTTTAAGTTCGACTCTAAAGCCACGTTGCCAACAACCGAAATGACGGGCTTGAGCCTTTCTGCTACCGAAGCGACGTTAATGGGTTTACGTGTGTTGCGAGACTGGAGGTCATTGGTGGACAAACTACCGGAACCAACTTCAGCCTTATCTAGGGTTGTTTTGGGTAAGCGTCACTTGCGGCTAGATTCTTTGGAAGGGCAAGTGTGGCAAATGGCGAATGGCTCACTTCCTCTAAATGCGATCGCGTCTCAACTTAAACAGTCTGTAGAAACGATTCAACAAACAGCCTTTCGGCTTATTAGTGTTGGTTTGGTTGCAGAAGTGCCAATCATCACTCCCGTTCGCAGTAAAACTTCAGAAGAAGATGTTTTAGAGTCAGCTACCTTTGACACCGAAATGACCAAGGAAAACAATGGACAAGCCCTAAGCCAGTCCTTCGTACAAAGCTTGCTTGGTTTCTTGAGGAGCAAGTAAACGTGGAAATTATGCGTCTCGTTGTTACCGGCACTGTAGGTGCCGGTAAGTCAACGTTCATTCGCTCAGTCAGTGAAATTGATGTCGTAGACACGGATCGTGTAGCCACAGATGAAACCGCGTCACTCAAGAAAAAAACAACCGTAGCCATGGACTTTGGGCGTTTGCAATTTGCACCAGGAATGGCAGTGCATTTATATGGAACGCCGGGACAGTCTCGGTTCGACTTCATGTGGGATATTCTGATTCGCCGCGCTCACGCTTATATCCTCCTTATCGATGCCCATCGCCCTGGTGATTTTCGCGCTGGTCGCCGAATGCTCACCTTTATGAAACAGCGTACACAAATTCCCTTAGTGATCGGTTTAACGCATATGGATTGTGAGGGAGCCTGGTCTGAGGAGAATGTCGCGATCGCGTTGGGCTTTGCTGACAAGAAGCACCGACCACCCTTTGTAACGCTCAATGCTAATCAAAAAGATTCTGTAATTAGAGCATTGATTGTTCTAATGCAACACTTTATGCAAAGCTCAGTTATTTAACTTTATATAAAATCTAAGCGCTTCCTTCTGTAATTACGTCAATAACGTAACAATATTAGCTAAATACAGTATCGCTGGTCACATTAATGACTTGTAATTACTACAAGACAAAGCATCTATTTTACATAAGTTAAATTTCATCAATATCCTGTTATTTTAACTACGCATTCTGTAATTGCAATTACAACGGACTTCGCTAAGATAACTGAAACTTAATAACGTTTACTTAGCAGGTCTCAAGGTATGCATCTGGATCTGGCGAACGAGCTACAGATTTCTATCGATAGATTGATTCAGGGGGTGTGGTAAGCAGTTTTACAATAGATCCATGTTAAGGATTGTTAAGATGTTTCCAGTTTGCGTTGCATAGCTAGCTGAGTGCATCGTTGACTTCGCCCACTTGTTTTCTAGCCTCCCCTTAAACAACCATGACCATTTCAGGTGCTCTATCCGACTTCTCACTACCAGAAATCTTTCAATTAATTGAGAAAGGACACAAAACTGGGTTGCTGACTCTTCGTGCTTTGCCAGATGCCCAAGATACGCAAGCACAGTATTTTTACATTTGGGTGCGCGAAGGTCGTATTGTCGCCGCAGCCAACCGCTTAGACCAGCAAGGTTTAGTTTCACTGATTGCACAACGCCAGTGGGTTAGCGATCGCGTTTTTGATAAACTTGTTCACTGGTGCTGTCCCATTAGTGAACCCTTGGGTATGTACCTCAAAGCTCAAGGCGTATTACAAGCCGAACAGCTTAAGCAGTTGTTCCAGATTCAGGTACTAAAGCAAGTCTGTGGCTTATTCCAACTCAAGGACGCTGAGTTTAAGTTTGAGCAGAATGTACACATACCACCGCGAGAGTTAACTGGCTTAAGTGTTCCAGCGACAGAGGCAGCACTGGTAGGACTGCGTGTGCTGCGTAACTGGGAAGCTTTAGCAGACAGACTGCCGGATGCAAACGAGGGTTTAGCGAGTACCATTGAGGGTCAACCCCATTATCGACTCAACGCTCAAGAGTGGCAAGTTTGGGAATACACGAAAGGTACAGTTTCGCTTTGGGTAATTGCTGAGCAACTGAGACTACCCGTTGAGACAGTTCAGCAGATTGCCTTCCGACTCATCACACTGGGGATAGCTGAAGAAGTGCCTTTAGTGGTTAATACTAAAGTGAAACAAGCCGTTGAGCCACTCCCTTCACAGATTATTGATGAAGCTAAGCAAGAGAATGTTAGTAACTCTTTTGTACAAAATTTAGTGGGATTTTTGCGTAACAAAGTTCTAACACCGTAAAGTCTAAGTCGTTGTTGTTCATTGGTAACTCAAGTAGCAAGTTAGCCAACCTAAGCCTAACTTCTGGCAGCTATCACTTCACTTCTACGATACTTTAAGTCTCTTTTTCCCAATTCCCAATTCCCAATTCCCAATTCCCAAAAACTCAGAACCTTGTACCTTACCCTTCCTCACCCTTTAGGAGAACCGCTATATAAAGTTTCTGTTCTTAGGAAACAGCAACCTGAGTCATTTCCTCTGGAGTGAGATGGGAATGTACTACTTCACCATCACGGAACCAGACAATGCGTCTCGTTAAACGTGCTACGTCTGGCTCGTGAGTTACCATAACAACGGTAATGCCAGCTTGATTGAGTTCAGTAAAGATATCCATGACTTCAGCCGTCGTGTGAGAATCCAATGCTCCCGTTGGTTCATCGGCTAACAGTAAGACAGGTCGATTCACGATCGCGCGTGCGATCGCAACTCGCTGCTGTTGTCCTCCAGAAAGTTGGTTGGGTCTATTTTTCATCCGGTTTTCCAAGCCAACTCGCTTCAAAGCCTGCATCGCGCGATCGCGTCGTTCACTAGCTGGAACTCCTGCATACACCATCGGTAACATCACATTTTCCAGCGCTGTTAATTGAGCCAACAGGTGAAATTGCTGGAAGACAAAGCCAATTTTAAGATTACGAATCCCTGCTAAATCAGCATCTACTAACCGAGAAACATCCACGTTATCCAAGTAGTAATGTCCTGATGTTGGTCGGTCAAGACAGCCGATAATATTCATTGCGGTAGACTTACCGGAACCCGAAGCTCCCATAATTGCACAGTACTCTCCCTGCTCAACCACCAGGCTGACTCCGTTGAGGGCACGAACTTCCGTATTTCCGATGCCGTAAACCTTGGAAACGTTCTCAATACGGATGATTATTGGTTTCCTTCCAGGACTGAAGTGGTCGGAGTAACGTTCAAGTTTATCTTGCATAATCTAAGAACTTCTAAGAGCAACAATCGGGTCAAGTTTCGCGGCTCGTTGCGCTGGCACTACCCCAAAAAATAAGCCAATACCACCAGAAACCCCGACAGCCATCAGGATTGCCACAGGTGAAACACCCGCTTGCAACGGTGTCACAGCACCAACGAAGAGGACACCACCTACACCAATGAGTGTCCCCAGAACGCCACCTGCCGCTGAGAGAATCACAGCTTCAATCATGAACTGAACGAGAATATCTTGCTCTCTGGCACCGATCGCTTTTCGCAAGCCTATTTCCTGGGTACGCTCGGTGACGGAGACAAGCATAATATTCATTACACCGATGCCTCCGACAAAAAGGGAAATCGCCGCAATCGCCGTCAGCATCAACGTTAATGCGCCCGTAATCGTGCCAACAATCTGTAAAAGGTCTTCCTGCGCTCTCACGGTAAAGTCATCTTCGCCAGTGATTTTGTGCCGTAGCCGCAGCAAATTCTCAACCTGAAACCGAGCGGCAGTTGTGCTTTCAGGGTCTTTAGCGGAGATTGAGATGATACTGACTTCTAGCCCATAAGGAGAAGTTTGTCCAACAATGCGATTCGCTAGTGTTGTGATTGGGACAAACACCGTGTCATCCTGATTGTCTCCTAGGAAAGAACCTTTCGATTCCATGACACCGATGACCTGGAAGGAGACATTTTTAATTCGTAGCTGCTGACCAACCGGGTCAACATTACCAAACAGTCGCTCCGCAATATCTGGGCCCAAAGCGACAACTTGGTTATTTCGTCTCACATCTTGCTCGGAAATAAATCGTCCTTGGGCAACATCAAAGCTTCTAACTGAAAGATACTCTGGTGTCGTGCCGACAACGGTCGTGCTAGTGTTTTTGTTGCGGTAAGTGATTAGCTGCCGAGAGCTGATCTGGGCAGCCACTTCTTTAACAGAAGGCACTTGAGTTGCGATCGCTTCTGCATCCTCTAGCACCAATGTCCTCGGCACCTCAAATGTTGTATTCCGGGTTTCTTGAGAGCCAGGAACAATAAATAAGACATTTGGACCAAGGGACTCAAATTGCTCAGAGGCTAACTTCTGCGCTCCCTGTCCAATCCCCACCATCGCAATTACAGAAGCATTGCCAATAATAATACCCAGCATCGTCAGACTGCTACGAAGCTTATTCGCGACCAGCGTTGTCGCTGCCATCTTGACACTTTCAACAATGTCAATGCTTCTAGAGGGCGCAGTATATTGATAGCGTTGAGGCTTATCCAAGGAAGTTGATTTCTGAGATTGGTCGTTCGGCTCCTCAAGCTTCACTCGTTATTCTCCTTTTTCCTACGGTCTTCGGGCAAATCAATAAACACCCGTTCGCCTTGCTTTAAACCATCCAGAATCTGAGTTTGGTTTTGAATCATTGACCCAATCGTCACGGGTTTAAACTTCGGTTTGTCATCTACGTCCGGCACCATCACGCCAGTTTCACCGTCCTGAGTGACAATCGCCACAGTCGGTACAACCAGAGCATTACTCACCTGTTCACCCAAAAACGTCAAGTCAACATTCATCCCAGAGCGCAGTTCTTTTTGACCCGTTACCAGTGCTACCCGCACCTGAAAAGACGTGACATTTTGCTCAACCACCGCCTCCGGGGCAACCAGTTCCACCTGACCCTGGAAAACTTTGTCAGGATAGGCATCTGCAACAACTTCTACCTTTTGTCCCGGTTTAATTTGCCCTACATCCACCTCTGGAACATTAGCAAGGATTTCCAAACCCCTTGCCAAGGCAACAATTGATGTTGAGGTTGCCGAAGCTGTGCTGGAGGCTGACGTAGTGGGCGTTACAAATGCGCCTTCTGTTGCATATTTCTGTGTGACAATCCCAGAAAATGGCGCACGAATCAGCGTATCCTGTAGTTGCACTTGCGCTGCTAGCACCTGCGCTTTTGCTGAATTCACAGCCGCTACAAGCTGGGCAATTTCTTCAGGGCGGCTCCCACTCTGTAATTGCTCTACAGCAAAACGAGCTTCTTCTACCGAGGCTTCGAGCTGATTCACCTCTGGAGCAGTTTGACTTTGCACTTGCGCCAAGCGTTGTTCAGCTTCAAAGACTGCTGCCTGTGAACTTTGGGCTTCTGTGATTACCTCATCAAATTGGTCTTGTGAGATAGCCCCCTGGTTAGCCAAAGAACGGTTGCGCTCTACCCGTGACAGTGCCAGAGCTAGCCTTGAGCGAGCTGTAGCGACTTGTGCCCTTGCCTGATCAACTTCTGACGGGTTCCCAAGTTGTGCCTGGTTCAAACGAGCTTGAGCCTGTGCTAGACGTGCTTTAGCTTGGTCAATTTCTTGTGGACGACTGCCAGCTTGAGCCTCGGCAAGACGTGCTTGCGATTGATTTAGGTCAGCTTGAGCTTTTATATATTGCGCCTGAATCTCTGCATTTTCCATCAGCGCCAGTTTTTGCCCCTGCTGTACCTGATCTCCCTGTTCAACGAAGAGTTTTGCCAAACGACCTGATGTTTTGGGGCTAAGGTTGACACTTTGGATCGGCTTTACCGTACCACTTGCCGTGATTCGTACAGTCAGGTTTTGTGATTGCGTTGGCACCGTCATTTTATCAAGGTCAATTTTGGGAGTCCTGGTGTTAATGACGTATGCCCCCGCACCACCAATTAGCAAAATGCCTGATGCAATTAGCCCCAGCAGCCAAGGGAGAGGTCGTTTGCCTTTACTGATGGGGGGAACTTCCATGGATGAGGTTTTTGAGTCAGGCTTTAATAAAGAAACAGGCATCAGTGGCTTTCTATGGAATCAGCTTGGCACTACCCGCAAGCGTCCAGTCTGTAAAGACATCCTCGTAAATAGAAAACTTTTAGCATCCGACTGGCAACTCTCTTGCTTCTCTTCCATACTACCCATGTTGCTTGATCAACTTGTCTACCTGTACCGATCGCAGGTTGTAGGGAATGCCGAATTATGGGAATTGGGAATTGGGAATTGGGAATTGAGGCAGTGACTCATTTTTCCCTCAAATAATTGGTTTTCTGGAATAGTGAATTGTAAAGTTTGGTTTGCCTGTATCTACTCCTGACTCCCGGTTTTGGTTAAAATCTCTGCAACAATCGCGCCAATTATGCGCTAACTTAGCTGAAGATTTGTTCCTTATTGTCTTTTGAGGCTGCACCGTGCCCAAACGTATTCCTTTATTTTCTATACTTGTTCTCCTGGGTTTACTGAGTGTGCAAGTGCCAGTTTCAGGACAGGCACTTTTACCCTACACCCTGCAACTCAATTCAGAAGAACTAGAACAGCAGGGCTTGAATCTCGCTCAGGATGCCGTTCAACTTGTGCGATTTCAGCAGTTTGAGTTGGCGCTACCGAGAGCGGAACTAGCGACTCAACTTGCCCCTAAGAGTTATCAAACCTGGTTTATCTTAGGAAGTTTGTATGTGCAGACTAAAGAGTTGGATAAGGGGATTGATGCTTTACAACGGGCTAGATCCTTGGAACCGAATGAGGCAGGTATTTTATTCACTCTGGGTTCAGCACATTTCCAAAAAGCTCAGTACACAACAGCGGTTGCTGAATTGGAAGCGGGGTTAAAGATTAAGCCTGATGTTCCTGAAGCGTTGTTTGACTTGGGTAATTCCTACTACATGCTCAAGCAGTTTCCCAAAGCGATCGCTCAATATGAAAAAGCTGTCTCCCTAGAAAAAAACTTCTGGCCAGCGCTGAATAATATTGGGCTGGTGAAGTACGAGCAAGGTGATATCAGAGGGGCAATCAAACAATGGGAAGCGGCGATCGCAATTGATGATGAAGCGGCTGAACCCCAGTTGGCTATTGCTGTCGCGCTCTATGCCCAAGGTGACCAGGAAAAGGGACTCTCTCAAGGAGAAGCTGCCATTCGCCTGGACAGTCGTTATGCTGATTTAGAATTTCTCAAGGAAAATCTCTGGGGCGATCGCCTTCTGGCTGATACGAAGAAGTTCCTGGAAACTCCCCGAATCCAAGCTAGCATTGGCCCAAATCAAGGTTCACCTTCACGAGAAGAAATTTCTCCTCAGTAAGGCTATTGACATTGAGACGGAATGCAAGGTGTCATAGTTTATTACTTCTGTCAAGGGGTTCTAGAGTCGCTCACAAAAATTCCCGGTGTGATAGTTGGCGCCGATTCACACCGGAAAGGTACAGCTACTATTGACACTCAGATTGCGATTGTTCTCACCTGCGAGCTTCTACCAGATATAGCAGTAGCCACGAATGTTAGGACATTAAGGGGAGAAGAGCGTTCCTTAACTAGAGCCGATTTGACCCAAAGCTGACCGCTGAAAGCTGACTGCTGATGGCTATACTGTTAAAATTCTTGCCTAACGCTCTCGCGTCTTGCCGAAATTGCGCTGTAGTAGTACATATGTACTTATAGATCCTGATTGGCAACTAGATTCTTAACTAGAGAGGATAGATACATTAGCACGGGCATGAGTAAAATAGGCGTTCTGGGGCAAGAAAGTTATGGCTCTTTAGGCAGAAGGGCAAGAATTTGCTCGACAAACTGTTGATGATCAACAACAGGTTTAGAGATGTAGCCATCAGCACCACTCTGCTTGAGGAAGTTTTCGCGATCGCCTTCCATCGCGTGAGCGGTAACCAGAATAATCGGTAGATTGGATGTTTGAGTATCAGCTTTCAACATCTGTGTAATCTTAATACCGTCCACAGCTTTACCCCGGTAAACGCTGTGGGACAGGGAAACATCCATCAAGATAATGTCAGCTGCGCCACTCTGGGCAATTTGCATAACCTCTTCTACATCTTCAGTATGCTTTACATCCAAGCCGCCCCGCTTGCTGAGAATCTTGGAAAAAACGCGAGCATTAATTGGATCGTCTTCTACAATCAGAACGGTTTTCATGGGCGTTGCTTTGCTGAAAGTCGTCTTTTTCAAACAGTGCGATTTGATAATAAGTCTGACAGGGACTTTGTAATGTTGCCATCCTTGCGGACGATTCGTCATCACATTTTGGTCAGAACATAGGAAATTCCAACTCATGGCAAAACAGCTGAACCTGCTTGCGACCGGTCAGGTCATCCCCACCGCCCTCCATGCGGAGATGCAACAGTCCTACCTTGAATACGCCATGAGTGTGATCGTTGGGCGGGCGCTACCTGACGTTCGCGATGGTCTCAAGCCAGTGCATCGACGTATATTGTATGCGATGCATGAACTAGGTCTAACACCAGACCGACCATACCGCAAGTGTGCTCGTGTGGTTGGGGATGTTTTGGGAAAATATCACCCCCACGGTGACCAAGCCGTTTACGAGGCGTTGGTGCGCCTAGTACAAGACTTTTCCTCACGCTACCCTCTTCTCGCGGGTCATGGCAACTTCGGTTCGGTGGATAATGACCCACCTGCCGCCATGCGTTACACAGAAACGCGCTTGTCTGCTATCGGCAACGAAGCCTTACTTTCAGAAATTGGTGAGGCAACCGTTGATTTTATCGACAACTTTGATAGCTCTCAGCAAGAGCCAGTTGTGCTACCCTCTCAACTGCCAGTGCTATTACTCAATGGCTGTTCTGGCATTGCGGTAGGCATGGCAACCAATGTTCCTCCCCACAACTTAGGGGAAGTAATCGATGGTTTAATTGCCCTGATTGACAATCCTGATTTAGCAGATAAGAAATTGTGGCAATTAATTCCAGGACCAGACTTCCCCACAGGCGGCGAAATCGTTGAGCTATCTGGGATTCGCGAAGCCTACAGCACAGGTCGCGGCAGTATTTTGGTGCGAGGTATTACCCAAGTTGAGGAGATTCAAAGCGGTCGTGGACGGCGACAACGGCGTAGTGCGATTGTAGTGACAGAATTGCCTTACCAGGTAAATAAGGCAGGCTGGATTGAAAAAATTGCGGAACTGGTTAACCAAGGGCGTATTGATGGCATTGCCGACTTACGCGATGAAAGCGATCGCACCGGGATGCGCGTAGTTATAGAACTCAAACGAGATGCCACAACCAAAGATGTTCTCAGGCAGCTTCACAAGCAAACTGCCCTTTCCAGCAACTTTGGAGCGATTATGCTTGCCCTCGTGGATGGACAGCCGCGCCAGCTAACTCTACGGCAGTTGCTAGAGGAATTCCTACGCTTTAGAGAACAGACCCTCACACGGGAATACACCCATAAACTAGAGCAGGATGAACGACGCCTTCACATTGTTGAGGGGTTGCTTGCCTCTCTGCGATCGCTAGATACCGTTATTGAAATCTTGAGAAATGCTCCCGATGGCACGACAGCGAGGGATTCTCTCCAAACCCGGTTAAACATTAGCGAGGTTCAGGCAGATGCGATTCTTTCCATGCCCCTACGCCGTTTGACGGGTTTAGAGCAGCAAAAGCTACAGACAGAGTTTGATGAACTCACGGCAAGCATTGAGCTATACAGGCGCTTGCTCGATAACCGCAACGAATTGCTCAAAGCCTTGAAGAAAGACTTGCGATCGCTAAAGCGCAAGTACGCCGACCCACGTCGCACGAAAATCCGACCGCTACCTCCTGAGACAGAGGAGAAAGGAAAGGAAGCAAAGGAAACACGTAGTGTACACAAAGGTAGTAACACAAAGGAGACTAAGAGTTCAAAAAGCAACACGGCTAAAACATCGTCCCCAACCCCAACCTCTAAGCCCCAGACCCCAAAGCCCGCCGAAGAAGAAGAAACTATTCTAGAATTTACGCTGCAAGGTCATGTACAACGGCAGCGTCCCACAAACGAACAACAATCGAGACGCAGTGCCAGTCATAACGCTACAGCAACCCATAAGAAAGGGGATGACGTAGTTGTGGAGACTCATGCTACGGTCACACAAGCAGAATTAGTGGTCATTACCAATGGCGGCAAAGCCTATCCCATCAAAGTCCGGGATATTCCACCAGCAGCAGGGCGGCAGGCAGGAACTCCTCTAGAGAAGTTGCTGCCTGATGCAGCACAATCAGAGACGGTTGTGGCGCATTTCCTGATGCCTGAGAACAGCGAAAGCCAAACGTTAATTTTACTGACTCAGCAAGGGCGAGTTAAGCGTCTAGAGGTTTCTGAGTTGGCTAACCTTACGGCACGCGGAACAACGCTGATTAAGCTCAAGGATGACGATCGCTTGCACTATGTAAACTTTGCTCAAACAGGTCAACAACTGGTGTTAGCGACCAGCAATGGACGAATATTGCGTTTTGAGGTGAATGACGAACAGTTGCCGCTTATGGGACGCACAGCTCAAGGTAACCAAGCTTTGCGCTTGAGCCGTCGAGAGCATCTGATTGGTTGTGCAACACTTGCTGTTGATGACCACCTCTTACTGGTTTCTGAACAGGGGTACAGAAAGCGCTTGCAAATTAGCGCCATCCGACGAGGAAATCGAGGTGCTCTTGGTACTCAAGCACTACAGTTTAAGACAGCTACAGATAGTTTGGTGGGTATAGCACCTGCTTTACCCAAGTCTGAAGTTGCATTGTTAACCAGTGCTGAGCGGGTGGTGATTTTACCGATAGATTCTGTTGAGGTAATGGGCAAAGATGGAACAGGCGATCGCATTCCTAAACTCAAGCCCGAAGAAAAAGTCATTTCTGTCACTGCAATGGAACTCTTGCAAAAATAGCTAGGACGGGCTTTTCAGCCCATCCCACTCATAGTCATTTTTTCTTGTGGGGTAGGCGTCCCGCCTGCCCAAAAATTTGATGAAAAAGACTTTTGCAAGAGACGACCATGAGCCTTTGCTCACGAACCTTGCGATGAAAATAGGTATAGGAACGATTTAGCGTTGTTTCAGCCTCCATTTTCAAGACAGGTCTAATGGAGTCTGGTAAAAAGCACAGAAGTTAAAAGAAATCTGGCATCCAAGGAGATGCACCAGCAAACAGTTTGGTAGCTGTGACACATGCTGTTTCTGTCGCCTCCAGTTGCCCTACAAGCTGCAATTGATGGGCTGTAAACAAGCCTGTATAAAGTGGTGCTAATCCCCCTACATTTAGCTTCAACTCACCCTTTCCCCCTGGAGTAACTTCACCACGTCCATTCGAGACGGACAGGATAAATTTACCGTTGTTTTCGGGTAGTAAATTGTCTTGGACTTCTAGATGTAGTTCAGTTTGAATTCCCAGTGGATAACCTCGCTTTTCCAGCGCCTTCCTCACATCAACCACTCGTAGGAACCAACGTTGTACTGAGCAAATTTTGGCGGTTTGCTCTGGCAACAGCAAAGTTAGAGGGTCAACTATTGACCCACGCCATCGAACTTTTTGGATTTGAGAGCGATGATCATTAAGGAATGCCCACAAGCTCCGTGCAGCAGCCGTTGTTAAAACAACCCAATCCCGAATCCGTAGGATAGAGCCATCTTCTGTTTGGTGCGGAGTAAAGATAACGTAGCCTTCGGGTTGGTCGGCTGAACCAATGAGATAGGTGTAAACGGCTTCTTTCTCGTCCGGCTTAGTGATTCCCTGCCAAATTGCTTGATGCCGATCTAGATATCCATTGGTAAGTTTAGCTTGCTGCTGATAGAGCGATCGCAAAACCTCCTGATTGAGGTCAGTCACAGGGTGTAAAGGTAGCAAACGCTCCTTAAGCTGAATACTTTCAGTAGGAATTTCCCAAGCGCAATAGCTGCCGCCTTGCTCATATCCCGCTTTCCGGTACAAGCGTTGAGTGGCTGGATAAAGAGCAGAGATTGGTACTCCATTAGCATGGAGTTCTTTGAGGGTGTGCTGCAATAGTGCGATCGCAGCCCCTGAACCCCGGTATTCGGGCGCGATGCCAACCGATGCAATTCCTGCCATTGGCACGCACTCAGTCCCAAACCACTGACCCATCGGGATAATTGCTAGCCCACCAGCAAGCTGCCCTGCTCGATGTATGGTACGAAAGTTTTTCAAGCCAATGCGGTTGAAGTAAGGCTCACTACTGCCGGGTGGGCTATTGAAGCACTGGTCAAGAGTAGTCCCAAGCGGCTGAGCGTCTTCTGCGTTAGAAACATTGTCGTATTCAAATTGAGGTGTCATATCATCTACCACTCAGCGGCACAGAACTCTCCCTAGAGTAGGACGAGCGATGATGGAACTACTTCACCCGATTGACTCATCCGGTTGATTGATATACCGTGCCTTGTCCGTTATCACTCTTGTGGCTTTTTAAAGAGTTATTAGTTGTTCATTTATAGCTTGAGAGGGTCAACCGGAAGATCAGGAATTCAGCTAGGGGAAGGTGATCACATTTACCTGGTTTTTGGGATTAATTAAGAGGATGGGAAAGTTGAGCCTGAGAACGTAACTTTGCCCAGTGATTCATCTAACTTCCAACTATAAATGGTTATCTTACTCAAGCTCTTGATTTTTCTATCGGCTTCGGCGGCTGGATGGCTTGTTTGGTATGTGATCAGTCAAAAGAAGCGCCCAACCTCTCACAAAGCCTCTCCATATTTGGCAAAGGAACTACTGATTTTAGTGAACGGGGATACTAACACCGCTAGACGTTTACTGAGAAACATCAATCGTACTAATCCAGGTCGTTCGGTCGATTGGTGTTTGGAAAAGGTGATTCTCGATTTGGAACGTGATCGGCGTTGATTAGCGGCGGCAAAACTCACACATAGATAGAACATTCCGCAAACGCGATCGCATTCATTACCTTCAGATACTGATTACAGAAGCAGTTACTTAGGGAGTCAAACATCATGAAAGGCGATCACATCTACATTTTGCGCGAGAAGAACATACTGACTTACCAGCATCAACAGTAACACGCCATATCTAGAGGCGATCGCTTCTTTCCAGGCTTTCAAATTCGGCGTATCGTTAATGTTGAAGAGGAAAATTGTGGTGCTTTACCAATTTAGGACTTACACGCAAGCCCCATATCTGGTAGGGGCGCAGCTGTGCGCCTCTACAAATGGTGTTTCAAGGGTGGATTTGCGTAAGTCCTGCAATTGATAGCCAAAATAGCAATATCCGAACAAATAAAACTAACTCAAGAGATGTTTAGATCTATTGAGTTAACCTTTGCATTCTTAGCAGTAAAGGTTTTAGCTATTTATACTAATCGGAGCGGCGGGATTTGAACCCACGACCCCCACTACCCCAAAGTGGTGCGCTACCAAGCTGCGCTACGCCCCGGACACATCTAATCAGAATATCATAAGACTTGTCATTAAAACAACTATCTAAAATACTTTCAGCGACTGAGCGGCTTGAACTAAATCTGGAACAGATTGAGGAAGCCAACTCCCCTCACAACGGCGTCCAGTATTCAAGATGAAACGCAGCATATAGGAATTGGGATAGCCTTCTGCTTCCATCCAGAGCAAGTCACTTTCTACCTCGCAAGCAATTTTCTCCTCATCCATCAACTCGCTTGCCATCTGGCTCATGGTTTGGGCGAGTTGCCCTAGCAATTGGCAAAAGTCGTCTAATTCCGCCTCTGTTAACTCAATTGCCCAGTCATCTCCACCAACTAAACCGTGATAGTCAGTCGCTTTCGGGTTCCAGCCAAGACGCCAACCAGCGCCTTTTTTGACTAAACGTTCCATAAAGTCCTCGCCATAGCGACTGAGTAAACTAACTGCACGCTCCTACGACAGTGCTAAGGCATAAGCAATCGAGCATCTCCCGGTTGAGGGAGTGACGGCGTAGTTGCAGGATTAGTCGTTGTTGCTGGTGGTTTAGGTGAGGCTGTTGGTGCCGAGGCTGGTGTTTCGTTGGTAGTGTTGGGAGTGAAGACACTGACGAGGGCATCAATCAAAGCATCCCGTTCAGCACGAGTTAGCTTTTCAATCACAGCGCGATCGCTTTCCATCGGATTTTCCCGTAAAGTTGTAGCACCGGGATATGCCGATTCCACTAGATACTCATGCGCTCCCAAATAGTCCGCTAACGTCAGCTTCCAATCAAAACGGAAATTGGGAGGACGGCTTTTCACATAGATGTGATATCGAATTAGGCGACTCACCAACGTATTCTCCGACGCTACCGCACCCGTCTCTTTACTGACATACTGGTTTTCCAAAGGCAAGTTCGGTAAGCGTTCATACACTTGCCGCCACGCATCCTGGGATCTAAAAGGCTGAGCAGTAGCTGAGTCTGAGCCAATCCAGTTAAAAATACCTGAATCCTTTACCTCAGCCTTCCCCAGAAAAAAACAGAAGCCAGTTAGCGTGGCAAGGGTCAAGTGCAGTGTAAGCCGGAGTGGTTTACCTTTTCGTATCGCTTTGAGCATTTTGGGCACGAGAGCGATTGTTCAATCTTCCAAAGCTAGGGTTACTTTAATCGTCTAATCACCAATAATTTCTGGTTGTGTCAGTTCATCAGACATCTCAATGATTGCCCGCAGCACGGGCTTCATCATCGGGTCATCAATATTTTCAAAATCTTCATAGCGGCGGCGTTTTGCACGATTTGCCACTTGCACGGTAATCCGATAACGATTGGAAGCTGCACCGATTAGCTCCTCAGCGCGGTGCATAATTTGGCTTGAGTCGAACTGATAACGCTTATGCAGCATAAGTTGTTGTGGAGATTGTGAGTCAGGGAGAATGCAACTAGCAATTAGCTATTCGGTTTTAGGGACTAACGGCAGATTGCATCCTCCAGTTTAACAGCATTGACGTTGGCTCAGCTTGGCACGGCTTTTTAACAGAAAGCAAAGCTCTCTATAAAAATAGAGCCAGGAAAAAAAAGATTTGATGAAGTTCGCGCTATCCCAGATGCATGACTTGAGGATTACGTCAATAATTTAGAGGCAGGTATTTGGGGAGGCAAAAACTAAAAAGCTCGGTCTGATAATGGTTTCGGAGCTAGTGCTACTTCTGGTTTGGAAAGGTCTAAAAACGATAAGCTCTCTTCGACATCCTGACGCTCTTGGCTGGGCGATCGCATTTAAGAAAAACCTGCCTAAATGAAGAGCCATCAATTGTCTTTAAGGGCAGATAATGGCGTACCATTATGGAAATTTGTAAATATGTCGAGTTGTTAACAATCAACTGACTAGGTACTATTGTCTATGCAAACACTTGTTGCTTCTAGCTTTCAGCCATTCCATCAAACCCATTGCCAGCCCCTAAAGCTAGTTGTTCTAGGAGATAGCCTCATTTATGGATTTGGTGACCCAGAAGGCGGCGGTTGGGTAGAGCGACTGCGACGCCAGTGGATGTTACCCGATAGTCCCGGTCATGTTCTTTACAATCTCGGTGTCCGAGGTGACGGCGTAAAGCAAGTACAAGAGCGTGTTGAACAAGAGTTTCGCCACCGTGGTGAACTAAAAAACCGTGTTCCCGATGCAATCATCCTTTCTGTAGGTGTAAATGATTCAGCACGTCTTGGACGACCTAACGGACGGAACTACACAGAATTTGGCACGTTCCAGGCAGAACTCGAAAACTTACTAGACCAAGCACAGCGTCTGTGTCCGGTGTTTTTTGTGGGAATGGTGCCAGTGGATGAGGCGAAGATGCCATTTCTCGATTGTTTTTACTACAATCACGCTGATCAGTACAGCTACAAAGAAGCAACCCGCATCGCTTGTCAGAGGCGCAAAATTCCTTACCTCGATATTTTTGATACCTGGAAGGCGCGTGGGACAGATTGGTGCCTCAAGCAACTCTCTTCAGATGGTCTTCATCCTAATGTGGCTGGATACAAAGCCCTATTACAGGATGTCCTGACTTGGCAAGCCTTATCCGAACTCGCTACGCCAAGCTTAGCGACAGCCTAAACTTTCCCGCGTCGAGACACCCGTTACTGGATTTACACCACTGGCGCGATCGCAAAGTAGAGAAACTTGATAGCGGTCAATAATCGCATCCGTAAAATCTGCACCAGTAATCTCGGCATCATAAAAGCGAGTGCGCGTCATCGTCGCTTCCGTAAAAATGGCGTTGGTCATCTTGGCATTGTCCAACGTCACCCGATCTACCAGTGCGCCAGTAAGATTTGCTCCCTCTAAGTTTGCGCCGAGTAGCACTCCCATTGTCAGGATAGCGTTAGTGAGGTCAGAGCCTTGGAAGTTAGTACCTCGCATCTCCGCTGACACGAAAACTGAACCGACTAAATCAAGGTTTGAAAAGTCGCGGTTGTTTAAATTGGTATTGGTGTAGTTAATGCGACTCTCTTGAGCATAGGCAGGAGTAGCGCTTAGTAGTACCCATAACCATGCCAGACCGAGAACTAAGATTAGTCCCAGTAAACGTTTTAAGAAGGTCTTAATCGCTTTAAAATCAAAAAGTTTGAACAGTAGCATTCTTCTTAGGTGCAAACTCAACTATGGGTAAGGCAGTAATTTAAAACTATTGTCTCATTGCCATTGCGGTGAGTGCATACTGCTCAAGTTCTGCTGCACGGTGTGCCGCTGTATGTTCTGCTAGGACACGAACACGGGCGCGATCGCCTATTGCCCGACGTTCTTGTTCTGGTATTTCGCGCAAATATCGTAAGATATCCGCTGAGGAATCGGCGACAAGAATCTCTTTACCAATTTCAAAGATAGTATCTAAACCATCCCAGTAGTCGCTGATGATCGGAATAGCACAAGCCGCTGCCTCGAATAGGCGCACACTTGGCGAGTAGCCAGAACGAACCATGTCAGCGCGTGTGATGTTCAGCGTGAACTGCTGGGCATTGTAAAACGAGCAATGTTCAGCAGGTGGCAGGTGTTCAATGCGCTCAACATTAGGCGACCAGTCAATAGTGCTAGGGTACTGTGGCCCCGCGACAACAAAATGACCTTCTTTCCAGTGACGCGCTGGTTCAAGCAAAAGTCGCTCCAAAGTTGGTTGTCGGTCGTCGCTATAGGTGCCCATGTATCCAAGGTTCCAAGTTTGATGACACTCTTGGGGATAATACAACGCTGGGTCAACTGAACAATAGAGCACTCTTGCCATGGGAGAATCGTACTGCTGTTCAATCCGCTGTAGCGTTGGACCACCCGTAAACGATAGATAAAGGTGATAGCGGGGAATTAGTGCGAGTGAAAGATATTCTGTATCACCTCGTTCTAGCTTTGCCAACGTGACTGGTGTGTCGATGTCGTAAAACGTTGTAATTCCCTGTGCAGTTGTTGTAACCCACTCTCCTACTGCCACACCTTCAGGCACATACGAACCAACCATCACGAAATCCGCTTCACGCACTGTTTGCGTAAAACCATCTTTTAGCTCATCAAGACTTGAATAGAGCTTCGTGCAACCATAGGGAGGATTGGGAAGGTCGCGGTTAGCAGCATACCAAGGCACATCCCGCTCTAGAAATAGGACATCCTGACCTCGTGCAACCAATTCGCGCACCAGTCCTCGATAGGTTGTTGCGTGTCCGTTTCCCCAAGAGGAAGTAATTGATAATCCCAGGATGACAATTTTCATTTCAAGTTGCGGTACAGATGTCGAAATCCCCCTAGCTTGAGGATTTAGTGAGCAAAATTCTTACAATTGTTCAAACACTACATCTTCATAAACTGCATCTAACGTTCCCTCAAACTCTATACTGTCGAGTCGAAATGAGGCCTGTTCCGGCGTGTAGAACTGCAAAACCCACAGCCCTTCATCATTGCGTCGGAAGCATTCAACACGCTGCCGCTTGGTGTTAATCAGGACATACTCGCGTAGACTTTCTAGGGTTTGGTAATCGACAAACTTGTCACCTCGGTCAAAGGCTTCAGTAGAATTAGATAAAACTTCGACAATAAGAGTAGGGAAGCGCTTATAGTTAGGTGTTTCCAGGTCACGAGGGTCGCAGGTGACTAGGACATCGGGATAGTAGAACCGATTGAGAGTTTCAATTCGCGTTTTCATGTCCGAAATGTAAACGCGACAGCCAGAACCTCGGACATGGCTACGGAGAAGCGTGGCAAGGTTGAGGGCAATGGTGACGTGGGGATCGCTTGCCCCAGCCATCGCATAGATTTGCCCGTCAATGTATTCGTGTTTGATGGGGCTTTGTGCCTCTATCTGGAGGTACTCTTCGGGCATAAGGTAGGGCTGTTGGGGAGAGGCAATCATGGTAAGAATTTTAAGGGTTAGATTATGAACAAGAAAAGGCAGATGGCAGAGGGAAGAAGGGATTTATCCCAATGCTGATAGCAGAAGTTTCCCTTTGTCGTTTGTCCTTATCTCTTATCTTCTAATTTGCCCCTGCCATTCAATTTTTTGCTCCGTAGAGCGTCCAGCAAAAGAGCGAGTTGCCACTAACTCTATCTCAACGGCGACTCCGGGTTTGAGAAATTCTGACTCAATTGGCAACTTACCGAGATTAAGCGTAAAGCGATTGTTGTTGCGGCTGACTAACTCAGCAGGAATATTGCCTTCGTATCGGGTGCGATAATCAGCATTGCTGCTGAAGCGATCGCTTGCTCTGGCTGCACGATACTTAATTTGGAACTGAGTGGCAATCAAGTCAGACTTTCTCGCCCGATCTATTAAGGCAAAATTGAGTTCAGACCCACTCCCGGAGAAATCAGCCCGTGTTAGCTGCGTTGCTTCACTTTTGAGGATGACATTAGACGCAACAAATTGAGTTACCCCACCCTGCTGTGACAGCATCCCGTCAACCCAAACCTCTTCAGGAAAAGTAACCTTGACCTGTTTATCGTCTTCTAAACTAATATTCACCGTTTGACCACTGAAATCACTCAACGGTCGTCCTGCATTCCAAACGAGTTGAAACGAACTTTCGATGCGCTCAATGAACTCACGATATTGATCAGCAATTACAGAACCCGGTGCTAATAGGGAAGCTGCACCATTGCGAGTTTCCCACTTATTTTTCGATAGGGCAAAAACGCGATCGCTCACTTCCGGCATCCCCAGCGTAACCGTTGGGTTATCCGGGGCAAGTGCTTCAGTACGATTCACCAAACTCAAACTTCCCAAGCGTCCATCCTTCCCAACTGCTCCATTTGACCCATCTTCACCATCATTGCCATCTCTGCACTCGAACTCACGATTTGTGCAACTATAGCCAGGAGTTCCTGGAGTACCCGTGCAAGTTTGCCGTACCCAGTTCCGTTGGCGGCAGTTGCAACCTTCACCCCCATAAGCGCCGCGCCCAGACTGTCCTCCTCTTCCACCATTGGCTCGTACCGCAATTTTTTTCAAGTCTGCAAGATTGGTGTAATGGATGGTCAACGCGCCACCATCACCACCATCACCACCATTCCCCCCGTTCCCGCCTTTACCTCCATCAGCCGCACGCACGTCATACTCTACATCGCGTGGCTGTCTCTCACAATCCGCGTTTTCGCCACTCAAGCCATCTTCACCGCTTGAACCGTCTTCGCCTGACAAATCCAGATTCAGCGGCGAACCATCTGCAAAAATTGTTTGACTTTGACCATCTCGACCACGTTGACCCGTTCGTCCATCCGAGCCATTGCGACCATCATTGCCATATTCTCTAATCTCCGCACTCCAAGCCAATAATGGACAAAAAATTGATTTGGAGGAAGGGGGCAGAAAGTGAGGGAACGTCAGAAAGACCAGAAACAACGACAGCTTACTTAAGAAACGCATTTGCATCCGATATAACCGTGTCCGCAATTTGAAAAGCGTTAGACAGTTATCAATTAACTTAGGTTGAATGGCACTGACTTAAGAAAAATTGGTGAGCGTTTAATTCCCATTACCAACTGCATCACCTACCCAAAAAACCTTGTGCAGGGGGTCTCTAGGTAGGCACTCCGTCCCCCAGAAGGGGGTTTGGGGGTCTTCCCCAAGTCCGGGTTCTTCTAGTGAGCCACTATTTTTACCTAAAGTTCAGTGTCATTCCCCTAAGTTAAAAGCTAAAAAAAAGAATACTACCAATACTATCCACCACTAAATTGCCTACATAGTTCTTCAATCTCCTTATCCTCCAGCTTGCGAAATAAGGGAGGTGGCACATCAAATGGGTGACCTGGAACTAGCGCATCCAGATTTACAGCATCACTAATCTTCCTCATCCTGTCAGCTTCCGACAAATGCAGAGCATCAAAGAGCTTTTGGGATGTAAAGGGAATAAACGGAGCAGATGCGATCGCATAGAGGCGGATTAAATTAATACAAGTCCGAATTACCAAAGCCGCTTCTTCACGATTTTCCTTAATTAAACTCCAAGGCGCTCGTTCGTCAATGTACTGGTTCCCGACTGACCATAAGGAGTGCAAGGCTTCCGTTGCCTTCCTAAATTCCATATTCCCAATCAGTTCGCAGAGTGTTCCAACAAGTTTTTCGCAGGTAACTTGTAACTGTTGTTCCCGTTCACCTGGAAGCCCCCCTTCTGGTACCGTTGAGCCAAAGTGCTTTGCCGCGAACTTGAGTCGGTTGACAAAGTTACCCAACGTATCAGCAAGCTCCTTATTCACCTTAATTTGTAACAACTCCCAAGTGAATGCCGAATCAGAAGACTCTGGTGCCATAGACATCAGACTGTAGCGCCAATAATCCGGAGGGAGAATCTTAATTGCTTGGTCTAAAAACACTCCCCGTTTCGCACTAGTTGAGAATTTCCCACCATAGTAGTTCAGCCAATTGAAACCCTTGATTTGGTCAGCCATCTTCCAATGTTCTCTTGTTCCAAGAATCATGGCAGGCCACATAATCGTGTGGAAGGGAAGGTTGTCTTTAGCCATAAATTGCACGTACTTGGTATCTTCTGGACTACACCACCAAGTTTTCCAATCGTCCTCTTTTGAGTTCTCTACTGCCCATCCCTTCGTCGCTGCAATATAGCCAATGGGAGCATCAAACCATACATAAAACACTTTGCCTTCAAATCCCGGACGAGGGACAGGTACACCCCAACTCAAGTCACGAGTAATACAACGGTCTTGAAGCCCCTCATTCAGCCACTTCATTGCAATAGACTTGGTAAGATTAGGCCAATCCCGATTTTCATCAACCCACGCTCTTACCTCATCGCTCAGGAGCGAAAGCTTTAAGAAAAGATGTTTAGTTTTTCGGACTTCTAAGTTCGTACTTCCTGAGACAGCCGAACGTGCCTCGATTAACTCAGTTGGATCTAATACAGATGTGCAATTCTCACATTGGTCACCCCTAGCTGAGTGATAGCCACAACGAGGACAAGTACCGACAATATATCGATCCGGTAGAAAACGGTCATCGTCAAGGGAGTACATGAGACTGATTTCACGCTCCTCCATAAAACCATTTTTGTCGAGGCTCTGATAAAAATGCTGGGTTAATTCATGGTTTTGAATTGAGGAGGTTCGACCAAAATAGTCAAATGACAAACCGAGTTTTTGATAAATATCTGCCTGTCGTTCGTGCTGACGAAGGCAGTAGCTTTCTACATCAAGTCCGGCTTCCAAAGCGGCGAGTTCAGCAGGTGTGCCGTGTTCATCAGTCGCACACACAAAGAGAACCGTTTCCCCTTCCTGTCTCAGGAAACGTGCATAGACATCTGCGGGAAGCATAGAACCGACAAGGTTACCCAGGTGCTTGATACCGTTGATGTAAGGCAGTGCGCTAGTAATTAAGTACCTCATGTATCCTCGCCTTGAGTCTGACTAGCTAATTTAATTCATCCAGTGGGTTATCTGCAAATCTACGGGTTATGTGTCCTCTTGTTAGGATTCACAAGACGTAGGCGCTAAGTTTCCAAAAATGTAACCTATCCAACCGTGCGAAGGCTTGGGTGCCAGATTAAGAACACCCACTACAATGCCAATACAACCATGAAGCTTGCTCTTTTCTGTTCCCGGTTGACTACATGGGATCGGTTGAAGACTCTATGTTTAGTCGTTGGTTTGCTCAGCCTGACGGCGTGTCAATCGGTGCCAAGTAGTGCCCAAGCACAAAATCCTGCATCTCTACCTAGAACTCTCACGGTTTCTGGTAAAGGAAAAATCACCATTCCGACAACCCTAACGCAAGTCCGCTTAGGCGTTGAAGTTCAGGGTAAAACTGCCCAAGAAGTACAACAGCAAGTCGCAAAGCGATCGCAAGCTGTGGTAGAACTCCTGAAATCCCGTCAAGTGGACAAACTCGAAACGACAGGTATCAGCCTTAACCCTAACTATAGTTATCAGGGTGGTAAGCAACGCATTAATGGCTATATCGGCACCAACACGGTGAGCTTTCAGATTGATACCGAAAAATCTGGGACGCTTTTAGATGAAGCGATTCAAGCCGGAGCAACACGCATTGATGGTATCAGTTTTGTGGCAACGGATGAAGCGATCGCCCAAGCACAGCAAAAAGCAATCAAACAAGCGTCTGAAGATGCCAGAAAGCAAGCTGACGCGGCTCTCGGTGCCCTCAATCTCAGCCAACGTGAAGTGATGGGCATTCAAATCAATGGAGCTAATCCACCTCAGTTACAGAATTATGCTTCTCCTGCGGTGCTGGCACAGATGCCAACTGACAGTGCTAAAACACCCGTTGTTGCTGCCCAGCAGAAGGTTGAGCAAACTGTTACTCTGCAAATTCGTTATTAGACCTTTTGCAAAAGCGATCGCAAGGATAGCTGATATCTCCTTTTAGAGACTGGACACTCGCTTTTAGTGCTTCTAACTCCTCCTCCATTTCAAGAGCAGCGAAGTTTTGTTCTACGGGATCACGTCTCTGTGTAGAACTGAAACACGGACTGATGCAGGAATATGGCGCGATCGCGTTTCTTGATTTGGCTTAGGTTTTGATTTGGATCTAGTAGCAGTAGATTTTTTAGTCTTTCGCTTTGGAGTTTTATCAGCGTTTTGACTGTTAGCCTGATCGATCAGATCCCGAAGTACACCTCGTACCAGTTTTTGCAATGGATTAGGTGATTGTCTTGCCATTACTTATCAAACAACTTCTTCAAACCGTAGGCTGCCAGCCCAACAACTGCACCAGCAGTTCCAGCTAAGGTAGAACTTCTTGTGGTTTCGGACTACCCGTCAATTCGGCTTTCATCCGTGCCAACTCATCATCAACATCGCTGCCGGACTCTAGCTCAGCAAATTGCTGTTCTAAGTCATTTCCTGTCAATTCATACGCAGCTTGAGAACGAGCTTCCAGCTCTAAAACTTTTTCTTCCATTCGCTCAAAAGCACCCATCGCGGAGCTAGTACCTAGTCGCCTGATGCTACTTTGCCGTTGTAGTTGAGCCTTTGCCGCTGCCAACCTTGCCTTAAGTTCATCTCTTTTAGTCTTGGCTTGCTCCAAGTTTTCCTCCATAGCCCTAAGTTGGCACTGGAGGGGGTGAGAGCGTTGCTGCTTAAGCTGTCCTTTTAGCGCCTTGGCTGTTTCAGCCTTGCTCTTTTTACAAATGAGTGCATGACGAGCCAAATTTTCATCACCTTTTTGTAAAGCAAGTTGAACGCGCTGCTGCCACTTATCCACCTCAGCTTGAGCTTGTGCGTACTGTTGTTGAGTACGTTTTTGCAAGGCAACGGCTTTGACAACAGCTAGACGCAACTGCAATAAGGCTTCCTGCATTTGGGCGATCGCTCGATCCAGGCATTCTTCCTCATCCGTGCCTTGTTCAATGAGTTGATTTAAACCATAAGCCCCAAGTCCAATAACTGCACCAGCAGCAACAACAGGAGCCATACCAATGCCTACTGCCGTGCCAGCTACAGCTAATCCCATTCCACCAACAACAGCAGAAACTCCGGAACCACCCACTGCTCCCAGTGCTGCTGCACCTAATGCCGAGGCATCTCCCTCTTCTATCGCCTTTTTTGCACCATAAGCGGCTGCACCAGCAACAGCACCAGCTCCAGCAACCAGTGTCGAACCGATCGCCATACCAGTTCCAGCTACGAGTAATCCCATCCCGCCGAATGTGGCGGAAATACCAGCGCCTACCGCTGCTCCTCCAGCAATCAATGCTGCACCTTCTCCTGTGTCGTTGCTGGAATCTTCGCACTCAGCGTTATTCAAATTAGCTCTGACTGTGAGGCTAACACGGTCAAACAGTTGTCCCATTGCTTTTATTCGTCTACAGGTAAAATAGTTGCGGTAGCGCGATTCCCGATTCAGATGAGGTTGACACCTTGAGGCTGAGAGGGTGTCAATAACTTTTAATATCTGGTTGTAAGCAGCTTTCGCGTTTGCGGATTGCTAATGCTCTGAAGCCCTCTCCACATTATCTATATGATTTGCGATCGCAGCCTTGAGAAGCTCAAACAATTCATCAACTCTTTTTTTCCCTAGCGATAACATTTGAGTCATTTTTAACGTTTGTTCGCACATCGTTAAGCTGGCACTCGCCCTCTGTTGGTATCGTGAGAAAATTGACCTGAGTTTTAAGAGACGACGTTTCAATGACTGCCATAACTCCCGATTCTGCCAAGCATAAAAAAGCTAAAGCCATCAAATCCTCCAGCCGCCGTCCTGCTAAGGAACTGTGTAGTGAGTGTGGACTTTGTGATACATACTATATTCACTATGTCAAGGAAGCTTGTGCCTTCTTAAACCAGCAAATTGCCGAACTCGAAGAACAAGCCCACGGCAGAAGCCGCAACCTAGATAGTCCTGATGATTGGTACTTTGGTGTCAATCAATCCATGATGGCAGCGCGGAAAACTGAGCCAATTGAGGGAGCGCAATGGACAGGTATTGTTAGCAGCATCGCGATTGAAATGCTGAATCGTGGTTTGGTTGAAGGTGTCGTCTGTGTCCAAAATACAAAAGAAGACCGCTTTCAACCGATGCCAATCATTGCTCGTACTCCAGAAGAAATTCTAGCCGCACGGGTGAATAAGCCGACACTCTCGCCTAACCTTTCCGTGTTAGAGCAAATAGAGCAATCTGGGATGAAGCGATTGCTGGTGATTGGCGTTGGTTGCCAAATCCAAGCCTTACGAGCAGTTGAGAAGCAACTAGGTTTAGAAAAGCTCTATGTTTTGGGGACTCCCTGTGTTGATAACGTTAACCGTGCTGGGTTGCAGAAATTCCTAGAAACCACCAGCCGTTCCCCAGAGACTGTTGTGCATTATGAGTTTATGCAAGACTTCCGGGTTCACTTCAAACATGAGGATGGTTCAGTTGAAATGGTTCCCTTCTTTGGACTAAAGACGAATCAATTAAAAGATGTGTTTGCCCCCTCTTGCATGAGCTGTTTTGACTATGTAAACTCCTTGGCAGATTTAGTCGTAGGCTACATGGGTGCGCCTTTTGGCTGGCAGTGGATCGTAGTACGCAATGACACTGGACAGGAGATGTTAGATTTGGTGCAAAATCAGCTAGAAACGCAGCCCGTGATGTCAAAGGGAGACAGACGTAATGCTGTACAACAGAGCATCCCCGCTTATGATAAGGGCGTTACCCTACCCATGTGGGCAGCCAAAATGATGGGTGTGGTGATTGAAAAGATTGGTCCTAAAGGTTTGGAGTATGCTCGGTTCTCAATCGACTCTCACTTTACTCGCAACTATTTGTATGTAAAGCGTCATCACCCAGAGAAATTGGAGGCACATGTGCCAGAGTACGCTAAACGAATTGTTGGGCAATATCAACTGCCAGAATCTTAAGTCCTTGCAAATGATTTCAATATTTTTTGCTCTCTTGAAAAGTCACAGGACTTACGCAAATCCACCGTTTAACCACCATTTGTAGGGGCACTCTACCAGATATTGCACTTGTGCGTAAGTCCTAAATCATTATTAGTTCTTTTTGGACAAGCACCAGAGATAAGCAAATGACAAAAATCAACTATTGAAGTTTCGGGAGGACTCATGGAACTTGTGTTTCGTGAACATCTGAGGCGAACAGTGGCTTAATACCGTTTCAGGATGAGAAAATACCAGATTCCCTTAACCTCCCAGTGCTAAGGTAGGGTGCTGTTGAGCAAAGCTTTTGTTGTTTAATGAAGCCGTTGCTTCAAACAAGAGGAGGCAGAGGTACAGATATGGGAAATGTTAAGGTTGCAGAAAAATCAAACCATGTTATGACCTCTCCTTCGGGAATCTTCTAACCTTCTTATGAAGCAGCAAGAATTGCCGATAATCGGCTGGCGGGAGGAACTTGCTTTACCTGAACTTGGGATTTCACAGGTGAAGGCAAAAATTGACACAGGCGCACGTTCATCCGCTTTACATGCTTTTGATATCCAGATTTTCGAGCGTAGTGGGATACAGATGGTTAGGTTTAAGGTGCATCCCTATCAACGGGATACTCATCGCACTGTAATGGCTGAAGCTGAACTTATCGACCAACGAGAGGTTCGGAATTCTGGTGGACAAACTCAACTTAGACCTGTTATCCAAACTCCTGTAGAGCTGAATGGCTATACTTTCCCAATTGAACTAACTTTGACGAATCGAGATGTGATGGGTTTCCGGATGTTGCTGGGGCGTCAGGCTGTGCGTAAACGTTTTTTGGTAGATGTGAGTCGGTCGTTTCTGCACAGTCCAAGTGGGAACAACAAACTAAAGAGTAAAAATCAAAAGTAACGATGAAAATCGCAATTTTATCGCAGGATGCTTCGTTATACTCCACTCGACGCCTCAAGGAAGCTGGGGAAGAGCGAGGACATGAGATACGGGTGATTGATTACTTACGTTGCTACATGAATATCACGTCTCACAAGCCGAGTGTGATTTATCAAGGCAAACCCTTGGAAAATTTTGATGCGATTATTCCTCGAATTGGGGCATCGAAAACGTTCTACGGGACAGCCGTTGTGCGGCAGTTTGAAGTAATGGGTGTCTTTACGGCAAACGAATCTCAAGCGATTTCTCGCTCCCGTGATAAGCTGCGTTGCCTCCAGATTCTCTCCCGCGAAGGCATTGGTTTACCTGTAACTGGTATTGCTCACTCTACGCAAGATATTGATGGTTTAATTGATACGGTTGGCGGTGCGCCTGTTGTGATTAAGCTATTGGAGGGAACTCAAGGAATTGGGGTGGTGCTTGCGGAAACCCACCATGCAGCTAAGTCGGTGATTGAAGCATTTCGGGGATTGGATGCGAATATTTTGGTGCAGGAGTTTATCAAAGAAGCAGGAGGCATGGATATTCGCTGTTTCGTCATTGACAACAAGGTGGTTGCCTCAATGAAGCGGCAGGGTGCCCCAGGTGAATTTCGCTCCAACCTTCATCGAGGTGGAACACCTGACACAATAAAGTTGACACCAGAGGAACGAAGCACAGCAGTACGTGCGGCGAAAGCGATGGGGTTGAGAGTGGCAGGTGTGGATATGCTGCGCTCAAATCACGGTGCAGTGGTGATGGAAGTCAATTCTTCACCCGGACTCGAAGGGATCGAGAAAGCGGCGGAGGTTGATGTGGCAGGAAAGATTATTGAGTTTTTAGAGAAAAATGCACTTTTAGGAAAAACACGCGATCGCATCCAGTATTAACACGATGATTATGAGTTTTATCTCAAGGTAGAGATATCGCTTCATAATATCTTCACAAATTAACCGTGTAAAACCCACGATCTCTTAACCGCTGGTTCCGGAAACATTCAGGAGTCACTAGAAAGAGGAATCTAGATGTAAGGGAGTCTGGCAGGAAGGAGTTTGGTGAAGACTAATGCAAGCCACCCTGTTGTGGGAAAGTTTCTGAACGGGCGTTACAAAATTGTTCAAGTTCTGAATGCCGGAGCATTTGCACAGACCTATATTGCTGAAGACACTTGGCTTATCGGCAATCCTCAATGTGTGGTCAAGCACCTTAAGCCGAATGGCGATCATCCTAAACAATTGCAAGTTTGCAAGCGTTTATTCACCAGTGAAGCCGAAATACTCAAGAAGCTGGGTAAGCATGACCAGATTCCCCAACTTTTAGACAGCTTTGAAGAACACCAAGGGTTCTACTTGGTGCAAGAGTTGATTATTGGAGAATCATTAGTTACAGAACTCCCAATTAGTAAAAACTGCAAGAAACGCTGGAGTGAAATTCAGTGCGTTGAATTATTGCAAGACGTTTTAGGTATTTTAGAATTTGTTCATAGCCACGGCGTCGTTCATTGTGATCTCAAACCCAATAATTTGATTAGACGCGCCTCAGACGGCAAACTGGTTCTGATTGACTTTGGTGTTGCTTATCAAATTCCTTCTACTCAAGCCAAGCTAAGGGCTATCCCAATCCAGTTCTCAATTGCATCTGTAGCTATTCACGGCTTAGGCTACATTCCAGCCGAACAGTTTAGCGGTCAGCCCTATCCCTGTAGTGACATTTATGCACTCGGCATGATTGCCATTGAGGCACTAACGGGTCTGAATCCCATGCAATTGGGAATTGATTCTGAGAGTGGGGAAGTTAGCTGGCAACAGCAAGTATCGGTAAGTAACCCGATGGCTTGTGTGATTAATCATATGGTGCGCTATGACTTCAAAGAACGCTATCAATCAGCAACAGATGTCCGAGTTGTACTAAAAAATCTGGCAATTAAGAATCAGGAGCAAGGTGTGAGAAAAGATGAATTAGACAATGCGTTGATTGGTGAGTCTTCTTCAGAATTAAAACCATTAATTACGCCAGTAGATAGCGAGTCATTAAATTTAAGCTTTTATGTGCGGGAATTGGCACAGTCTTGCTTACCCAAATTACCGCCTATTGTATCGGGAGTGGGAGCAGGGATGGCAACTTCTAATGCTCTGGCTATATCCTTTGGACTGTACACTCTGCTATCTGCAACTCCGTCTAATCCTGGTCTTGATACTTTAGCGAGGGCAGCACAAGAGTATCAGGCAGGGAATTTAGAAGAAGCGATCGCCTTAGCTCAATCAGTTCCTTTAGATAGTACGGCTTATCAAGAATCTTTAATTGCTATTCAAAAGTGGCGGCAAGAATGGAACACTGCTGCCACTCAGTATCAAGCTGTTGAAGATGCCTATAATGAAGGGCGGTGGCGGGATATTTTTGAGGAGGCTCGAAAGACTCCTGATGTCGCTGCTTGGCAAAAAAAGGTTGAGCAATTTATTGAACAAGTCAAACCGGAAATTGAGGCAGAATCTGAAACGTTGTTACAGAAAGCCTATCAATTAGCCGCAGAAAAAGACTTTACAGGAGCACTAGCCTTAATTAGACAAATTCCTCCAGAAACAGCCACTGGTGCCAAAATTGAACCCAAACTATCGGAATATACTAAAAAGCAGCAGATTAGAGCAGACTCTTTATTACAAGAAGCCTATGATCTGGCAGCAAAAAGAGACTTCAGTGGTGCATTAAAGTATTTATCACAAATTTCTGACGAAACTCCTACCTACGATAAGGCTCAAATTAAGATGGTTGAGTATGCTCAAAAGCAGCATTTTAAGGAAGAAGTTGAAAGACAAGCTTCATTAACGAGAGCAGTTTCTGAATCAAACTTGAGGTTTTCAGAGCCATTTGTGCGTAGCAGTGGTGAAGAAATGACTTTAGAACTTAACCCTGGTACCCAACTTACAGAAGTTAGTCCTCGCTCATCTTTTACTGCACCTAGCAGACGTTAGTAAGCTGATGTGCGTTTAAATCTCATATTGAAAAATACAGAGGGCAACCGTGTAAGGGCTGCAATGTGGGTTCAATTCTCCTCGTCTCCAGTTTTGAGTTGGAAATAAACCAGTATGAGAGTGAAGCTAAGTAACACGGTTGTTGCTGCCGCCGCATAGCCGAAATCAAACAGTGAAAAGGCTTCTTCGTAAATGTAGTAAACCAATAAATTGGTGGAATTGAGTGGACCACCACCCGTGATGATATAAACTTGCTCAAAACTTCTTAGGGTGAAAATAGCAGTGGTGACTGTGGCAAAAATTAGTGTTGGTCGTAATCCTGGAAGCGTGATGTGCCAGAACTTAACCCAGGAGTTTGCACCATCTAACTCAGCGGCTTCGTAACGATTTAGAGGAATCGCTTGCAGTCCTGCGAGAAATACCACCATATTGAAACCCAGTTGTTTCCAACTGCTCAATAAAATGATGACGGGCATTGCCCAAGTGCTGCTGCCTAGCCAGGGAATTGGTTCAAACCCAAGAGAATCTAGAAGCGCATTGACTGGGCCTTCAGTTTGGAACAACCAGCGAAACCCCAAGCCAACGGCAACCAAAGAGGTGATGGAGGGAATGAAATAGGCGGTTCGCAAAAGTCCTCGTAGAGCAAATGACCGATTTAACAGGACAGCTAACCCCAAGGGAATAACGAGGCTGGGAATGACGGTGGCAATGGTGAAGTAGAGAGTATTGCCAAGAACTTGCCGAAAATCGGGATTGATTACCAAACGTATGTAGTTTCTGAAGCCTGCCCATCTAACTCCCTCGGCGGTGAAACTGCCTGTGGTGAAACTAAGGTAAAACAGGTAGGCGATTGGCCAAAGGAGAAAGATGCCGAGGAGGATAAGTGCGGGTGCTAAGAAAATCCAGGCGGCGATCGCATCATTATCTAGCAACTGCTGAGGAGACTGTCGAAACTTGATTGCCATCTGGGTTACAGGTGCGCCTGTATCGTGCAGTGTATGGAACTAATTTTTCTTAAGTTCAGGATCATTCACCTTAAGTTGTCTAGGGCAATGTCCCGGTTGAACAATGCTTCATGGAAGTCGGGGTTAATTTCTAAGGCTTTATTGTAAGAAGCAACAGCGGCTTCAAAATCGCCTGCTTCAACTTGTTGGTTGCCTTGCTGAAACCATTCTTGTGCCTCATTATTAGCGGATTGCTCAGCTGTGTCGAATTGATGCATCAATTCTTCAATTATTACTAATGGGTCAGTGGTTTCAATCCCTAATTGCTGAGCAACCAGTTGGCGTAAATTGTCATCCTGTTGCAATCTCACCATTAACTCATCAAGTGTAATGGTTTCAGTTTGCATAGCTTCTAGGTTAGTGGGTGCCGTCTCTTGAATCGGGGGTGTTGGTAGAGTTGACGCTGCTATTGGGTAGGCATCGGGACCATCATATTCCCAGACGCTGCCACTGGTTTGTCTGATGAGCAACTGCCTGCCAATGTCGTAAGCCACTTCTCCAATTGTTCTTACAGATGGGAGAGATTGAGTCATTTCACCCACCTGCACTAGCCGTGTAGCTAATTCGTTATTGGGTGCAGGGGAGGCAAGTACTCTTTCCCCAAACCGACGCAGCCATGCCACCCATTCTGTTTCCGTGGTGCGCCCCTTTAGGGTTTCAAACCAGCGCAGAACTCGATCCTGCTGCCAGCCATGCGCTACTCCTTCGAGAAGTTGCCTGAATAGATACTCGTAGTCGGAGTCAGCGAGGGGTGGAGGCGCTTCTACCTCGGTTTGTCTCTCTCTTCGGTTGGTGGAAGCTTGGGGAGAGGTGCCAAACAGACGCCGAAACAATCCTTTGAGCCACTGCCAAATTCCCTTGAGCATCTGTTGAATCCTAAGTGCGATCGCGTTTATCCAGATTTTAGACTGGCTAAGTCGTGTTAGTGACAGTCGGTTTTGTTTGTCGGTACTCGATATCGAGATAATAGCTAACTCTAGCTGGGGACTAAACTGAAAAAAGCAGAGCAGTAATGCTTGTAGTTAAAATGCGATCGCACTTAGGGGACTTCTCATGCAACCAAGAACCGTCTGGCAGCAGAACAGTGACAACCCTGAAAACCGCACGAACTTCGCCATTATCCAACAATGGTGGACAAACCTCAACGACAAAAAAATTGCTTGGCGGCAACGAATCATTCCCCAAACAGGCGATGTCAGCCAACTCAACTGGGAACTTCAACGCTTTGATGAAGCATTCAAACTACAAGCACCTCAAATTCGCGGTATCACTCTCTACTGGCGTAAAGCTGATAACGAGCGAGAAGGTAGTACTACACCCCGTAAGCTAGAACTAGATACCGACAGCCAACAACTCTATATTTATCCCCAATCACAACAAGAACTTGTTATTCGAGTTGGGGTTCCAGAAATCATCTATCAAAAAATTGAAATCAAAAATCCCCAGTACCAAAGTACCAGGAACGGTGAAAACCACATCATCATTTTGCGCGATCAGCAGCAACAACTAGAAATCACACTCAACCTTACGCCAGATAATCTTGCCCAACTTAAAGAACAACTACCAGGATGATTCTCAATCCTCTAACGTCATCCTTTTCTTAAAAAGCCAAGATAGCCAAGGTTGGTATCAGTCTTGGTAACCGCCCTGTACTATCTTCTTTTAAATTGTCTTTGCAACATAAACGGCAGTGCAAATCTACCATTAATTCTGCTAAATGAATCAATCTCTCACACTTGTGCGGTGGATTATCCCAGTTGCTTCAATTTTGATGGGATGGTTTTTTGGGATAATTTTTGAGAAAGTTTTTTTCACGAGATTCAAAAAATTTACGGCTAGAATGCCGTTTCCAGGAAATGAATTGGTTGTTGAATCTCTACAGAAACTGCCAAGCCTTTGGCTTTTCTTGGCAGGGCTTTATGGCGCAATTCTTGCTTCACCGTTTACTCTACCAGTTTCAGGAATTCTTCAGAAAGCTTTAACTGCCACTTTCTTATACACAGTAACACTCCTAGTTGCAAGGCTTGCTGCAGGCTTTGTAACCTTATACAGCCAGAGAGTTGAAGGGCTATCTGCTTCCTTATTTTCCAACCTTACTAGAATCCTCGTTTTACTTCTGGGGATTTTAATAATCTTGCAAGCGATGGGTATCTCAATTACCCCTATCCTAGCAACATTAGGGATTGGGGGATTAGCTGTTGCTTTGGCTTTTCAGGATACCCTTGCAAACTTATTTTCTGGTTTATACTTAATCATTTCAGGTCAAGTAAGAACAGGTGACTATGTAAAACTAGAAAGCGATCAAGAAGGGTATATAACTGATATTAATTGGCGCAACACTACAATCAGAGAAGTTCCCAATAATATTATCGTTGTTCCTAATACAAAGTTGGCTTCAGCAATTTTCAAAAATTACCATTTACCTACCAAAGAAATTACTTTACAAATTACTTTTGGTGTTGGTTATGACAGTAATCTAGAGCAAGTCGAACAAGTGACCGTTGCTGTTGCTAAGGAGGTAATGCAAACTGTTCCAGGTGGTGTACCTGAATTTCAGCCATTTGTCCGCTACCAAAGCTTTGAGGATTATAGGATTAATTTAATAGTGTGCTTAAGAGTTAATGAGTTCCTTGACCAACATATTATTAGACATGAGTTTATTAAGCGGTTACATAAACGGTATCAAGAAGAAGGAATAGAAATTCCCTTCCCATCCAGAAATGTGTATATGAAAGATAAGTGAGTAATGGGGGGAATCCTCACCTCACTTACCCAGTTGAAATTCCCATTTCAGATTAGTCCCATAATAGGGAGCTATACAGTTATAGAATTAGACTCTAGAGGTAACCAGCATGACCCCAACTAGAAGTGAGCCAAGGCAAAAGCTGACTTTTGAGCAATTTCTTGAGCAATATCCAGAGGATGGGCGCTATGAACTTGTAAATGGGGAAATCGTGAGAATTTTAGCTACCAGACAGCACGATGACATAGCAGACTTTATCGCCAAACAACTGGACAGAGAAATTGACCGACTTAGCTTGAACTACAAGGTATCCGGTAGGATTGTGCTTGCAACCTTGACAAAAGACGGTAAGGAACAGGGACGGCATCCGGATGTCAGTGTGGTGAGGCTGGAGGTATGGCGTTCAAACCGTTTTGCTTACTCTGCCCTACGGGAACCAATCCAGCTTGCCGTTGAGGTTGTTTCAACCAACTGGGAGGATTACTACATCGATAAGCTAGATGAGTATCAGCGTCTGGGCATTACCGAATATTGGATTGTAGACTATCTGGCTATTGGTAGCAGGAATTACCTGGGTAATCCCAAAGTTCCTACTGTTTTTGTCTATCAGTTAGATGTGAATGGGATGTACCATTCTACTGGATACAAAGGTTCTGACCGGATTGTATCTCCTACCTTCCCGAAGTTGGAATTAACCGTCGAGCAGATTTTGAGTGTGTAGTTCTTACTGAGAAGGTAGCGCGATCGCTCTATACCTATGAAGCAATGCCCTAACAGTTGCGATCGCACTTCTAGTTCCTGTCAAATGCGATCGCACTCTTGGAGTCAAGCTTGTAGGCGATCGCTTTTTTTCTCCCTCAATAAATCCCTCAGCAAGTGCCCCCCAATTCTGGGATACGACTGGAAAAATTCTCCTAAGTCTCAGCACTCGTCTGAAAGCTCAAATGCTCCATGCGCTCATGAAATCGCGTTTAGTCGGGATAGACAAACCCTCGCTATCAACATCGGCAATGAAATCAAAACTTAGGTTGACTAACAAAGGTACTTAATTACGGCTTCCCAAAGATAAATACTACTATGGCTTTGGCTGATGCCCAAATGGATAGCATAATAGACAGCAACGAACTGAAAGTGCTTGACTTGCACGTAAGGAAAATAAAAATGCCTGAAGCACAATTCCCCCCTCTCGAATGTGTCATCGGCAATTCAACATTGCGCGTTGAGTATTGCGATATTACTACGCTGAATGTTGATGTGATAGTGAGTTCAGATGATATTAACCTATCAATGTTCAGTGGGGTGTCTGCGGCTCTTTTTAAAGCAGGAGGAGATGCTGTGCGGCGTGAGGCTCAAGCACAGTCTCCTATTACGTTAGGTAACATTGCGATTACTACGGCAGGACAATTGACAGCCAAGAGAATCTTCCACGCTGCGGTAGTAGACTTTATGAACTGGGATTTGACAACCATCGACTTGATTCGTAGTGTGACCAAGAAGTGCTTGGTAGTTTGTAATGAACTGGGCTTTGAGTCAATAGCTTTTCCCGCTTTTGCCACAGGTGTGGCTAGGTTATCTCCAGAACATTGTGCCGTGGCGATGATGCTTGAGATAGCTGCCTATCTTAGCAATATTACAGATTCCAAATTAGTAGTAATTGCTTTATATGCCCGTAATAAACTTCCAGGCGATATTATTCCTCGTTTTTATTCGCAGCTGTCTGAGTTTATAGAACTTATACAAAGCTTAGAGAACCTAACATCTGCTCTTGAGAGTTTAGAAAAAGTATATCGACAACTTAAACTTGACGAAGCAGCAAGTTGGAATTAGAGCTAGGCGAGAATCTCTTCAGGTAGAGGTTCATTAAAGTCATCTGGTACAACAAACTCTCCTGCACACAGAGCAAAAGGTCGAAGCGGCTTAACTTCATTGCTAGATTTAGCTGGCTTTATCTCGGCTATCGGTTCATCGGCTTGCACAATCACAAGTGTATTGCCTGCTTGCACAAGGTTAAGAAAGCCTGAAATATCACGCTGAATTTCATCAATAGTAATAGTAATCATATTTTTAATTTAGCTAAGTTATCGCTATACATTGGAATTGTGCTTACAGCGAGAACTTACCGCTACGCGATCACACTTCTACTCCTTGTCAAAAACGCGATCGCTTACCAATCTCTACACGTTAATGAGCAACACAGTTAGTAGGTATAGGTACATCCTGATGAGGGCAAAAACAGTGTTCTTATAAGCTGAGCGTCCTCTCTCCCAATTGCTGAGAAAACTCGGAGACTGATTTAAGCCCTATGCAGGAACCGTCAATGGCATCCCGTTGTCGGCTGGACTGAGTTGAAGTAAGAAGGGAACGGCTTTTTCTACCCAATCTTTAATTGCTGTGTAGCTTGCGGCATCTTCTCCATAGCAGATTTCCAGCATATCAGTATGAATGATGCCGGGATTGAGGGGAATTGCTGCCATTCCAGGAGGGAGTTCTTGAGCAAGCGATCGCGTCATCCCCTCAATTGCCCACTTAGAAGCACAATAGGACGAGACTTGAGCAGAGGTAGAGCGACCCCAACCTGAACTTAGGTTAACAATCACACCGCTTCCCTTCTCAATCATCGCTGGGACAAAATGACGAATCACACTCGCCACTCCCTTGATGTTGACATCAATAAGGCGGGAAAAATCTTCGCTGGGTATCTGCCAGAGTGGTGCTAATTCGTTAATCATTCCCGCATTATTAATCAGCAAATCTGGCGGAGCATATTCAGAAAGGAGTCGCTTTGCCCAAGCTTTTACCTGTTCTTCATCAGCAACATCTAGCGCAGTGAAATTGTGCGGTGAGCCAAACTGTTGGTTGAATTTCTCCACCGTTGCTTCTGAGCGAGCGCAACCTAGAACAGTATGTCCTGATTGAATAAATCGCTCGGTCAAAGCTTGTCCAAGACCTCGGCTGATACCTGTAATTACGATAAGTTTTGTCATGCTGGCTTTTTATCTCTCAATGTGAGTTGCTCTTTTTAGTAGTTAATTATTGTATCGAAACGAAGAACTATACGATGTCGGAAGCTAGTGCTGTTATCAGGCGGTGATGCACCTCTGACCACAATTGAGGGTTTTCTAGATAGGGATTCATTCCTGGAAATGGAGAAGGCATTGCCAGCAGTATGTATCGAGGGAATATCAATTCCCATCATACAAGGGGCAACTCTGCCTCAAGAAGGTGAGCGCACCAACTGACCTAAACACCCAACCGCAACGGCAAATGCAAGTCTTAGCGGGTGCTTTTGCCACCGGACGCTACAACTTCAAGGTTGGTGGAGAAGCCTTTGACTTTTCTGGCTTGCCCTTTGCTGGAGCCGAGGTGGAGAATTTAGCTAAGACTATTCCGACTACAACTCAATTCATCGACCAAGCCTTCACCCCCGAAGTCACCGTTCCCAAAATGGATGACTACACGGTTGTGCATTTAGCGACTCATGCGGCGTTTGTCGTGGGGACACCAGATGATTCCTTTATTCTCTTTGGCAATGGCGATCGCATCACCCTCCGAGAGATGCAAAATTGGAGCCTAACGAGTCTTTGATATTCACTAACGAGCTTTTGATATCCATTAGCGATTTTTTGATATTCATGATCGAGTCTTTAATACTTAACGATGAGCCTTTGATATCCGTTAACGATTTTTTTGATGTTCGCTAACGAATCTTTGATACTCGCTAACGAGGCTTTGATACTTAATGATGAGCCTTTGATACTCGCTGAACTCTCGCAAAAATTATTGCATAAGTCCTGTACCTATGAGAGATATAGATAAACAGAGTCAGCAATCTGCTTTCCTAGCTCAACAGAGAAGTCGCTATGTCTTGATGTATCAGCTACCTCAGCCAGAGCCACTATAACTCTACGGCTTTCGCTGACATCCTCGCTTAATTTGCTCATTTCATTATCTGTTGTTACTTATTTTCGTTGTCCCTTGCAACTGACTACTGACAAACAACCCGGCTCCGAAGTAATAAGGATAAAGGATATTTAAGGATACCTGAAAGAAATGACCCAGAGTGCTTCTGTTTTCCACCTCAAAGTTCAGCGAATTGAGCAGGTATGCCTATTTGAATTGTCTTGGGGACGAGGACAGCAACTCGGTGTAACACTTCCTTATCCTGAAGCGTTGAATACCCTGTATCAGGAGTGGAGTTCTGTTTATCTAAGTTTTTATAAAACCGCACTACGAGGACGAGTTGCTGCAAAAGGTAGCATCTTACCGCCACCTGTGGATTGGCACGCCAAACTGGTGCAAGCAGAAACCAAGCTACTGTATGAATTTCATCACTGGTTGCGTCGTGCAGAACTCTATGAAATTCGTTCTTGTCTCGCTCAAGCGGCTAGAGGTGGAGGAATAGAGAGTGGCAATTCTCCAATCCCCAATTCTCAATTCCCAATCCCCACTGTTGATGTTTTCCTCACTTGTAACCCATTAGATTTGGAACGGTTACCGTGGGAAGCCTGGGAAATTGGTACGGAGTTTGCGGCTACGGGTAAGATTCGCTTTTTCCGCAAACCGTTGAACATTGTGGGCGCGACAGTGACTCCTCAACGCCGCCGTCGGCGGGCACGGATTTTGGCGATTCTGGGCGATGATACGGGGTTGAATTTTCAAGCAGATAGAAAAGCGGTGCGATCGCTTAATTCAATCGCGGATATTGAGTTTGTTGGTTGGCAACCTGGAGAGGATATTCCCCAACTCAAAACCAAAATCGCAGACGCGATCGCAGATGCACGCGGTTGGGATGTGCTATTTTTTGCAGGTCACAGTAATGAAACCGACTTGACTGGGGGAGAATTGGGAATTGCTCCCGGTATCTCCCTTAACTTAAGGGAAATTGCCCAACCTCTCACGGTTGCTAAGGAACAGGGATTACAATTTGCCATTTTCAACTCCTGTAATGGACTCAGCCTCGCTAATGCACTGATTAATCTGGGCTTAAGTCAGGTGGCGGTGATGCGAGAACCCATCCATAATCAGGTGGCGCAAGAATTTCTGATGCGATTTCTCCAGCGTCTTGGAGAGTACAAAGATGTCCATGAAGCACTGCAATATGCCTGTCAGTACCTCAAATTAGAAAAGCATTTTACCTACCCTAGTACTCACCTCATTCCTTCCTTGTTTCGTCATCCGGATGCACCCCTATTTCGGATTGAACCGTATGGAATCAAGCAACAGCTTAAGCGCTGGTTGCCAACAAGGAAAGAAGCGATCGCACTAACTGCCCTAGGACTCGTCAGTTGGCAACTCTCCGTGCAAGGCTTCTTATTAGATCGACGGGTATTAGTCCAATCAGGCTATCGCCAACTAACCAATCAAGTCGAAACAACTCAGCCGCCTCCTGTCCTCTTAGTAGAAATTGACAATGAATCTATCCGAAAAGGAGGAATTTCTCAGCCAAACCCAATGGATCGCAGCTATCTAGCGGATTTGGTGACTAAGCTAGCAGCAATCAACGCCAAAGTTGTTGGTATTGATTATCTGCTAGACCGCTATCAGAAAGAAAATGACCAAAAACTTGCTAATGCCATACGCGCCTCAGTGCAACAACAGGCAACCTGGTTTGTTTTTGCTATTCAGCGCCATCATAATACAGGTGGCTGGTTTGAGGTACTGCCAGAACTCGCTCAGCCAAGCTGGAGCTTACAAGGAAATATTCTCGGTCTTGGTCGCTACCTACAATACATGACACTGGTGCCGAGAGATAATCCCGATCCTCGGAATATGCCCTTAGCCTACATGCTGGCATTATCTCACTGGCTAAACTTTGGTCAATCTCAAGATTGTTCCAGCAATCCCTCCCCTCCAAAAATCGGGAAGTTGGATTCCCCCTCTTCTGTGCCCTCCTTAGCCAGAGAGTCTGCCTTATCCAATTTGACTTGTGAACAATTTGGGAAACTGCCTCAACCGCAACTGCAATCATCTGCTGACTGGTTCTCTCAGTTAACAACCTATGTCACAAACATAACGGGTAAGGACTATCGGCACATCTTCTCACCAACTGCTCGCTTACAACCCCTAACTAACTCGGCTTACCTATTGCGTCAAATGTGGTTGCATCCCATTATTGACTACTCAATTCCTCCTGAGCAGGTTTATAGGCGAGTGCCAGCTTGGAAATTGTTGGAAAGCCCTGTGAACTCCCTCAAACTAGATAGTCAGCAGCAACCCGTAGTCATTATTGCCGCTGGTGGCTATGACGAAGCTGGGGTAGCAGCAGAAGGTCAGGACAATTTTCCTCTACCACTGGCTGTTGGTTATTGGCGTTCTCAGGAAAATCCCCCTGATCCACGTCAAATATTTCCAGGTGGTGAAGCTCAAGCCTATATGGTTCACCATTTACTCAATCAGCGACTAGTTGTTCCAATTCCTGACCTCTGGCTGGTTGGGGTAGCGGTGTTATTGGGGAAAGCAACAGCCCTAGCACTAGAAAGGGTCAAGGGGGAGAGGAAAAACAGACAAGGGAACCTTTGGCTGTTAGTTTTACCGTCCGGAAGGGGCAAATGGTTGCTTCTACTGAGTGGTACTACAGCAGTTTACGGAATGGCTAGCTTGCAGCTTTACATTACGGCTGCGGTGCTAATGCCTTGGCTTTTACCTATATCAGCGTTTTGGACTTTTGTTTTTCTAGGTTTATTAGAAGGGAAATCTCATGCGTAAATTCACTTGGGTGTTATCGACTTTGCTCTTGAGTGCGATGATTTCTAATGTGCCAACTAGAGCATTTCAGGTAGCAAAGGTGCAAATCAATCTACCTGAGTCTTCAAAAGATATTATTCAGACTTCCTTGAGTAAGGACAACCCTCCTCCGACAGATCCTACAACTACTGGAACACGCGGACCTTGCACGATCGCACCGTTGGACTTAAAAACGAATACAGAAGTCTGGAGCGATCGCCCTATGTTTGTCTGGCGGGGACCGATCGGAAAAATTGAGGTGCGCCAGCAAGGTAGCAATGATGTGTTGTGGCGTGAGACTATCCCCCAAGGCGTTGGGAGAATCCAGTATGCCGGAGAATCACTCCAGCCTGGTGAAACTTACAACTGGGTACTCTTTGACTTGCAAAACAATGCGATCAGGTCTATGGCGTTTAAGGTCATGGATGCACGAGAACGTGAACAAGTCAGTACCCAATTGCAAAGCTTAGAACGGGAACTCAAAGCCAAAGGAGCGACAGTGGAGGAAAGCGCGGCACGTCGCGCCCAATACTTCGCCCAGCGGCAACTTTGGTCAGATGCTTGGCGGGAAGCCTTTTCTGTAGACAATCCCGTAGCCATCATTGGAATGATTACTCAGACAACTCCGACTCCCTTTTGTACGCGATCGCCTAAGCCCAATTCCATTTAAATTGGGCGATAACGAGGAAAACTGGGTAAGTCAATTGATGCCAAGGACTGGCGCTTTTTTGGAGGACGTAGCGGATAAAGGACAGGTGAGGGCCAGTTGGATTGAGGGAGACGTACTTCCGATGGGGCTGGCTCTTGCCTTAGATCATCTCCCCAGAATTCCTCATTCGGCATTTGTGTCTCCCTATCCCCTGGTGAGGCTGTTGCTTCGACACTCCTCAAATGACGTACTGGTGAAGAGGATTCGCCTGAGTTCGTTCCTGATGCCGAAATTAATGGCGTTTGGGGGAGGGCTAAATCGGATTGGAGTTCCTCCGCTAAACCAGACGCTTCGGCTAAAGAGGACATCTCGGCAAGTAGCTGCTGTTCTAATTCCAGTTCTTTGGCTTCACTTTCTTGGAGAGAAGCGACTATTGCCTCTACGGGATTAGAGGTTTCTGCCGCTGAGAACTGCTCAAGTTCTTCAATGCGCTTGGTTATGGTGGGTTCCGTTTCTGAGGAATAGGGCTTGAGAGGCTCAAGTCGGATTGGGCGATTCCAGATTGGGTCTAAATTAGCTGTATCTTCGATTAACTCCGGTTCGGCTGACCAGGGTTGGATTGGCACTGCTTTGTGGACGGCTGACTGGGTTGCGTTGATTCTGGGATGAGGCTGTTGTTGTGAGCTAGAATTCCCAGAGGGCATTTCTAAAGACTTTTCTAGAGCAGCCTTGAACTGTAAGGATTGGCGCTGCTGTCGATGTAAGCGAGTTCTGAGTTCTCGACAGGTATTTGCGGCTTGTAATAGCTGGTGGGACTGCTCGTTGTAGCGTTGTTGGGTAAGGGCGCATTCACGCTCTAGTTGAGCGACTCGTTCTTGTGAGCTTTGTAACTGTTCTGATAGGGTTTCAATTAAAATTTGCTGGCGCTGAGACGCTTGATGCGATGATTCCAGCGCATTGAACATTCGCGTCAGTTGTTCTTGGAGGGTATTGAATTCCTCTGTCTGTTGTGCTAAGAGCGTTTCGCGATCGCGCGATCGCACTAACTCCGTATGTAACTCTTCCTGCTTTTCCCGAAGTGATTGCCTTAACTGAGTCACTTGGTCAAGCAAGCGACGGTTGCGTTGACGCATTTTTTGTGCCAGAGCAAACCAGTCAGCATCTTTAGAGTGTTCTCGCTGCAAGGATTCTAGCGGTTCAGTTGCCTCATCATCTCCCATTGAGGGTATTGAGGCAGGCGGGAGACTAAGTGGCGTAATCGCTCGTCCTAATCTCGGCGACTGAACAGCCTCCTCGAAACTCGGCAACTCTGGAAGGTTGACAATCTGTGGGTTTTCTGGAGTTCCTGGCACATCTGGCAACTCCACTGTACTCTCATCCCCCGCAGTGGGGGGTTCAGGAAGGGGCTGGTTATTTGGGGTGTCAGCTTCACTCATAGCTCAACATTTCAGAGGTTCACAATCCACGACGTAGGCAAGTAGGGGCATCTCACCAAAAAAACAAGGGTCTACTCAGAAGCTTTGGGTTAACTGTAACGCCAAAAGAGAGTGTCCGTGTAGAAGAGATTCGAGTCAAATGCTTTGCCCTGACTTAGTTTGGGTGCCAAGATACGAAATTACCTCATATCAAGCCCAGTTCGTTACTTCGTGTATTTGTCTGTTGTCCGTTGCTACTGACAAAAAGCAACAATTCATCTACGAAGTGAGCTTACTGGATTTAATATCACCCCTCTCTCCATACAAAAGTAATGCACAAAAACCGCCAGACCACAAATTTTAACTTGCAAGACAGACATTAGAGTGTCTTTGCGGAAACTTAGTTAGAGATTGATAGCGCTTGTGTCAACAAATCTCGATGCATTAGTGCCCGATCAACTAAGGACTGAATTTGGTCACTACTTAGTGGGTCGCCATTGGCATAGTGTTCTAGCCAAGTTTGACTGATAATATTTGGGTCATCTGGCAACTGTGCTAGTTCCCATCCTGGTAAGTCCAAGTCACTCATCAGTTGGCTAACCTTAGGGTCATAACTAAGAGCAAAACAGCGGCATTCTGCTGCCGCCGCCATGATTAAACTGTGGTAGCGCATCCCAATTGCCATTTCTACACCCCGGAATAAACCTTTCAATTGTCTAGGGTCTTCTATCTGGAAAATCTGGTTTGAACCGGGAAGCTGGGACTGAATGGATTCAGCAATGCTTAAGTCTTGAGAGGCTTGGAAGGGAACAAGCAAGATACAGGTTTGTGTGGCTTTTTGAAAGTTAATTAGAGCTTCGGTCAGGTTGGCAAGGCGTTCTGAGGTTAGTGCAGGATGCGATCGCAAGGTAACGGCGACTCTTGGTGCGGGTAAGTCCCACAACCCTTGTACCTGTGAGGAATCTAGTGCCCAGACTGGATCAGGGGCAATAATAAAGGGAATTTTCCAATCCGCTAACAGTTCGGCTGAACCGCGATCTCGCACGCTTACGGCAGTACAACTGGCAAATGACTGCCGCGCTACCCGACGAGTCAGTTCACGCTTCAGGGGGCCAATTCCCTGCGCCCAGGCAATCGTTTTTAAGCCCAACTGTCGAGCCAGCCCCATTAATCCGGCATAGTAGAGTGGGCTAGCTGCACTGGTAACATCTTGGATGAGACTACCGCCGCCCCAAATAAAAAAGTCGGAGTTACGCATTGCCTTCAGCACTCGAAAGGCAGAATTGCGATCACAAGTCTGAACTTTATAGCGCTTCCTGGTTTCTGTCGGGTTCCCAGAAAGCACCAAAGGTGTCACACCCTGCGGCAACATTTGTAACAGGGAAGCAAGCAAGGCTTCATCACCAGCGTTGCCCTTCCCGTAATATCCACATAAAACTGCTCGTATTTCCCTCATGCGAAAACTTTACCAGCTTTCGCTCAACGATACGATAGGGAATTCATGGTCATTGGATAAAGGCATCTTTCTTCACCTTTGCCTTTTCCCGTGACTTAGAGCAACAAGTCTATTACTTATACTTAATGCGATCGCACGCCTAAAAAATCTGAATTGTGCCTTCTCTTAATTCATGAAGGCACAATTCATTGTCTTTACATTTCAAACCCAATTTCAGTTGAGTATTACTCGCTTGTGGCTAGGCATTGCTCCGTCATCTCCGCTATCCCAGCATAAGTAACACTTCAACACAACCTAGTCCCAAGGTTGGAGTTGTGCATCGTCTCCACCAATGCCGATTCCTGTTTCATAGATTTCGGCATCACTGATGTTGAGGTCACTCATTGATGCACCATAAACATTAGAATCATAAATCTTAGCGAGAGTAAAGTTTACCTCGTCAAGATTGGCTTCCTGAAAATTGACGTTAGTTGCAAAAGCTGATGTTAAATTAGCGGCTTCTAAGTTGGCACCCTTGAGGTCTGCACCTTCAAGATTTGCTTCTGTAAGGTCAGCATTTTCCAGATTCGCTTCTCTCAAGTCAGCACCAATCAAATGTGCGCCCCTGAGGTTAGCTCCTGATAGATCACACTGGAAACATGTTCCAGTTGACAGTAGTTGCTTTACATGAATTGGATTTTCAGCTTTAACTGGGTTAGTGAAAAATAGGGGAGTTAATAAAGTTAGGGCGGCTAACAATTTGAATTTCATAATTTTTCCCCTTGTCTTGATAAGTAACATCTGTTCCGTTTTTTCCTCACAATTCTAGTATGGCATTAATCTCCCTACAGTTAATTGCCCCACAGACAGATCGTGAGAAGTATCAACTTTAGTCGTGAGGTAGAAATCTTATTAAATTGACTTAGTGCTGTTTAGTGACATGATCTAGATCACTGTAGCGATTTCATTATTATGAATATGACCTACATTGCTAGATAGTTTGAATAGTCTGGGACAGCAGCCAGGTTCACTGTTGGAGGTTGATGAAGACATAGCAGTGCTGCGATCGCTTTTTATCGAAGATAGACGCTTTGCTTCGCCTTTATCATCGGCAACGAGAAATACCTGAAGGCTGAGTGCTGATTGCTGATTGCTGAACGCTTTTCAGTATTCACTCAACGAAATTTGAGTTAAGCCCGGAAACAGTGGCGCTTGCTCTTTGTTGTACTTCGCCAGGTAATCTCGGAACGATGTGCCACCCGTACCAATATCAACGCCAACAATCTTTAACTGCTGTACCGCCAAACCGAGATGCGCTTGATGAAAGCGACACTTGTACTCATCATAGGTACGCATACACCTTAGAATTGCACTGACATGAGGATGATTGAGTAGATTGGCAACTTGTTGTTCTCTAGAGTCACCCGCCGTACGCTTGACTAGAGTTTCGTAGTAGTAGGCAAGATTGTGATTGCGGTATTGCTCGAACCACTTAGCAATATCATCTCCATAGCGGCGCTCAAACTCTGTTTCGGCAATATGAGGTTTGCCCTCCGCATCGTTGGTGCCACCTTCCCAATACTTCGGCACACCACTCATAATCTCTAGATGGCGAAACTGGAAGGATTGGAAACCACTTGTTGGGCCAATAGTGGTACGAAACTCGGCAAAGGCTCGCATCGTGGTAAGAATTGGCATAGTTGTCACCACCACTTCGTAGAGGCGGAGAATGCGTTTGAAGAAGTAACACGCCTCACTTGTATCACCAACTACTGCATCTACTTCATCTTTTAGAGCAACAGCTAAACCTTCTAACACGCGCTCCATATCTGCGATCATCTGATTGAAGGCAAGTTCACAGATTTGATGGACGGCAATGAATAAATCTTCGTCCTTTGAGGCGGTTAAAGGGTTCTTGCAACTTAAAAGTGCCTCAAGATTGTGATAACTCCAGTAGTGGTTGTTAGTAGCATCTAGGTTCGGATCTAGTGGAGGTAAGGGTTGAGGTTTGTAAGATTCCATCATCTTGAAAGCCATCTAAAAAAGATTATTTTGTAACCCACATTCCGCCCTTTCAACTGTCACACTCGATAATTATTTGGGTCTTGGAAACTGAAACACCCAGCGTCAGGTGGAACGCTGAGTGCCTTACCTAGTTGATTAGACCTCTTGAAGAGCAATAGCTAGGACGGGCTTTTCGGCTCATCCCACTCATAGTCATTTTTTCTTGTGGGGTAGGTGTCCCGTCTGCCCAAAAATTTGATGAAAAAGACCTTTTCCCTTTTCCCGTTTCTAAAACCCTCGTTGTGGGGTTCCTTGGGCGAGTTGTAGAGCATTGATGAATTGAGCCAAAGCATACTCCAGATGAGCGCCAGCATCAACGGCTACCCAACCATCAGTGGTTAAGTGTCGCCATTCAAAGTGCAGGTGAGGGCCAGTAGAATTACCCGTGCTGCCAACGCGCCCAATCACAGTTCCCTGTTCTACAAGTTCGCCAGTTTGAACAAAGATTTCTGAAAGGTGAGCATAGCGGCTTTCCTGTGTGCCCTTTTCATGCCGCAAAATTACGGTGAGTCCATAGCCGCCCAAAAAGTCGGCAGTTGCCACCTCTCCAGATGCCGCCGCAATTACAGGTGTGCCTTGAGGTGCGCCCAAATCTGTCCCCGCATGAAAACGGTAGTCACCGGAAATGGGATGAAGCCGCCAGCCAAATAACGAGGTGATTGAGACAGGAATTGTTAGAGGGAACATAAAGCTCGATTTTCCGATGGTCGGACGCCCTACAGGTCGATTGGTGAGGTTGTAGTAAGCCAAACCTGTTGGCGTTGTCCCGCCTCCGCTAGAACTTCCGCCAGAATAGGAGGAATACGCTTTCTGCCGAGTCGGACGAACACCACTAGCACTGACTCTCAACGGTCCGACTCTGACAGGTTGGATTCCCCTGATAGGAGGGGCTGGGAGCCTTCTTACTCCGTTTAGCTGAGGTTCCTGAAGGGTAACCAGACTGGTGAGGGCTTGACGCGCTGTTTGTTGACCGGGTTTTTGTAGATCTGGTGTTTGTTGACCTGCTATTTGTTGACCGGGCTTTTGTTGACGAGGTGTGATCCCGCCACAGGCTCCACTGGAAAGCTGCCCATTTTGAGCAACAGCGCTACAGCCTGTTGAGCGTTCGGTTAAGACAACGGAATTCGGTGCATTATACCTCTGGGTCGCACCAATACTGTAGTCTGTGCGATCAATGTAGCTATTGCTGGGATCAACTGGGCTGTTAGCGGTTTGCTCTGTCTGGGCAGGGTTAAAGATGACACTGGGGGGTTTCGCTATGGTTGACCTGTCGGGTAAAGATAAGTTGGGAGCCGCTAGCACAGGTTTTTTTGGTGTTGTGGCAGCAGGTGCTGGTCTTGAGATTTGTGGTCTTGCCTCTGGAACTGGTTTTCTTACTACAGGTGCAGGAGCCGGAGCGGGCTTACGCACGGGGACAACTGGCACAATAACTGTTTCGGGAGCTGCTGGCTTCGGTTTGAAAGCTGGTACAGGGGCTTGTACAGGTACAGCCATTTCTCTAGGACGCGATCGCACTGGAGGAGCCGCTTCGTTAACGTGAACAACGGGTGGGGCTTCAACCGCTGCTGGTGGCGCAGCTACAGGGTCTGAGGCGGTTTCCGTTTGAGCGACAACCAGACCACTGCTCAATAGCCCAAGAGCGCTCATCAAACTCAGTGCCTGTATCAATCGGGGACACCGATAAAAGATGCTTAAAGGGGTGCAACCCGACGAAGTTCCTTTTGTCATTTCCGACTCCTACTCCTCACTCTAAAAAAGTCATCCGGAAGATTTCGTGAATTTCGGTCAGGGACGTATTTTGTTTAGTCACAGACCGAATCGACTTTGACCGTTATGCCCAACGAATTATTGACAATAGCCAAGACTGATTGTACCGGGCTTTAGGCAAGTTTCTGTTAAGGAAGCGGATGTTGTAACTTCCCCAACGGCAGCTTCTGTTGAATTTAAGCTGACTCGTAAATCCCCTGTGGGTGTGACACCTACGATAGTTCCAAGATTTCCGTCCACTGTGATGTGGCGTCCTTGGCTATCGAGTAACTCCAGGTAAGACGGTAGCAGATTTTCCATGCCTTGCTCAGACAAGCTTTGGTATCCAAAATTCAGTCCTTGTATAACAATTGCCGCAAGCATTTCCAAAGATGTCACGCCTACATTTAACTCTTCTTCACAAAAAGTCTGCAAATTGATGCCTGATTCAGGCACACAATTGCTCCAATTAATCCCGACACCAACAACAGCTTGAGCAATCCAACCCTGCCTGACACGGGTTTCAGTCAAAATACCTCCCAGCTTGCGCCCCTTCAGAAGTAAATCATTAGGCCACTTAAGGAAAACAGGAATACCATAATGCCTTAAAGTTGTGGCAATTCCCCAAGCACCAGATAAAGTTAGCTGAGCGCTGTTCGAGGCAGGAAGATTGGTCGCTAAAGCCAGCGATAAGTAAAGTCCCCCAACGTTAGATTGCCATTGCCGCCCCCACTGCCCCCGCCCAGCCGTTTGCTGAGCGGCAATAACAATGGTTCCTGCTGTTGCTCCTTGGTTGAGCAATTCCCAGAGAGTTTGGTTTGTAGAAGGCAGGGTGTCAAATAAGTGTAGAGGTATCTCTTCAACAGGTCGCGGAGGAATGACTATCGGGGGCTGGGGGCTAGGGGCTGGCGGCTGGGAAGGATTTTTTTTCAGAAGATATCCGGGTTCTAAATCTCTGCTCCTATTTTCCCAATCCCCAATCCCTATGCCCTGTTGAGATAGATGCTTGCCGACCTCTGATAGAGCTACCTCAAACTGTTGCTGATTAAATACCATTACTACGCGCTCGAAGTAATTCGTTGCCTAAGCTAGCATAGATTCACCAGGAATTGATAAATTCCTAGGCTTAAATGCAGCTTTCTTATAAGGGCAGGGAGCGTGATTGAAACAACTGTTCGAGGTTCTTTTATGCATACTTGGTGCTGGCAGACTTGGGAAGAATTGCCCTATCTGACCTGTAGTCTTCTTAAAGGTTGGGAACATGGCTTTTTCACTTCAGCATTTTCCCCGCGCTCTCCCGCAGAAATTGTGGACGCACTCCAGCCTCAGGCTCAAGTGTATCGAGTGAGACAGGTACATGGCAATACAGTTCTAACATCCTCAGAGATTGAAAGTGCAGCGCGTGCGAGTCAGGAGAGGAAAGAGGAGCCAGAAAAACCACCTGCTGATGGTATCTTGACTGAGCAACCTCAGCAAGCCGTCTGGGTTTGTAGTGCGGATTGTACGCCTGTGTTGATTGCGGACGAAAAGACAGGGCAAGTCGCCGCTATACACGCAGGTTGGCGGGGAACAGCGTCTCGAATTGTGCCAAATGCGATCGCACGCTTGCTCAACTCTGGTAGCCGCCTCCAAGATATACGCATTGCTATGGGGCCTGCGATCGCGGGTGAGGTTTATCAGGTATCAGAAACAGTTGCTGCTGAAGTGGGTGCAAGCATTGTCTCAAAAGATAAAGCAGAGACACCAGAAGCAATTCTCGATGTCTTGCAGCAACTACCCAACCCACCTATCCTTGACGACCCACAACCCGGACGAGTGCGTCTAGATGTGCGGCGAGTGAATGCACTACAACTAGAACAACTGGGTGTTAGTTCTGAACAAGTTGCGATCGCACCTTACTGCACCTATCAGGAACCAGAGCATTTCTTCTCCTACCGCCGCGATAAGCTCAAAAAAGTCCAATGGTCAGGCATTGTTAGCAAAACACCTGACGCTAACGTGTTTCCAAGTTAGCAATACACTCAAGGACTCTCTTGGAGTGCGCCCCTACCAGCAATCAATAGGAAATTGTTAGTGGTTAATAGAACCTTTCGCACCAACCATTAACAACTAACAACCAACAACCAATATTACTTTGGCTCTCGAATTGAACCCATAAACAAAATTGTTCCGGTTCGATTGTCCCGAATCGCACAGAAGAAGGGACGGTCAACAACCATTTGGAAAGGTTCTGTTGGAACTCGTGCCATTGTAGGAACAGCGGTGACCGAAGTCGTAGCAGCGGCTTCGGTCCCTTCTTCATTCACTTCTACGAAAGTCTTATGTTTGACTTCATTGATAGCAACTGGATTAGACGTCATATTAGAAAAATTTGCTGCGTCACTAAAAGCCGATTCCATCCCTAATGCTTTTAGCGCTGTATTGAGTTGAATATCGTAATCCAACTTGAAGCGAGGAAGTTGGATAGAGCCTTCCTGCATCCCAAATTGATTCATCCACTGTTGCCAGTTTTCAGTAGTAAGCTGTTGTTGAAACGCTTCAAGATTAGTAGTCTTTTTCGGTAAAAAGACGTACAAACTCATGCGTCCTTTTCCGTAAGGTAAACTGATAGCCTGGAACGTGTCATTATCGTAGTATTGATACTCACCCGACTGAGACATCATCGGGTGTTGCTTCTGGCTCCCATCGGATAGATAGAAAGGACGATCAGCCGTTTGACTCTTTTTGAATTTGTCCGTCCAGCTACCTTTAAAGTAAATTGCATTAATTAGGAAGAGAGCATGATCGGGTTGGATTTGCTCAATAATCTGCTCTATTTTCCCACGAGTGTTTTCTTTAACCCAGTTGTTGATAGTACGTGGAGCATCAGCACTAGTAAAGTCGAGTTCTGTTACTTTTGCTCCATAGAACTGCCTGTTTCTTTCCATGAAGTCAGGATTGAAGGTAAAGCCTTGCTTTGCCCACAGAGAGTTAGCAATTGATAGCTGGACATCAGGGTCTGCATTTTCTAAGGAGGCTTTTAAGGCGTTATTTGCCTGGTTAACTGTGGGTAAGGCTATGTCTTGTAATTCCAATGCTTTTGCCATTGCCTGTTGGGTTTCGCCGCTAGCGCCGTTGTAGGTCATGGAGAGGGCGATCGCAACACTAGTCGGTGAGACAAAAACGTTCTTGTTGCTGTCCTGCTTAAGAATTTCTTTATAGAGCTTAAAGCCAAATTTTGTATTTGCTGCAACAACTTTGGAATCCACTGTTGCATTAGGTAATTGTGCATTTAAACGTGGTGATTCAGGCTTTTGGGAGTTCAACAAGGCACTGAAGGCGTTGAGTTTTTGAGCCATCACCCCTCCTAGTAAACCTGCTAGAACAATCCCTGCTGCCACACTAACACCCACTCGACTGAGCATCTTTCGATTCATTAGACTACCTCACTTACCGATGCAATTACTTTTTAGGATGACCCGTTCTAGCTAGAGGTCTTCTACTGGTTACAGTTTTGGCAACTATGACTTGTTGCTTATATTCATCACTTTTGAGCAACCATCGGGGAATTACTTCTAGGGTTTTTTCCGAAGGAGGGAGTAGGAATCTGATTTGTTGCAGGAACTAGTGCAAGAAGGCAGGGGGCAGAAGGCAGAAGGTCAAAAGGTTTGTATTTTTTACTTTTGCCTCTGTTGTTAACTGGTCACTCATTTGGGCCATGCTGCACTAGCAAAATGACATGAGTTTATCTCGGCGTTCTGCCCAGAGTTTTCTCCAGTAATCCAACACAGTTGGGGGGTATTTTTCCTTGAATGTCTCGGCTTCCTCTTTAATCCAATATCCCAGTTTCATTAAATCTTCTAAGGTAGGGCTTGTCTGAATCATCCGAGCAATTGTTCTAGTCCAACGGTTCAGTGTACGGTAACTAATGAATTGACCGCCTTTATCACAGCGATGGACAAATAGAACATAAGCCCAGCATTCAACCCGCACGATCGCAGATAGGGGAATTTTCAAGACATGGGCGATGTAGCGGAGGTTGATATGAAATCGCTGAGCGGGTTGAATGCGTCGGAATAAGATGCTCATTATTTCGCTCCCTCGCTGTCTTGCTTGGAATTATCGAGTGTGATGTCAAAGATGATGGTGTGGGGTGCGTTTGGCAGTAGCTGTCGGAGAATTTGAAGGTGGGCTTCTGCATCGCTGCGACGGCGAAAACGAGCGACGATAATTTGCTGTATGTTGACTTTAGGGCGAATAATGCACCACGGAAACAGTTGAGTTTTGTAGCTCATGAGGCACTCCTGGCAATAGCGAATGCTTGCCGATTGGGTAAATGGGCATGGAAAATATGCGATCGCGCACGAGATGTACGCAGATTTCGCAAGGAATATGGCAACCCAATAGGCGAAGCGCTGAGCGCTCAAAGCGGAATCACCTACTTTTGTTGTGGTGTGATGACTATTTATGTAAGACACTGAGAAAGCAGCAGGCATCCAAAAGGGTATTCAAGAAAGCACCTAACTACCCTAGCGGTGGCTTCCCGGATTTCCTGCCTGTTCTTGTGTCCTTTTTATTATACATCGACTAGTCAAACTATCAAGTCAAAGTATTAAGTTAATAGCTTGTGGTCAAAAAGAAATCTGGCTCAGAGGACAATGAGTCCCCGTTAAAGAAACTTAGAGAAGAGGCGGGACTCTCCCAACAGGAGCTAGCTACTAGGATTGGTGTAGCTGTAGCAACTATTAGTCGCTGGGAGAGAGGCGCACCAGCAATGTTGACTGTGCCTCAAATGAAGGCACTTTGTAAGGTATTCGACAGAAGTATTGAGGAGTTGCCTGACGAGTTTGGAGTACCAAAGCGATCGCCTGAAGGGGAGTAGGGGAAGAGAATGCGATCGCGTAGTAGCGGTCAGGGAAAATGCGATCGCTTTGTCTGCTTCATATTTTCCCACCAACCATATGTAAAATTTGGGAGAAGGCTTTACAGGTAGACCATGCAGCGAGATGAGGTACTGACCATTCTGGCGCAGCATCAAGACTCACTCAAGCGCTTTGGACTTAAGTCGATAGCAATTTTCGGCTCAGTGGCAAGGAATGAGGCTAAACCAGGTAGCGATGTGGATATCTTAGTTGAGTTTGAGGGACTAGTAACTTTTGACCGATACATGGATCTGAAGTTCTACCTAGAAGACCACCTTGGAACACAGGTAGACTTAGTGAGTAGACGCGCCCTCAGACCACAAATTCGACCTTCCATAGAACAGGAGGCTATTCCTGTCACGTAGTATCCGCCTCTACATTGAAGACATTCTTGCCAGCAGCGCTAAAGTGCTACGCTACACCCAAGGCATGAACTTTGAGGATTTCCTAGGTGATGAGCGTACTTTTGATGCGGTTAGGACTTACGCACAAGCCCCATATCTGGTAGGGGCGCACAGCTGTGCGCCCCTGCAAATGGTGTTTCAAGGATGGATTTGCGTAAGTCCTGTGCGGTAATGCGAAATCTACAGATTATTGGGGAAGCTGCCAAAAACGTACCCTTAGAAATTCGAATCGCTACCCAGAGGTTGAGTGGCGAAAAATTGCTGGACTACGTGATGTACTCGCTCACGCCTACTTTAGTTTGGAGAACGAAATTCTTTGGGATATTATCCAGAACAAAGTACCGCCTTTGCTGAAACAGGTACAGCACATACTAGAAGTGGAGTTTGGCGATTGATAGCTTTTCCGCTGATGGGCAGGGGCAGGTATTGCGTCTTTGCTCTTCAACAAGAGCTTCTCTTTTCAGCCAATCAGACACTAATCCTAACTTCGCATGACCAAAAGCGCGATCGCTTTCAAGCATCTAGTCAGGCATAGTACTGCATCAAAATAACCCGCTTTCCTCTCAACCTTGTTGAAGGTGAAATTTCTAGCAGGTTATTTTTGGATATTTAAAGAGATTTAAATCAGTATTACCTAAACAGTTGCTAATTCCGGCTCAGGACGCTTACTGTTGCGAATCCCTTCGATCGCTTCTGCGTAATCTTTCGCCTTAAACACAGCCGAACCAGCAACGATCGCATTTGCTCCCGCTTCCAAAACCTGCCAGGTGTTATTTCCTTTCAGTCCACCATCGACTTCAATCCAGGGAGAAAGACCCTTTTCATCGCACATCTGACGCAGTTTGCGGATTTTTGGCAACACGGCGGGGATAAAGCTTTGTCCACCAAAGCCGGGATTGACACTCATGATCAGCACCAAATCACAGACTTCTAACACATACTCAATCAAATCCAATGGTGTTGAGGGATTCAGCACTACACCCGCTTGCTTACCGAGTTCTCTAATCTGACATAGAGTGCGGTGTAGATGGGGAGAAGCGTTGTGTTCGCAGTGAACAGAAATAATATCAGCTCCTGCTTTCGCGAAATCTTCCACGTACTTTTCTGGTTCCACAATCATCAAGTGGACATCCAGAGGCTTTTTCGTAATGGGGCGAATTGCTTCAACAATCAGAGGACCAATCGTGATATTCGGGACAAAGCGACCATCCATCACGTCAACGTGAATCCAGTCAGCACCAGCGGCATCCACCGCCTGAATTTCTTCCCCCAGTCGGCTAAAATCCGCTGATAGGATAGAAGGGGCAATAACTATGGGGTTCTGAGATTGCGATTGGGTCATGACTGGCGATACTCTCCTGCGTCCTCTGTGCCTATATATCTTAACAAAATCTTTAGTAATCCCCTAACTTTGCGATCCCCAACTAAGTACATATAACTTAGAGGTGGGTAAGACTACACGTAGATTTCGACCCACCTGCCCCTAATAACTGATAACAATTTAGGAGAAGCTTCCTTGGCTCATCGGCAGACTGTAAAGAGACTCGGATGGATAATTGGGGGTTTAAGTGCCTCCTGCTTCACAATCCCAGCACTGGCTTCACCCGCTTCTGTAGGAGAAACGGGAATTAATGCCCAAAAACTCCGCGAACCCCCCTACAACTTAACTGGTCGTAAGATTGCGATTGGTCAGGTCGAAATTGGCAGACCAGGACTATTTGGAATTGACAAGTCAGTTTCCTGGAATCCTGCGATCGCATTAGAACGAGTATTCTTTCGTAATGAACCAGCGAAAGTAAATACCGATGTTGATTCCCACGCAGCAATGGTCGCTAGTGTGATGATCAGCGGTGACAAAACCCTACCGGGAGTTGCACCGGGGGCACGCCTATATTCCTCTGCCTCCGGTTCACCTGTGGAAGGTGGGCAACCCGAAGAGTGTTTATCTGCCCAACATATTGCCTTGCAAAACGGTGGAGATGTTCGGGCAATTAACTTTAGCTTTGGTGAACCTCTCCAGCGTGATCCCAGACCAGAAGCCACGCTTGATGGCAATGCTTTGTTAACCCAGTGTATTGATTGGTCAGCCCGCACCCACGATGTTCTTTACGTGGTTGCAGGAAATCAAGGCAGTGGTGGCATTCCGATTCCCACCGACAACTTTAATGGGATTAATGTTGCCTACACAACGCAGAGAGACGGCGTGTTTAGCAAGGTAGATTTTGCTAACTTGAGTGCGCTTCCTGTAGGGATTGGCAGACGTTTGATCACTCGTGAAATTAATGTTGGTCCACGTCGCTCGATTAATCTATCAGCTCCCGGCAGCAAAATAGCTGTGTATGAACTGGATGGCAAGATTGTTGAGGTTAGCGGTACAAGCTTTGCAGCTCCTCATATTACAGCATCAGTAGCACTGCTTCAGGAATTTGGCGATCGCCAACTCCAGTCTAAGCAACCAAATTGGAGTACAGATTCTCGACGCAATCAAGTCATGAGAGCCGTGCTGCTCAACTCCGCTGACAAAATCAAAGACAATGGTGATGGCTTGCGCTTGGGAATGACTCGCACCGTTTTGGGCAAAAATAGCCTCAACTGGTTAGAGTCTGATGCCTACAAAGACCCAAAAATCCCTCTAGATATCCAGATGGGGACAGGACATCTTAATGCGTTCAGGGCTTATGAGCAGTTTAGTCCTGGTCAATGGAGTCCAGAGGCAGTGGTGCCATCAATGGGTTGGGATTATCGAACGGTTGAGGAAAAAGCCTCTCAGGATTATGTCTTGGAACAACCGTTAAAGGCAGGCAGTTTTGTGTCTTTAACCCTTGCTTGGGAGCGCCTAGTCGATCTAGACGATAAGAACAAGAACAATGCCTTTGATGTTGGGGAGAGTTTTCGCGATCGCGGTTTGAATAACCTCGACCTCTATCTAGTACCTGCTGATGACGACGGCACAAATAAAACTGTCTGTTCTTCCGTCAGTGAAGTCGATAGCGTAGAACATATTTTCTGCCCTGTTCCTACTGCTGGTCGGTACAAAATCCGCGTTCAGTATCGCCAACAGGTAAATGAGGCATCTCAGCCTTACGCCCTTGCTTGGTGGACAGTTCCCGCAAACTAGAGTCACCCAAGGGAGCAGGGGGAGAAGAGGAGCAGGAGTAGAGAAGTCTATAGAACCCATTTGAGATCTTGAGAAGAGGCTGAAAGCCTTTTAATCATTAGCCTAATGAAGCAAAGGTTGATTTTGGTTGTGGCATTGGCTAGGGTTCGCTCAAAGTTCTTAACGAGGATCTGGA